>CANDVA010000011.1 GCA_947389015.1 uncultured Clostridia bacterium | reverse complement strand
TAGTTTTTTCTGCCGGTGGCAGAAAAAACTAATCAGCGCCCCAAACAACTCTTTGCTAAGATAAATTCTGATTTACCGCGTCTGCCGTCCCCTATTCACATACTCATTGATGACCGCCAAAAACTTCCGCCCATACCGCTCGGCTTTCATTGTGCCTATACCCGATATCTCCAGCAGCTCGTCATGTGTCTTGGGGAGACGCGCGCACATACTCCACAGCACCGTATCCGCGAATACGACATACGGCGGTACACCCAGCGACGACGCGAGCTTTTTGCGCAGCTCCCGCAGTTCCTCGAACAGCTCGGGATTTTGATGCTCCGCGTCCGCATTTTGTGAACGCGGCTTGCGCTCGTTCTCTTTCGGCAGACGCATGGTGAGCGCTCTCCCCGATCTTATGAACTCGTCCGCCTTCGGTGTGAGCACACACACCGAGTACTCCCCGCAAACCTCGAAATAGCCCTCACCCTCCAGAAAGCCTATTATATCGCGGACTTTAGTCCTAGGCATGTCACTCATTATCCCGTATGTGGACAAGGTGTCATAGCCCTCCCCGAGTATGCGCTTATCACGGCTGCCTGTGAGAATTTGGCTTAACAGAGCCTTCCCGACCGCCCTGCCCCGCTGCTTGAGCCTAAAAATACACGACAGCACTTTCTGCGCGTCGACAGTAATATCCACCGTCTCGAAATCGCCGTTGCAGTTGCCGCAATTGCCGCAGGAGTTAGCCGCCTTTTCACCGAAATACCGCAGTATGTACGCGCGCAGACAGTTGCTCGTCCCGACGTAGCCCTGCATCTTGCGCAGGCGTATTCTGTCGCGCTTTTCAAGCTCTCCGTCAGACCTCGGACTGTTCTTTATCATAAACTCCGCGAGCGCTACGTCCTCGTAGCCGTACAGCAAAACACACCGCGCGTCGCCGCCGTCGCGTCCCGCTCTGCCCGCCTCCTGATAGTAGCTCTCGATATCCTTGGGCATATTGTAATGCACGACAAGCGACACGTTGGACTTGTCAATGCCCATTCCAAACGCGTTCGTCGCGACCATTACGTCAATCCTGTCGTATAGGAAATCGTCCTGCGCGGCGCGGCGCTGCTCCGCGGAAAATCCCGCGTGGTACTGCCCCGCGTTGAACCCGTTCCTTTTCAACATGGCGCAGACGGTCTCGACGTTTTTCCGCGTGGCGCAGTATACGATAACGCTGCCCGAAGTGCCGCCTCCGAGTATTTTCAGCAGCTCGCCGTCCTTGTCGGCGGGCTTGCGGACTTCAAAGCAAAGATTGGGGCGGTCAAATCCCGTAGTTATCGAAAACGGGTCGTGAAGCTCGAGTATCTCCACGATATCGCGCTTGACCATATCGGTAGCGGTCGCAGTGAACGCAGCGGTTATCGGCCGCGTTTTCAACGACTTCACGAACCCCGAGATGCTGAGATAGCTCGGGCGGAAATCCTGTCCCCACTGCGACACGCAATGCGCCTCGTCAACGGCGACGAGAGGTATCGTCAATCCCTCGCAAAGCCGCAGAAAGCCCTCGGTCTCAAGACGCTCGGGCGCGACGTACAGCAGGTCGTACTCCCCCGCGGCGGCTCTGCGGTAAACCTCGTAAGAGCTTGCGCTGTCCTGCATACTGTTGATACACGCGGCGTTTATGCCGTTCTGAACGAGCGCGTCCACCTGATCGCGCATAAGCGATATAAGCGGCGAGATCACGATAACAGTGCCGTCAAGGAGTATTGCGGGTATCTGATAGCACATAGACTTCCCCGCTCCCGTCGGCATAACGCCCAGCACGTCGCGCCCGCCGAGAATGCTGTCGATAAGCTGCTCCTGACCGTTACGGAACGAGCCGTGACCAAAATATTGCCTCAAAACCTCTAATTTTGTCATGAAGTTCACCTTTACAAAAGAACAGGGGCAAGCGCCCCCGAAATGTTTAATTATCCGCAATTCCACTTATACAGCACGTTTAAAACACCTCTTAATATAAGCTTTTGCGATTATAATCGGTCATATCGCCGATCTTTTCAAACAACTCGCGGACAGTCGTTTCCTTGCTTTGTATCTTCAAAAGCTCCGCGTCGGTCGCTCCGATAAATTCCACAAAATCAACGTGACCGTTGGGCGTGTCAATACCTTGTACAAGCGTATCGGGTACGGTGATAAAGCCCGTCAGCGCGGACGTTTGGCGCACGTCGATGCCGTTCTTCTGCCCCGTGTATATCCACTCCCACGCGTTGAACAGCTCGCCGTTGTTAAATGTTATCTTTGCTATGTTCTGAAAATTTCCGCAAACGCAGCGCATTTCGGCTTCCTCGTCCTCGCAGCAGCCCTTTTTCAGCCGCATTGTAAACTCCATTCCGAAACCGCTCCATTCGGGGTCATCCGATTCCTTTTCATAAAGCTCCGAAAGCCCGTAGGTCACAAAATGCCAGCAGTCGCCGCCGTCGTAAACGCTGATGCCGTCGAGCGGGTCGGGACCGCCCAGTCGCCACGGAATCAGCGTTCCGAAGTGTTTCCGCTCCTCCTGCCCGGGGTAGACCCTTAAGAACGCCTCATCTATCGCTCTCCAGCCGTCCATAACGACCTCTTCATCCGCTCCGTCATTTTTATCATTGTTCTTCTTGATTTTATCGAATAATCCCATAGACCCTCCAACAGCCGCGCAATAACGCAAAGGGCTGATCGTTACCTTGTACCGAAAAGTCTGTCTCCGCCGTCGCCGATACCGGGGATAATATACAGATCCTCGTTAAGCCCGTCGTCGATAGCGCCGCAGATTATCTCCACCTCGGGGTGCGCCTCGTGAAGCGCCTTGATTCCCTCGGGACAGGTAAGCACACACATAAACTTGATATTCTTCGCGCCCGCGTTCTTTACAATATCCACGGTCTTGACCGCCGAAACGCCCGTCGCGAGCATAAGATCAAGAATGATGACCTCGCGGTTCGCGATATCGAACGGCAGCTTGCAGTAATAGTCCGCGGCGGTGTTGCCGTTGAGCTTGTCGCGGTAAATTCCCACATGACCCACCTTGGCGGTAGGAACGAGCGCCAGAGCGCCGTCGACCATTCCGAGACCCGCGCGCATTATCGGCACGAACGCCAACTTGCGTCCGCTGATGATCTTCGCGTTGGCAAGCTCACCGAGCGGGGTCTGTATCTGCACGTCCTTAAGAGGCAGATCGCGCGTCGCCTCGTAGCACATAAACATCGCGATCTCGTGAACCAGCTCGCGGAAATCCTTAGAACCCGTATTCTTATCGCGTATCAGCGACACCTTGTGCTGCACGAGCGGGTGATCGCAAACGATAACATTATCAAATTTTACCATTTATTTGCCCTCCAGCTTCATCATTTTGTCGACGCGGACAGCATGCCGTCCGCCCTCAAACTCGGTATTCAGAAACGCGTCGGCGATAGAGCACGCCAGACCGCCGCCGACAACGCGTCCGCCCATACAGAGCACGTTCGCGTCGTTGTGCATTCTCGTGAACTTCGCCATATATTCATCCGTGCAGAGCGCGGCGCGTATTCCGTTAATCTTGTTTGCGCTCATGGAAATGCCTATTCCCGTGCCGCAGATAAGTATCGCCTTTTCACATTCGCCGCTTGTTACCTTTGCGCAGACCGCCTCGGCGATATCGGGGTAATCCGCCGTTTCGCCGTTGCAGCCACAGTCGGTCAACTCTACGCCTTGCTCCGCAAGGTGCTTTATAAGCTCGCATTTCAGCGCGTAGCCGCCGTGATCGGAACCAATAGCTATCATAAAAATCGCCCTCTTTTACTTTATTTTTAACTTAATTATACACCATTTTACCTTTCGGGTCAATAGCGTTTAAAAATTTCTGTGCCAATAGATCAAACGCGGATCATTTGATTCACCTGTATTTTAAGTTTTTTACACACTTCACAAAGCATAATAGCATCATTCAGCGCATTGTGCCGCTCATCATTTTTGATATCCATCATCTCGGTGATTTTGGATAAACCCGGGTTCATCTTTTTATTCCCGAAGTTCAGCATCTTTAAAATTGCCGGTTTTACATCAACAATTCTCTTTGAAACGGCAAATAAATTAAATACATTTTCTTTCTGTTTTTTGTTCCAACGGGCAGTATTTATGATTCCCGATCTATCCGCATCTCCAAATGTAAATATGTAATCTATAGCATACCGAGAACACATTTGCATAATATCACGAAATGCATTATTACATTTCTTTCCGTGGTCGACGTCGGTTTGTGTAATTCCTGTCAGTTGTGAGCAGTAATCCGTAATCACGGCGTTGCGAACGGGCTTTACAAAGGAGAAATATGTATTTATTATATTATATTTGTCGTTACACACAACAAAACCTACGGAAATAACCTCTCTTTTTGAGTGTTTCATACGTCCGTCATCAATAAATTTTCCATCCTCTATCTTACCGTCACAAGTCATTTCAATATCCAAAAAACCGTAGTTCAACAAAACCACCCATTTCATACAAGATCTGTCACATTTTTTTATCCCTCGCCAGCCGTTCCCGTTCCGCCTGCGGAAGCCGCAGATATGTCGGCATAAGCGCCGCGGCAGCGATCTCGGGCTTGCCCTCGGCGGCGAGACACACTCCGCTGCCGCGCTGAAAACGCAGCGCTATCGGCGCGAGCTCGTACTTCTTTTCGGTGAACTCGTGCGTTAATTCCGCGCCGTCTCCCGCGAGAATTACGCGCTCGCCGAGCGCCGACAGCTCCTCGGAAAGCTCCGCGAGCGTCACCGCCCTGTCCCCGCAAAGCCGCATTATAACGCCGTTCTCCGAGCGGAACAGAGCGTTGTACACCTGCTTGCAGCGCGCGTCCATACACGTGCAGATAATTCCGTCGATCTGCACAAAATTGTACGCGACAGCCTCCAAGGTCGATACGGGAACGCACGGTAAGTCCGTGCCGAAGCACATTCCCTTGACGCAGGAAATGCCGATGCGAAGCCCCGTAAACGAGCCGGGACCCGTCGTCACGGCTATCCCGTCCACCTCGGAAAGCGTTATTTTCGCGCCGTCGAGCATTGACTTCACCATGGGGAGCAGCGTTTCGGAGTGCGTATGCCGCGTGTTCAGGAACTGCTCGGCGACTATTTTCCCGCCGTCGTACAGCGCGCAGCCCGCCGTTATCGCGGACGAATCTATTCCCAGTATCATAAAATCACCACCGATCCGATTTGTGCATTTTAACCGAAGCTCTCCCCCGTAACGGTAATTTTTCGCCCGTTCTCGGAGAGCTTCTCAATACGAATTTTTACAACATTTTCCAGCTCGTTCTCAAGCCCCGGAACATTCTCGCTCCACTCGGCGGCGATTATCCCGCCCCTGTCGAGGTAGTCGAAGAAGCCGACCGCGTACAGGTCGTCATACCCCGAAATGCGGTAGAGGTCGAAATGGAATATCGGCACGCGCCCGGGATACTCGTGGACTAGCGCGAACGTCGGGCTGGTGACCTCCTCGTCCGTGCCGAAGTACTCCGCCAAGCCCTTTGTGAACGCGGTCTTGCCCGCACCCATTTCACCCTCGTACAGTATCACGTCGCCGACTTTCAGCCGCTTTGCGACCTCAAAGGCGGCGTCGCGTGTTTCCCGTTCGCTGTTGGTAATGAACTCCATCAGAACAGACCCGTAATCACGCCGCTGCCGTCAACGTCGATATTCTCAGCCGCGGGAACCTTAGGCAGCCCGGGCATGGTCATAATGTCGCCCGTGTACGCAACGACGAAGCCCGCGCCCGCGCTCGCGCGAACGTCGCTGACGGTTATGGTGAAGTTCTCGGGCTTTCCGAGCTTTGAGGGGTCGTCCGAGAGCGAATACTGCGTTTTAGCCACGCAAACGGGAACTCTGTCGAGCTTCAGGGTCTCTATCTCTTTGACAGCCTTTTCCGCTTTGGCAGTGTATACCACGCCGTCCGCGCGGTATATTTCCTTGGCAATGATTTCCAGTTTTTCCTTTATCGTCAGCTTTTCGTCATACAGCGGCTTGAAGTCGGTCTGACAGCCCGAGCAGCGGTCGATGGTCGAAACCACCGCGTTCGCGAGGTCAACGCCGCCCTCGCCGCCTTTCGCGAACACGTCCGAGAACGCGACCTCGACGCCCTTGCCCTCGCAGTACTCGCGTACAACGGCGATCTCCGCGTCGGTATCCGTACCGAAATGATTTATCGCGACAACCACGGGAACGCCGAATTTGTGCATATTCTCGATATGCACGCCGAGGTTCACAATGCCCTTTTTCAGCGCCTCGACGTTCTCCTTGGTAAGCTCGGGCTTGGGAACGCCGCCGTTGTACTTCAGCGCGCGGATAGTCGCGACGAGCACCACGCAGTCGGGATTCAGTCCCGCAAAGCGGCACTTGATGTCGAAGAACTTCTCCGCGCCGAGGTCGCTGCCGAAGCCCGCCTCGGTGATCGTGTAGTCGGAGAGCTTCATAGCCAGCTTTGTCGCGCGTACCGAGTTGCACCCGTGCGCGATATTCGCGAACGGACCGCCATGGATTATCGCGGGATTGTTCTCGAGCGTCTGCACCAGATTCGGATTGATAGCGTCCTTGAGCAGCGCCGTCATAGCGCCCACCGCCTTGAGGTCGCGCGCGAACACGGGCTTGTTGTCGTTCGTGAACGCAACGAGAATGTTCCCGAGACGGCGCTTCAAGTCCTCGAGATCGCTCGCAAGGCAGAGTATAGCCATAATCTCGCTCGCGACGGTTATCTGGAAACCGTCCCCTCTCGGAATACCGTCCGGTTTGCCGCCCAGACCGATAACGCAGCTGCGGAGCGCTCTGTCGTTCATATCGAGGCATCGTTTGAGAAGTATCCGCTTAACACTGATATTCAGCTCGTTCCCCTGCTGGAGATGATTGTCCAGCATAGCCGCAAGCAGATTGTTCGCGGCGGTTATCGCGTGCATATCGCCCGTGAAGTGCAGATTGATGTCCTCCATGGGAACGACCTGCGAATATCCGCCGCCCGCGGCTCCGCCCTTAACGCCGAACACGGGACCGAGCGACGGCTCGCGCAGCGCCAGACACGCTTTCTTTCCGATCTTGTTCATGCCCTCGCAAAGACCCACCGAAGTGGTAGTCTTTCCCTCGCCCGCGGGGGTGGGGTTTATCGCGGTCACAAGAATGAGCTTGCCGTCCGCGTTGTTCGCCGTCCTGTCGAACAGCTTCTGCGAAAGCTTCGCCTTGTAGTGTCCGTAAGGCTCGAGCTCGTCCTCGGTCACGCCGAGTTTCTGCGCGATCTCGCCGATTTTCAGCATTTTAGCCTGTTGTGCAATTTCAATATCACTTAACATAGTAACCTCCTGTTTTCGTCATTTTGTACAAACATCTTTTATCCACCCGCAAATCCCGTTAGGCAACCGCGGATCATATGGCGTTCCGTCGTCGTACATCAAATTCGCCTGAACCTGATTTATCATGCAGTGCTGCCCCATTTCCCAGCCGTAAAACAGCGAAGCCACGCCGCCGTCCCCGTTCTTTACCCACTCGGGAAAGAAGCACATAAATCCCAGTTCTTCCATTTTTTGTATTCGCGGTCTGATATCCTTGTCGAAATCGAGCGTTTCATCATGCTGCCCGAGCGTAAAATACACCGCGATCTTATGCCGCGCTATGTTCTCCAATCGCCCGTCCGTAGGAACGTAGTCCGTTGATATCGGGATAATACCATTAAAAAGCTTCGGAAACTTCTCCGCCATTTTCCACGTCATCCAGCCGCCGAGCGAGCCGCCCATCGCGAACGCCTTATTAACGTGACCGTCCTCTTGAACGCGCTCCACTATACCCTTCAGCGGGTTAAAGTACTTCTCCGAAAAGGTCTCGGTCAGTTTTCCGTTCTCGTCTGTTTTCTCGTTTGCGAGCGGCACGACAACATATGCCCCGCCTGTTTCCCTTTGGTACTCGGGCGACGCAAACAGCTCCCCGCCGCAGTTGCAGATACAAAACTTCCCGTTCAGACCGTTGGTCGCGCCGTGAAGCCACAGCAGCACGGGGTACTTTCCCGAGGGTGAAGCGCCATGCTTTACGGGGTCGTAAACGTAATAGGTTATATCGCCCGTTTCCGCGCAGGGAAACGTAAATTCGTCGAAAAGATCGAAAAACTTACCGCCCACGTAGCTCGGCAGATAGCTTATAAACGCGCCCTCGGGCAGATATTTCGCCCATTCGGGCACGGGGTGATTTTCGCTCATATTGACCCCCTTATGTCAGCTTTATCTGGTCGATATCGTCGTCGGAGACCACTCCCGCGGCGGGTATCGTCTTGATCCTGAACCGCTCGGTATCCTCCACGTCGACGTTCCGCGCGAGCTGCACCGATGCAAGCTCCGCCTTGGTCAGGCGCATTACCTGAACTCCCTGCGTGTCGCGCGCCGATTTCGCGAGAACGAGCGCGGTATTGAACATTATCACCTTGCCCGCGGTCGACTTCAAAATAAAGTCCTCCTCGCCCTCAATAACGAACATTCCGACCATTTCCGAAAGCTCCGAATACGCGTTTTGCAGCTTTTTGCGCTTGGTCTTTGTGGAATACGACGAAAGCGGTATCTTAGCGCACTTGCCGTTCTTAAAGAAAATAACCAGCGTTTCGGTAAATTTCTCCGTGACCGCCATAAATACGGGCAGCTCCCCGTCGTCCATACCGAGCTTCGCGGGAACGAAATCGCCCATTACGCTCGCCTTTATTTCAGGGAAATCCGCGCAGCGCGACTTGTAGCATTGGAACTTATTGGTAAAGAACAGCAGCTCGGAATTGCTCGACACCTCCGCCGAGAAGATTATTTCGTCCTGCTCCTTGAGCTTCTGCTCGCCCGACATACGCAGCGACTTGGGAGTTATCTGCTTGAAATAGCCCTCGCGCGTGAAGAACACATTCACGGGGTAGCCCTCGGGCTGCTCCTCCTCGATCTCCACGTCCTCCGCAACGTCGTACAGGAACATCGTGCGGCGCGGCTGCGCGTACTTCGCGGCAACGTCCTTAAGCTCCCCGATTATCACCTTGTCGATCTTTTTCGGCGAGTTGAGGATATCCTCCATTTCCGCGATATCGGCGGCAAGCTGCTCCGTTTCCTCGGTGCGCTTGAGAATGTACTCTCGGTTTATGTGGCGCAGCTTTATCTCCGCGACGTACTCCGCCTGCGGCTCGTCGATACCGAAACCTACCATAAGATTCGGCACGACCTCCGCCTCCTCCTCGGTCTCGCGGATAAGCTGTATGGCGTAATCGATATCGAGCAGTATCTTCTTCAAGCCGAGAAGCAAATGAAGCTTCTCCTTTTTCTTGTTGAGGTCAAAGTAAATGCGGCGCTTGACGCATTGTCTGCGGAACTCCGTCCACTCGCTGAGTATCTCGTAAACGCCCATAACACGCGGAGTTCCCGCGATGAGCACGTTGAAGTTGCAGTTGAAGTTGTCCTGCAGCGGCGTGAGCTTATACAGCTTCTGCATTACCGTGTCGGGATCATAGCCCTTTTTCAGATCGAACGCGAGCCGCAAGCCGCTTAGATCCGTTTCATCGCGGACGTCCGATATCTCGCGTATCTTGCCGTCCTTGACGAGCTCCACGACCTTGTCGATTATCGCCTCGACGGTGGTCGTCGGCGGTATCTCCGTGACCTCGATACAGCGCGCGTCCTTGTCGAAGCTGTACTTGGCGCGTACCTTGACCGCGCCGAGACCTGTCCTGTATATTTTTTCCATCTCCGCTTCGTCGTAGACGATATACCCTCCGCCCGCGAAATCGGGACCTTTGAGCGTGGACAAAGCGTTGTGGTCGGGGTTCTTGATGAGCGACACAGCCGTTTCGCAGACCTCGGCGAGGTTGAACGAGCAGATATTGCTCGCCATTGATACCGCAAGTCCGAAATTGGAGTTCACCAGCACGGACGGAAACCGCACGGGGAACAGCGTAGGCTCGACGGTGGTGTTGTCGTAGTTCGGCGCCATATCCACCGCGTCCTTGTCGATATCCGCGAAAAGCTCCGCGCTTATGGGGTCGAGCTTAGCCTCGGTGTAACGCGCGGCGGCATACGCCATATCGCGCGAATACGCCTTGCCGAAGTTCCCCTTGCTGTCGACGTATGGGTGCAGAAGCGCCTCGTTGCCGCGCGCCAGACGGACCATGGTCTCGTAGATAGCCGAGTCGCCGTGGGGATTCAGCTTCATGGTCTGCCCGACGATATTCGCGGACTTGGTGCGCCCGCCGTTCAGCAAGCCCATTTTATACATCGTGTATAAAAGCTTGCGGTGCGAGGGCTTGAAGCCGTCTATCTCGGGGAGCGCTCTCGACACGATAACGCTCATGGCGTAGGGCATATAGTTCTCCTCGAGCGTGGTGACGATATCGGTCTCGACGACCGTTCCCGAGCCCTCTATATAAGCGGAGCTTGTTTTAGGCCCGCTCTTTTTCGGTGTTTTCTTCTTCAATTTATACTCTCCGTTATATTACATTAAATCCGCGGCTTCAAGATACCTGCTGCCGTTTTCGCGGATAAACTCCTTGCGCCCGTCGAGGTCGTTGCCGAGCAGCACGTCGAACATCGTTTTAGTGCGCTCCGCGTCGGTCGGCGTTACCTTGATAAGGCGGCGCGTGTCCGGATTCATGGTCGTGAGCGACATCATATCGGGGTCGTTCTCGCCGAGACCCTTGGAGCGCTGAATCGTGTATTTCTTTTCGCCTATCATATCGAGTATGCGCGTTTTCTCGGGCTCGGTGTACGCGAAATAGGTCTTTTCCTTGGTATTGATCTCATACAGCGGCGATTCCGCGATATACACGTAACCGCGCTCTATCAGCGTCGGACAAAGCTCCTGTATCATAGTCAGGATGAGCGTGCGTATCTGGAAGCCGTCGTAGTCGGCATCGGTGCAGATAACCACTTTATTCCAGCGCAGGTTGTCAAGATTGAACGAATTGAGGTTCTTGTTCGCCTTGGACTTGACCTCGACGCCGCACCCCAGCACCTTTATGAGATTGGTGATTATCTCGCTCTTGAATATCTTGTCGTAGCTCGCTTTCAGGCAGTTGAGTATCTTTCCGCGCACGGGAATGACCGCCTGAAACTCCGCGTCGCGCGCCAGCTTTACCGAGCCGAGCGCCGAATCGCCCTCCACGATATACACCTCGCGCCGCGTTACATCCTTGCTGCGGCAGTCGACGAACTTATCAATGCGGTTTGTGAGATCTATCTTCGCCGAAAGATTGGCGATAGAGGACGACCGCACCTTTTCAGCGTTCTCGCGCGAACGCTTGTTGACAAGAACACGCTCGGCTATCTTCACCGCCTCGTCGGGATTCTCGAGGAAGTACACCTCGAGCTGGTGCTTGAGCCAGTCGAGCATAGCGTCCTTGATAAACGCGTTAGTGACCGCCTTTTTCGTCTGGTTGGCATAGCTCGCCTGCGTGGAAAAGTTAGACGATATAAATATCAGGCAGTCCGCTACGTCGTCCCATTTTATTGCCTTTTCGCCCTTATTATACTTGTTGTTGCTTTTCAGATACGCGTCAATTTGCGAAAGAAACGCGCGCTTCATCGCGTCGTCGGGAGAGCCGCCGTGCTCCAGCCACGAGGAGTTGTGGTAGTGCTCGATAAAGTGTATCTCCTTGCTGAACGTGAACGCGACGTTCATTTTCAGCTTGTACTCCTCTTTATCCTCGCGGTCTCTGCCCTGCCGCTGAGTGTTCCAATACTGCGGCGTGGTGAGCGACTTGTCGCCCGCGACCTCTTTCAGATAGTCGAAAATGCCGTCCTCGTAGCAGAAAATTTTCTCATCAAACGTGCCGTCCTCGTTCTCAATACGGCGCACGAACTCGATACCGCCGTTTACGACCGCCTGTCTGCGGAGCATATCGTCAAGATACTCCCCGCCCACGTCGATCTCGGTGAACACCTCGAGATCAGGCTTCCAATGTATCTTCGTGCCCGTGCTTGTGCACTTCGACTTAACAAAGCCCTTTTCGTTATTCGTGACGTTGAAGCCCTTTTCAAATCTCAGCGAGTACTTCCACGTGCCGTTGCAGCTCTCGACCTCCATATATTCGGAGGCGAACTGCGTCGCGCACAAGCCCAGACCGTTCAGTCCGAGCGCGAACGAGTAGTTTTCGCCGCTGTTGTTGTCGTATTTGCCGCCCGCATACAGCGTACAGAACGCAAGCTCCCAGTTGTACTTGTCCTCGGTCTTGTTGAAGTCGATCGGGATACCGCGCCCGAAATCCTCCACGGTTATCGACTTGTCCGCGTGAAGCGTGATATTTATTCGCTTTCCGAAGCCCTCGCGAGCCTCGTCTATCGAGTTCGAGATTATCTCGAAGACCGAGTGACGGCATCCCTCTATGCTGTCCGAGCCGAAGATGACCGCGGGGCGCAAACGAACCTGGTCGGGACCCTTCAGCGCTTTTAAATCATTATAATTGGATTCTTTCGCCATTTTTTCTTCACCTTATCTTTAAATTTACCAATACATTTAAATTATACCATATATTGTTGTAAAAATCAAGGGCAAACACAAAATTTTATTGCCGAGATAAATCTCGGCAATAGGCTACTTTAACGGCGCGGTAAGCAGTGCGGTAAGCGTGTCCTCGTCCGCGCCGCCGTAGTTGACCACGTACAGCCCCTCGGCGCAGTTCCCGTCGGCGTAGTAATCGGCGAGCGGCGTTATCCGTACCCCGCACCGCGCGCAGACCTCGGTCATCTCCGCGGCGCTTTGCCCCGCCGAAACTGTAAAGTGCAGCCCCGCGTTCTCCTCGGATATCACGGCATCGGGATAGCGTGAGATAAGCCGCAGAACAAGGTCGCGGATACGGCGGAAACGCTTTTTGGAGCGGTTTATGTGGCGTTCAAAATAACCCTCCGAAATGAACCGCGCAAGCGTGTACTGCTCGAACGCGGGCACGGGGCAGGCGTAAAAGCCCAGCTTTTCGCGCCAGAGAGCGTAAAGCTCCTCGGAAAGACACATATAGCTTATGCGCACCGAGGGCGCTATGGTCTGCGAGAATGTGTTCATATAGATGACGCGCCCCGTCGCGTCCGTGCCGAACATGGTCGGGAGCGGCTTTCCGCTCAGGCGCAGCTCGCTGTCGTAATCGTCCTCGATAATGAACCGCCGCGTGTCCTCCTCCGCCCAGCGCATTATCTCGCGGCGGCGGGATATCGGCATAACTATGCCCGTGGGATAGTGGTGGGCGGGCGAGATATGCGCCGCGTCGACGCGCTTTTCGTACAGTTCGTCCGCGATCATTCCCGAGCTGTCGAGGGAGACGTATTCAAAGGCGACGTCGTTGAGCGCGTAAATTTTCGGGAGCTTTTCGTACCCGGGGTTCTCGATACCGTAGCGCTTATCCCTGCCGAGGAGCTGTATCAGCATATTGTACAGATACTCCGTGCCCGCGCCCGTGATAATGCGCTCGGGCGGCTGATAAAAGCCCCTCGCGCGGTACAGATAACCCGATATCGCGCGGCGAAGCTCCTCCGCTCCGCCGCAGGGCACGGGTCTCAGCAGCGCCGTGCCCTTTTCGAGAATGACCGACCGCATAAGCCTTGTCCACACCGAAAACGGAAACCGACCCGACGGCGCGGGGGCGCTGTCGTCCGTCTCCCACGCGGTCTCGTCGGGTATCGCGGTGCTCGGCAGCGTTACCGCTCCGCCGCTGTACTGCACGAAATATCCGCTTCTCTCGGCGGCGCGGACATACCCCTCGGCGATAAGCTGAGAATACGCGTTCTCGACCGTGATAACGCTGATACGGAGCTGCTCGGACAGCGCGCGCTTGGACGGGAGCTTTTCGCCCTCGCGCAGCTTTCCCGAGAGAATATCGTTCTTGACGTCCTCGTAAAGCTGTTCGTACAGCGGTCTCGCCGCGTTTTTATCCAATGCCTTCATTATCGAATAGTCTCCCCTGATAAGTGTCTGAGTCAGCAAGCCGCTTGTCGATACCGCCGAGCACGGATATCTTGTCCATACTCCAGCGCGGCGCGGCGAGCAGGCTCTTGTCGCCGTCGCCCGTCACGCGCTCTATGACCGTCTCGGGCGGCATAAGCTCGAGCTGCCGCGAGACGATATCCATATACTCGTCCTTTTCCATTGGCGTGTACCCGCCGCTTTGATACATCTCGTGCAGCTTTGTGCCGCGCAGGACGTGCAGCGAGTGTATCTTAACGCCGTCGGGACGGAGCTTGCCGAGCGCCCTTGCCGTGTCCAGCATCATCTCGCGCGTCTCGTTCGGCAGTCCGTTGATAATGTGTACGCAAACGCGGATCTTATGCCGTTTCAGCAGCTCATAGCCGATCAGGAAGTCCGCGTAGGTGTGTCCGCGATTTATGAGCGCGGCGGTGTCGTCATGAACGGTCTGTAATCCCAGCTCCACGGTCAGCGGCAGCGGACATTCGGCTAGTATGCGCGCCTTTTCCGCGTCAAGGCAGTCGGGGCGCGTGGCGACCGAGACCGCGAACGCGCCGAGCCGCTCCGCCTCGAGGAGCATTCCCCGAAGCCGCTCGGGAGAGCAGTTGGTATTTGTGCGCAGACCGTAATAGAGCAGTATTTTCGCGGACGGAAACTTCGCGAGTATGCGCGACTTTTCGGCGGCGAACTGCTCCTCGACGGAACGCGTATCGGGGGCGGTTTGGGCGCAGAAAACGCACCCGCCCGCGTTAGGACAGGACAGTCCCGCGTCGACGGTAGCTTTACAAACGCGCCCGCCGTAGGTTTTCATATTATGGTAAACGAGCGTGTGGTAGCGCTTGTTGTCGTCGGAATAGGGAAAAGGGTTCATTTTTGCTCCTTATCGGCGCTGTCCATAGCCGAAATAACGGCTTTCATCACGTCAAGAGTATTCTCCCCCTTAACGTCGACGAGCATTCTCGGTCTGCCGACCGTCTCCAGCCGCATACGCTTTCCGACCGCCTTTGTGACCGCCGACAGCTTCATCATGTCGAACTTGCCGAGGTAGAACACCAAGTCGTCGCCGATCTGCGATATCTCCGAGACGTTGGACAGCGCCGCCATGTTCCTGAACCGCGCCACGTCGATAAGCCCGAGCACCGACGCGGGCGGGTCGCCGTAACGGTCTATCAGCTCGTCGGTGATGTCCTCCGCGTCCTCGGCGGTGACGATACGCGCTATCTTGCGGTAACAGTCGACCCTCTGCGCCTGATTGGAGATGTATTTGTCGGGAATAAACGCGTTTATACGCACGTCGACAAGGCATTCCTCCTTGTGTACGTTCTTCTCGCCGCGCTCCTCGCGGACGGCTTCGTCAAGCAGCTGCAAATACATATCGTAGCCGACGTTCGCCAAATGTCCACTCTGCGACGCGCCGAGGATATTTCCCGCGCCGCGTATCTCAAGATCGCGCAGCGCGATACGGAAGCCGCTGCCGAACTGCGTGAACTCGCGGATAGCGTCGAGCCGCCGCTGCGATATCTCCGAGAGTATCTTCCCGGGCTGAAATGTAAAGTAGGCGTAGGCGCGCTTGTTGGTTCGTCCGACGCGTCCGCGGAGCTGGTGGAGCTGCGCCAAGCCCATATAGTCCGCGTTCTCGATTATCAGCGTGTTGACGTTCGGCACGTCCACGCCCGTTTCGATTATCGTCGTGCAGACGAGCACGTCAAGCTCGCCGTCGAGCAGCCTGCGCCATACCTCGAGAAGCTCGTCCTCGGACATTCTGCCGTGCGCCACGCCGATAGTCGCCTCGGGAACGAGCGCGCGTATCTTGTCCGCACAGCCGTAGATGCTCTCTATGCGGTTGTGGATATAGTAGACCTGTCCGCTGCGGCGAAGCTCCTTTTGGATAGCCTGCGCGACTATCCCCCAATCGTGCTCGATAACGTAGCTCGCGACGGGCTGCCTGTCCTGCGGCGGCTCGTCGAGCACGCTCATATCGCGTATCCCGCTCATCGCCATATTGAGTGTTCTCGGGATAGGCGTCGCCGACAGCGACAGAATATCCACGCCGCTGAACGAGGTCTTGAATTTGTCCTTGTGCGCAACGCCGAAGCGCTGCTCCTCGTCGATAATAACGAGCCCCAGATCCTTGAATTTAACGTCGTTCTGAATAATGCGGTGAGTGCCTATGACCATATCGATGCGCCCGCTCGCGAGACCCTTGAGTATCTCCTTTTGCTCCGAGGCGCTCTTGTAGCGCGACAACAGGGCGATATTTATCGGAAAGCCCTCCATTCGCCCGCTTGCGGTCTGGTAATGCTGCCACGCGAGTACAGTCGTCGGCGCGAGCAGCGCGCACTGCTTTCCCGTCTCCACGCACTTGAACGCCGCGCGGAGCGCGACCTCGGTCTTGCCAAATCCCACGTCGCCGCACAGCAGCCGCTCCATAGGCTGAGGGCGCTGCATATCCGACTTTATCTCGTCGATACAGCGCAATTGGCTGTCCGTCTCGACATAGGCGAAATGCTGCTCGAAATCCTCCTGTAAACTGTCGTCCTCGGGAAACGCGAAGCCCCGGGACTTCATCCGCTTGCCGTACAGCTCGATAAGCTCCGCCGCCATTTCCTTTGCGGCAGCCTTTGCCTTGGCTTTTGATTTCGTCCACTGCTCGGAATTCAGCTTGTTGAGCTTGACGGTAGAAGCGTCGCCCGTGCCGATATAGCGTGAAACGAGGTCGAGCTGCGTTACGGGGACGTGCAGCACGTCCGCGCCCGCGTATTTTATGCGGATATAGTCCTTCGCCACGCCGCCCGTTTCTATCTTGTGAACGCCGTCGAACACGCCTATGCCGTGCGAGTAATGCACCACGAGGTCGCCCACCGCGATATCCTCCAGCGAGCGTATCTCCTCTCCCTTTTTCTTTTTGGGAACGCGCCGCCGCGCCGCGTGTACGGCAGTGTGCGTAAAAATACAAACTCCGTTTTCAAGATACTCCGCGCCCGCCGACAAAGTTCCCTGCGCGACAATCACCTTTTCGGGGATAACGTGCTCGGGATTTTCGTAATATTCAGCGTTGAAGCCGTCCTCGGCAAGGTCGTGAGCGAGGTTTTTCGCGCCCTTTTCCGTTCCCGCGAAAATAAAGCAGCACATTCCCCTGCCGAGAAAATTGCGCAGCTCGTCCTCGAGAATTTTGTACTCGCCGCTCCATGTTCCTGTCTGCACCGCACCGCGGACGTTTATTATCGTGCCCAGTTCCAGACCGCCGCCGCGCATAAACGAATCGAAATACACGCGCGTCCTGTTCTCCAGCATTGAGTACAGCTCCGATTTCGTGAGCATAAAGCGGTCGAGACCCTTGCAGATACGCGCCTCGTCGACCAGTATCTTCAAGTCCTCGGCGTGCTGTAACGCCGCGCCGCGGAAGCTCTCGCGGATAGCGGTGTTCTCGCACACGAAAACGCGCTTCGCATAGTCGAACACGGTCGCTTCCTCCTCGTAGCAGAGCGGGAAAAATCTGTCCGCGCTGTGCAGCTCAACGCCGCCGCGGAGCTTATTCATATCGTCGCCGAGCCGCGACCTTATGTCCTCGGCTTTCTTGCCGCGAAGCTTTTTCATCAGCGTATCAATGCGCGCGCACAAGTCCTCCGCGCTGTCGAACAGCGTTTCGCGCGCGGGAGAAACGGCGATATTGTCAAGTGCGACCGTCCTGCGCTGCGTTTCGAGGTCGAATTCGGACAGGCTGTCCACGCTGTCACCCCAAAGCTCGATACGGTACGGCGACGTACTGTTCGGCGGGAACACGTCAACGATACCGCCGCGCACCGAAAACTGCCCCGCGCCCTCGGTCATATCAGCCCGCGAATATCCCGCCGCGATAAGCCGCGTTACCAGATCGTCAAGCGATATCTCGTCCTCGGCGGAGAGCGCTATCGTGCGCTTTTTCAGCTCCGCTGGAGGTATCGTGAGCTGAGCCGCCGCCGAAGCCGAGCATATCACCGCCCTGCAGCCGCCGTTCAGCAGAGCGTTCAGCGCGAAAATGCGCTTGTGCTCGTATTCGCGCGAAGCCGCCTCCGCGTCTGCGAGCACGAACTCCTTTTCGGGATACAGCAGCGCGGCGTTCCCGCCCAGCATCATATTGACGTCAAGGCACAGCTTCTGCGCCTCGCCCTCGCTCTCCGCGATAACGAGCGTCGGGGTCTCCGCGTCGGCGAGCGCCGCGATAAAGTGCGCCTTGTGGATATGGGAAACGCCCGTTACAAGAGCGGGCAATATGTTCTTTGGTTCGTCAAGATACTTTTGCAGACGGACATAATCGGGATTCTGCCGCGCCGAGTTAATAAAAAAGTTCATATTTTCCTCACGAGTTATACTTGTTCATAGCCTCGTCTATCTTCCCTTGGACGATCAGTTCAAGGCAGGCGACGGCGTTCTGGAAACACTGCTCCAGCTTTTCGCCGTCCTCCTTTTTGAAGTGACCGAGCACCCAGTCGGCGAGCTTGTATTCGGGGTTCGGCTTTGCGCCCACGCCCATTTTTATCCGCGGGAACGCGTCGCTGCCCGAGAGCAGGATAATGCTCTTTATCCCGTTGTGACCGCCGTCGCTGCCCTTTCGTCGGATACGGAGCTTTCCCGGCTCGAGCGAGATATCGTCGAACACGATTATAGTGCGCTCGGGCGGTATTTTATAAAAATTCATCGCCTCGGTGACCGCCTCGCCGCTGTTGTTCATAAACGTCGTCGGCTTCATTATCAGGCAGCGTTTTCCTCCTATCACCGCGTCGCAGGTCAGCGACTTGAATTTCAGCTTTTTGCAGGAGAGCTTGTACTTTTCGCATAACGCATCGACGGTCATAAAGCCGATATTGTGGCGGGTACTCTCGTACTGCGTTCCCGGGTTGCCGAGACCGCAGATGATGTATTCCGGCGCGCCCGACGGCTCGGGAGAACGGCTGCTTTCAAGTTTCTTAAAAATATCAAAAACGGACATTGATTTACCTCATAAATTTTCAATTTTATAATAAAATTTGTACATTTTCTGCACGGAATTCTCCAGAAAATAATAGTGCTTGATATACGCTATCGTCATCACAAGAAGCAGCGCGGCGAGCAGCATTAAGCCTATTTGCGTGTTGGCGAAGCACATCATCAGCGACAGCAGAAAAAACACCGCGAACGACATTGTAACTATAAGATGTATTAGCCTCTCATGCTGATAAAATTCTATCCTTTTCAGCAGCTCCGCGCGGAATTTCAAAAGCTCCTCATCCGAATGATCGACCGAGAAAAACTGCTCCAATACTGCGAGATATGCTTTTATCTCCTTTGTCATAAGTCAAATTCCTCCAATGCCGCGGCGGACTGCTCCCAATCCTCCATTGCCATTTCCTGCTCCACACGGAGCTTTTCTATTACCTCCGACAGCTCCATTGCCTTCTGATAGTCGGTCAGCGCCGACAGCTCCTCCGCTTTCGCGTTTATCTCCACGTCAAGCTCCTCGATACGATTTTCGAGCCGCGAGACCTTTCCCGCGAGTTTTCGGCGCTCGCTCTCACGCTCCTTGCGCTGCTTGTAGCCGATAGCCTGCTCCGATCTCTTCGGCTTTTCGGCGGGAGTATTTGCGGCGGCCTCCTGCTGCTTTTCAAGATAATAGTCGTAGTTCCCGAGATAGCTCTCCGCACCGTTTTCGGTGAGCTTGTAGACTCTGTCCGCGAGCTTGTTTATCAGATAACGGTCGTGCGAGATGACGAACAGCGTGCCGTCGTAGTTCATCAGCGCGTTCTCCAAGGCTTCACAGGACATTATATCCAAGTGGTTCGTAGGCTCGTCGAGCAGCAGAAAATTCGCGCCCGAGAGCATCAGCTTCAATAGCGCGATCCTCGCGCGCTCGCCGCCCGACAGCTCTGATATCTGCTTGTAGATGTCGTCGCCCTTGAACAGAAACGCAGCAAGCGCTGTCCGCACCGCCGTCTCGGTCATCTTCGGATACGCGTCCCATACCTCGTCGAGCGCGGATTTGCTCTCGGTAAGTCCCCTCTGAGCCTGATCGAAATAGCCCGTCTGCACTCTTGCGCCGTACCTGAACTCGCCGTTATCGGCGTTATACTGCCCCATAAGCACGCGGAACAGCGAGGTCTTTCCGCAGCCGTTCCCGCCTATAAGAAACACTCGCTCGCCCTTTTTAATGTCGAGATCTACGTTTCTGAACAGGGTTTTCCCGTCAAAACCGAGCGCGAGGTTATTCGCCTGCAAAACGTCGTTGCCCGTGCCGTCCGCCGCCTTGAACGCGAACTTTATCGCCTCGGGCGCGTCCTCGGGCTTGTCGAGGGTCTCCTCCAGACGGTCTATCGACTTCTGCTTGCTCGCTATCGTGACGTAATTGTGCGCCTGATTCCAGCGTTTCTGCTGCTCGATAATGCCCTCTATGCGCTTTATTTCCTTGACGGTGCTGTCGTACACCTTTTGGCGGCGCTCCGTATCCTCGGCTTTCAGCTGCAGAAAGCGCGTGTAGTTTCCCTTGTAGTCGCGGATACGGCGATTTTCAAGCTCTATCGTCCGCGTCGTCACCTTGTCGAGGAAATAGCGGTCATGCGAGATGACGATATATGCGCCGCGGTAGTCCCCGAGGAACTTTTCGAGCCATTCCACAGACTGTATGTCGAGGTGATTGGTAGGCTCGTCGAGCAGCAGCAGGTCAGCCTCCGAGAGCAGCAGCTTCGCCAATTGCAGCTTGCTCCGCTGACCTCCCGACAGCACCTGCGTATTTAATTTAAGGTCGCTCTCCGAGAATCCGAGACCGCCAAGCGCCGCGGCTGTGCGGCTCTTGTAGGTAAGTCCGCCGTCGCGCTCGAACTTCTCGCTGAGCGCGGTCATTTTCTCGATAGTCTCCGCGGAGGTGTCGCCTAAATCTATTTTATCGTGAAGCTCGGCGAGCCGCAGCTCCGTTTCCTCAAGCTCGGCGAACACGGTCAGCGCCTCGTCGTAAAGCGTTTTCGTGCTGTCCTTGCACGCGAACTGCTCCATAAATCCTATTTTGCAGCTCCCCGCGATATGCATGCTTCCCGCGTCGGGAATATGCTCGCCCTTCAGCAGGCGGAACAGCGTGGTCTTTCCGCTGCCGTTCACGCCGACGAAGCCTATTTTCTCGCCCTCGTACACGTCCAGCGTAACGCCCGAAAACAGCGTCCTGTCCGCGAACGACATTGCTATATCATTTAGTCCTAACAATAACATAAAAAATCCTTATCTTAAATTATGATATTCCGCACCGTGCGGCGGAAATACCGCGATTTGATTCAACAAACGCCGATAAGCCGCACAATCTAATGTGCGGCTCTTTAAACAGCGTTACAAACGCCTTACTTTTTCTTAAAGGTCTTTTCGGGAGCGTACTTGGTGTTTACAAGATATTCGTCCAGCTCGATATCGTAATTCTGATATGTCAGCTCCATAAGACCGTCGAACTCGTCGCTCTTTATCGCCTTGAGTATGGTCTTATGGTTGTCCTTTTCCCAGCTCTCTTTGGTCGTTACGTCCTCGCGCACGATAACATACGACGCCTTCTCGCCCTCGAATACGGTCGCCTTGCCGTCGACAGAGGCGTTCCAGATATATTCGGTCAGCTTTTCGTCGAGCGTGGAATTCTCCTTGGGAATGAACTGATCGAGATCCTCGGGCTTCTCAGCCTTTGTTACGTCGACGTCGTCCACCTCTTTCTTGATATACTCCTCCTTGGACAGCTTATCCTCGTTGTCCTCGGTATAGGATTTTTCCGCGCTTACTCTCGCGGCTTCCTGCGCCGTCTCAAGATCGAAATCGTACTTCACGTCCGCAAAGCCGTCGCCGCCGTTGAGCCTTTCCGCAAGCTCCTTTGCCTTGTCCTTTACCGCCTGCTTATCCTCGTCGGTCTCGAGAGCCTTGCCCTCTGCGTCGGTGTAGTTCAACGTGAGCATTTTTACGGCGGCGTAGTTCTCGGTAAGGTATTTGTTTATCTCGTCCTTTGTTACGGGATACTCGCCGTCGGTATCGTAATAATGCAGGAAAAGCTTATCGGAAAGCGCGTTCGCCTTTCTGATCTCTTTCATGGACTCCATGCCCACGCCGAACGATTTGTAGTACTCGCCGAGAGTGTTGAAGCCCATAGTGTACATAACGTACATATTCTCCTCGTCCCACGTCGACTGAAGATCGTCGTTCATCTCCTTGATCTCGTCCTCGGTGAGCGTTATCCCGTACTCCACGCACAGCTTCTGCACCGCGACGAACTTGCGCACCTCCTTAATGGTCTGCTCCTTTATCCACTCGGACGCAGACTTGTTCTCAATGTTTTCCGCGAGCACGTCGATCTCCGAGGTGCTTGACGAGCTGTCGGACGTGCCGTTCTGCTCCTGTATCTTGCCGTAAGCCTCGTTATAGGCGGTCTGCTGAAACGACAGATAAACTCCGTTGCGTATGCTCATACCGTCCACAGTCATAAGATATCCGTTATCTCCGCAGCCGCACAGCGAAGCCGTTAATGCCAGCGTCAGCGCTCCCGCCGCAATCCTCTTGAAATTAAGCTTCATTTAAAATTCCTCCCGTATTATAATCTTTCACTGTTGATAAATCTCACGGACATAAGCGTGTTCTTTTTATCCCAGCGGTTTATAGTATATTCCATAGTCTTGTCCGCGGTGACCTCTATGCCGATGTTCTCCGACACCATAGTAAACGACGGCGGCAGGTACTCGACGGTCAGCACGTATGTGCCGTTGTTCTCCGTCATTTCGGTTATCCTCGGCGCGTAGTTGAGATATCTCATGCTGCCCGAGCATATATAATAATGATTTGTCTCGTCGTACACGAACCTCGTATCGCCCGCGCCGACCGACTGATGCGACAGCGTAGAGCCGCTTCCGAATATCTCCGCGCACGACACTCCGATATCGTACTCGGGGATATGGAAATCGCCCGTCTCGGTGGTCTTGTAGCCGCTCTTATCCTTATTCAGCAGCACGTTCCATATCGCGACGCTCACCTTTGCAGAATTCGATATCTCGCTCTCGTTCTCGAACGGCGCGATATCGTTCGCCACGACGGGCAGCAAAAATTTCGCGAACTCGTTCTTCAGCGACGTATTGTCCATAATATCGCGTACTCCGTTCGATATGAACCGCACGCTCGACACGCACCCTATCGCCGCCATTATCACGATAAACACCGCGAACCCGAAGAAAAACTTATGCTTTCGCGGATTTGGCGCGATCTTGACATCGTCGTCGGGCTCTCTCCCCAGCTCGGTGATGTCGCCCTCTATATCGGGCTCGACCTCGGGCGAGCCGAAAAGCTCGTTTATCACGTCCTCGTTATGCTTTTCCCTTGGCGTGACCTGTTTATTCTTCTTAGCCATTATTTCTCCTTATCTGAAAGCAAGCTGCGTTTCGCTCCGTCAGCACCGGACCAAGCGCAAAAATTCGCCGACCGTTATGTTGATCTTATCCTCTTATCTGCCCGTTTCCGTCGATAAGGTACTTATAAGAAGTGAGCGCTTTCAAGCCCATGGGACCGCGCGCGTGGAGCTTCTGCGTGGATATGCCTATCTCCGCGCCGAGACCGAACTCGAAGCCATCCGTGAACCGCGTCGACGCGTTCACGTACACCGCCGCCGCGTCGACGCGCTTTTGGAATTTCCGCGCGTTTTCAAGCGACTTGGTAACGATACATTCGCTGTGACCCGTCCCGAACCTGTTGATATGCTCTATCGCCTCGTCGACCGACTTGACCACCTTTGACGACAGCCTGTAATCAAGGAACTCCGTCGCGTAATCGGTATCGTCCGCGAGCTTTTCCACCTTGATATTCTCGGCGGTTCTTTCGTCGCCGACCACCGCGACCCTGCCCCGCCAGCGCTCGTCCAGCTTGGCGAAAAACTCCTTTGCGGCGCTTTCGTGAACCAGAATGCTCTCTATCGCATTGCAGACCGACGGACGCTGAGTTTTCGCGTTATCGACGATATCCACCGCCATATCGATATCTGCGCTCTCGTCGACGTAAACGTGGCAGTTGCCCTCGCCCGTCCGTATAACGGGAACAGTCGCGTTCTCGGTCACCGACTTTATAAGCCGTCCGCTGCCGCGCGGGATAAGCAGGTCGACGTATCTGTCGAGCCTCATCAGCGCCGTGGCAGTCTCGCGTGAGGTGTCCTCGACGAGCTGTATGCAGTCCTCCGGAACGCCGCATTCCGCAAGCGCACCGCGCATAAGGTCAACAAGGAACTTGTTGGAGTTTATCGCATCCGAGCCGCCGCGCAGTATCACCGCGCTGCCCGCTTTGAAACAGAGCGCCGCCGCATCAACGGTAACGTTCGGACGGCTCTCGAAGATTATCCCGATAACGCCCATGGGCACGCGCTTCTGCACCACGCGCAGACCGTTCGGCAGCTCTCCGCCGCCTATGACCTCGCCGACGGGGTCAGGCAGCGAGACTATCTGCTCCACGCCCTCCGCTATGCCCGCTACACGCTTTTCGTCGAGCGTAAGGCGGTCTACCATTGCCGACGCCATACCGTTTTTCTTTGCGTTCTCAATATCGAGCTTATTCGCGGCGATTATCCCGTCGGCGTTCCCGCGGAGCCGCTTCGCGATCTCCGAAAGAGCGCGGTTCTTGACGTTCGTGCCGCAGTCCGCGAGTATCGGCGCGGCATTCTTCGCCGCAATGCCGAGCGTTTCTATATATTCCATATTTTACCTCTTAATCCTTTAATGCTTTAAACCATGTACAAACCGCGTCGTCGCTCTCAAACAGCTTGTAGAGCAGCTTCGGGTCTTTATTGCCGATTATTACGGTGTCTATCCCCGCCTCGGTCGCTATCTTCGCCGCCTCTATCTTCGTGAGCATACCGCCCGTGCCCACCGACGAGCCCGCGCCCTGCGCCATTGTGATTATTTCCGTGGTGATACCGTCCACCTCGCGGACGAGCTTGGCGTTCTCCTCGGAGGGATCTCCGTCGTACAGCCCGTCGACGTCGGTCAGCATTACAAGCAGGTCCGCCTCGCAGAGCGTCGCGACGGTCGCGGAGAGCGTATCGTTCTCGTCGAAATCGAGGTGCTTTATCGACACGACGTCGTTGGCGTTGATTATCGGAACAACTCCCAGCTCGAACAGCTTGTTGAACGTATTTATAACGTTCGTGCGGCGCGTTTCGTTGCTGATAACGTCGCGCGTGAGCAGCAGCTGCGCCACGTTATGATTATACTGCCCGAACGTATCCGAGTAGAACTTCATAAGCTCCGACTGCCCGATAGCCGCGCACGCCTGCTTCGACGGGATATCGCGGGGCTTTCCCGAAAATCCTCCCTTAGCCGCGCCCACGCACTGCGCGCCGCTCGACACGAACACTATCTCCTTACCCGAATTCTTCAAGTCCGCAAGCACCTCGACGAGCGCGCGGCTCTTGCGGATATTCATACTGCCCGTATCGGGGTAGGCGAGCGTGCTGCTGCCCACCTTTATCACAACGCGCTTTTTATTTGCAAAACAAGGCATTTCCCGCATCAGTCCTTTATGTTGATTTCCCCTTGGAGTTGATTGGTTTTTTACGATTTAAAAGCAAAATCCCGCGCCGCCCGCTATGCTGCGCGCGAAATCCATACATTCAATATTATAACAAATCCGCTCGAAAATTTCAACACATAAAAGCAAATTATCACCAAATTTTTATCAAGCGGATATATTTTTCTCCGCCTCCCCAATAATTTTATGAAAAATAGATAAAAAACCTCTTGATTTTCATAAGATTTTATGTTATACTAAAATCAATTAATTTTTTCGGGAGTGGGATATTTGGACAATATTTGCGAACAGCTTGTCACGAAAACGCGCACGGGCGCCGACGTGGCTAAGATAATAGGAATAATGGTCGGGTCGGTGCTGCTGGCGGCGGTGTGTATGTTCTTCGCCATGGCGCTGGGTCTGACGTTTCTGATACTGATATCGGTGGGTATTCTGGCGCTCGGGATATGGCTGCTCAGCGGCGTTAACGTCGAGTACGAATACATTATCACCAACAACGAGATGGATATCGACAAGATCATCGGCAGGCGCAAGCGCAAGCGTATGATCACCGTCGATATCTCCAAGGCGACCGATTTCGGCGCGTTTCCCGGCTCGGAGGATATCGACGCGGACGCGACAGTCCACGCGACGACGGGAACGCAGACGGACGCTCACTATCTGCTGGTCGAGCACAGCAGCTACGGGACTGTGAAGGTGATCTTCAATCCCAACGAAAGAACGAGGGAGGCAATCGTGCAGGAGCTGCCGCACGCTCTTCGCGCGAGAATAAAGCATAATGCCAAGTAATTTGTTTATCCGCACGGGAACGGCGATCATCGAGATAGACAGGATACGCAAAAGCTGTAAAAACAAGCGTTTTCTGTCAAGCTATTTTTCCGCGGACGAGATCAGATTTTTCGTTTCGCGCAAGCTTTCCGCCGCGCTTATCGCCGAAAATTACTGCGTGAAGATCGCCGTGGCGAAAGCGATAGGCACGGGTATGCGCGTCATCAGAGCTCAGGATATCACGGTGCTGCGCGATCGTCTTGGCTGTCCGTTCATTATAACGGAGGGCTATGCGAAAATGCTCGAGCAGCGCGAAGGGTATGTGTTCAACGTGTCCGTGGACAGCTGCAAGGATTACGCGACGGCGAGCGTTATCATCAACAAATAAAAGGAGAGCAACAATTCAATGGATATGAACGTAAACAGCGCCGTTTCCGCCGCCGTAACGCAAAGAACGGCGCCCGTTGAAAAAATGGCTGAGGCTGTTGAAAACAGCGCCCCCGAAACCGCCAAAAAAGCGGAGAATGTTGACAGAGTGGATCTCAGCGAGGACGCTCAGCGCTATCTTGAAGAGGAAAACGGCGAAAGCGCCGACGGCGTAGAGTACTACACAAGCTACGTCAAGCCCGACACGAACGATTTGTCGCGCTACACCGCCAACGAGCTTTTCAAGCTGCTTACGGACGGCGAGATAACCCGTGCGGCTTATAACGAGGAGCTTGCGGGTAGAAACGGTTAATAAAAGTGCTATGTTGCTTTCGGTGACATAGCATTATTTTTGAGGGGGTGAACGCTTGAAACGTCTGGTGGTATGCATGGCGGCACACGTCGACGCGGGCAAGACCACGCTGTCGGAGGCTCTGCTGTACCGCGCGGGCGGGCTGCGCAGACTCGGGCGCGTCGACAACGGCGACGCGTTCCTCGACAACGATCCGCTGGAGCGTTCGCGCGGGATAACCATTTTCTCAAAACAGGCGGTTTTGAAAATTAACGATACCGAAATTACTCTGCTCGACACCCCCGGGCACGTCGACTTTTCGGCGGAGACCGAACGCGCGTTCGCCGTGCCCGACTGCGCGATACTCGTCATCAGCGGCACGGACGGCGTTCAGAGCCACACTCACACGCTCTGGGAGCTGCTGCGGAGGTTCGGCATACCGACGTTTGTATTCGTGAACAAAATGGATATTTCGCACAGATCACGGACGGAGCTTCTGGACGATCTGCGCAAGCTTGACAAGCGCTTCGCGGATTTCTCTGAGAATGTCGGGGATGTCTGCGCGGAGTTCGACGAGGACTGCATGAACGCGCTGCTGGAGCGCGGCGAGGTGCCGTCGGAGCTTATCGCGGGGGCGGTCTCGTCGCGGAACGTGTTCCCCGTGTGCTTCGGCGCGGCGCTGAGATCGGAGGGCGCGGACAGGCTTCTGGAGCTGCTGGAGCGTTACGCCGAGCCGCGCGGACGATACACAGACTTTGCCGCGCTGGTGTACAAGATCACCTCGGACGAAAACGGCGTGCGGCTCACGCATATGAAGATAAACGGCGGCGAGCTGAAAAACCGCGCCGCAATCGCTCAAACGGGCGAAAAGATCACGCAGATACGCGTGTACAACGGCGCGAAATTCACCCCCGTCGATACCGCCGAGGCGGGACAATTGGTCGCCGTTACGGGGCTTTCAGAAACGTTCGCGGGGCAGGCGCTCGGCGCTCAGAAAACCGCCGCCGCGCCCGTCATAGAGCCTGTTCTCAGCTATAAGGTCGAGCTGCCGCCCGAGGCGGACGCGGGGCAGGTTCTCCCGAAGCTGAAAAAGCTTGAGGAGGAGGACCCGCAGCTGCGGTTTTCGTGGTCGGAGCAGCTCCGCGAGATACACGCCGCAATAATGGGCGAGGTGCAGCTCGAGATACTCCGAAACGTGATAGCGGAACGATTCGGGCTGTCCGTGACGTTCGGCGAGGGGAGCATAGCGTATCGGGAAACGGTCGCGGAAAAGGTCGAGGGCGTGGGGCATTACGAGCCGCTTCGTCACTATGCGGAGGTACATGTGCTTATCGAGCCTTTGCCGCGCGGGAGCGGCGTGGTGTTCGCGCGCGACTGCCGCGATCTCGACGAGAACTGGCAGCGGCTCGCGCTGTCAAATCTCCGCGAACGTCGGCATATAGGCGTTCTCACGGGCTCGCCGATAACCGACGTGAAGATAACCCTCTCCGCGGGACGCGCTCACCTTAAGCACACCGAAGGCGGCGACTTCCGTCAGGCAGCTTGGAGAGCGGTGCGTCAAGGTCTCGCGAGCGCAAAGTCGATACTGCTGGAGCCGTTCTGTCGCTTTCGTCTGGAGATACCCTCCGCGAGCGTCGGACGCGCAATGACCGACTTACAGCAGATGGGCGCGGAATTCGCGCAGCCAAGCGGTTCGGACGGCGTTTCGGTGATCGAGGGGGGGTGTCCCGTCTCGGAAATACGGAGCTATCGGAATGACGTGATCGGCTACACTCACGGCACGGGACGGCTCACGACGCTGTTTGACGGCTACTATCCCTGTCACAACGCGCAAGAGGTCATAGAACGGATCGGCTATAATTTCGAGAGCGACGTCGAAAATTCCGCCGACAGCGTGTTCTGCTCGCACGGCGCGGGGTATCTTGTCAAGTGGGACGAGGTACCGTCCAAAATGCATATTCCGAGCGTATTATGCGAAAAATCTCGCGAGCCGATAACGCAGACCGAGATAAATTCGTACAAGCAGCGGCTCGCGACCGACAAGGAGCTTATGGATATATTCGAGCGCACATACGGCAAGATAAAGCGCGACGACCGCACCGCAATGCGCCGCGACAGGACCGCCGAAAAGCTCCCCAAGCTGCCCAAGCTATCGCCGCCCAAGCGCGGACCAGAGTTCCTGCTCGTGGACGGGTACAACATCATCTTCTCGTGGGACGAGCTGTCAAAGATCGCCAAGGACAATCTCGACCTTGCCCGTTCGCAGCTCATCAACATAATGTGCAACTATCAGGGCTTCAAAAACTGCAATCTGATACTGGTTTTCGACGCATACAAGGTCAAGAGCGACCGCGAGGTGGAGCGTTACGGCAACGTTTCGGTGGTGTACACGCGCGAAGCGGAGACCGCGGATATGTACATCGAAAAGACCGCGCAGAAGCTCTCCGCCGAAAACCGCGTCCGCGTGGCGACCTCGGACGGCACGGAGCAGCTTATAATCCTCGGCGCGGGCGCGACGCGCGTTTCCGCGAGGGAGTTCAAAACGGAAGTCGACGAGGTGGAAAAGGCTATCCGCGAGATATTGGACAATATGCATTTAAAATGAGGTTTATATGGAGATTGAACCGATAGCGTTCATTGAGAACGATTTCAAGGAAAAATTCGGCGTTCCGCGGCAAAGCAGGCTTGTGAGCCTTTGCTCGCGGATAGTTCTTGAGCCGAGGTTCCACGACGAAAACGCACTGCGCGGTCTGGAGGATTTTACGCACATCTGGCTTATCTGGGGCTTCTCCGAGGCGAAAACGGACGGCTTCTCGCCGACAGTTCGTCCGCCGCGGCTTGGGGGAAACGTCCGCAAGGGCGTGTTCGCCACGCGGTCGCCGTTCCGTCCGAATTCGCTCGGGCTGAGCGTCGTCAGGCTCGCGAGCGTCGACGGGTTCACGATAACCGTGACGGGCGCGGACTTAATGAACGGTACGCCGATATACGATATCAAGCCGTATCTGCCGTATGCCGACAGCGTTCCCGATGCGTCGAACGGGTGGTCACTCGCAGAGCATGAGGGGCGGCTCGCGGTGGAGTTCCCCGAAGAATTGCTCGATATCATTCCCGAGGACAAGCGGCGCGGCTTGCTCGAGACCTTATCCCAAGACCCGAGACCGCAGTATCAGAGCGCTCCCGAGCGCACGTACACAATGGCGTTCGGGGATTGGCAGATCAGCTTTAAGGTCGACGGAGAAAAATTGCTCGTTACGGAAATCAGAGAAAACAAAAAACCGTAGTACAAAAATGTACTACGGTCAATTTTATTTCACTAAATCATTTGTTTGCGTGAATTTTATCGTAATTTACCAGCTCATTGAGCAGCTCGGGAACCTTAGTCGGCGCGTTCTCATCGGAGAACTGACACGTTCCGACCGCCATATGTCCGCCGCCGCCATATCTTAGCATGGTCGAGCCGACGTTGACGTGCGAGGTGCGGTTAAGTATCGAATAGCCCACCGCGCAGGAGCAGCCCTTGCCGCCCTTGCCGTCGACGATCCAGCAGGAGATGTTCTGCTCGGGATACAGCGAATAGATCAGGAAACGGTTGCCCGTGTAGATCGGATTCACGCCGCGCAGGTCGGTGATGATAACGTCGCCCTCAACGCGCGTATACTTATGTACCATATCCTTGAACAGCTCCGTCTGCTCGTTGTAAAGCTTGATACGCTCCTGAATATCTGGCATTGCGAGTATCTCCTCGGTACTCATGTACGCGCAGCAGCGCAGAAGTTTTTCCATTAACTGGTAATTGCTTATGGTGAAGTTCCTGAAGCGGCCGAGACCCGTGCGGGGATCCATAAGGAAGCCTACAAGTATCCAGCCCTCGGGATTAAGTATCTCATCGCGGGTGAGGTTTCCGCTGTCCACCTTGTCGACCGCGACCATAAGGTCGTCGAAATTCGGGAAACGCTCCTTGCCGCCGTAATATTCGTAAATAATGCGCGCACAGCTCGGCGTGATGCGGCTCTCGCCCTTGTACTTGCCCTTGTAGCGGTTACGCTCCTCCTCGCTTGAGTGGTGATCGAACCACAATCCGCAGCCCTCCACGAACGGAACGTTAGCCAGACAGTCGTTTTCGGTGACGGGAACCAATCCGTCCTGCAGATCCTTCGGATGAGCGAACGTCCAGCTGTCCACAACGCCCGCGCACAGCAAAAGCGCGCCGCAAGCCAGTCCGTCAAAATCGGAACGCGTAATCAATCGCATAGCCATAAGAAATACCTCTCCTTATGATAATCTGTTTATTTCATTATACCATTTTATTTATCGAAAATCAACACCTTTTTTAAATTTTTATGAAATATTTTGTGTAAAAACTTTATCGGTGTTTTTTCGAGGTCATAATGAACCTTAATCTGATCCTGCCGATAATTCCCAGCTTCTTGTTCGCGGCGGCGAATACCTTTTCGAGCAGACGCGCGAGGGTCGCCTTTTCGGTATCGGTCAGCTCTCCGCCGCCGAACGCGAGCTTTTCGAGCAGGTCGGCGTGCTTGTGGATCGCGCAGCCCAGTTCCCTGCCCGCGCGCTTAAAATAGTCGCCCGTAAGCTCGCCGCCGTTCGGGGTTATCTTACACAGCCGCAGCACCGCGAGCAGTCTCGAGTAGACGGACTGCGAGTTATCCGCGGTATAGAACCGTTTCAGCGCCCTTTTCGCGTTCCTGTCGAAGCGGCAGATACGGCAGATAACGAACACGATAAGCGCTATTCCCGCAACTATCCCGGCGATAGCGAGCACATACGGCGTTATATTGACCTTTTCGTCTGCGGCAGTCACACCGCTGCTGCCGTCGTAACCGCCCGAGCCGCCGCTGCTGTCGGAGGGCGCGGACGAGCTTTCCGAGCTTTCGCTGTCGGAGCTTTCGGGAACGCTCGACGAAGAACTGTCCGAGCTTTCCGAGCCGCTGTCGGCAGAACCGCCGTTCAGCGCGGCTTCAACGCTTACGGAGCTTGTCGGGTCGAAAGTGACCCACCCCAGCTCGTTGAAATACACCTCGCACCACGCGTGGAGATTTTTCGAGTGCAGCACCTCGCCATCGCTGCCCGTATGCTTCGCCACGAACCCCGTGCAGTACCGAGCGGGAAAGCCGAGCGAACGCATTATCATAGTCATTGAGCTTGCGTAAAGCGCGCAGTGACCGCTTTTGGTATCGTTGAGGAAGCTCATCACGGGGTCGCGCTGATTTATCCTCGCGTTGAGCGAATACTCGTAATTTTCGCGGAGATGATCCGCGACTGAGCTTGCCGCGCCGTACCGCGTCACAAGGTCGCCCGTACCTGAAAACAGCACGTCGGATATATTGACCGAATAAAGCAGATTATCGGCGATATATTCCCTTATCGGCTCGCGGAGCGGCATGGGAATGTCCATGTAGACCTCGCGGACATAATTTGAATATATCCCCGGGTCGAAAGCGTATTCGGCATAACTCGAAAGGCTGCGATAGGCAGCCGCGGCATTCTGAACAGCCTCTTTCGCGATTGACCGATCCGTCTCCTCAATACCGATATAATCGGGCGTGTACGCGTAGCCGCGCATTGAGCCGAGCTTTCCCGCCTTGTCGGTCGTGCGCACGGCGAAATCGCCGTACACAGTGAACAGCTCGCTGTCGAGGTAGCTGTCGTAGTAGTCGATATACGCGGGCGTGAACACCACGCTGGTGTCGCAGAGATAGTCGATAGAAAGCTCCGCCCTTTCGATATAGTTCTCCATACCGCCGGCTTGGAAAACAAACAAATCGGTAAGCTCCGAGGGGCTGAACCACTCGTCGAGTTCGCTCTCCTCCCATAGCGCGGGCACTCCGCCGACGGGGCTTGTCCAGTTCCTGCCGTCGAAATCCATACCGATATCGCCGCGCAGATATATCGGCAGCGAGCCGAGATTTTTGACGCGCATTATCTCCTGCTCGCCGTTGCCCGGATTGGTTATCGACAGCCCCGAGCCCTGCTGAAAGTCCGATTTATTGGGGCTGGTGAAGTACTCCGAGACGGGTCCCGACTTGAACGGCGAGGTCACGCCGAAGCCCGAGTTCCCGATATCCGTCACGAGCTTGTACAGCTTTGAGTAGTCTATTCCGCGCGAATCACCCGTTATCGCGTTCGCGGCGGTTATCGCGGCAAGAAACAGCGCCGCCGAGCACACCGCGAGCGAGAAGTATTTCGAGTTGTACGCGCCGCGCAGGGACGTTCTCCGCAGATACGCCGAATTCTCCGTGCGCATATTGAAAAGATGCTCGTTCCGCGCGACTATGCCGCGGTAGGAGTTCGTGAAGCCCTGCCGTATCGCGAGACCGTCCTTGTGGGATATCGTCATCGCAATCGCTCCCGCGAAAAGCGCCGCGGTCGGCACGAGCCACCAATTGAACAGCAGGCGCTCCGCTATCATGCGCGGCGCCCACATCGCGAGGAACACGATAAGTATCGGCATAAAATGCGGTCTTCTGAACATGGAAGCCGAGACAATCAGCGAATATAACCCGCACAATATCACTATGCCGAAAACCAGCTTGTCGGCATAGAACGCGCTTATGATGCTGTCTCCGCTGCTCGCGATAAGCGTCTTGTGGGTTATCGTATCGGCGGTCTGCATAAGCCTGCCGTCGAGCTGAAGCACCATCGCGTCAAAGAACCACGACAGCTTCTGCCAGAACAAATCGCGGTTATGCCACACCACCACGCTGCCCGCCAGCACCGCCACGGGTATGACCACGCTCTTTCTCACGAACAGAAACAGCGCCGAAAACACCGCTGTACAGCCGAAGCAGACCATTCCCGCCATGCGCGTATCTATCGGCATATCCAGATTGGTGAGCACGAACATCATCGAGCACACGCAGAGCGCGCAGCAGAATAACACCTTTGCCCCGAGGAGAAGAAACGTCCTCGGGGATTTTTCGTAGTAGCGGTCGTATACCAGCGCGACCTCGCGCTTTTTCCTGCCGTGACCCTTTACCGTGCCCGCGACGGCGTTGTCGAATTCGTTAAGGCTCTCGGGGTCGTCCTCGTCGGCAATACCGACGACTGTTTTCTGCCCGTTCGCGAACTCCTGTCCGCTCGCGAGGTCGTTGAGATTTTCATTTTCCTGTTCCATATTTATCCGTTTCTAAAAATATTTTTAAGTTTATCCAAAAGAGTTAGAATATATGAATACCGTGCTTTTTCAGCGAATCGTTGACATAAGCGTAGCGCATATTTTCCCATTGCTCGTAGCCCTTGAAGCCGTTCAGAGTGACGTTGCCCTTTATCTGCACAACGCTGACCATACGGTCGGCGGCGGAATCGTTCCAGATATTGCTTATCCCATTGTGAACGGCGCGCAGGGGCGCAAGCTCGCCCGCGGGCGCGTCCATGGGACAGATTATCCTCGTGAGCGCGGGCTCGTCGGAGGCGGGAGTTTTCACCGCAGCGCGCTCAAGGCACTCGCCGAGCGCCGCCGCCTCAGACGTTTCAACGCCGAAGAATTGGCAGAATTCGTCGTAGCTCTGATCGAAGAAGCTCGCGAAGCAGGACTGCGCGATATGCACAAGCTCTCTCGGGAAGTGCATTTCGTCGCCCTTGTCTGCGTTCATGAGGTCGGAGCGCTTGAACGCCATCAGCCGCGTGCTCTCGGGCAGAGCGTCCACCATTTTGTCGAGCGCCGATTTGATCTCGGGCGTGAAGATATCGAACGCCTCGGTCACGCCGAAGCCCTCATACGGCGACTCTCCCGTCAATATTTTTTCCCTGTTGACGGGTATCCTCTCGAACATCTCCGCGCTTTTCAGGAGATTTACCCTGTAATACTCGTCGATTTTGGCGTAAAGCGTCTCGTAGAACTCCTTGACGATACCCGCGGTGACCTCGGTCTTTTTATACTCCCCCCACTCGTCGAGCCACGCCATATATTCCTCCGTCATACGCGACGCGATAAAGGTCGGGGAATTCTTTATCTTTTTGTAGGACACCTTCACCATGCGCTCCTCGCGCGCCATGGTCTCGCCGATATCCTCCATTTCGGACTTGATCTTCGCGATGGCGACGCGAAGCTCCGCAAGGCTCTTCTTTACGACCTCGACGGCGTAAAACGGACCCTTGTCGAAGTTGGTCTTAGCCTCCTCGCAGATCGACACCACCTCGTCGAACACGGCGGGCAGGACGATATCCGCGCCCTTTTTGCACAGCTCGGCAAACTTATCAACATTGTCGCCGACGTAGCGCCGCGAAGCCTCCATTCCGTTCTTCAGCGATTTCACGCTGAACAGCGGATTTTTTTCCTCGTCGTACTCGAGCTTGGGCAGCTCGCCCGCCTTTGCCGCTAGGAACTGCGCGTTCGGCGTGAGCTTGCCGATAAGCTTGCCCATTTCCATACCGCTCACGCTGTTCTTGTTGAGCATACTGTTGAACGACATAAACAGCTTTACCGTGAGGTAGGACATAATTCTGCCCATGGGTATCTCGTTTACCGCGGTATCGCAGGCGAGGTATCTGAACGAATGCTCCTTGCCGAGCATATTGTACGACATTATCTTATCCGCGTCGTCGTCGCGGAGGTACGTTATCTCGCACTCGCTGAGGATTTTCAGCGCGGCGGCTTCAAGGGTAGCCTCGTATGTGCTCCCGGCGGCGTTGATGTAGCACGCGGAGAACGGCGGCTTGTCGGTATCCACCGCGAACGACTGCGTATACTTCTGCGAAAAGCGCGTCTTGCGGCACTGAAAGCTGTCAAGCTCCGCCTTTGTGACTATGGTGTTCGCGTAGTAGTTGCCCAGCTCGCGGCTGTCCTTTTCAAACAGCTTTGAGGTATCGCCCGCGAACATATACGCCGTGACCTTTACGGGATACTTCGCGGTCTCGAAAAGCGACTTGAGGATATAGCCCATATCAATGACCATACCGCCGAAGAACGCGTCGCCCATATTGCCCGCGACCACGATATCGAGCGGAGCGGCGCTGTCGGAGAACGCGGAGATGGCGTCGCCGAATATTTTCAGCAGATCGTTAAAATAATGAAACAGCGCGACGCGTCCGCACTGCCGCTTCTGCAAGCCGTATGCGGGCTTTGCGGGGGTATAGTTTTTCAGTCCCGTGTCGAACCACGAAAGCGCGGTCTCGGGCAGACGCTCGGGAGCGTTGAGGTACTTATAGATAGCGTCGTCGGGCACGATACGGAGCTTTTCCGCGTCGCGCAGGACGCTTCCGCAGAACTCCGCCGCGTCGAGCATTTTATCCTCCCCCACCGCAAGAAAGCGTATTTTCGTATCGTCCGTCTTGTAGCGGTTCTCGGCGATATGCTTACACCGCATAAGGCACTCCGTGCCGTTTTTTCCTATCCCCACGACGTACAGTCTTTTAGTGCCGAAGCGGGTCTTTCTCCCCGCGTACAGCTTCATTATCCTGTCGGGCTTCAGCCAATCGATAAGCTTTTCGTTATCCACTCAACACACCCCCAAAGAGAATTTTAAATTGTAAATTTGTTTATATATCGGCGTTTGCGCATAAAATCACAGTATAGTAATATTATACAATAAATTCGCCGAAAAGTCAATAGTAATTATGATTATTTTATAGTACTTATTGATTTTCGGGAATGTCGGGCTTGTTTTAAATTTACCCTTGACAAGTTCTCCGAAATATGCTACAATAACAGTGGAGCACCGTCTCATAACAAAAAACGGTCATATTCAAGGAAGGGGGAGGACACCCATAGAAAAAAACGTAAATTCCGCGAAACAGACCGTTCTTGTCTCGGACGAGAACGGAACACAGGTCGGTCTCACCTACCCGAAACGGGCGGCGGGGCTGGTAAAAAAAGGTCGGGCACGTTATGTGAACGATCGTGAAATTCGTCTTGACGTGTCCGACGTAACGATAATTACGGAGGAAACAAAGATGGATAATAACAATATAATCACCCAAAACGAGGATCGCGAGCTGCCGTACACAATGCTGTACTTCAACGCCCGCGAATGGCGCTTCAACAAGGACTGCGAGGACAACACGGGTTCGCGCTCATTTATGACGGGTCCCGACGGAGCGCTCACCGAGGCGTTCACTATCGGCAACTGGTCGTGGAACTGGACGGAGATATGCTCCAAGCAGCTCATTCTCGCGAAGAACACTCCGCATATGTTCACGTTCTGGCTTAACGGCGGCGAAAACGACCGCAACAACGAGGTCTGCCGCTTCGAGGTAATATTCAACAACGACCACGAGAACCGTTATACCTACAATCTGAACCGCAGCTTCATACAGCCCGTAAAACGGCTGAACGGCTGGGAGCTGTACGAGATACCGTTCATCACGGGCGACAACGAGTACACGGAGCTGCGCTTTGTGGCGCAGTACGCGTATATGACGGTAATGGCGGCTAAGGACAAGTTCGAGTACGCGGAGTTCCCCGATACAGTGGACGAGTTCGCGGACGAGAGACCGCAGCGTCACAATATCGTCTTTCAGGACGGCTGGCCTACCAATCAATGGTACAGTACGAAAAATCTCCGCGCTCAAAGGGAGCAGCGTGAACAACGTGTGCAGCAGAACGTCGAACAGCCCGCGTACCGCGACCTCAGCGGCGCTATGACGGGAATGGCGAGCGCGTTCGACGGCTTGTCGGCAGCGCTCGGAACGGTGGACGGCACTCTCTCGGGAGTTCCGCAGATGGTCGAGGGAAGTATCAAGAGCGCCTGCGATATGCTTCGCCGCAAGATAACCGAAACGGCGGTACAGGTTGGCGCGAACAATCCCGACGAGTTAGCCGAGACGGTGTGCGAGGAGTTCGGCGACAGACTGAGCAACGCGATAAACGATAACATCAGCGCCATGACCGACGAGGTCGAGGGTCTGCTCAAGAACGTTCAGGATACCTTGGATAATCTCCGCGATACCGTGGAGGAGCTTAACGAGGACTAACGGGTGATATCCGTCTTAATTACATAACATAACGCGTTCCGCTCTCCGTTTGGGGAGCGGAATTTTTAACAAATGTGCGGATCGAGCGTTCGACAAGTAAGAATGTCGCCTAAGCACCCGAGATCGACCAACAAGATAACCATTGAGACAAAGCGGCAATACAGCATTATAACAATAAATAACTGCGACCCCGACCAAAAACTCAACCAACAAATCAACCAACAAATCAACCAACGTCCAACCAACTGTTAACCAACCGATAACCACAATAGAAGAAAGAAAAGAAATAAAAGAAAATAAAGAAAGGGAAGAAGCGGCGCAGCCGCTTCCCTCCCCTCTTTTTTCCGATAATTCCTTTGATAAAACGCCGAACGACACCTCCATTCGACCAACGGGAGGTTATGTGCAATTTACTGCACAAATACCGCAAACCCGTTGACAATAACGAGTAAAAGTGATATAATTGATTTATTGGGAATAAAATAGAAATAAATCGTTTTACGGGGGAAAATACTATGTGCGGAATCGTTGGTTATATCGGCGGGCGCGACTGCGCGGATGTTCTAATGGACGGTCTTGAAAAGCTGGAGTACCGCGGCTACGACAGCGCGGGTATCGCGGTGTTCGAGAAGAATATCATACGCACCGTCAAGACGCGCGGAAAGCTGAAATGCATGGCGGATAAGCTCGCCGCGGAGGGCAAGCCCGAGGGGTTCTGCGGTATCGGGCATACGCGGTGGGCTACTCACGGGGAGCCGTCCGATATCAATTCGCACCCGCACTCGAACGGTCGCGTCACTATCGTGCATAACGGCATTATCGAGAATTACGCGGAGCTTAAGGAGTTCCTCACCGAAAAGGGGTATTCGTTCGTCAGCCAGACCGACAGTGAGATAGTCGCGTGTCTGCTCGATTTTTACTACGACGAGCGGGAGCCTCTCCGCGCTATAATGGAGACGGTCAAGGAGCTGCGCGGGAGCTACGCCCTCGGGATACTGTTCAAGGACTTCCCCGACCGCGTTTACGCTACCCGCAAGGGCAGTCCGCTTATCGTGGGACTTGGCGAGAGCGAGTACTTTATCGCGAGCGATATCCCCGCGTTTCTGAAGTACACCAAGAACTACGCGCTCCTCGACGACGACGAGATAGTCGCGATCGACAACGGCGGCGTGAGGTTTTTCGACGTGCACGGTATCGAGGTAAAAAAGCGGGTGCAGACCGCTGATTGGGATATCGAGCAGGCGCAGAAATGCGGCTATCCGCATTATATGCTCAAGGAAATCCACGAACAGCCCGAGGTCGTGAAGAAAACGCTTGACAGTCTGGTGAGGGACGGCGTTCCCGACTTTTCGGGGATAGGGCTTACCGACGATTTTCTGCGCGGTGTTAAGCGCGTTTTCGTGGTCGCGTGCGGTACGGCGATGTACGCGGGTATGGTCGGTAGATACGCGGTGGAAAAGCTCGCGAGAGTACCCGTCGCGGTCGAGATAGCGAGCGAGTTCCGCTATATGGACCCGATAGTCGGCGAGGATGACCTTGTTATTCTCGTATCGCAGTCGGGCGAGACCGCGGACACGATAGCGAGCCTTGAGCTGGCGAAGTCGCGCGGCGCTAAGACCCTCGCGGTCGTGAACGTCAAGTATTCCGCGATAGCGCGCGGCGCGGATATGTGCATTCACACGCTCGCGGGTCCCGAGATAGCGGTCGCGAGCACCAAGGCGTATATGGTGCAGATAACCGCGCTGTACGCGCTCGCGTTCAGGTTCGCGTATGCGAGGGGGAAAATTCCCGCGGACGAAATGAAGCGGCTCACGGCACAGTTATACAACGCTCCCAAGGCTATCCGAGACGTTATCGACAACAAGGACGAGTGCCAGTTTATAGCGTCGCAGCTTGTGAACGTCGAGACGCTGTTCTTTATCGGGCGCGGCTTTGACTACGCGCTGTCGCTCGAGGGCTCGCTGAAGCTCAAGGAGATCACGTACATACACTCGGAAGCCTACGCGGCGGGCGAATTAAAGCACGGCACTATCTCGCTGATAGAGCGAGGCATACCTGTCATCACGGTAGCTACGCAGAGGGACGTCCTCGCCAAGACCGTAAGCAATATGGAGGAGGTCAAGGCGCGCGGCGCGACTATTATCGCCGTTTGCCGCAAGGGTACGGAGTTCGCCGAGGGCACGGTCGACATCAAGCTCGGGCTGAATATCGGCGACGAACCGAGCGTCGGCTGCGAACCGAGCATCGGTTGCGAACTCGACGATATGCTCATACCCCTGCCGACGGTCTGCGCGCTGCAATTGATCGCCTACTACACGTCGGTACTGCGCGGTATCGACCCCGACAAGCCGCGAAATCTCGCGAAGTCGGTCACTACCGAATAAAACAAATAAGGCTCACGCAAACAATCGTGAGCCTTTATTTATACCATTGCGTTTATGCGCTCCAAATCCGCGTCTATCGCGGCGATATCGTACTCCGGCTCGATATACTCTTCAAACAGGAGCTTGTCCGCCTCGGAGAAGATAAGCGCCATTGCGGCGTTCGCGTCCTTGTCGAGGCATAGCCCCTCGTCGAGTACGAGCTCGTAGTCGCCGCCGCGGATAAGCTCTATCCACTCCACGTCCGACTGAAGAAAACCGAGCTTTTTCATTTCCCTGCGGCGCTCCTTGATACCCTCGTCGCTCGTTTCGGCTATTCGCGAGCAGTTTATAAAGCTCGCGGCGTTGCGGACGTTCTTCGCGCCCTTGGGCACGAGATATCCCTCCGAGACCGCGCGGACGTAATACGGGCTTTCGCTGTCGAGCTTGGGGAACGGAACTATCCCGAGGTGAAGCTGCGTTTCCCTCAGTTCCCCGAGAGAGGCGTTGTCGACGCACATAAACGATGTAAGCGACTGCCTGAGTCCGACCGTTCCCTCCCGCATTATATTGCAGAGGTGCGCTGAAAAGAACCCGCGCATGGTCAGATAATTTTCGCTTCCCACGCGGCTCACAAACTTGCCGCTCTCGTCCTTTTCGATGAGCGCCGCGCCCGTCATGGCGAGAATGTTCTCGGCAATATCCTCACAGCAGATACAGTCAACGTGACCCACCGTTGCATCGATAGCGTCCGTATACTCCGTGAGTGCGTCGAGCGTCCACTCATCCTTTTCCCAAAGCCTTTCGGGGTCGGGAGTGCCCGCCTGTACACAGCGCATTTTATCGTAGACCAGCAGCTCGGGCGCAACGTTTACGGCGGTAGGATAGAAATAATGCGCGCCCTTGAACGCATACCTGTCGATATAACCCGAAAAGCCCTCCCATTGCGGCGCGGCGGCGTCCATATAGGGCGTTAAGTCCTCGTAGATATTCCGCGACATCAAAAACGGGAACGTGTTCTCACGCTTTTCCGTAAGGTCGGGCGACTCGTCCGAGTTGATAAGCTCGGAGAGCCTGCTCTCGTACAGCTCATCGCTCACATGAACGACTGTCACGGGCGTTTCCGTGCCGACGATGCCCGCAGTGTCGGCGTAGTCGTTCAGCGCGGCGGAGCTTAGCTCGCCCGTGCCGAAGAACGTTAAATACGGGGTCTCGGTGTTGCTCGCGAGCTTAGGTATTTCAAACGCGGATACGGCGGGTCTTTCGTCGTCCGAATACGTCACGGCGCTGCCCGAAGATACTCCCGAATATGCGCTTTCCGCAGAGCAGCCGCACACTGCCAACACCCCGACAAACATCGCCGCGGCGATCATTTTTCGCGTGATATTCAACACTGCTCCCCCCCTTACCTTGCCGTAACGCAAATTTTCACATTTACATTATAGCACAACAGGGGGGATTAGTCAAGTATTTTTTCTGTCGTCGGAAATTTTCACACATTTGCCGTCCTTGACGAGGTAGGTCTCGTCGAAGCACCCGTCCCTGTCGACAGACCCGCCGCGGTACTTTGTCCAGCTCACGGTAAGCTCGCCCTCGCCTATGATATCGAACTCCCATACGTCGTCGTAGCCGGGTCCGAAATTAAGAAAGAAACGCTTTGTATAGCTGCCCTTTTCGCGGAGGATATCGTCCCTGTCGAAGGCGTACTCGAAGTGCTCGCCCGCCGAGCCGTTGGCGGGCATTCTAAAAGCAACGTCGGGTCGAGACCGCTCGGCTTGCACACGCCGGACGATAAGTATCACGGTCACCGCGATAAACGCCGCTATGATAACGATCATGATGAACCTGCGGACGGTCTCGATTTTCATTTTCGCTCCCCTCTGTCGCCCGCCGCATACTCTCCGCAGTTGATGTCGAGCACACAGCGGACGGGCTGTATCAGCGAATCCTCGTACTGCGTCCGCCATTGCGGCTCCCACTGCATATTGCCGTTCCCGTCAAGGCTGTCGACGGTCTCTCCGCTCTTTATCGGGAACTCGTTTTCGAACTGATAGCTCGCGATATTGTAGACGTAATTCACGACGTGATTGGGGTCCATACCGTGGAAATGCACCTGAACGTCCGCGCCGCCGAACGCGAAAAAACCGATAGTGTCGACTATCATATCGTCCGCGGTACCGTTTATCGTGAAAAACCGCGCGTTCACGGCGAGACGGATAAAGCGTCCCGCGAGGTCGAACCGTCTGCACTCCTCAAAATCCTCGGGAGAGGTGAGCTTGCCGCTGTGGAGGACGAAAACCGCCTCGCAGTCGGGATAACAGCGCAGCGCAGCGCCGACCTGCGCGAGGAACAGCTCCGCCTGCTCCTTGTAATGCAGTCCCGCCGACATCATGGAGAACACGTCCACACACCATTTGAACCCGTCGATCTTCGCCGCGCCGTCCTTATAATCCCAGAATTGACTGCGCTTGATCTCGTCGATATTCTCGGCGGAGAATTCTCGTGGGGCGAGGTAGTCCGCTAGCGGCGGCATTCCCTGCGGCGCGTCCTTGAATACCGCCTTATACTTCGGCACGGAAAACATGGGCATATCGGACCTGTCGCTGATGTTCTCAACAGTGCCGACCTCGCGTTCGAGCGCGGCTTTAAGCGCGTTCGGGTCTGCCATATCGGGCTTTTCGGTGAATAATAACTGCGCCATCATCATCTGATTGCGGTCGAGAACGCGGTCGTTGGTGTCCTGATCGATAATTTTCTTGCTCATACTCATAATGTGTGATCTCCTTATTTGCTCGGGTCGATATACTCTCTGCTGTCGTAACAGTAAACAACGCCCGAGATGACGGTCAGCAGCGCGGAAAGATACATCAGAACGTCGCATATGACGCGCCGCGCTTCAAACGGCACCGCTACCCCGAAGTCCTCCGTAAGCGCGGCAAGCAGCAGTATAACGGCGACAGCGACCATTGTGACAGCCGTTTTCAGCTTGCCCCAGATGTTCGCGGGAATAACGACCTTTTTGTCGGACGACGCGGCGACGAGGCGTATTCCCGACACCAGGAACTCCCGCGCCAGTATCGCGAACACCACCCACGCATACGTCCACCCAAGCTCCAGAAAGCAGAGCAGAGCCGCCGCGACGAGTATCTTGTCCGCCAAGGGGTCGAGAAACTTCCCGAAGTTCGTCACCATATTGTATTTCCGCGCGACCTTACCGTCGAACATATCCGTAACGCTCGCCAGCGCGAACAGTATCAGCGCCCACAAAAAGCGCAGCGGCACGAACTCCGCGCTCATAAAGAACACGAAAAACGGCACGATCACCACTCGGAACATCGTCAGTTTATTGGCTAAATTCACATAATCACCTCATAATATCATTCGGAATGTCGAGCCAAGAAACTCGGCTGCAAATTCTTTCGCGGCGGCGCTGTTGCGGCACATCGGACTTGAGCTCAGCCTCGCGAGTTTTCCAACGCGCGTTTCGCCGCCGTCCTCAAACACGACATACAATTCCTTAATATCCATATAATCGTATATCGTGCCGCACTGCTCCAATTTTGCCGCCGTCCATTCCGGAAAATTTTCGTAGTTATCACGTATCAACACTTGCTTCTCCTCGGGAACGGTACCGCTCGGCTCGCCCTCGGCAAGCTTCGTCAAACGTTCGTAACAGTCGTCCGAATCGGGACTTATCCAAGCGGGGTCGTCTTGATATTTGCCGCCCTCAAACTCCGCGGAGAATATCTTCCCGTCGTCCGTGTAAACGATTATCGAGTGCTCCTGTTTGACGCTGCCGAAAACGCCGGCGGGGTAATCGTCGTAGTTATCGCAGTACATCACAAGGGTAACGCGCGGCAGTTCTTCCTCGCTCTTGTTGCAGCCGGAAAAGTTCAGAACGCAAACGAGCGCCGATATTATGCAGAATAATTTTTTCATATGATAAGTCCTTTCAAATAAAAATTGATTGATTGATTTTTTTAGGGCGTTAAGTTTAGCGGCTTATTTCGTTACAGCAGCTCCCCGATAAGATTGTTGTCCAGCACGTCGGTAATGCGTATCTTGACGAACTCCCCGACGGGCAGACCCTTGCCCTTGGACGCGGAGAAGTATATCATTCCGTCGATCTCGGGCGCGAACATTGCCGAACGCCCGAAAAAGTGCTCCAGATAGCGGTCGTAGCCCTCGACGACGACCTCCGTCTCCGTGCCTATCATACTCTCGTACAGCTCCGCGACGCGCGTGTCCTGCTGCTCCTCGAGTATCTCCTTGCGGTGCTCGCGGACTTCCTCGTCCACCTGGTCGGGCATTGCGGCGGCGGGGGTGTTCTCCTCCTCGGAATAGGCGAAGCAGCCCATACGCTCGAAGCGCATATCCGCGGCGAATTCCCCGAGACGGTTAAACTGCTCCTCCGTCTCCCCGGGAAAGCCCGTGATAAACGTCGTGCGGAGCGTAATTCCCGGTATCTCGCGGCGCAGCTTGGCGATAAGCTCGCGCAGAGAATTCTCGTCGCCGCGGCGGTTCATCTTTTTCAGCAGCTCGCCGTCGCAGTGCTGGAGCGGGATATCGAGATACTTCACGATCTTGTCCCGACGCTTTATGCAGTCTATAAGCTCGTCGGTTATCCGCTCGGGATAGCAGTACAGCAGCCTTATCCATTTCAGCCCGTCGATCTCGCAGAGCTTGTCAAGCAGCTCGGGCAGAGCCAATCTGTTATACAGGTCGAGACCGTAACGGGTAACGTCCTGAGCGATAATAACAAGCTCCTTAACGCCGTCCGCGGCGAGCTTTTCCGCCTCGGCGACGATATTCTCCATGGGTCTGCTCCTGAACCGTCCGCGTATCTGCGGAATGGCGCAGTAGGTACAGCAATTGTCGCAGCCGTCCGCAATCCGCATATATGCGTAATGCGGCAGCGTGGACAAAATGCGCCTGCCCTCCATTGAGTGGTTTTCCTTCGTACCGAAACGGCAGACGGGTCCGTTTATCATCTCGGCGAAAATATCCGCGATATGCTCGTACTCGGCGATACCGACCACCGCGTCGACCTCGGGATACTCTCTGACGAACTCGTCACGGTAACGCTCGGAAAGACAGCCCGTCACGACGATATACTTTATCCTGCCCTCGTCCTTGAGCGCTATCAGCTCGTTCAGCCACTCGATAGCCTCCTCCTTTGCGGCGGTGATAAAGCCGCAGGTGTTCAGCAGCACGATATCGGACACGCCCGGCTCCTCGACGAACGCGTAGCCCTCCGCGGCGAGCCGCGCCATCATCTGCTCCGCGTCAACCTGATTTTTCGCGCAGCCGAGCGATACAACCGCGACCTTAACGCGTCTCATATTATCTTTTCCCATTATAAGTCCTCATCTTCGTAATATTCGTCAAAATCGTCCTCATTATCCTCGAGAACAGACGCGATACAGCGCTTTATCGAGCCGAAATCGTAGCCGCGCCTTGCCAGAGCCGCGATAGTGCGGCGGCGATCGTCATAGTCGGCTATCTTGTCGATATAGCGCTTTTCGATAAGCGTTATCAGCTCCTCGTCAAGCTCGTCCTCGTCTATGTCCGCGAGGGTGTTCTCGACCAATTCGCGGTCGAGACCGCGCGATATCATCTCGTAACGGACGCGCCGTACTCCCCATTTTTTGCGCTTTATCAGATACTCGGCGAGCTTGGGAGCGTACTCCTCGTCGTTGACGTAGCCGAGCGCGCAGACGTGCTCCGCCGCCTGCTCCGCTATATCCGCGCCGTAGGTTTTTGTAAGCTTTTTCATCAGCTCGCCGCGGCACATATCGCGCTCCCCGATAAGGTACAGTGCGCGCTTTTTCGCCTTGCGGAGAGCGTCCTCGCCCATTATTTCGCTCAAGGTCTCGGGGGATATCGTCTGCCCCTTGTGCAGACCGCTCCCGTCGACTATCGACGCGTTGACGTAGACCCTGCGCTTTCCGTCAAGCTCTATCTCCCACGTGTCGCCCTTGTATTCGCCGAGGCTTGTTATTATCATTATTCAAAATCCTCGGTCGAGAACTCGGAGAAATCGTCGTCAACAGGGCTGTCCCCGGGCTCCTCCTCGGGTATCTCCTCGGCCTCTTCCTCGGGCTCGGCAGCCTTTTTGGAGGACTTCTTTGTTGTTTTGGTCTTTTTGGCGGGCTTGGACTTTTCACCCTTTTCTCCGTCCGCGCCTTCGGCGTTATCGCCCTCCTTCTGTTCCTCGGCGGACATACGCTCAAATTCCTCGCGAACTTTCTTTTCCACCTCGGCGCAGATATCGGGGTTCTCCTTAAGGTAATCCTTGACCTTATCCTTTCCCTGCCCTATCTTCATATCGTCGTAGCTGAACCACGAGCCGCTTTTCTTTATAATGCCGAACTCCACGGCGCAGTCGATTATCTCGCCGAGCTTGGATATGCCCTCGCCGAAGAACATATCGAACTCCGCGGTCTTGAACGGCGGCGCGACCTTATTCTTCACCACTTTGCACTTGGTGCGGTATCCGAGCAGCTCCGAGCCGTCCTTGATAGGCTCGCCGCGGTTGACGCTTATGCGCACGGACGCGTAGAACTTCAGCGCGCGTCCGCCGGGGGTGGTCTCGGGATTGCCGTACAGTACGCCTATCTTCTCGCGCACCTGATTTATAAAGACAGCCACGCAGTTGGTCTTGCTGATAGCGGCGGTGAGCTTTCTCATCGCCTGCGACATCAGACGCGCCTGAACGCCGACGTGCGCGTCGCCCATATCGCCGTCTATCTCGGCTCTCGTCGCCATTGCCGCGACGCTGTCCAGCACGACGATATCCAGCGCGCCCGAGCGCACCAGCGTCTCGATTATGTCAAGCGCCTGCTCGCCCGTATCGGGCTGAGACACCAGAAGATTGTCCACGTCGACGCCGAGCGAGCGCGCGTACACCGGGTCGAGAGCGTGCTCCACGTCGATAAACGCCGCCATGCCGCCGAGCTTCTGCGCCTCGGCGACCGCGTGCAGACACAGTGTCGTCTTTCCCGAGCTTTCCGCGCCGTACACCTCGATAATACGACCCTTGGGAAGTCCGCCGATACCGAGCGCCAGATCGAGCATAAGCGAGCCGGTGGGCGTGTGCTCGATACTCATACGGTGGTTGTCGCCCATGAAGATTACCGCGCCCTCGCCGAACTGCTTTTCTATCTGCGCGATAGCGGTCTGTATAGCCTTTTTCTTCTCGGCGGGATCCACTATGCGCTCGATAGGCTTTATCATCTTGTCCTTTTTCTTGTCCATTGCCATTGTAAAAAACCTCCAAATCTATGTAACCGTTAAGAACGTGTTCTAAAATTTAACGCCGTATACCACGCGGAAAATTCCGCGCATATCCGTTATACAGTCGGCTCTTATGCCGTTTTCGGCAAATATCTCGATAACGCCGCGCTCCTGCCCCATACCTATCTCGACCGCGAACGCTCCGCCGCGCTTGAGCCGCTTAGCCCATACGGCTATCATCCCGCGGAAAAAGCCGAGACCGTCCGCGCCGCCGTACAGCGCCATTTTCGGCTCGTGAGCAACCTCGGGCTGCAAATTCTTCATATCCGTATCGTCGAGATAAGGCGGATTGGCAACTATCAGGTCGAATTCCCCGACCGCGGACGATTCGTCCAGAACGTCCGCGAGAACGGCGGTAACGCGGTCTCCCACTCCGTTGAGCGCGATATTTTGTTCGAGATACCCGAACGCCGCCTCCGACAGCTCTATACACCTTACCTTAGCCCCGCACAGCTTCGCGAGCGCAATGCCGATACAGCCGCTGCCCGCGCACAGGTCGGCGGTGCAGCGCTCCTCGGGCGCTCTCCCGAGGAGAATATCGCGGGCGCGCTCCACAAGCGTCTCGGTATCCTGACGCGGTATCAGAACGCCCTCCCCGACCTTGAACGGCAGCCCGAAAAACTCCCATTCGCCGAGAATATACTGTAACGGATATCCCGAGACCCTGCGCCCGAGCATTTCCAGAGCCGCTCTTTCCACCTTTTCGGGAACGTTCCCGCTCGGTTCGGTGAGCAGTCTCAGCCTCGAAAGTCCCGCCCTTTCGAGGAGCTGTTCTGTTTCAAAGCGCGTGTTCTCAACGCCTATATCGGCGAGCTTGTACATCATCTCGCGCTGTAATTCACGTATCGTCATTACCAATTATCGTCCTCTCCGTCCTTAGGCAGGCAGGGCGTGACCGCGGCAATGGCGATCTCTATCTGACTGTCGTCGGGCTCGCGCGTTGTGAGCCGCTGCATCCATAGCCCCGGCGCGCTTATTATCCTCGTAAACGGGTTTGTATACCGCCCCGCGAGCTTGATAAGCTCGTAGGAAATGCCCACCACCACGGGCACGAACGGCAGCTTTATCAGTACGCGCAGCAGCGCCGCTAGCATGGTGTTCTCGATACCCCACCATTCCGCGGGATTTATCGGCACTATCATAAAAACGAGAATGCTCACGAGCAGCGTGATTATGATAAAGCTCGTGCCGCACCTCGGGTGAAATCTCACCATGGGGCGGATATTCTCGACGGTAAGCGGCTTTCCCGCCTCGTAGCAGGCAATGGTCTTGTGCTCCGCGCCGTGGTATTCGTAGGTGCGCTTGATGTCCTTCATCTGCGCTATCAACGCCATATAGACGACGAACAGCACGAGCCTCAGAACGCCCTCGAACGGCGCTTTCCACATGGTAACGTCCGCTTCGCCCGCCGCCTTTTCTATCATGGCGAACAGCCAGCTCGGCACGAACAGGAACACGAACAGCATAGCCGCGACCATGAGCACGGTGAGCAGCCCGCCTATCACGGAATACGCCTTTTCGCCGAGGTGCTTTTCTATCCACACGTCGACCTTGCTTTTCGGCTCGTTTTCGTCGTCCTCGAGCATTCCGCTTATCTCCATGGACTTGTTCATACACTTCATACCCTCACGCATCATCTCGACGAAGTTGAAGCACCCGCGCAAGAACGGAGCTTTGTTGTACCACTTCTTCTCGGGCAGCTCCCATTCCTCGACGTGGACGGAGCCGTCCTTTTTCCGCACCGCCATAGCGCCGACGGAAACGCCCTTCATCATTATCCCCTCGATCAGCGCCTGACCGCCGACCGTAGTCTTTTTGTCCGTATTTATAGCCTTATCGGCATTTTTTTTACTCATCTTCCGACCTTTCTTTTTCTTTGAACCTGTCCGCATATCCCGCAATACAAGCGTTGAACGGCTACGCGGACAGGTTCTTAACCAGCGGCAGCGTTATCGTTACCGTAGTGCCGTACCCCAGCTCGCTCTCCACCTCCAGCAGACCGCCGTGCAGGGAGATTATCTCGTCCGCGACCGCAAGCCCTATTCCCGAGCCGTGCTTTGTGCTGTTCGCCTTGTAGAACTTCTGCTTGACCTTTGGAAGATCCTCGGGCGCGATACCCGCGCCGCTGTCCGCAATCGTTATCGTGACCGCGTCGTCGTTCTTCTCGGCAAGTATGTCGATAGAGCCGCCCGCCTCGGTGTATTTCAGCGCGTTGTCGATTATGTTGATGAACACCTGACGGAGCCTGTTCTTGTCGCCGTAGACCGCGCACAGGAACTCGGGCTCGTTATACGAGAGCACCACGCTCTCCTTTTTCGCCTTGTCGATGTAGATCAGAATAGCGTCCTCAAGCTCCGCGATAACGTCTATGGTCGACATCTGGAGCGTAAAGTGACCGCTTTGTATACGCGAGAAATCGAGCAGCTCCTCCACCATTCGCTCCAAGCGCTTCGTCTCGCCGGTTATGACCTTCATACCCTTCGCGAACGTCTCGGGATCGTAGCCGAGGTTCAGCGTTTCGCTCCACCCCTTTATCGCGGTGAGCGGCGTTCTCAGCTCGTGCGATACGGAGCTTATGAAGTCGTTCTTTATCTGCTCGGAGTTCTCCAGACCGTTCGCCATTTCGTTGAACGCCTGCGAGAGCTGACCAATCTCGTCGTTGGAGGTTATCGGTATGCGCTCCGAGAAATCGCCCTTCGCGAGCTTTTTAGCCGTTGAGCTTATCTGCACGAGCGGCACGCATATGGACTTTACGAAATACGCGCCCGTCATAACGACGACAAGCAGGATAAACGCGCTTATAAGCAGAGCCGCGAGCATTATCCCCGATATCTGATCGTCCACCAAAGTAAGCGACGTAACGAACCTGAGCGCGCTGACGCTCGAGCTTGTGGTGGTCATAATTATCGTGACCGCAAGGATATTCTCGCCGCCGTCTCTGCCCTGATATACGCCTAAGCCCTCCTCGCTCGCGGCAGCCGCCTCGTAGTCGGGCATAAAGTAGGTCTTGTCGGGCGAAAACCCGCTCGACGACAGCGTAACCTCTCCCGCGCGGTTTATCGACATCATCTCCATCTGATCCTTCTTGTCGAAGTTCTCGATGATATGCCTTACCTCCGACGAGAAGTTGACCGACAAGTCCTCGTACAATCTCGCGAGGATCATCTGCGAGGCGTTCGCCTCCGAGATGACATAGCTCTCCGCCGAGCCGTAATAGTACTGCTTGGTAAAGTAATAAATACACAAATTCGCGACGATAAGCAATATCGCGACCACCGACAGCGTATTCATCATCCACCGCGTCGCGATAGAGCGCTTGCCGAAGCGCCGCCTTGCCGCTTTCAGTCCCTTTTCCATATTTAACCGTTCCACTTATAGCCGAAGCCCCATACCGTCTGAATATATTTCGGAGTGGAGGGATCCTCCTCGATCTTCATTCTCAATCGCCTTATGTTCACATCTATGACCTTATCCTCGCCGACGTAGGAATCTCCCCATATGTGCTTGAGTATGGATATCCTGTCGACGGGGGAGTTCCGGTTTTTCATAAGATATTCCAGTATCTGGTACTCTATCTGCGTTAAGTCGACGGGCTTGCCGTGACTGTACAGTATCCTGCTCTGATAATCGAGCGTATACGGTCCCGAGGTTATCACCTTAGGCTCCTCGCGGCGCGAGCGGTTCACGCTGACCCTGCGGTATATCGCGTCCACTCTCGCCACCAGCTCCGACGGCGAGAACGGCTTTGTGACATAATCGTCCGCGCCGATCATCAGGCAGTTGACCTTATCCATCTCCTGGCTCTTCGCCGAGAGCATTATTATCCCGATATCGCCGCTCTGCTCGCGTATCCAGCGACACAGCGCGAAGCCGTCCATTCCCGGCATCATTATATCAAGCAGCGCCACGTCGAAATTGCCGCCCTGCCTCTGATATTCTCCCACGGCGTCCTCTCCGCTTGCCACGTCGGTAACGTCGTAGCCCGCTCTGCGGAGATTTATCACTACGAAATCGCGGATATCGTTTTCGTCCTCCACAACCAAAATGCGTTTCATAACCGATAAACAGCCCCCTAAAAGTTAAAGTATAATAAAACTTGCCTTAAGCTCGCTCTCCGTAAGTGCGAGCTTGCCCGTCTTGTAGCCCGTGGTCTCGATACAGTAGAACACCGCGTCGTCGCTTTCGCCGAGGAGCTTGAGCGACTTCGACTCCTCGAGCGCCTCGGGGTCGTCCTTGGATACAGAGCGTATACGCATAAGCTCCGTCTCCTCGGTGACGGCGAGACCCGTCTCCGCGTTATACGAAATAAAGACGATCTCGTTGGTGGTGAAGTCCGCGACGGCGGTCACAACGCCCCACCACCGATTGGGAAACAGCAAAGCGAACCGATATTTCCCCGAAAAGTAGCTGTAATGCTCCTGTATGAAATTATCGTCCTGCACCGTGTACCACTGCACCGCGCAGAGCTGTTCGGGTCTGGTGAGCGTTTCGTAGCCGGGCAGCGGAGTGGTGGAGGGTATCTCGACAAAGCCGTCGTTGTCGATATCATAGCAATATATCTGCGCCATATAGTCGTTTACCTGCCGCGAGATTATGCCCGCCGACGGATTCTGACCCACGCTGTCGGGACATACGAGCCTGTTGCCGTAGCAGTACAGCACGTTGGTCCCCGCCTGCTGATTTCCCGTCGAGTAATCGAGGAACAGCGCGGGTATGGTCTCGCTGAGCTGACCCTTGGTGACGCGCAGATAATCCGAGATACCGCCGTACAGCGGCGTTTCGGATAACCTTTCAAAGCCGTTTTCGCCGTCGGTGTACATAGCCGCCGAGGACAGCATTGTGACCTTGCTTACGCTGACGGTGACCAGCTCGTCCGCGCCGTCGCTGTTCAGGTCTGTCACCTCAAGGCAGGAGTACGGTCCCGAGACCGCTTCGACGGGCTTTTTGTCAGCGTATTTCAGCACCGAAAACGTTTTCTCGGTCTGGTTGAGGAGCGTATAGCAGATAATAATATCTATGACCTCGGAGGTCCCGAGCCTTGCGAAGCTGATACTGTCTATCTCGCTGCCCGCGCAGGACATATCGTACACAGCCTCCCATTTTCCGTCGTTCTTGTCGAGGAACTTCAGTCTCAGCGAGCTTTCGCCCGACTGATTGTTTTTGCTCTCGTAGAACACCATAGCCTCGTCCCCTGGCTCGTCGTCGATATTGTACATAACGAACGCGGAACGGTAGTCGCCGCTCCTCGGATACTTGAGCTTTACGCCCTGTCCCACGCTGCTTATAAGCTCCTTATAAATCTCGTCCTGCTCCGCGAGGAGCTTTGGCGGAATAAGCAGGTTTTCCACCGAAGCCGCCGCCGAGCACCCGCACATCGTCAGGCACGCAAGCAGCAGCGCGATCATTCTGAATTTCACATTATCCTCCGTTTTAGTTCATTTATTCTAAAAAACACAACAGGTTGGGGTTTTTAATATATACATTACATATTATAACATATTTTTTCCGATAATAAAAGACCTTTTTTTGATTTTTTATGAAAAAACAAAAAAAGGGAGCGAACGCCCCCTTTGAAAAATCATTCCTCCGCGCCGTCGTTCGTGACCTCGGCGCTTTCCGCGGTCTCCGTATGCTTCGTGTACAGCACCGTTATCAGCACCGCCGCGATAAACAATCCCGTGACGATATCGTAAAGCGGCGTATAGACCATCATATACCCGCCGTCGCCGCCTACGGTCTGAAAGAACAGCTCCGCCTCGCGCTCCGAGAGCGTTATGCGCCGCGATATCTCCTCGGGCGCGGCAATATCCGCCAGCGCGGTCGCCGCCGCAGACGACAGCGTCATGACCGCCGTCGCCGCGCCCCAGCCGAACATAGCCTTTTTCGTGAACTTTCCCGAGTTCCCCGAGAAGAACCTCGCGAGCATAAGGAACGTTACCGCCGCGCCCACCGTGCTCAGAGCCGAGATAACGTATTCGGGCACCGACGCTATGACCATGCGCTCCTTAAAGCAGCAAATTCCGCGCGCCGTGTAGTAGCCGCCGCCCAAAGCCATAATGAACCCCATAAACGGCTTGAATTCCTTTTGGTACAGTATAATAAACGCGAGTATAGCCGCGCCCGCCGCGAAAGCGTAATCCGATATTATCAGCATTGACAGCGGCGTGACCGCCTTTGCCTCCGCCATACCGTCGTACCCCGCGAACAGCGCCAGCACGAGCAGTCCGAACCCGACTACCGCCGCTCGCGCGTCCGTCACGTCCTTCTCCGTAACGCTGTCCAGCCCGCCCTTTTCGTCGAGCAGCGCCGTCACGATGGTTCCGACGAACGTCAGCGCCACCGCTCCGAAATACAGTATATTGCACAGCAGCGCGCTGTCGTGGTAATAAAATCCCGTGGTCATATCCGTGCAGGCGACGATAGTGTACAGTCTTATCGCCGTACACAACACAAAGCCCGCTATCATAGCTATAAGCGATTTTTTCATAATATAAGCAGTCTCCCTATTTTAAGGCAAAGGTTTGAAAATAAAGCCGCCCGTTACGCGTTGCGGCAGCACGCGGCATTTTGCGGTCTCGAACGAAACGCGAAATTAGAGATTGCCATTAAGGCAATTCAGAGCAAAAAACGCAGAGAACTTCGGCGATGCCGAAGTTCACGCGGCTATTATTTATTATAATACAATTTACACGATTTGTCAAGGGGTCATCTATCGCTTAACGGTATGTACTCCTTATTGAGATTTATCGCCTTGTAAGCGGGTCTGATGATGCGCTTGCCGTTTATCATCTCTTCCATTCTGTGAGCGCACCAGCCCGCCATTCTCGCGCACGCGAACAGCGCCGTGTACATCTCCACGGGTATCTTCAGCATTTTATATACAAGCCCCGAATACATATCCACGTTCGCACATATATTTTTAATATCGCCGCGCTCCTCGGCGAACACCTCGGGGGTGAGCCTTTCGATACTGTCGAGCAGTCTGAACTCCGCCTCGAACTCCGTACCCTCCGCCAGCTTCATGGCGTTCGACTTGAGTATGACCGCGCGCGGGTCGGACAGCGTGTACACCGCGTGACCCATACCGTATATCAGTCCCGACTTATCGCCCGCCTCCCTGCGCAGGAGCTTGCGCAGGAACTCGCGGACCTCGCCGTCGTTATCCCAGTCCTTGACGCCCGCCTTGACGTGCTCGAGCATTTCCATTACCTTTATGTTCGCGCCGCCGTGACGCGGACCCTTAAGCGAGCCTATCGCCGCCGAATACGCCGAGTAAGCGTCCGTGCCCGACGACGACACCGTGCGGCAGGTGAACGTCGAGTTATTGCCGCCGCCGTGCTCCGCGTGGAGCATAAGGCACACATCGAGGAGCTTCGCCTCCTCGGGAGTGTACGCGCGGTCGTCGCGCAGGGTCGAGAGAATGCTCTCGGCAAGGCTCTCCTCTTTGTTTATCTGGTGCATTACCATGGTATCGTTGTAATAAAAGCGCCGCATGGTCTGATAGCTCGCCACCATTATCGCGGGAAGCTTTGAGATGACCGATATCGCCTTCATCATCTCGCTCTCGACCGACTTATCCTCGGGATCGCTGTCGTAACTGTACAGCGTAAGCACCGCCTGCTGCATCTTGTTCATGATGTTCGGCGAGGGATTGCGCATGATAACGTCCTCGCTGAAATAGCGCGGCAGCTCGCGGTATTCGGCGATAAGGCGCGAAAAGCTCGTAAGCTCCCGCTCGTTCGGCAGCACGCCGAACAGCAGCAGATACGCCACCTCCTCGTAGCCGTAGCGGTCGTCGCCGAGCGCGCCGCCCACAAGGTCTCGGACGTTGTAGCCGCGGTAGATAAGCTCGCCGTCTATGGGCTGCTTGTCGCCCTCGCTTAGCACGTATCCGTGAACGCAGCAGACGTTCGTTATCCCCGCGACCACGCCCGAGCCGTCGGAATTTCGCAGACCGCGCTTAACTCCGAATTTATTGTACAGCGAGCTGTCGATAAGGCTGTTCTGCACGAAATCCGCGCACATCTGCTTTAATCTGTCGGTGGATTTAAGCTGTTCCATTCTGTCCATTTCAATCACTCCATTACAGCCGTCGGGCGTGCTTTTCAATGAAATTTATCCCGCGCGGCAATTCATTACCCTATAATTATACTACACTTTCAAAATAAAGTCAAGGGCTGTTTTGAATTATTGTGATTTAAATATTGCAAAATACACACATGGGAAATAAACAACAAAGCCGTCCCTTGTACCCCTTGTCCGACACGACAAAAAAGCCCCCTCGAAAGGAGACCCCAAATGCCAAAAAAGATGACCATAGTCTCGGGCGCAGCCCTGCTGCTCCTCACGGCAATAGTCGCCGTACTGCTGAGCGTGACCGCTAACGGCCGTGCCTCCGCGCCGAGCCGCGTAAGCGTATACCTCCCCGAGCGCGGCGAGATACTCACGATGAGCTACTCCCGGTTTCTCGCGGGGTGCGTGACGGGGCTTACGAACGGTGAGATCCTCGCGGACGAGGCGCTTACGGCAATCGCCGCCGCGGAGCACTCCCGCGCCATGTATGCGCTCTCGGTCAAAAAGGGCTTCGAGAATATGGGCGCGGACTTCACGGTCGGCGCGGATTTCCCGTTCACCGACGGCGATAACGACGAGCGCGTTACGAACGCCGTCCGAGCCGCCGAAAAACTGCTGCTCACCCTCGACGGCGAGCCGATATACGCACAGATGTGCGGGATATCCTCGGGCAGAACGGACGATTGTCCTCCCGTATCGCCGTCGGTCGCGCTGCCGTGCGATATCGGCGCGGAGGGCTTCGAGAGCCGCACCGCGTTCACGACCGAGGAGGTACGGCGAACTCTCCACAAGAGCGGAACGATATCGCCCGACTGCTCGGAATGGTTCGCAAACGCTGTCTGCGCCGACACGGGAACGCTTCTGTACATTGAGTTCAACGGCGAACGGATAACGGGCGCGGCGCTTAAACAGGCGTTCGGACTGCGCAGCGTCGCCGTGACCGTCGAGTATACCGAGGACAAATTCCGTTTCACCTGCCTCGGATTGGGCGAAAACAAGGGTATGAGCATAAACGCCGCCGACTTCATGGCGAAAAACGGCAGCACCGCCGAGGAGATACTCCGCACCTTTTATTCGGGCGCGGAGCTTGAAAAGCATTAGGGTCTGTTTCCGCTTAGCTGAACTCCACGTTCCCCGCGAACCACGAGAAAAGGTCGACTATAAATTTCGGCGTGTTCGGCAGGCGCCTCTCGATGACCGCGCGGAATTCGTCCGCGGTTATCGGCAGATGGAGCTGTATCTCGCCCGCGGTGTCTTTGCCGAGCGCGATAATGCCGTCGGCAGCGCTGCCTATCGCGATAGTTCCCTTTGACAAGGCGCCTATCGAGTACATTCCCGCGCTCAGGGCGCCGTAGCTCAGCCACCCGAACGATACCGCTCCGAACGCGAACACCCCGATCGCCGCCGCGCCGAACGCGAACACTCCCGCCGCGATCATCGCGCTTACCGCTATCCCGATCCCCGCGAGCGCTCCGAGCACCACCACGCCTATCGACAGCAATCCTATCGAGAATACGCCCATTGACAGCAGACCGACCGAGAAAAATCCTCTTGCCATCAGTCCCACCGCGAAAAATCCGTTCGCCCTGCCCTTGACGTTGACGTGTACAAGCGGCTTTCCGAACACCTTCTTCTCGCTCTTGAACTCGCCGTTGACGAACCTCGACTTCTTCACGACTATAACTTTCTGCTCGGGAACGTCGCCAGTTACGTTATAGCTCTCCCCGCCGCGGACAAGCTCATCCAAGGTTATCCCGAAAAGCTCGCCCATTGCCGCGAGCTTTTCCATTTCGGGAGTGGTCGAGCCAAGCTCCCATTTAGACACCGTCTGCCGCGTTACACCGAGCCGCTCGCCAAGCTCCTCCTGCGACCAGCCGTGCTGTTTCCTGAGTTCCGCTAATTTCTCCGCAAATGTCATTTTATCAACCTCCAAAGCAATTTATAAAACTGAGACGCGGTCTGCCGTCGGCGTATATCACTTCGACTTCATCACCGACCTCGGGCGGTATAAGCCTCCAAGGAATATACACCTTTGCCGTGTACTCTTTTCCGTCCGCCGTATACTTCACCCTGATACTGTGCGGAAACGCCGCGCCGTCCGTCGGGCTCGTCCTCACGGCTTTCAGCTTGACCTTTATCCACCACATGGTTTTCACATCTGTGACCGTTCCCGTAGTTTTTCGGTTGAATTCCATAGGCTCACCTCCCGTTGTTTTATGATTTAATTATACCCGATTTTTCCTCTCTTGTCTACCAATTCCCATTTGAACTTTGTCAACCAAACTTAACATTGGCTTAACAGAGCCGATCAGAGACACAAAAACGCCTGCCTTTGACTTTCACAAAAGCAGGCGCAAATGCACTTTGTCAATTCGTCACGGTATCGTCCTCAGGCGCGTCCTTTTCCTCCATAAGGTAGGAAAGTATCATAAGACTGTCGGTGAGATGAACGTTTTCGACCGCGACCTCGGGATAGTCCGCGTGAATATCGTAATGCGAGAAATTCCAGAACGCCTTTACCCCGCAGGCAATAAGCGTTTTCACCACATCCTCCGCTCCGCTGCGCGGTATGCACAATATCGCCATCGCGGGGTGCTCCTCGGCGCAGAACGGGCGTATCTCGTCCGTTGCGCGTATGCGTATGCCCGAGATGCACTCGCCCGCCAGCGTGTCGTCTCTGTCGAATATACCGACGAGACGGCAACCGTACCGCTCAAAATCAATATGTACCGCGACCGCCCGACCGAGATTTCCCGCGCCGATAAGTATCACCGTGCGCATACCGTCGAGGTGCAGTATCACGCCGATCTGCTCCCTCAGCTCCGCAACGTTGTAGCCGTACCCCTGCTGACCGAAGCCGCCGAAGCAGTTCAGATCCTGCCGTATCTGCGACGCCGTCAGCCGCATACGCTCCGACAGCTCGCGCGACGATATCTTCTCGACGCCTTCCTTCAGCAATTCCCCAAGAAATCGGTAATAACGCGGCAAACGGCGTATTACGGATTTCGAAATGTTTTTATTTTCCTGCATAATTTTCAGCCCCTGTATTAGGATAATTTATGCCATTAACTTCTCAAGTCTGTTGTTAATTTCAACAAGGAACGTCTCGGTATCGACGACGCGCTTGTTTTCGAGCTTGGACATCGCCGCGAGGTTCTTGTCCATTACGCCCTCCTCCATGGTCTGCACCGACGCCTTTTCGAGCTTGTCCGCGTAATCGCGCAGCTCGGGGATATTGTCCAGCTCGCCGCGCTTGCGGAGCGCTCCGCTCCACGCGAAGATAGTCGCTATGGGGTTTGTGGAGGTCTTTTCGCCCTTTAGATAGTTGTAGTAATGACGTGTTACCGTGCCGTGCGCCGCCTCGTACTCGTACTTGCCGTCGGGCGACACGAGCACGCTCGTCATCAGTCCGAGAGAGCCGTAAGCCGTCGCGAGCATATCCGACATAACGTCGCCGTCGTAGTTCTTGCACGCCCAGATAAAGCCGCCCTCGGAGCGTATAACGCGCGCCACAACGTCGTCGATAAGCGTGTAGAAGTACTCTATGCCCGCATTCTCGAACTTAGCCTTGTACTCGCTCTCGAATATTTCCGCGAAAATGTCCTTGAAGCGGTGGTCGTAGGTCTTGGAGATCGTGTCCTTTGACGCGAACCACAAGTCCTCCTTTGCGTCGAGTGCGTAATTAAAGCACGCTCTCGCGAAGCTGCCTATCGAGCTGTCGAGATTGTGAACGCCCTGAACGATACCGTCCGAGCTTTTAAAGTCGTGAATGAGCGCGCGGGTCTCCTTACCGTCCTTGTCGGTGATGACGATCTCCGCCTTGCTGCCCTGCGGCGCTTTCAGCTCGGTGTTCTTGTAGATGTCGCCGTAAGCGTGACGCGCAATGGTTATCGGCTTTGTCCATGTGGGAATGTACGGCGTGATACCGTTCACGAGAATGGGCTTGCGGAACACCGTACCGTCGAGAATGGCTCTGATAGTGCCGTTCGGCGACTTCCACATCTCCTTGAGCTTGTACTCCTCCACGCGCTGAGCGTTCGGCGTAATGGTCGCGCACTTTACCGCAACGCCGTACTTCTTTGTGGCGTTCGCGCTGTCGACGGTGACCTGATCGTCCGTCTCATTGCGGTGAACCAGACCGAGATCGTAGTACTCGCTTTTCAGGTCGATATACGGATTGATCAGGATATCCTTGATCATCTTCCATATAATGCGGGTCATTTCGTCGCCGTCCATTTCAACAAGCGGCGTTGTCATCTGTATTTTTGCCATAATTGTATCCTTTCCGAAAGTGTATATTTGCGGAGCTTATTCCGCATATTTATCATTGTCATCGGGAGTTTCAGATCGGTTTTCGAGAAACTCTTTTAAATTCTCGTTCCAATCGCCGTCCCTTGACAGAGCGTCCTGAAATCCCCGAAAATCGGGATTATCGGTATCGCTTAAAAAAGCTGACCGTATTTTAAATTGCTCGATAAGAGATACGATAACATCAAATAGCAGAACCGTAAGCCCTATGTACAAGCTATTCCTTAAGAAAATACCTATTATCATCAGGATCACCGCGGGTGCGAACAGCCAAAAGAAACGAAAAACCAGATTGGTTACAAATCCGATAGCAAAAAGCTCGGCAGGGTATCTTCTTTTCATAGCAAACTCCTCCTGTCAAGCTCGACCTCTTTAACGAACCGTCCGCCGAGCGCGGTTCCGCGCTGACGTTCGAGCGAGTCCATAGTCACCATATCGACTTCCTTTTCAAGAGCCGTACAGAAATCGTCGTACATTCCGAAGAAACGAAATCCGCGAACATTTTCCGCATCGACCAGCAGATCAACGTCGCTGTCGTCGTCGGCGTCGCCGCGCGCATACGAGCCGAAAAGATAGACGCTTTTCAGCCCGTACTTTTCGGCGACGGGACGAACCCTCTCCGCTATCTCCTCAAAAGAATAAACGCACATAGAACTCACCCCCGAACGTTGCTTATGCTTACTTGTGCATATCGAGAAAACCCTCGACGGTAGTCCTGAACAGCTCCTCGTTGAAGTTCAGCCGCATGAGCTTGTCGCCCTGAGCCGCGAAATACGCGATAGTTTTATCCGTTTCGAGCTTGAACAGCGCCTCAATGCCGTGACCCTCGATATCGAACAGATAACCGAATTCGCACTTGGTATTAGCAAGCTCCGTGAAGTCCTCGCCCTCGGCAAGCAGATCGAGCGCCGTGTCGGCGAGCTTTATTTTAAGCTCGCTGTTGTTTATCTCGTTGCTTTCTGCGGGCTGTTTTTTCTTTTTTCCGAATAATCCCATTTGTTACCTCTCGATCATCAAAAATCCTTGATACTCTGTCCGCCGTTTTCCGCAAGCTTACGCGCCTTTTCCAGAGCCTCGCCGCTCACGATAACGAGAGGATAGCTGTCCGAGTCGATATCGATATAACACACAAACGCCTTTCCGCCGAGCACCGAATTAAGCTCACCGCCCCACGCCTCGATATCCTCGTCCTCATTCAGCTTGACGGAGGACAATGCGTTCTCGGCAAGCGCATAGTTATTCAGCCGCTCCAGCGCTCCCGTGAAGTCGTCAAGCTCGCACTTGTAGTCCACCTCGAACACGCTGCCGCCCTCGGCAAGCTCGTCGACAAGCGCCAGCCAATAGAGCGTTTTCCTGTCGGTCTTGCCGACGGCAACTCCGCGCTCGGCATAGCGCCATTCGTTCTCGGAGAAGTATTTGTCGGGCTCGGTGAGAGCGCGTTTAAGGTTGGCGTGAACCGTTTCGTTATCGGTCAGCAGCTCGGCGATCTCCGAAATATGGGAATAACCGCCCTTGCCGCCCTCTTTTTTGCCGAATAAGTTACCGAACAATCCCATATCAGCCGTTCGCTTTCGTGTAGTTGAGCAGACCGCCCGCGAGCATCATACCCTTGCCGCGCTCGGACAGCTCGCATTTCACCTCGAACGAGAAGCCCTTGGTCCTGTTCTCGACGACGATCTTGCCGTCCGTCTCTATAATTTTGCGGATATCCGCGATTACAAGGCTGTCGCCCTGCTCGATCTTATCATAATCGCCCTCGTTGACGAACTCGAGCGGCAGTATGCCGTTGTTGATAAGGTTCTGACGGTGAATTCTCGCGAAGCTCTTGCAGATTATCGCCTTAACGCCGAGATACAGCGGAGCGAGCGCCGCATGCTCGCGCGACGAGCCTTGACCGTAATTCACGCCGCCGACGATTATCGACGTGCCCGCCTCTTTCGCGCGCTTGGGGAACGTCTCGTCGCAAACCGCAAAGCAGTGCTCCGATATCGCGGGGATATTCGAACGGAGCGGCAGTATCTTCGCGCCTGCGGGCATAATGTGATCGGTGGTGATGTTGTCGCCGACTTTAAGGGTAACGCCGCTCTCGATAGTCTCCGCAAGGGGCTTGTTCACGGGGAACGGCTTGATATTCGGACCGCGCAGTATCTCCACGTTCGGAGCGTCCTCGGGCGACGCGGGAGGAGTTACCATATTATCGTTGATAAGGAACTTCTCGGGCATTACGTAAGGCGGCATTTCGCCGACCGTTCTCGGGTCGGTGAATACGCCCGTCACCGCGCTTATAGCCGCGGTCTCGGGGGATACGAGATAAATCTGACCGTCCTTCGTGCCGCTTCTTCCCTCGAAATTGCGGTTGAACGTTCTCAGAGAAATGCCCTTGCTGTTGGGCGACTGACCCATGCCTATGCACGGACCGCACGCGGATTCCAGAATTCTCGCGCCCGCGTCTATAAGTATCGACAGCTCGCCGCCGTCCGCGAGCATATTGAACACCTGCTTCGAGCCGCAGGCAATAGCCAGAGAAACGTCGGGATGAACGGTCTTACCTTTAAGTATATGAGCTACCTTGCGCAAATCTTGCAGCGAACTGTTGGTACAAGAGCCGATGCAGACCTGATCTATCTTGACAGCGCCAATCTCCCCGACGGTCTTTACGTTGTCGGGAGAATGAGGGCAAGCCGCCAGCGGAACAAGCTCGGAGAGGTCGATATTGACCTCCTCGTCGTAGACCGCGTCGGGGTCTGCTGAAAGCTCCACGTAGTCCTCTTCCCTGCCCTGCGCCTTGAGGAATTTCAGAGTAGTTTCATCGGACGGGAATATCGAAGTCGTAGCGCCCAGCTCCGCGCCCATATTCGTGATAGTGGCGCGCTCTGGAACGCTGAGCGACTTCACGCCCTCGCCCGTGTATTCCATTACCTTGCCCACGCCGCCCTTTACGGTCAGGCGACGGAGCACCTCGAGAATAACGTCCTTTGCCGATACCCAGTCGTTGAGCTTGCCCGTGAGGTTGATCTTAACAACCTTGGGCATGGTTATGTAATAAGCGCCGCCGCCCATAGCCACGGCAACGTCGAGACCGCCCGCGCCCATGGCGAGCATACCGATTCCGCCGCCCGTCGGCGTGTGCGAATCCGAGCCGATAAGGGTCTTGCCGGGCTTGCCGAAGCGCTCCAAATGAACCTGATGACAGATACCGTTGCCGGGTCTCGAGAACCAGATGCCGTGCTTCTTGGCTACCGAGCCGATAAAGCGGTGATCGTCGGCGTTCTCAAAGCCGCTCTGGAGCGTGTTGTGGTCTATGTACGCGACAGACCGTTCGGTCTTAACGCGGTCAACGCCCATAGCCTCAAACTGTAAGTACGCCATTGTTCCCGTAGCGTCTTGAGTGAGGGTCTGATCGATACGCAGACCGATCTCCGTGCCCTTCGTCATTTCGCCGTCGACGATATGCGCCTTGATGATCTTTTCCGTTAATGTAAGTCCCATAACAGTTATTCTCCTTTTTTGATAGTCTACTTCCTTATTTTATATTATACTACATATTGTTGTGGTTGTCAAGAATTTCACAAAAATTTAAAGAAAATGCCTTAGATAACCATAAAAAAATAAACAACTAATCACTATATAAAAAAACCGCAACCCATTGATAGGTTTGCGGTTTTTTTCCAAAGATAATTGATAACAATTTACAGTTATAAACCGTTAATCATCATCCGACGGGGTTGAAGTGGTACTATCAAGATGATTGTCCTCTGAATACCAATCAGTTTTTCCATCATCTCCATCGTATCCATAAAAACGCGATCCATCACTATTTGTATCAACACGATCATAGTCACGAGGTCCGTTATGACACATTTTCCTTACCTCCTTTCACATAATAATTTCATTTATTATTATAGTCCATATATGAACTAATGTCAAGTACATTTTAGTTCACTTGTGGTATAATTGTATGATTATACAAAAACAGGAGTAAATAATTGTGAATTTTGGTGAAAGATTGAAAATATTACGGGAAAAACATGAATTGACACAGGCGCAGGTCGCCGACTACCTCAAGACCACCCAAAGCTACTACGCCCAGTACGAGAACAACCGCCGCCCGATACCGTTTGAGCGCGTAGTGGAGCTGTCGCGGCTGTACAACGTCTCGATCGACTACATTGCCGGCTCGACCGACGACATCAACCGCAAGCCGCGCTGACCGCGCAAAAACGACCGCTGTCCGTCCCGTCTCCGGAGCGGAACACAGCGGTCGCTTTTCTCGCAGTTTCGGCTTTTATAGGTTGTGGTTGTCAAGAATTTCACAAAAATTTAAGCGGAAGTTTTTGACTTCCGCTTCAGTCGGTATATAAAGCAGTATTTTTAGTGCAGGTGCCTTGCCGCCGTACCGACCGCAAATCAACATCAAGACGCCCGTGAGAACTACTCCCCGTCCTTCGGCGCGAAGAGATGTATCTCGACGGTACCGTCGCGGCGCACACTGTAACGAACGGATAGCCTGAACCCGTCCGCGGCGAACGCGGTGTAGGATTCCACATCCTCAATGCTGTCGACGGTGTAGCCCATATCCTTACAGCCGTCGACAAAGCCGTAGTACTCCTTTATCGGGATATCGTACACGCTTACCATAAGGTCGTCCCGAGTGTTTTTCATCAGATAGCCCTCGTCCGAATAAAGCTCGGGAATACGGTCGCTGAGCACGATCTCGTTCCAGGAAAGAACCTCAGCGTCGTTTGTCGGTTGAAGCTCCTCGTTCATGGCAATAGACAAGCTGAGCGGCACCGCAAGCAGCGCCGCGAGCGTAAACGGCAGGATATGCAGCCGCTTTGACCGTGTAGGTATCACCTGCTGACCTATGAAAAACGAGACTACGAACAGTACGCACTGAACGCCCGCTATACAGCCGCTGAGCGGCGCCGCGATCACAAAAAAGCAGTACACGCACATAGCGAGGGATATGACGGCGAGGATTATCGCAACCCTGCCGAGAAAGCTCTTTTTCGCGACCTCCTCTTTCAGCGCGCTGTCGTTTCGCACAGCCTCCGCTTGACGTATTCGAGCGAGCTCGAGGTTCTGTCTGCCAAGCTCGACATCTCTTCTGATACGCTCCAGCTTGAGCTGTTCGGTCTCGTTGAGCAGCTCGGAGACGGAATAGCAGCTCCCGCAGAACGAGCATACGGCGGTCGGCTTTTCCGGATCTATATCCAGCGCTCCGCCGCAGTTTCCGCACGTCAGACGAGCTTTTTCAGCGCTCTTCATACATACCCTCCTTACTAAACCTTTCCGACGATTTTCGCATTTAAAACAGCATATTTTTTCGGAGCATTTCCGCATTTTTATAAACACCAATAAGCGTTATTATAAAGCGGTTTTTCAAGTTTCCCGACGCAAAGTTTTCGGTAAAGATTTCGCAGTTTAGAAAACACCGATTTTTTCGTTCAAAAATGACCACGAAAACGCTCCGTTTTTATCCAAGCTATCAGTGGTGGAACAGGCGAATACCCGTGAATGCCATCGCGATACCGTATTTGTCACAGGTCTCGATAACGTTGTCGTCGCGGATAGAGCCGCCGGGCTGCGCTATGAACTGAACGCCGCTCCTGTGGGCGCGCTCGATATTGTCGCCGAACGGAAAGAACGCGTCCGAGCCGAGCGCCACGCCTTTCATGGTGTCGAGCCATTCGCGCTTCTTCTCGCGCGTGAATACCTCGGGCTTTACCTTGAAAATGCGCTGCCATTCGCCCTCCGCGAGAACGTCCATATAGTCCTCGCCGATGTACAGGTCGATAGCGTTGTCGCGGTCTGCGCGGCGGATATCGTCGACGAACTGCAAGCCCATAACGGTGGGCGACTGACGCAGATACCAGTTATCCGCCTTTGTTCCCGCAAGGCGCGTGCAGTGGATACGCGACTGCTGACCCGCTCCGATACCGATAGCCTGACCGCCGCAAGCGTAGGCAACGGAGTTGGACTGCGTGTATTTCAGCGTAATCATGGCGATAGCGAGGTCATGGATAGCACTCTCGGGGATATCCTTGTTCTTGGTAGGGCGGTTCGCGAACAGCTCGTCGTTGATGACGAGTTCGTTTCTGCCCTGCTCGAACGTTATGCCGTACACCTGCTTGCGCTCAATAGGCTCGGGCGTATAGTCGGGGTCTATTTTTATAATATTATATGTGCCCTTACGCTTGGACTTGAGTATCTCCAGCGCCTCGGGCTCGTAGCCGGGCGCGATAACGCCGTCCGATACCTCGCGCTGGATTATCCTCGCGGTTGGCACGTCGCAGACGTCCGACAGCGCGATAAAGTCGCCGTAGCTCGACATTCTGTCCGCGCCCCGCGCTCTCGCGTATGCGCATGCCAATGGGCTTAATTCGCCGAGGTCGTCAACCCAGTATATCTTAGCAAGGGTCTCCGTGAGCGGCAAGCCGATAGCCGCGCCCGCGGGGGAAACGTGCTTGAAGGACGTCGCCGCGGGATAGCCCGTCGCCGCTTTAAGCTCCTTGACAAGCTGCCAGCCGTTGAACGCGTCCATAAAGTTGATGTAGCCGGGCTTGCCGTTAAGCACCTCGATAGGCAGGTCTTTCCCGTTCTCCATAAAGATTCGCGACGGCTTCTGGTTGGGGTTGCAGCCGTATTTCAGTTCCAGTTCGTTCATAATTTTTCCTCCCGTAAATTATTTATAACCGTGTTTTTTCACGGATTATCCTCGATTATCGATCCAATTCTTCGGCTGACAATACGTTTCCCTGTCGCCGTCAAGACCGTTTATCACGGTATATTGTCCGCGAAGCTCCTCTTCCAGTTTTTTATAGACGAGCTCCATTCTGTCAAAAAACGCGTACGTTTGCTCTATCGTCCAGACCGGAGGACCTCCCGGGTCGTCTATGTCAAGGTAATTCCAAAACTCGTCGTCGGCTTCGTTCAATTCACGTTTCAAGCTGTCCGATATGGGCAGGTTTTCCAAACCTGCCGCGCCGTCCTTATCCCAAAGGCAGCAGCCGTAATCAAACGAAAATTCCAGCTTCGGCAACTCCATATCTGACCTCCGTTAAATATGCCCTCTGTGCCACACGCCCTCTTTCTCGGTGCCGTAGCTGAACGCGTCCACGAGCCATACGTCTCCGCTCGGCACGAGCGTGAACCTGTGCATAAAATTCACCGACGAGTGTCTGGTGAAGCGAAACTCCACGACTGCCTTTTTCGCCGTCTCCATAAAAAACGTTCCGCGGCAGTCGTCCTCATCCTCAATATAGTCGTACATCGGAGTGGTGGAAAACGACCTCGCGTAGCCCTTTTTCAGGAGCTTTTCCGTACAGCGCGGCTCGACTATCCTGCGGCACTCCTCGCGGTAATCGCTCCACAGATTTTTCGAGTATACCGCCATTTCTCCGGCGAGTATCTCTTTTTTGCGGATACGCTCGTTTATGTCGCAGTCGCGCGCAAAAACCGAGCGTTCAAGGTCGTTTATCTTCCCGAGCAGCTCAAGCAGACAGCCGACGACCTCCTCTTGCTTGCACTTGAACCTCTCAAATGCGTTGTTTGTTATCTCCATAGCGCTCCTCAGTCAAAATCGATGTAAATGAAATGCTTTCCGCAGTGCAGACACCCGAACAGATATCCGCTTTCCATATTTAAATGCTCCCTCGCGTCCTCAAAATCTACGCCGCAGACGTCCCCGCGGTAGGTCTCCTCTATCTCGGCGGCAAGCCCCTCGCGCTCAAGAGCCGCCCAATCGTAATAACCCAGAAACGCGCAGTAATCGCCGCAGTGCGCGAGCCAGTATTCCTGCTGCCAGCCGCAGTAGCCGGGAGTGCGGTGAACAAGCTCGTCCAGCTTTTCGGGGTCGCTTACCTCGTCCACCGATTCGCTGTCCTGAAACGCTCCGTCAAATTTCTCGGCAGCCGCTCCGCTTGCAATGCAGTCGGGACAGAGAGCATATATCTCCTTTACCGAGTAAAACGGGTTTGTGTAGTAAACGTTCGTTTCCTTATTACAGCGATCGCATATTACCGTTTTGTCGTTTTTGAACGCTCCCGTTTTCAGCGGATCGGGGTGGTACCTGAATTTATATTCGCTCATATCGCCCTCCAAATTATCTGATATTGTCGGCATACCATTTGTCGGGATCGCTGTCAAACCCGTAATAGACTTCGTCGACAAGCCATTTTCCGTCAACGTCTCTTATCACGAATTTGTGAAGCTGAAATCCGCCCTGAGAAAAATGCGTCCGGACGACCGCCCTTTTCGCGGTTTTCATAATGAACGTCGCCGTGCAATCGCCGCTTAAATAGTCGTACTTAGACGGTTTTCCGTACGAGCCTCCGTAACGCCTTTTGATGAGCTTTTCGGTGCAGGCGGGCTTTACGACCTCGCCGAGCCGCTCCTCATACTCGTCCCAGAGCTCCTCCTCACCCGGACCGACCTGATGCTTCGGTATGCCGAGCTCCGCCTTTTTGCGTTTAAGCTCCTCGCTTTTATTGAAAACGTCCTTTTCGATCTCGTCGATCTTCCTCAGCAGCTCAAACAGCAGACCGCATATCTCGTCCTGTCTATCCTTGAATTTCTCGCTTGCTTCGTTGATTATCTCCATAATTTACCTCGTCACTTGTTCTTGTTGACGATACGGCTCTCGAATTTGCCTGTTTCGATATCTATATAGCGCGTGAACAGCGATACTTTGTTGTCCGCGTTGAGGTTCGTCCAGACGAGATCCGTGAACTCGTCAAGGTTCATATCGGGAATAATCACATCCTTGGGCTCGCCCGTAAAGCTCGGAAGTCTGCCGTCCTTTTCGTCGCCCGCGTAGGTGTGGATAAAGCTGCCTTGTCCGCTTATCGGGTCGGAATACGCGAAAGTAAAGCGGCGCGTTGACTTGTCGTCGCCGTTCGCGGATTTGAGTATCGACATCGCGTAGTTCATACCGCCGTTTTCGAGATGTATGATTCCCGAAATTCTGGGCGTGAAATTGGGTGCGTCGTCCTCGAAGGTGCGGGAGCGCAGGCTCTCCTCAAAGGTCATCTGCTTGTCCATTCCCTCGTAGATAGTGTCGGTCTGGTCGCCGTTAGTGACTATCGTCTTGTTCCCGAGAACGCGCACGGGAGCGTAGATTATCAGGTGCGGGTCGGTCATCTTGCTCTCGTCGAACGCTTGGGTGCGTATGCCGTCTCTGTCCTCAACGAAAACGCGGTTGCGGCTGTTCTCGCTGCGCCCCATAATGAAGTACGCGACGACCGCCTTTTTCCCGTCTGGCGACTTTCCGATAACTATACCTCTGCCGTGATATGCCAGTGAATTCAGTTCCTTGTCCAAAGTGATCATTTTATTTTCCTCCCGTTTTTGTTTTAAAAGCTGCCTAAATAGCAGATAGTTGTTGTTTTTACGACCGCCGTGCCGCCGCTCTCAAACTCCGAGAACAGCGCGTTCAGCTCCTCCGCGAACGGCTCGTAATGCGGCTCTCCGTGCTTGGGCGCATACGAACGCGACAGCGTTTCGCCGATAAAGCTCTCCCTGTCGAAAACGCGCTCGCCCGAATACTCCGCTACCTCAACCGATTTAAAATATTCATTGCGCAGAAACTCGTCGCTCTCGCTTTTATAGCTGTCGTCGCCCGCCGCCTTTTTTATTTGCAGCTCTATGCTGTACTTCTCGCAAAGCTCGGTCTGCCGCGCCGCAAGCCCCTCTTCGACGAAACCGTTCCACACGACCGCGAGCTTTCCGCCATCGGCGAGTATGCGCTTACATTCCGCCGCGAATTTTTCACGGTCAAACCAGTGAAACGCCTGCGCCGCCGTCACGAGACCGACTGACTTGTCCGCGAGACCCGTATTCTCGGCGGGAGCGTTCACGACCGTAATGCCCTCTATCGCCGCGAGCTTTCCGCGCATATCGGCGTTAGGCTCGACGGCGGTCACTTTCCACGGCTTTTTCATCAGACAGCGCGTGAATTTTCCCGTACCCGCGCCGATATCCGCGACTCTATCACACCTTGCGTTATCGTAAAGATAGTCTATCAGCCCGTCGGGATAGCTCGGGCGGTATTTTTCGTACAAGTCCGCCTTGCCCGTGAATTTCTGTTCGTTCATATTGTCTCCTAAAATCTTCCGAGATAACACGCCGCTGTGTATCTTATCGTTACCGTGCCGCCGTGTTCGTGCTTTGCGAACGCGTCTTTCAGCTCGCTGACAAAGCGTCCGTAATCCTCGTTATCCTCTCCTATCGCGTAGGAGCGCGACAGCGTGTCGCCGATAAACACCTTTTCGTCCATTTCGACGTTATTTTCGACAGCGAAACACTTCATCTCGGAAAAGTACTCGTTTTTCAGAAACGCGCTGCCCTCTTCGGTCGTCCGCTTTCCGATATGCCCCGAGTGAAACGCGCCGCAGTACAGCTGACATATCTCGTCGCGCGCCCTCGATATACCGCAGTCAGTTAAATTACGCTCGTTGAAAATTATCGCAAGCTGACCGTTATCCGTCAAGATACGCTTACATTCAGCCCTGAACCTCTCCTCGTCGAACCAATGAAACGCCTGCGCCGCCGTCACGAGACCGACGGACTTGTCCGCGAGACCCGTATTCTCGGCGGGAGCATTCACGACCGTAATGCCCTCTATCGTTGCGAGCTTTCCGCGCATATCGGCGTTAGGCTCGACGGCAGTCACTTTCCACGGCTTTTTCATCAGACAGCGCGTGAATTTTCCCGTACCCGCGCCGATATCCGCGACTCTATCACACCTTGCGTTATCGTAAAGATAGTCTATCAGCCCGTCGGGATAGCTCGGGCGGTATTTTTCGTACAAGTCCGCCTTGCCCGTGAATTTCTGTTCGTTCATTTCCGGTCCTCCAAAATATTCTTCAGCGACAATATCCAACCCGGCATATTATCATCTTCATCAAAAAAAACCAACGCACCTTTGGAATACCATGCAACCGGATTAAACCCGTTTTCATTATCCCAAAAAACAGCTATATTGCAGTACGGCAGCACTCTCAACAGATCGTCGAACCGCTTATCAAAGCGCCTTTGAACATCTGTTTCGGGAATATCGTGCCCGCCCTTGCGGACGCGGTTTTTTATCCGCAAAAGGCTTTCCTCGGCTGAGCTCACCGCAATATAATACAACTGAATAAAATATCCCTTTTCGCGTGCGGTAAGAATTGTTTTCAGAGTTTTTTGCCCCGAAAGCGTGGTTTCCTGCGTAAAATTTTCTCCTTTTTCCAAACAGTCGTTTATTATCCGCACCGCTTCCTTGCCGCCCTTAAGCTTATCTCCGCCAAGCTGAGCGGAAATCTTATCGGTATCTATCACAACGCCGAAATCTTCGCCTCTTCCTTTCAGCGCGCCGTATATACTGCTCTTCCCAACGCCGTTCACGCCGCCGATTATCGTATACTTTTTCATATATCCCTCGCGTAATTCCACTTCTTCTTGAGCAGCTTATCGTTCCACGGGCTTACCCCTCGGAACTCCCCCGCGTACACGGCGACGTCGCCGTGCAGGGCGATCTCCATATACTCGTCGGCTACGGGGCCAAAGCTGAACTTAATGCTGAACGCGATCGGACATTCCTCGTCAGAGAGGTAGCCGAACTTCTCGAACGTCAGCCCGACGGGCGTGAGCGCTTTCAGCAGCTCGGTAACGGGCGAGTCCTCGTCATACTCGAAACCGCCAAGCTCGAACTCGTCGCCGCGCTCGTCAAGAAAGTCGGTCACGTACTCGCCGAGCGCCTCGAAAAGCGAGTTCAGCACGGGGTATTCCGAGAGATTTTCCGCGGTTATCCTCTCGAAATATTCCGCGCAGCGCACTCCGTAGATCTCGTCGCCGCCCTTGACCAGAAACTCGATCTCATGGCCGAAAAGCGGCGACCTCAGCCGCCCGTCCAGACAGCCGAAATATGCTTTGCTTTCGCACAGTGAATAATTATCTCCCATATTATCTCCTTAATCTACAAACGCCTTGCCGTCCCTTATCGTGATCCTGTCCTCGCAGAACAGCGAGACCGCTTTCGGCAGCAGCTTCCACTCCGCCTGCTCCATAACGCGCTTTTGCAGTATCTCGGGAGTATCGCCGTTCATAACGGGGACGGCGCCCTGCAAAATGATCGGACCGCCGTCGCACACCTCGGTCACAAAGTGAACCGTCGCCCCCGTTAGCTTAACGCCGCTTTCCAGCACCGCCTCATGCACGTGCAGCCCGTAAAATCCCTTTCCGCAGAAAGACGGTATCAGCGCGGGATGAACGTTCATCATTTTGTACGGAAACGCCTTTACGACCTGCTCGTCCAGAATGGTCATAAATCCCGCGTAAACCACCAGATCGGCTTTCTCCTCAACAAGAGCGTCCGTCACCGCTTTAGTGTATGACGCAACGTCGGCATACTCCTTTCTCGGGATAACTCTTGTCGAGATACCGTTCCTCTTTGCCCTTTCAAGCGCGTAAACATCGGGCTTGGAGCTTATCACGCACGTTATTTTTCCGCCCTTTATCTCACCGCGCTTCTCCGCGTCGATAAGCGCCTGCAAATTAGTTCCGCCGCCCGATACCAATACAACGATATTTTTCATAAAGAGCCTCCTCAACTGTTTTTCAGCTGTATCTCGATACCCGTGAAGTCCTTTTCCGTTCGGGTGCTGTCGTCCTGATCGAAGTCCGTATACTCAGCCGTCAGCAGATATTCTCCGAAATACAGCTCGCGCATTACGTCGCAGTCCTCGCCACGCATTACCACGGGGAACCACGGCTGTCCGCCTATAAGCACCGTTCCCCCGTACAGCCCCTTGGGATTCGATGGAGACTTGTTGTCCGCGGGTTGCATACATATCCCGAACGTATTTACTACCTTTCCGTTGTACGTATAACACATAAGTCCCAGCTCATCCCACGCGTAATTCACTCTGTCGGTGACCGGCTCGCTGTGGAGCTTTTCGAGAAATTCCCTGTCCTCCGGCTTGGTCTTGAAGCTCACCTTCCGCGGCTCGCCAAGAACCTTCGTAAGCGCGTCTATGTGCATTGGCACTTCAAGGCGACTGCCGTTTATAATAAAGCAATCGCCTTGAATATCAATTGTAAAATTTACGGTCTTTTCCGAAACCGCGGGCTTTTTCTTTCCGAACAGCTTATCAAATAATCCCATAGAACCTCCCTTAATTTTAAAAATTCGGTGCGGCAGCAATGCGCCACACCGAATTTAGGGCGTGTTCACATTAACGCTCGTCTTAGTGTGAACGCCTTTTGTGAGCAACATCGTGTTGCGCTTGGGCGTTCACCTTCCGACATCGTGTCGGTCGGCGGATTTTTCGCATAACTTCGTTGAAAATTCTTGAAGTATATAAAGTACGTCGGCGAATTTTCGCCTCGTTCTGCGAAAAATCCGCTTCGAAATCCGAACATTTCGGTTAATGTAAACACGCCCTTAAAATCCCTTACGCAAAAACAACTCCGTCGTCGCCCGAAACGGTCTCGCCGATAACGAACGCCTGCTCGCCGTTCGCCGCCAGTATCCCGACCGCCTTGTCCGCGTCCGCTTTATCGACGACGACCGCCATTCCCACGCCCATATTGAACGTGTTGAACATATCGTGCTCGCTGATATTGCCCTCTTTTTGCAGCAGCGCGAATATCGGCGGGATAGTCCACGAGCCCTTGACGATCTTCGCGGAGATTCCGTCGGGGAGCATTCTCGGGATATTCTCGTAGAAGCCGCCGCCCGTGATGTGCGAAACACCCTTTACGTCCACCTTCGAGATAAGGTCGAGCACGGGCTTGACGTAAATTCTCGTAGGCGTAAGCAGTGCGTCTCCGAGCGACCGACCCAGCTCTGGAATAAAGCTCTTGAGCTTCTGATCGTTAATGTTGAACACCTTGCGCACGAGCGAAAATCCGTTCGAGTGTACGCCGCTCGACGCGATACCGATTATAGCGTCGCCCGCCTTGATCTTCGTATTGTCGATTATCTTGGACTTGTCCACGATACCCGTCGAGTAGCCCGCGATATCGTATTCGTCCTCGGGCATCATACCGGGGTGCTCGGCGGTCTCGCCGCCGACGAGCGCACAGCCCGCCATAACGCAGCCGTCAGCCACGCCCTTGACGATCTCAGCGACCTTTTCGGGAACGTTCTTCCCGATCGCGATATAATCCAGAAAATACAGCGGCTTAGCTCCGCAGCAGATGATATCGTTCACGCACATAGCCACGCAGTCGATGCCTATCGTGTCGTTCTTATTCATCAGCATGGCGATCTTCAGCTTAGTGCCCACGCCGTCCGTGCCGCTTACGAGCACGGGCTCCTTTATGCCGTTGAGGTCAAGCGCGAACAGCCCGCCAAAGCCGCCTATCCCCGAAATACACCCCGGTATCTTTGTGCGCTCGACATCGTTCTTCATCAATCGGACAGATTCGTAACCCGCCGTTACGTCAACGCCCGCCGCCTTGTAACTTTCACTGTAACTTTTCATCATTAACTCCTTTTTAACCTACCGGATCGCGACCGCGCGCGGCTTTTTGAACAACAAAAAACGCTGAGATCGTCGACTGAAAGCCGACGATTATTATTCTTCGAACTTAGTCTCAAACTTATCCTTGGGGAACTCGTCGGGAACGTCCACGGGGTACTTACCCGTAAAACAGCCGCGGCAGAAGCCGCAGTGCGCGTCCTCGGCGATCTTTATAACCGCGTCCGTGCTGAGAAATCCCAGACTGTCCACACCGATTATCTCCGCGATCTCCTCGACCGTGTGCTTGTTCGCGATAAGGTTCTCCTTGCTGTCGATATCCGTTCCGAAATAGCACTCCGAGATAAACGGCGGCGCGGAAATACGCATATGGATCTCCTTGGCGCCCGCGTTGCGCAACAGCTTTACCACCTTCGCCGAGGTCGTTCCGCGGACTATGCTGTCGTCGACCAGCACCACGCGCTTGCCCTCTACCGTTTCGCGTATCGCGTTAAGCTTTATGCGCACCGAGTTCTCGCGCATTCCCTGCGTCGGCTGAATGAACGTTCTGCCGATATATCTGTTCTTTATAAACCCGACCCCGTAGGGTATACCCGAAGCCTGCGAAAATCCGAGAGCCGCGTCAAGCCCGCTGTCGGGACAGCCGATGACAACGTCAGCCTTGCAGGGATGCTCCTCCGCGAGGAAATGCCCCGCGCGGATCCTTGCCTTATGCACGGACGCGCCCTCGATCACCGAATCGGGTCTGGCGAAATAGATAAACTCAAACACGCACATAGACGACGGTTTTCCGCAATGGGTCTTTATGCTGTCAACGCCGTTCTCGTCGATAACGACTATCTCACCGGGCGCGATATCGCGGACGAAATGCGCTCCGATACTGTCAAACGCGCACGTTTCGCTCGCGACCACGTAGCCCTCGTCGTTGGGAAGTCTTCCCAGACACAGCGGTCTGAAGCCGTGCGGATCGCGTGCCGCTATCAGCTTTTTCGGCGACATTATGCACAGCGAATACGCGCCGTTTATTCTGTACATGGCGCGCTCCACAGCCTCCTGTATCGAGCCGCACTCAAGGCGCTCCTTCGTTATCGCGTAGGAAATGACCTCGGTATCGCTCGTCGAGTGGAATATCGCGCCGTTCATCTCGAACTCGCGGCGCAAATCAAGCGCGTTAATCAGGTTGCCGTTATGCGCTATCGCCAGCGCGCCCTTGATATGCCGCACGGTCATGGGCTGACAGTTGGAGGTGTTGACGTTTCCGGTCGTCGAATAACGCACGTGACCGACCGCGATACGTCCGTCCTCGAACTCGTCGAGAACACGCTGCGTGAACACCTCGTTCACCAATCCCAAGCCCTTATGGGTCTTGAAAACGCCGCGCTCGTTGACAACGATACCGCAGCTCTCCTGTCCGCGGTGCTGCAATGCATACAGCGCGAAATACGCGGAGCTTGCCACGTTTGTGGGCCTGTTGGTGTAAATGCCGAAAACTCCGCATTCCTCGTGAATACTATTGAACATCTTATTTTTTCACCTTTATAATTACTTTTCACCAAAGATACGTCTCATCATCTCTTGATAAGCGTCCTCAACGCCACCCATATCGCGGCGGAAACGATCCTTGTCGAGCTTTTCGTGAGTGGTCGAATCCCAGAAGCGGCAGGTGTCGGGGGATATCTCGTCCGCGAGCAGTATCTGACCGTGGAAACGTCCGAACTCGATCTTGAAGTCGATAAGGTCAACGTTTATCTCCTTGAAGAACTTCAGCATAAACTCGTTTACCTTAAACGCGTACTTCGCGATAGCGTCGATCTCCTCCTTAGTCGCGAGGTCGAGCGCGAGCGCGTAATAGTCGTTGATGAACGGGTCGCCGAGGTCGTCATTCTTATAGCTGAACTCCAGCGTCGGGCAGGAGAGCTTGCGACCCTCCTCGATACCCAGCTTCTTCGAGAAACTGCCCGCCGCGACGTTGCGCACGATAACCTCCAGCGGAACGATCTCCACCTTTTTCACAAGCGTCTCCCGGTCGGAAAGCTCCTCCACCAGATGAGTGGGAACGCCCTCCTTTTCGAGCAGCTCGAACATATAGTTGGTCATCTTGTTGTTGATAACGCCCTTGCCGACGATAGTGCCCTTTTTCTCACCGTTGAACGCCGTAGCGTCGTCCTTGTAGTCCACGATAACCAGATCTGGATCGCTCGTCGCGAATACCTTCTTCGCCTTGCCCTCGTAGAGCTGCGCGCCCTTTGTTACATTAGCCATTTTAAAATCCTCCATATAATTTTTACTCACGCGGCTTACCACCGTGTCATATTTATTTCATGCTTTTTCAGATACGCCTCTTTCAATTCCTCCGGAGAGACCGAATAGCACAGCATTAAATCATTGAAATACATCATAACGTCGCAAAGCTCCTCGACAAAATGACTTCGCACATCTTTGTCATTTATAATGGCTTCGGCGCCGTTCTTTTTGATTACGTCGCTGACTTCGCCAAGTTCGCCGTAAAGCCAAAGGAGCTGTTCGACTGCTTTTTCGGGACAAAGTTCGCCCCAATTCCATTTATCCTTGTATTTTTCCCGAAGCTGCTTCTGTATTTCCTGCATTTCATTGAAGCCGAAATTATCCATGATTTTTTCTCCTTGTTGAGATACGTTCATTTTCCGCTTTCAACACGCACGGCTATCAGCTTTCGACAGAAAAAGCCGCCGTTTAATTCGATGTTTCCTTAATATACCGCGCCGATTGCCGAACGCCCTCGGGCGTTTTGGTCTCAAGAAGTACGCGGCAATTATATCTGTCTGCGAGCTTCAGATACCGTCCGATGTCCAGCGCTCCCTCGCCGAGCGAAAGATGATCGCCGCGTTCGGCGCTGAAATCGTGCAGATGCATATGCCGCAGCCGCTCAATATTGCGCTCTATAAGCGGAAATTGCCGAAAGCCGTGTGCCGCGTCGTGACCCGTGTCGAACGTCAGCCCGAAAACGGGGCTCTCCAGCAGCAGTCCAACGCCCTCCGCGACGAACTCCCTCATAAACGAGCGCGTGTTTTCAACGGTTATCGTTATTCCCGAATTTCCGACAGCTTCCGTGCAGACGTCACGGAACGCGGTGAGCTTAGCCTTGAACTCGTCGGGGTACATCTCGTACAAGCAGACCTTTCTGTCGGGCAGCGTGATGTAGTCGCCCTCATGAAAGTGCATATTCAGCACGGGTATCGCAAGCCGCTTGGCAAGCTCTATTGTCGCGAGAACCGTTTCGGTATACGCTTTGACGGCTCTGTCGTTTATCGCCCACGGGTTGAACGCACCCTCGAGGTGCACCGTATAATAGATCCCGTACTCCTTCGCTATCCGCGAAAGCTCACTAACGTCAACACGCTCGGGCTGATATTCGGGAAAGTCCATACTCAGCTCCGTGAAGCGAATCCCAAGCTCGCGACACAATTCCGCGCATTCCGTGAGGTCGTGTCCGAGAAACGTCGGCAGACCAAAGTCCATATTACACTCCTTTTTCCTTAACGGCTATCAGCGTGTCCATACAATGCTTATGCGGTACGCCGCTGCTGTTGCAGTCGAAGATGACCTCCTCGCACCGCTCGAACCGCCAATCGTGGTAATGCCCGAAAAGCTCTCCCGAACGCCAGTTTTGACGCACTTCCGGCTCGTGATCGGGCGGCTTGGGAATAAACGGCTTTTCGACGAACACGTTCAGCGCATTCACGCCGCCCGCCGTCGTGTGCCGTTTCCAATTCCCTAGAACCTCCCCGCGCGATCCCTCGGGAAGATAATGCAACACTCCCGAACAGAATATCACGTCGAATTCCCTTTCAAGCCGATAGTCGAGGATATCCGCGCGGAAAAAGTCGATATCCACGCCGTGCCGCTCCGCAAGGCGCTTTGCCTTGCCGATACCCGACTGCGTGATATCGAACGCGCTCACCTTGTAGCCGTTCTTCGCGAAACACCGCGTTCTTGCCCTCTCCGCAGCCGATATCGAGAACGGAGAGCGGTCTGTCGGGCGGCAGTATCCTCAGCACCTCCAGGCACATAAACGACGGCTTTACGCCCCAATAGTATTCCGCGCCCTTGTAACGCTCCTCGTACCACGCCGAGGTCTTTTTCTCCGCCGCGTAGCCCAGCAGCGCGTCAATGCTCGTCCCGAGGACAGCCGCAAGCTCGGGCAGCAGCGAGATATCGGGAGCGGTCGTGCCGTTCTCCCACTTGCTCACCGCCTGAAACGTCACACCCAAGCGCCCCGAAAGCTCCTCCTGCGTAAGTCCGTTCCGCTTTCTGAACGCGCGGACGTTTTTGCCGATAGTATCAAGGTTCATAAAACCACTTCCTTTCGGCTTTATTTTACCACGAACCTCCACGCGAAAGCAATAACCCGTTTTTACAGCCGCAGCGATTTTTCAACCCGCAGTTGAGTTATAAATCCTCAAGCTCCGTTTGAAGCTTTCTGTCCTTTTCGGCGATCTGATCTATCATCTGGCGCTTTGTTACCGACAGCTGCGCCGCAAGCGCCTCGTTCGACACCGCGAGTATCTGCAACGCTAGGATAGCCGCGTTTTTCGCGCCGTCCACCGCTACGGTCGCCACGGGGATTCCCGACGGCATCTGAACCGTTGCCAACAGCGCGTCCAGTCCGTCAAGATTGCTCGAGCTGCACGGTATGCCGATAACGGGCAGCGTAGTGTGACCCGCGACAACACCCGCGAGATGCGCCGCCATGCCCGCCGCGCAGATTATCACGCCGAAGCCCGCCGCCTTTGCGCCCTCGGCGAAATCGCAGACCAGCCGCGGAGTTCTGTGCGCCGACATTATGTGGCACTCATATTCCACACCGTAGCTCTTCAGCTCGACTACCGCTTTCTTTACGACAGCCCAATCGCTGTCGCTGCCCATGATGACAGCAACCTTTTTTGCAGACATAACTATCCCCTCTCAAAATAAAAATAGCTGTATTTTTAAGGTTAAGCCAATCGGCGTAGCCTTAGTACAGCTAAGGTTTAAAATCGGATCTTGTATGCACTTATTCCGTAAACATCAGCCATTTTTCTGAACGATAAACACAAACTGTCCAAATTGTCCATTGCCCTTATCTCCTGTCAAATCATGGAAATCAATACGGCTTGTAAGCACTATTTATATTGTACACTATATTTTGCGGAATTGCAAGAGGTTTTTTATTTTTGTACACTTTCCACACAATGCTGTCGAAAACGCTGTTGAAAGATATCAAAATGCCCAATTGAAATAATTTACAATATCCGTGAATTGTTGATGATCAGCCCGAAGCTCACGCCGAGAGCTTCTGCCGCCGTCCTGCACAGGCTCATACGCGACAGGAAGATCTCAAAGTACTCCATGACGGAGCTTATATGCAGGTCGATTTTCAGCGTGAGGATAAGCTCCTTTTTATCGTCCGAGAACGCCAGCGACGAGCTTTCCACAGCGTAGTTGACGCGGTCATGGATATCGGCGGGCGGCGTGTGTGCCGCATCGGCAGCCGCGCGTTCGGCTGAGCGTACACGACTGCGGCGAACGTCCGACTTGTCGGCGATTATAAGCGCCGCGGCGATAGGCGTAACGGGAGCCGCCGAGCCCTCGTCATGGTTGCCGATAGCGGAGATTATACGCGCGATCTCGTCGGCGGGCATTCCCATGCGATCAAGCAGTCGAAATGCCATGACCGCACCCGTCTGCGCGTGACCGACCCTGTTCACAACGTTGCCGATATCGTGCATATACGCCGCGATCTGCGCAAGCTCGCACGTCCGCGCGTCGTAACCGAGCGTATCCAGTATCATGAACGCGGTCGCAGCCGCACGCTCCACGTGCGCGTTCGAGTGCTCCGTATAGCCGATAGACGACAGCGCCGCGTCCGCGTAATTGATGTACGTCTGCAAGTCCTTGTTGGTCTTTATATATTGATACGTAACATTGCTCATAAAAATATCCCTCCGTAAACTCAACTATTATATTATATCAAAATCGAAACAAAAATTCCACCCGTAATTCACAAAAAGCTCTTGACAAACTCGGCTTTTTGGTGTATAATATAATACTGTCAGCAGTATGACTTTATAAACGGAGAAGTATCGAAGCGGTCATAACGAGGCGGTCTTGAAAACCGTTTGAGGGCAACCTCACGTGGGTTCGAATCCCACCTTCTCCGCCAACTAAATGTTACAAAAAAGATATTATGCCCACAGACGGCTTTGTACCGCCGTTTGTGGGCATAATATCTTTTTTGTAGCGATAAGTTGGCGGAAAGAGAGGGATTCGAACCCTCGAACGGGTATTAGCCGTTACACGATTTCCAATCGTGCGCCTTAGACCAGCTCAGCCATCTTTCCACATTTATTCAACTATAACAGTATATCATATCTTCCGCAATTTGTCAAGTACTTTTTTAAAAAAATATGTTATGCTGTTAATAAAACTTGACGCTATTACCCCATAGAAGTAAAACAAAAGAATATGTGAGCCGAAATTAAAGAGAAGCTCTTTTATCCGTGCACACGAAAGACCGAGAACATCATGCTAAATGAGCTGCAAATGTTTATTTTGTGCTATTTAATAAATTATTGAAACAATAGACGGATTTGTTCGGCGAGAAACATACCTATTATATCATAGCATTTATATAATATGTAAAGCCGGGTTGCCCCGGCTCATATCAGCGCTTGTTCTGGTTAGACTGATTCTGCTGGTTCTGCTGATTCTGGTTAGACTGATTCTGCTGATTCTGCTGATTCTGATTATTCTGATTGGACATAATTAGTTCCTCCTGTGAACGATTTCACATTATTTATTGCGGTTTTATCTGCCGCAGTCATATTTTGTGCGGAATTTTGTCCAATATTCAAGAATAACAAAATTATTTTTTGATACGTTCGTGCAGTTCTACAGTGATACCCTCGGCGCGCGCCTCACGGTATAACTGCTCGAGACGGCAAAGCACGGCGTTCTCCTCGTAGATGAGTGCGTCGATCGACGCCGTATCGGTAACGTTGTCGAAATTTGCGCGGATATCGGCTAAGCGCTCCGTCAATTCACCGCATTCACGAGCAAACATTTTCCTGCGGACATCGTCGCCGGATTCTTCCTTTTTTGACAGTAATCCCGAAATTTTCATATAAACCCTCCGAATATGTACAAATTGTCTGCTTGTACATTATATTCGGGAGCATCGCGTTTAATTACCGAAAAAAGCAAAAATTGTGAAGCCGCAGACTATCCAAGCTGTCAGGTCGGCGGTCAGCGCGGCCGGGACAGCGTAGCGCGTTTTCTTGACCCTGACCGCCGAGAAGTAAACCGCGACGGTATAAAACGTCGTCTCCGACGAGCCTATCAGCACCGCCGCGACGCGCTCCGCAAACGTATCCGTGCCTACTGCCGCAGCAATATCGTTGTACACCGCCATCGCACCGCTGCCCGAAAACGGTCGTAAAATTACCAGCGGCATGACCTCGGTCGGAAATCCTACCGCATTGCAAAGAGGTCTCAGAAGCGTTGTCAGAGCCTCGACAGCGCCGCTGGCACGAAACATTCCGATACACACAAGCAACAACACCAGCGCAGGCAGGATATCCACACAAGTCTTCAGCCCGTCCGCGGCGCCCTCGCAGAACGCCTCGAACACGTCTACACGCTTGATCGCGGCGTAAACAAACACCGCCACCGTTATCGACGGGATTATCCAATCGGTAAAATCTGTCAATGCTCTCCCCTCTTTCGGGCAATCCTGCCCATGATCTTCGCCGCGACCACCGCGACCACCGCCGCGTACACGGACACTATCCACACACACGGCAGGATATCGAACGGATTTTCCGCACCGTTTGCAGTGCGGAGAGCCGCCGCCGTAGCGGGGATCACTTGTAGGCTGGCGGTGTTGAGGACGGCGAGAAGTATCATATTGTCGGTAGCATATTCGTCTGCGTGCTCAATGTCGGAAAGCTCGCGCATCGCGGCTATCCCGAGAGGCGTGGATGCGTTCCCGAGACCGAGTATATTTGCGGCCAGGTTCATCGTTATCAGCCCGACCGCCTTGCTCCCTTTTGGCAATCCGCGGAACAGCGCGCATACCACGGGCGACAGCAGCCGCGCGAGCTTCTCGGTCAGTCCCGCCCGCTCGGCGACCCTCATCAGTCCGCACCAGAAGCACATTATCCCGCACAATGAGATCACCAGCTCTACAGCCTCACCCGACTTGGAAATTATGCCGGCGGAAAGCTCGGACATCTTACCGTTGAATGCCGCGAAAATCAGCGATATTATGGGAATAACCACCATAATTACTTTCATTTTCCAATAAATCCCCTTTATTTTCTTGTAAATGTGCACCATTTCTGACAAAAAATGACATTTTTTGCTGGATAAATCCCACAAAATTAAAAAGTTGTGTACTAAAAAATTTGACAAAATTGTCGTTATATGGTATAATTAAAGATGAAAACAGGAGCATCGGATTTTTGGCAAGGGAGGAAACGAAATGGTTAAATCTACCGGTATAGTGCGCAAAGTTGACGAGCTTGGCAGAATTGTTATTCCGATTGAGCTGCGAAGAAATTTGGACATTGACGAAAAAGATAGTCTTGAAATTTACGTCGAGGACGATCATATTATTTTGAAAAAATATTCGCCCGCATGTGCATTTTGTTCCAACGCAAGCGGCATAACGGTTTTCAAAGGTCGCAACATTTGCCGTGACTGCTTGGCAGAGCTGAGCGAAATGCAGAAGAGCGCCCAGTAACTCAACGCCGCCGCGTCCAGCGGCGGTATTGCCTTATAAAGTATATGCCGCGCGGTCTGTTAAAATGACCGCGCGGCATTTTTCGTTCATAAATCGATCCCCCGCCTAAGCGGGGGATCTTTTATTAAGAATTGAAATTACTTTCTCTTCTTGGATACGATCATAGCACCTGCCGCGATAGCGGTGATACCAAGAACCGCAGCCACGCTGCCAACACCTGTATTAGCATTGGGCTCGTTTGTGTTGCCGGGGTTGGTCGTACCGGGATCGGATGTGCCGGGCTGCTCTGCAGCGGGCTCACCGTTCGCGTTGAGCTTCTGACCTGAAATTACATACTTACTGAAGCTCTTTGCGCTGAATACTACCATACCGCCCTCAACCTTGAAGCTTACTTCGGTGTAAGTACCGTTGTCCTCAATGTGGTATACGAATACGGTCTTACCCGAGAGCGCCGCGGGAATGGGAAGCTTAACGGTTACAGCGGACTTGGGCTGAACCTTGTTGCCGTCCTTATCGGTGAAGTTAAGCTCAAAGGTGAACTTGTCGTCCTTGGTCTCCTCTGCAACGGGAGCAGCGTTGAATGTAACATCAGCGTCGAAAGCGTCCTTGGGAGCTTCTACAACTGCGCCTGTCTGGTTCTTGTCGTCCTCAAACTTTACGGTCTCCTCAGGCTCGCTTGTGGAGGGAGTGGAGGGTCCGGAAGGAACGCCGGGAGTTCCGGGATTATCACCACCGGGGGTATCTCCACCGGGAGTATCGCCGCCGGAAACGCCGGTAGCTACAAGATCGGCATACTTGATTGTAGCAGTAATTGTATCACCAACAGCCATAGCATTTATGCCGCCAACAGTACCATTGATATTTACCTGATAGCCGAATTCCTTAAGTACGTCGGAATCGGATACGCCTGTTATATCGGACATATTCCAACCGTCTACTGCGCCGGAAGTCCATGTCCAATTATCGCCCCATTGAGCATACAGCGAAAAAGAAATGTTCTCACTGTCCGAAAGATCAACGCCAGGAATAGAAATACTTGTTATTGCCGCACCGTTTAACTTAACAGTCGCGTTTTTAACATCGCCGTATGTGGTCGTTCCAACAGTAAAGCCTGTGGGAGTCATAGAGGTGTTTTTCTGAGCCGCCCTTTGCACTTCGGGTTTGCCCCAGCCGGAAGCATCAACAACAGTCAAAGTCAAGGTCTTGGTTGTTTCTTCACCTGAGGGCTCGTCATCCGGAATTTCGGGAGGCGTTTCGCCTGCCGCTACAGCAATCTTAATCTTATCTGTCGCAGCAAATACCATATCTCCGCCGCACGCTGCCGTCTTATATTCCTTTAAATTTGTTTCGGGGTTGCCGTCACTGCCCACAACGGTTTCTGTTGTACCGCTATCCTTTGCTTTTTGTGTTCCGTCAGCCGCCTCAATAATTACAGTATAAGAAACTTTTGCACCTACCGTACCGTTCCAAACCTGTGCGATAAAACCGCCAAAATCAGCAATATCTGTAACACTAATTGCATTCATGACATCCTTAATCGTGCATGTATAGTTGAGTGTTCCGGCATCTGCACCGCAGCCTGCCCAACCAGTCCACGTTGTTGTAAAGCCATTTGCCGCGGGTTGCCATGTACTTGTGTCAACATCGTCACCGCCGGGCTCTTCCTCGCCCGATTTTAATGTCAGCTTAAAGGTGTCATCAATTGTCATATCATTAATGCCGCCCTTGTCGCCATTTATAGTCATTTGATAGCCAATCTTTTGGAGAATTGCGTAATCAGGAACATTTGCTATACCCGACAGATCCCATGTGGTTTCATTATTAGACGTTGTCCAATACTCCCAACTCTCACCATATTGTGCAAACAATGTAACAGAAACATCTGCCGAAGTAATGCCATCAGGGAAAGTGAACCCGCTGAAATCAACATCGGTCAACTTAACCGTCTTAGCTTTAAGATCACCGTATGTAGTTGTACCTGTGGTAATACCATCTATTGCAGGAAGAACCTCCGCCTGTGCCGCTTTTGTAAAGTCGGGGTTACCCCAACCGGAAGCGTCTACAACCTTAAAAGTAATGTCCTTTGATTTGTCAAAAGCAATCTCAATTGTACCGTCTTCAGGCCCTTCAGAAGATCCCTCAGTAAATTCTACAATTTCAAGAGACTTCAGCGTAACAGATGAAAAATGACCGTTCTGCAGATTACCGCCTATCTGATTATACTGATCCAAGCCGAAATCAGAGATTGGCACATAAGATACAATCTCGCCTTCGGAAACAAACGGAAGAAAATTAACTTCAAATTCACCGTTCTTACCGCTAACGTGATCTACTTCTGTATCGGTTGAATCACTGTAATTGTTGTACCATATAACGCCCTTTAACCAAGCACCTACATCCCAGCCCAACACTTCCGTTGCAGGTGTTGTCGAACCGTCATCATTTGTGTAATCACCAAAACTATCAACAACAAGCTTAGCATAAACATTATCTTTTGACATAATTGAAGTATCAGTTATTTCTACACTAGTGTTGCCCAAAGCTCCCCAAGCCCCGGTGACAGTGGTTTCATCTAAGCTAGCAGTATACAAAACCGTCTCTGTACCACTGGGAACGGCAGCAACCGCTTCAGCACTCGCCGACAATGAGAAAGAGCTCAATGCCACAGCGCCCGCGAGGACTGCGGCAAAGAATTTTTTAAATTTCATCGTAAAATCCTCCATATAGAAATTTGTAAAAACGCAGGGCATAGCTGCCCACATTTAATACTAATTAAATTATACAGTATTTTGGCTTTTGTTTCAATCGTACAATTTACTAAACATTTTTTTATTTTTTGTATATTCTGCACAGTTTTTCCAACAAAAAACCGCGGCATCAAAAGATACCGCGGTTAATAAAGCAATTAACTTAAATTACTTTCTCTTCTTAGCTACGATCATAGCGCCTGCAGCAACAGCAGCAACGCCAACAACAGCAGCTACACCCTCAACGCCTGTGTCAACGTTGGGCTTGTTCTCCTCGGGCTTAGACTCCTCAGGCTTGCTCTCTTCGGGCTTGCTTTCATCGGGAGTGGTATCGCCGCTGCCGGCAGCCTCCTTGATAAGCGCGCGCTGAATATTGTCGCTGTTAACGCCGATTACCATGATCTGGCAGTCTGCGCCGTTTGTTTCAAACTCGCCTGCGGGATCTGCAATCTCACCCGTAAACTTAAGAGTCGTACCCTCTTCTGTCACGCCCTCGGGAAATACGATGTTGGCACCGTTCCACGCGCCGTCAACAGATACACCGTTACACTCAACAAGATTCTCGCTGCTCCAGTTGTTACCGATAAGAACATAGCCGGTCTTACCGTCGGAAGTGGTGTATTCAACAGTAAACTTAACAGCCTTAACGTGACCAACCTGAATCTGAATCAAACGACCGCCGTCCTCGGTATCAAAGGAGATATCGGAAGCGTTAGCCTCAATCGTATAGGTGCTCTCGTACTCAGCAGCCGAAGCAACAACTGCCATAGCGCTTACTGCAACTACGGAAGCAGCGGCAGCAGCCAAAATTCTTTTAATGCTCATTGTAAATTCCTCCAAGTAAATTTTTCCAAACAATGTGCGCGCGGACAGCCCGCACTTTTTGCTCAATTTATATTATACACCATAAAGAAACATATTGCAATTGTCCGTTTAGCCAAAATTTTTTGTTGATTTTAAGTGTTTATTTAGCAATTACCAACAAAAACGCGGCACTTTTGCACCGCGTTTGTGTATTTACTTGAAGCTTTCAAAAACTGTGATTACTTTCTCTTCTTGGAAACAATCATAGCGCCCGCCGCAACAGCCGCAACACCAAGAACTACCGCAAGGCTCTCAACGCCCGTGTCAACATTGGTTGCACCGTTGTTGCTATCGGTGGGAGTCGTATCGGAAGGAGTGGAATCAGCGGGAGTCTCGGGAGCAGCAGCCTCCTTGTAAGTAAAGGTTACTTCGCACTCACCCGCGTCAGCCGTGCCGGGTGCATAGAATATCTTGAGGTAGCACTTCTCATCGTTCAGCGAAATATCGGTGGAATTCAAAGTGATAGTGTCCTCAAAGTAATAATCTTCAATTTCGGTAGCCTGTTTCCAAGTAAGATCCGCGTCAGCAGCGTGGAAACCGATACCCATCTTGTAGCCGTCGGTCTTGATCGTGATGGTATCAACATCGGCAGCCTTCTTGCCGTCGTCGAGCATTGCCTCAAGAGAAGCAACGTCCTTGAATATCTCGGCATCCTTCCAAGCGTTGTCGGGGTTAGCGGGAACTGCAACCTTAGCAGCGGAAGCAACGACTGCCATAGCGCTTACTGCAACAACGGAAGCGGAAGCAGCAGCCAAAATTCTTTTAATGCTCATTGTAATAATCCTCCAAATTAAATTTCCAAACAGCGCAGTCCGTCCGCGCTTTTGTTATTTATATTATACATCATTTAACTTAATATTGCAACCGTACAATTAACCAAATTTTAAGTTTTCTTTTCGGGAATTCTTTGTACATATCAAACAAAAAAGCGCATAATTAAAGTTAATCACGCGCTAATTTGCTTAAATTAAGTTAATTATCTTCTAAAATTCGGGTTATCGTTAGGTTCACGCATGATCGCGTCATAAATATGCTTTGTCTTGTTCGACTTGCCGTGCTTCTTCTCCTTGAGCATATCAAGCTCCGACTGCTCGGGAGGCGCGGGACGCTCGTCAAAAAGCTCCCTGTCCTCCGTCCAGATACCGCTCGGCGCGTTCTTCTTCGTTACCGCTTTCGGCAGCGGCTTATCGCCGTGATCGACAGCCTCGTCGCCACGCGCTCTTGTACGCTTCGGACGCGCGCCCATATCGCTCTCGGACTGTTCGAGCACGTCAAAAATGCTCTCGATATCCTTGAACGGGTCGTCGTCGAGCTGCGGAGCTTCCCGAGACGGCGGCATCTGAGCTATCGGCTCGGGCTCGCGACGCTCGGGCGGCGCGATATCGGTCAGATCCAATGTCGGCGGCTCGGAAACGATCTCCATTTCGGGCGGAGCGGCAGTCACGGACGCGCCTGACATCTTGCCGTAAGCGCTGATAGCCGCGGCGTTTTTGCGTATCACCTTCGGCTTTGGAGGAGGGGGCGGCTCTAGCTGAGCGGGCTGCGATACGGGCTCGGAAACGGCTTTGTAATACCGATCGTCCGACTCGTCGGTGAACTCGGGAGTAAAACGCGGAGCGCGGCGCGGTCTCTCGGCGTACTCGTCCGTATAGTCTCCGCGCGGAACCAGCAGCGGCTCGGCGCGTTGTGTCTCGGGGCGTTCATAACGCTCTCTTTCACGCGGATATTCCTCTCCGAATTCTTTTTTGCGCGGCGCGGAGAATGACGGACCAAACGCGTTTCTGTCGTTATCGTTCTGCTCGAGAAGCCGCGGAGCGGGGCGCTCGGGACGTGGCCGCTGCTTTTCCCCCTCAAGTCTCTCCTCAAGACGCTTAAGTTCCTCGAACGGACTGCGCTGCTTCTGCTCGGGAGCGGTCTCCTTGACAGGCTCGGGAGCTGGAGCGGACTGCGGCTGAACGGGCGAGCCGAACGGCTGAAATCCCGCAGGATCGGGCTTGCTGTGATTATTCTCGCCCAAGCTCTCGCCGCCGCGGATAATATGCGATATCTGCGGCTGTTCATTCTTTCGGCGCTGCTTGCTCGGCGACGTGAAAAAGCCCTCCTTTAATGCGCGCTCCTCCTCGGGATCGGTCTCGGGAATACTCTGCTTTATGTCGCTGCGGCTTATCCTCTCGGGAACAAACGGCTTGACCACACCCTTTTTCGGCGGCTCGGGCTCTTTTTTCGGCACCTCGACGATAGGGTGGCTCCGCGTGATATCCACCTCAAGCGAATAATCCAGAAAATCCTCCAGCTCGCCGGGGGTTATCTCACCGTTGTCGACCTTCTGCTTCATCGCGGCAAGGTAATTGCGCCAGTAGTCGTACTCCTTGACGCTCATAGTCTTGTCGACGCGCTGATACATCTCGTCCGTGACTTCCTCGCAGCGCTTCTCAAGCGCGGCGGTCATTTTTGGCTTGGGGTGTTCCTCCTCCCATAGCTCAAGGCAGGTCTTGCCGTTGGGAATAAAACGCGAGCAATAATCCTCGGGATGCTCGTTATCCTTCATAAAGTAACGTCCGCACCGCTTGCACTTCGCGAGCCACGCGCCGTTTTCAATGATCGTGTCGATCTCAAGGTCTACAACGGCCTTCAGACTGCACGGCATAAATATTTTCTCGGGATAATTCTCCATTTTGCCGCGGACTATGCTGTAGCTTGAAAGCTCCTGCGGCAAACCATCCTTCATGCGGGAGAACGCGTCCATAGCTATCTGATCGGATGTTTCCCCGTAATTTTCAACGTCGGAATAATCCTCGCTGTAATCAAAATCCGCGAGAACGTGACGAACTATTTCCTTGGAAATATTCGGGAACATAAACGGCGCTGTAGGTATCCTGCCGACGGAAAACACCTTTGTAACTCCCAGATCCTCGATCCTGCAGCCGAGCTCGCGCGCGGTCACGCTGAACGCGAGGTCGAAGTAGTTTCTTCTCGCGGCAACCTCCTCCGCGGACTTCACCGTCTCGGTAAACACGAAATTTACCTTGGTCCGAGCGTAATCCTGCACCCTCACGATATTCAGCCACTGATTGATATCGCGGTTATAGCGGAAATCGCACAGTCTCGCGAACACGGTTTTCTCAAACGGCGTCTTGCAGCGCACAAAGCGATTCCACATGGCGCTGTCACCGATATTGTCCCGTCTGCAAACATAGTCGATCCAACAGTCCAGCGCAACCTTTTCGTAGATCGTTCTGATATGATGCCTGATGTAGCAGTGCGCGTTCTGAATGTCCTTTCGCAGATCGGAGACGCGATCGGCATCCAGCGTACCCGATTTCAGCGCATCGTTGCACAGATCTATTGAATCCTTAGCGAAAAGCGACAGATCAAAGTCGCAGAAGTCCAGCAGCGTCGCAGGATAACGTAGCAGAAAAATCTCATTTGAAGTCTTTCCGACAAGCTTCAACGTTCTTTCCAAGGCAATTCTCCTTTACTTACATTATTCCGCGGTATGCGTAGTCTCAGCGGTCGCTCCGGTTTCAACGGTCTCTCCCGCCTCCGAGCTGCCGTCCGAGCCGCCTGACGTACTGCCGCTTGACGTGCTCGATCTCGACGAGCTCCCCGACGTCGAGCTGTCCGAGCTGTCATCGTCCTCTACAGGCTGAATAAGATACGGATTTTCGCGCAGGCTGCCCTCTACAAGCAGAACGTCGACCTTTTCTCCGTCGACCCTCTGAGTGCTCCACGATACAAGATCCTCGCTCTTGTTCTGATAAGTCGCGGTGTGGATATGCTTACAGCCGAACACCTTTTTGCACAGTCCGAGCGGTATCTCCACATCGTCGATCGTATATTCGACATAATACGTCATCGTTTTGCGTTCGTTGGTATCGTTTATATAGCGCACTATTCGGTACTCCCCCGACTCGGAGAGCTTTTCGTAATCGGGGTCGCGTCTTGTCAGGTCAACTCCCGTAAACGTGATATCGCCCATAAACATACGTATTCCGATATATCCCACCACGCCGATAACGTACATCAGCAGATACATGGTACCCAGCACGGTTTTCAGCGTTTCATTTGAATTATTGACGAAGAACAGTACGATCATTACCGCCAGCGGCGGCGCGATCATATACCAGTTGCCAAACCCGAAGATCACGATCGCGAACACTATCGGCGGCAGAATATAAGCGTTTATCTTGGTGAACATCTGCTTTCTCGTCAATATCATCAGACCGAGCGCCGCAATGTTCACAAAAAGGTACAGAACAAAAAGAGGAGTGGGATTTTCAAATACGAAGAAAAATCCGAAATTCAGCCACGCCACCCAAAGCATAAGCGCGGTGTACCCCCAGCACAACAGCGCCACTGAACGTCTGAACCATACGTTTTTGAAAAAAGCTACCAGCTTGTCCATATTTTAACCCCTTTATTAAATAAGTATGACATCTTGTTGTAAAAGTACTCTTATGTAAATAAAAACAATACTACATATTATATTGTATAACAAATCCGCGAAAAATGCAAGGGCTTTTCCGAGAATTCTCATTTTTTTCGCGAAACAATCAACAAAAATCCGGAGCAAAGCTCCGGATAGTTGAATTATCTGATATCTCATCGTGATCAATCTCTGCCGCTGTTGAACTTCTGCAGCAGCAGATCGATATCCGACGCGCCCGAGGCAAATCCCACATTTCCCGAAAAACCATCGGAGGTGGGCGTTACCGTAACGGAAGCCATCGGCTCGGGGTCAGAGGAAGCAAATCCGCTCGAAGCGGGGTTCATCGGCGCGTCCTCCTCGAAGTCCGTAGCGACAACGATAAGCGATATCTCGTCCTCCGCCAGCGAATCGTCGAACACGACGCCGAACTTGTATCTCGCGTCGGTGTTGAACTTCTCCGCGATATCCTGTGTAAGGCTGTCGAACTCCTCGAACGACAGCGTACTCGGCACACTGATGTTCAGCAGACCGCGTCTTGCGCCGTTGATGGATGTCTCAAGCAGCGGGCTGTTGAGAACCTCGTCGAGCGCCTCGTCGATCTTGTAGTCGCCCTTGCCGTGACCGATAGCCATATGCGCGATACCCGAATTGCTGAGCGCCATCTTAACGTCGGCGAAGTCAACGTTGATGTGACCGTCGCCCTGAAGCAGCTTTATAATACCCATAACCGCCTTGCAGAGGATATTGTCGACCTCGGAGAACGCGTTTTTCAGCGTGATCTTAGCGCCTTTAAGCTCCTTAAGACGATCGTTCGGGATAACGATAAGCGCGTCGACGTACTTTTTCATCTCGGAAATACCGCCGATAGCCTGGCGCATTTTGCTGGTACCCTCCCAACCGAAAGGCTTTGTAACAACGCCGACCGTCAGGATATCCTTTTCCTTGGCAACGCTCGCTACGACGGGAGCCGCACCCGTTCCGGTACCGCCGCCCATACCCGCGGCGATAAACAGCATAGAAACGCCGTCCATAGCCTTTTCGATATCCTCGCGGTTTTCCTCCGCCGAATCCCTGCCCTTAGCCGGATCGTTGCCCGCGCCCTGACCCTTGGTGGTCTTTCTGCCGATCTGAATACGCTTCATTTTGCTGCCGTCCTTACCGCGAAGCGCGGCAACGTCGGTATTGGCGATAACGTACTCAACATCATGAATACCGCTTTCAACCATGTGCGAGACAGCGTTTCCACCCGCACCGCCGACGCCAAAGACCATGATCTTGGTCGTCATCTGAAAATCGTCGGCTACTTCAAATCCGTCGTTGTTATCGTCAATCGTAAAAGCCATAACTTACAACTCCTCCTGCTTTTTACGTCATTTTGCAAATACTACTTAATATTATAACAGAACAGAATGAAAATTGCAACTGTTTTTTGAAATAAATTTCACAATCACTGCAATTTATTTTTGTGGAATCATACAAAAAGGTATAATTTACCTTAAAAAACGACGCCGCAGAAAGCGGCGTCGTATAAGCTATTCTCCGGTCTCCCCCGTTTCCTCATTCGTCCACGGTTCTTCGTAGGTATATGGGTCTTCGTATGTCGGCTCTTCATAAGACGGCTCCTCGTAGCTCGGCTCATAGGTCTCGTATGGCTCTCCCGTCTCGGATGTTTCCGATGTTTCGAGATCCTCGGGAACAGTCGGCGGCGCTGTGGAGGTTGTAGTCGACGAGCTGCTTGCGCTCGGCGGCTTCGGCTTGTTCCTCACCGCGACCTTTTCGGGATTTGTCAGCAGCAGCGTAACGCTCTCCTCCGCGCCGAGTTCTTCCTTTATTATCGCCGCCGCGACGCGCAGCTTGCTCTCAACGGCCGTGGCGGGACCAAGCTCCAGCACGACCCTGCCGCCGTCCACCGACAGCTTGACCGAAAATCTGTCTGTCATATCTATCTCGTCCAGCTTTTCAAGTCCCGCCTTTTCCGCTGCGTCGAACACTATCTGCGGTATCTCGTCCTTGCCCTCGGTCTTGGATTTCAGCCATTTTCCCGTCTCGACGCTCTCCGCGTCAAAGCCCCTGACAACGGTAAGTCCGTCCGTATTTCCCTGCTCGATTATCCTTCCCCTACGCGAGATTGCCGCGGTAACGCCGCCCTGACTCAACGCGTACCACCTTTCAGCCTCGCTGACGGTGATGATAAGCTTTGTCGGAAACGATCGTTTTACCTCCGCTTTGTCGATATAAGAAAGCGAATTGACGATACCGTCCGACGCCGCCGCGACGTTTACGTGCAGAAGATTATCACCCGTCTTCAGCCCCGACCTGCCGATTATCTCCGCCGCCGAATACCGCACATTGCCCTGCACCTCTATCTCGCCGCACTTGAACAGCACGGTATTCGCCAGCACGATCATAACGATAACCACGATTATCGCCGCCAAAATATAGTACAGTATATAATTACCGCCGCGGAATTTGCGGCGCTTTTTCGGCGCGGTCTTGGCATTCATAGCCTTAGCGACTGCCTTATGCGCCTGCGGATTTACGGGTCTCTGCAGCGCGGGCTGCTTTATCGCGTTATTGCGCGGAGCCTGCCCGTTCCGCATATTCTGCGGCTTTACGTTGCCGATGGGACGGCGGTTCTGCGCGCTGCTCTTTATCGGCAGATCCTTTGTCGATTTCAGCATACCCTTGGGCACTTTGTCGGAGACCTGCTTTTTTTGCTTATTCCGCATTTTACCGTCACTTCCCTTCAACTTCCTTTATATGGCGGGCGCACAGCCGTTCATACTCTCTTGATATCCGCTCCGACCGACCGCAGAGCGCCCTCCAGCGACTCATAGCCGCGGTCGATGTAGCCGAGACCCGTTATCTCGCTCGTTCCCTCGGCAGCCAGAGCCGCCGTGACGAGTGCCGCTCCTCCCCGAAGCTCCGCCGCGCACACCTTAGCGCCCGACAGCCGTTTAACGCCTTGAACCACGCACACCCTGCCCTCGGTCTTTATAGACGCGCCTAGCCGCACAAGCTCGGGAATGTGTCTGAAACGGTTCTCGAATATCGTCTCCACGAACACCGATGTTCCCTCGGCGGTAGCGCACAGCGCGGTGAACGGCGCCTGAATATCCGTCGGAAACCCCGGATACGGCATTGTGCGCACCGTCGGCGGGGCGGTAAGGCGTTTATTGCAGCTCAGATACATCTTTCCTCCGCCGTAGGTATAGATGCGCGCTCCCATTGCCTCAAGCACGGGGATAAAACCGTTCATATGCCGCGGCTCGCACCTCGTCAGAATCAGCTCGCCGCGCGTTACCGCCGCCGCGCAAAGATACGTACCCGCGACTATCCTGTCGGGGATAACGCTGTGCTCGCACGGTTCGGCTCGCGGAACGCCCTCAACGGTTATCACGCTCTCGCCCGCGCCGCCGATCTTCGCGCCGAATTTGCCGAGGCAGTCCGCCAGATCGACTATCTCAGGCTCGCGAGCGGCGTTATGTATTTCGGTGAACCCCTTTGCCGCCGTCGCCGCCAGCAGGATATTTTCCGTAGCGCCGACCGACGGGAACGAAAGCGTGATCTTCGCGCCGTGAAGCCCTCCCGCCGCCGTGCAGTCGAGATACCCGTGCTCCTCGGCAATATCCGCGCCCATCTGCCTTAACGCCGCGAGGTGCAGGTCGATAGGTCTCGCGCCCAGCTCGCACCCTCCCGGGAACGACAGCCGACAGCGTCCCGTTCTCCCGAGCACCGCGCCCAGAAACACGATCGACGACCGCATTTCACGCATAAGCGCGTCGGGTATCTCGTAGCCAGATACGTTTGTCGCGTCTACCGTCACGGTGTCGCCGCTCCTTTTGCAGCGGCAGCCGAGGTGGGTCAATATCCTGCACGCCGCGTCCACGTCGGTAAGCTCGGGACAGTTGTGCAGCACCGTTTCTCCATGTGCCAGAACCGCCGCCGACAACAGCGGCAGAGCGCTGTTCTTCGCGCCGTGAACTCTCAGCTCGCCCTCAAGCTTACGCCCGCCGTTCACGATAAGTTTTCGGCGATTATCCATAACATCACCCTTTCAACAAATTATACAGCATAATATGTTGAACGGGGATTTTATGTGAATTTCGGGGTCATTCGAAATGCACTCTGCCCACAAGGTCGATTATTTCGGACAATATGATATCCGCAGCGTTGGCTTTCCGCATTTTCGCGGCGTTTTCGCGCATAAACTCCAGCCGCCCCCGGTCGTTATACAGCCTCGATACCTCGTCGACCAGCCTTGCTCTTGTCAGATCCTTATCCTCGATAAGTATTGCGGCGTTTTCGTTGACCAGCGTCATAGCGTTGTAATACTGATGATTTTCGGCGGCGGCGGGGTACGGCACGAGTATAGACGGTCTGCCGATCTCGGTAAGCTCGGTTATCGTCATAGCTCCCGCGCGCGAGATAATCAGATCCGCCGCGCACATACAGGTATACATATTATCAATGTAATCTCGGAAAATATGCCGTGACTTATCCTCGGAAACGCCGCTCTGTTCAAGCGCCGCGTAGAACGTATCCTTGTTCTTGCTGCCGAACGAATGGATATGATTGATACCGCCCGTTTTCTTCTCCCACGCGATAAGCTCCGCGACTGCCTCCGTTATCTTATTCGCGCCGAGACTTCCGCCGAACGACAGCACCGTGAACCCGTCTGACAGACCGAGCCGCCTGCGAGCCGCGGAGCGCTCCTCGATGGGGATATTAGTCCTCAGCGGATTACCCGTGACTATGCACCTGTCGGTATTCTTTAAGAACTTTTTCGCGTCCTCAACGGCGAGCAGGACCTTGTCCGCCTTTCCCGAAAGCATTTTTGTCGCCATTCCCGGGTAGGAATTGCTCTCGTGAGTTACCGTCTTTACGCCCATTGCGGCGGCTTGTCCGAGGACGGTGGCGGTGACGTAGCCGCCCGTTCCCACCGCAAGCTCCGGCTTGAACTCCTTGATTATTCTCCGTACAGCCCTTTTCGCCGATATCAGATAGCGATACGCCGCCTTGATGTTGCTCACCATATCCCGCGGAGAAAATCCGCGCTGAAATCCCGACATCTCCACGCCGCGGAAGTCGTACCCCGCCTTGGTAACAAGACGGCTCTCCATTCCGCTCGGTGTTCCTATAAACAGTATCTCCGTATCCGAAAACACCTGCTTCATCTTATCCGCTATGGCGAGCGCGGGGTTGATATGCCCCGCGGTCCCGCCTGCGGCGAATATTACTTTCATACTCCAAACCCCTAACTAAGTTTAGCCCGCTTACTTACCGACAGCAGCAGTCCCATTTCGCACAATTGCAGCGCCAGAGCCGTACCGCCGTAGCTGAAAAACGGCATTGAGATACCCGTATTCGGTATGCAGCACAGATTAACGCCGAGGTTCAGGAACGCCTGCAAGCCTATCTGAAAAGTGATGCCCGTCGCGAGCAGACAGCCGAATTTATCCTCTGCCCTTCTCGCGATATAGAACCCTCTGAATACGAAGATCAAAAACAGCACGATGACAGCCAGACCGCCAACCAAGCCGAATTCCTCGACCAGTATCGCGTAAACGAAGTCGTTGTGTGCCTCGGGGAGATAGTTATACTTCTGGCTCGAGTTTCCGAAGCCCTTGCCCCAGATACCGCCCGAACCGAGCGCCAGTGCCGACTGATAGTTCTGATATGAGCCGTCGCCGGGCTGTGACAGCGGATCCATAAAGGTGATCCTGTCCTTGAAGTAGCCTACGTCGAGTACCATTACGACAAAAACCGCCACGCCTACCGCAAGCAGGCAGATCGGAACAAGATACTTAAGATTTGACCCGCCCGTGAACAGCATTGCCGCGAACACCACGCAGATGATGACCATAAATGACAAATGCATCTGGCTTATCATTGAAAGAATTATGATTACCAGCATTACTCCGGGTCTCAATATGCCGTCGTAGAATTTGCGCATTTTATCCGAATTCTTATGTATATAGTAAGCAAAGTACACGATAACGGCAATCTTAAGAATGTCGGACGGCTGGAACTGCCCCAGTCCCGGAACGGGAAGCCATCGTTTCTGACCTCCCTCCGCCGCGACGCCTAACGGTATTGTAAGCAAATTCAGAAACATAGCAAAGAACAGAAACAAATGTGTCACGGTGATACTTTTTTTGCCGCCAAACAGCTTAAACTCGTGCCGCAGGAAACGGTAGTCGAAGAACGACAGCACGAACATCGCTACCAGACCCAAGCCCGCCGCTTTCATCTGTTGGGTGACATAGGCGAACGAATCGCCGTTGTTTTCGCTGTACGACAGCGCGTGTCCCGCCGAGAACATCATGGTAATTCCGAAAACCAGCAGCACCATAATGATTATCAGCATAGGCACGTCAACTCTGCCCTGAAGACTGAAAAACCGTACTCTGTTCGGATCTTTGACCTTCTTCTTTTTCTTCGCTTTTACGGCGGTCTTTTCGGCCTGCTGCCCTCGGGGTTTCCCAACCTGCTTCGGAACAGCCCGCGCCGCGCCGTTATTCGGTCTGGTAGGAACGCCCGTAACAGCGTCCGCCTGCGGCGACCCGACAACTCTGCCCTGAGGTCGCCGCGCGCCCGCGGGGGCATTATTTCGCGGCAGCTGCTGCCTTGCCGCGGAATTCTGTCTTGCTTGCTGCATTTTTATCCTCCCGTAACTATTTGACAAACATTCCGTATGCCAATACCACCGCAAACGCTCCGAAAAGCGCCGCGACCATCGAAAATACCGCGTCGATCTTTATCTCGCTCCAATGCGAAAGCTCGAAATGATGATGAATAGGTGTCATCTTGAACAGGCGCTTGCCCTCTTTTGTATGGTAAATTCTCTTGGTTATCTTGAACACCGTCGACTGTATAACCACCGACAGCGCCTCGAGGATATACACCATAGCCGCGAGCACCATAAGAAACTCCACGCCGCAGCCCACTCCCAGCGCGCAGACTATGCCGCCGAGGAACATAGACCCCGTATCGCCCATAAACACCTTTGCGGGCGGGAAGTTCCACATCAGAAATCCGACGCAGCCGCCCGCCGCGCACAGCGCAAGCAGCCGCTGACCGAACATTCCGAGCATTCCCGCGATCACCGCGAACACCGCCATATATATCACTGTCACCGACGAACACAGCCCGTCGATACCGTCCGTGAGGTTGACCGCGTTCACGAGATAGAGTACCCCGATACCCATCACGGGGTAGTAGAACAGTCCCATATCCCATTGCAGACCGCCCGGGAACAATATCACCGTGCGCCGCAGACCGCTTATATACAGCGTCGCGAAGTATGCGGCGATTATCATCACCTGAAAAATTATCTTCTGTGTCGGCGTAAGCCCCTCGTTATGCTTTTTCTTCACCTTGATGAAGTCGTCGAGGAAGCCCATAAATCCGAACATCACAGCCATTATCATACCCGCCGCGGAGCGTATGAACTCCGCCTTGTCGACGCCCGAATAATTCGCTTCTCCCGATACGGCAAACACGATCATTCCGACGATAAAGCTCACGAATACCGCGAAAATAAAGGTTATCCCGCCCATTGTCGGAGTGCCCTCTTTTTTTGCCTTGTGCCATTTCGGACCGATATCGAGTATCGTCTGACCGTATTTCAGCCTGTGGAGCAGCGGGATAAACCAAAAGCCCGCCAGCCACGTCAGCACAAATGCCGCGATAGCCGCAAAAACGCTTGTCCAAATCTGCATATTTTACTCCCGATATTTATTTTATTTTTACGGCGATCTCTTCCATTTTCATACCGCGGCTGCCCTTAAACAGCACCGTGTCGCCGCTTTTTATTTCGTTAAGTAAAAGCTCCGTCAGCTCCTGCTTGTTCTCGCTGTGGAACACCTTTGCGCCGCGCTTTGTCAGCTCGTCGCGGAGAGCGGTCATTTCGCGCCCGTACAGGAAAAACATATCCGCGTGCTCTTCCGCAAATTCCGCAAGACCTGCGTGGAGCGCCTTTGACTGCTCGCCAAGCTCCAGCATATCGCCGAGCACCGCTATGCGCCTTCCTTCGGTCTTGACCGCGCCGAGAACCGAAAGCGCCGATCTCATCGAGGTGGGCGAGGCATTGTAGCAGTCGAGGATAACGCGGATATTATCGCCGCGCAGCTCGGTCTTTTGCCTCATTCCGCTGCCCTCATAGTTCATAAACGCGGGGATTATCTCCTCGGGAGACAGCCCGAATTCTATACCCACGCAGAACGCCGCGAGCGCATTTAATATGTGATGCTCGCCCGTGACGGGCACCGCCGCCTTGTAAGAATTGCCGCCGTAATGCAGCGTGAATTTTCCGCAGTTCTCCGATTGCGACACCGCCGTCGCGTAGACGTCGAATTTCTTCGACAGCCCGTAGCGTATCAGCCGTCTTCCGCCGATATCCTCCGGGGCAAGCTTTCCGAGATATTCGTCGCCGCCGAATACAATAAGCGGAGCGTTTTCGTCCATACCGTCGAGTATCTCCAGCTTTGCCGCGAGGATATTCTCGCGCGTTTTGAGGTTCTCGATATGACAGAAGCCTATGTTCGTTATCACCGCGCAGGTCGGGTGAGCCGCGTTTGACAGCGCCGATATCTCGCCGCGGTCGCTCATTCCCATTTCTATTACAGCCGCCTCGGTGCTCTTGCCGAGCCCGAAAAGCGTTTTCGGCAAGCCTATGTCGTTGTTGAGGTTACCCTCGGTCTTGAGTGTGCCGTACTTCGCCGAAAGCACCGCGCCTATCATATCCTTGGTCGACGTCTTCCCGACGCTGCCCGTCACACCGCAGAGCTTAATGCCGAATTTATCGCGGTAATACCGCGCCAGCTTCAGCTGAGCGGTACGCGAATTTTTCACGTAGATAACGGGTATCGAGGTCTTGACCGTACCCGCCGCAAGGTCGGATATCGCCGCGGCAGCGCCGTTCACCGCCGCTTGTTTGATGTAGTCGTTGCCGTCAAAGCGCTCGCCATTTACCGCTATGAAGAGAGCTCCCTTTTTGAGAGTCCTCGTGTCTGTGGAAACGGACTTCACTCTTACGTCTCCTCCGATAAGCTCGCCGCCCGTGATCTTTGCGATCTCCTTGGTTGAAAACATACCTCGCCCCCCTGTTACTCTTTTTTGAAATATTCGCCGACGATCTCTTTTTCGTCAAAATGAAGGTACTCGTCGCCTATCGCCTGATAATCCTCGTGACCCTTGCCGCAGAGCGCTATCACATCGCCCTTTTCCGCCATATCGAGTGCGCGGAATATCGCTGCCTTTCTGTCGATAAACTCCTCATGCGGCTTATCCGCAGGAATTCCCCGAGCTACGTCGTCGATAGTTTTTTGAGGATCCTCGTGACGCGGACTGTCCGTCGTGACTATCAGCACGTCCGCGTATTTCGCCGTTGTTTTGCCCATATCGGGGCGCTTCCCCGCGTCGCGCTCGCCCGCCGCTCCGAATACCGCGATAAGGCGGTTTTTCGCCAAGGGCTTCAGCATTGACAGCAGCTTTTCCAAGCCGTCCTCGGTATGCGCGTAATCGCGTATCACCGTGAAATCGCCCGCATACAGCGTTTCCAGCCGCCCCGCAACGCCACCTATCCTCTCGAGAGCACACAGCGCCTCGTCCATCGGAACGCCCGTAAGATGTACCGTGACCGCCGCCTCAAGTGCGTTTGAAACGTTATACAGCCCCGTCATCGCGAACCGCACGGGATAGCTCTTCCCCGCGGCTCTGTCCGTTAAAATAAACTCGGACATATGCGCGGAGAGCTTGACAAATTCCGTGTGGAAATCCGCTTCTCCGTCCACCGATATCGTTTTTAACGGGACGCCCTTTTCGAGACAGTATTCCGCTATCCGTCTGCCGTATTCATCGTCGATATTAACTACCGCGTTTTCGCACATATCGAACAGCATTCGCTTCGCCGCGAAATAATTCTCCATCGTTCCGTGATAATCCAGATGATCGCGCGTAAGATTTGTGAACGCTCCGACGGCGAAATCCCCAGCCGCGAAGCGGTACTGCGCCAGCGCCTGCGAGCTTGCCTCGACAAAGCAATACTCAGTGTTTTCCTCCGCCATTTGTGCGAATAATTGATATAGCCTTCGCGGCTCGGGAGTGGTCGGCGGACCGTCGTGAGAGTAATTCAAGCCGCTGCTCGTGTCCGTGCCGAGCGTTCCGATAACGCCCGTTCTGTGACCTAACAGCCGCGTTATCTGTGCGCAAAGGTTGACGACGGTCGTCTTGCCGTTGGTTCCCGTAACCGCGCAGAGCTTGAATTTTTTCGCAGGCGAGCCGTAAAATCTTGACAGCAATTCCGGATATATTCTCCGCGAATTCCCGACCGTTATTTCGCGGTCAAGTCCGAGATTTTTCTGCGTTACCACCGCGCACGCGCCCATTTCAAGCATTTTCGCGGCGACGGAGTGACCGTCAAAGCTGCCGCCCCTAATACAAACAAACAGAAAGCCGCTCTCGACCTCGCGGTTATCGGAGGTCACTCCCGCGACCCCGATGCTTTCCAGCCCCGCGGGGACATCGCATATTCCCGAAAACAGCTCTCCTATCGTCATATCTTCACCGCCCGTATATTCTTAACCTCCGAAGGAATTCGCCTGGAATGTTACCTCGATAACGCTGCCCCTATACAATACCGTACCCTCGGGATAGCTTTGCATAGTCGCTACTGCGTCCGCGTTTTCGGCGGCGCCGCCAAGTATCTTGATGTTGAAGCCCGCGTTGGAAATAGCGTCGTTAGCCTCTTTAACGCTCATATTGAGCACATTCGGCACTTCTCCGGTCTCAAGCTCGCTGTCGTCAAGGTATAGTACAACGGTCGAGCCTTTGGGTATGCTGCTGCCCGATTCGGGTATCTGCTTTTTGACGGTAGCGTCGCTCGAAGGATCGCCGATAAATTTAACCTCAAAATTGTTCGCCGTGAGATAGCTCTGCGCATACATCGCCATATCGCCGAGGACATACGGCACGGTCGCGTCCATCTTCGCCTGTTCTTCCGCCGTATATGTCGGATAAATGCCCAGATGCTCCAGACCGTCCTTGAACACCGCCGATACAACGGGGCAGGCGACTGCCGAGCCGTAGTACTCGGGACCCGTAGGCGTATCGACAAGCACCAGCATAACGATCTGCGGATCGTCCATAGGCACAGCCGCAGCGAACGTTCCTATGTAGGTCATGTGAGCGCCGCCCGCCATACCGCCCGCGGCGTTGTATTCGTCGATCTTCTCCGCCGTTCCCGATTTGCCGCCGATCCTGTATCCCGCGATATACGCGTTGTGACCGCCGTTTTGGGTAACGATCGTCTCCAGAATGCCGCGCATGGTCTCGGAGGTCTCCTTGGAGATCACCTGACGTTTTATCTGGGTCTCCTTTGTCTCGACGACGTTTCCGTTGCTGTCGAGAATCTTGTCTACCAGATGCGGCGTTACAAGATTACCGCCGTTTACTATCGCGCAAAACGCCGTACACATCTGTATGGGCGTTATCTTGTTGGTCTGTCCCATAGAGGACATCGCAAGGTCGACGAGGTTCATTCTCGAATACGGAACATACAGGCTCTGCGCCTCGCCCGGGAGATCTATGCCCGTAGGCTCGGTAAAGCCGAACGCCTCAAAGTAATTACAGAACTTCTGCATCCCGAGTGCCTGACCTATCGCGATAAAGGACGGGTTGCAGGAGTTCGTCATTGCCTGCTGGAGCGTCTGCGTATCGTGACCCCACTCGCGCCAGCAGGAAATTTTCGTTCCCGCAACGTCCGCGTAGCCGGGACAGAAAAACGTGGAGTTGATGTTGATGACCTCTTCCTCAAGCGCCGACGACGCGGTAACGGTCTTGAAAACCGAGCCGGGGTAGTACAGCTCCGTAACGGCCTTGTTCTTCCACTGCTGCTCGCGGAGAATGCCCTCCTGCTCCGCTATCTCGTCCTCGGACTTGCCCTCCTCCTTCATCTTTGCGAGGAGGTCGAGGTCGTATTGGCTCGTAAGCTCCGAGGGATTATTCAGGTCGTAGGACGGCGAGGTAGCCATTGCGAGCACTCCGCCCGTCTTACAGTTCATTATTATACCGCAGGCGCGGTTTATTACAGAGTGCTGCGATACGCACTGCTCGAGGTTCTTCTCGAGATAGTGCTGCAATACCTCGTCAAGAGTAAGCACAAGACTGTATCCGTCGGTAGCGTTGAAAATGTAGTCGTTTTCGTTTTCAACGCCCTGTCCGAGACCGTCGGTACGGTAAAACGCCTTGCCGTCCGTGCCGCGGAGATAGTCGTCGTAATACGCCTCGAGACCGTAAACGCCGTCGCCGTCAAAGTTCGTGAACCCGATAACGTTGGACGCGAGCGATCCGTTGGGATAGTAGCGCTTGCTCGACTGCTCGGTGACGATACAATCCGCGCGTATATTGTTGTCAAGCATCATCTGCTTTATAAGCAGGACCTCGGGCTTTTCGACATTGCGCTTTACAACGTAATAATAGCTGTTGGTATAATCCTTGCAGGCCTCTGTCATTCCGTCGGGCTTGACGTTAAGTATCTTGGAAAGCTCGGTGCTGATTATGTCCGAAAGCTCTCTGAACGGCTCAATGACTTCGTCGTCCTTTTTGTTTTTAACATGCTCGTCGTAAGCCTTGCGGCGCTCCTCGTTCGCTTCGTGAATAGGGGTCGGCGCGATAACTATGTTCCATACCGTGGAGCTTTGCGCAAGAACTGTGCCGTTTGCGTCGTAGATAGTGCCGCGGTTTGCCATTATCGTCATCGAGCTCATCTGCTGACTGTTCGCTCTCTGCCGCCACATATCGCCGTCGAGCACGGTAAATTTCAACAGATTATAGCCGACGAACACGGAAAAACCCACAACTATCGAAAGTATGACCATCTGCCGTCCGCGGTAGCCGATTAGCGGCTTTTTATCCGCCTCGGCAGCGTCGCTTTTCTTCAAAAAGTCGACAAATCTCCAGAATAATCCCCTGTTGTTATTCGTATTCTTGTCCAATGTAACGACCTCCAAAAAACCAAAAAAGCAAAGCCGTATAGCCGACTTTGCTGTTTTTAGTGATAAACAGTCTGCCGACAACCTGTCAAAGGGCTTGTTCACCCTTATTTTATGCCGTCAGAACCCAATGTATTCCAAAAACGCGGAGAACCATCTCTTGACGGAACCCAGGAAACCGCCGTCGTCATCTTCCGTGACCTCGATAAGGTCCTCGGTATTAACGCTGATGTATTTCTTTTGCGACGCGGCGACCTTCGACATTCCGAGCTGCTCCGTAGCGTACTTCTCGATATATCCGATATTCGCCTTGGTATCGAGCTTGCTCTGCAGCAAATTGTTATCGTCCTTCGCCTCGGTCAGCAGCTGCTCCTGCTCCGCGACCTTTCGCGATACGTCGTCTCTTTTGGTATTGTAATAGTTCACGGCGAAAAGCGCGGCAAAGATCATCAGCGCCGCCATTACGATCTTTATCCTCGATCCGCTTCTTGAAACGGAGTTCAGGGGCGCAAGATGTATTTTACGCGCTTCCTCATCAGCGCGGTGATGCTTTTCGCGGCGCTCTCTTTCGGCCGTGTCGAACATTGAAAGATCGTAAGCCAGATTTGTATTGTCGTTTACGGGATACGCCATACGCCGTCACTCCTTTATACTTCCATTTTAACGCGTATATTTACGCCCTTATTTTCTCTATAACGCGCAGCTTTGCGCTGCGGCTTCTCGGATTTTCCGCAAGCTCCTCCGCGTCCGGCGTGATCGGCTTCCTCGTGACAAGCCGTCCTCTCGGCTGCCTTCCGCACACGCACACGGGAAACTCGGGCGGGCATGTACAGCCCGTACAGAATTCCTTGAAGCGGTTTTTAACGATCCTGTCCTCAAGAGAGTGGAACGTTATGACCGACATTTTTCCGCCGATCTTCAGTCTGTCAAAGCCGTCGGTCAATGCCTTGTCAAGCGCGTCAAGCTCACCGTTCACTTCAATGCGGATCGCCTGAAAGCTCTTTCGGCATGGGTTCTTTTCGCGCCTGTAAGCGGCGGGAACGCTGTTCTTTATTATCTCGGCAAGCTCCCCCGTTCTTTCTATCGGGAATACCGCCCTCGCGTCCACAATGCCCTGCGCGATCTTCGGCGCGAATTTCTCCTCGCCGAATTCATATAGTATGCGTCTAAGTTCCTCAAATGTATAATCGTTGACAACATCACGCGCGGATAAACCCTCGCCGCTCATTCTCATATCAAGCGGCGCGTCGTTGTGAAACGAAAATCCGCGGTCCGCTTCGTCAAGCTGGTGCGATGAAACGCCCAGATCCGCGACAATCCCGTCAAGCTCCTCAACGCCGAGCTCGTCCAGAACCCCGCTCAATTCCTTGAAATTCCTCTGTACAAACGTTACGGGATAACCGCTCAGCCGCTCCCCTGCGGCTTCGATAGCCTCCCCGTCCCGATCGAAGCAAATAAGCCTTCCCCCTGAAAGGCGCTTTGCAAGCTCCAGACTGTGACCGCCGCCGCCTGTGGTAAGATCCGCGTAAACGCCCTTTGGGTCTGAAAACGCGCCGTCCACCGTCTCTTTAAGCAGCACGGTTGTGTGTTTGAACTCCATTAAATTCCAAGCTCCTCCGCCATACCCGCGATATCCTCAAGAGGCGTACTGTTTGTATATTCCTCCCAAGCCGATTTATCCCAGATCTCGGCGCGGTCCACTAACCCCACGACCACCACCTCGCCCGTGATATTCGCGTATGCGCGCAGGGCGGGCGCAATGGCGATTCTGCCCTGCTTGTCCGGCTCAGCCTCGCAGGCGCTTCCAAATAGGAAACGCTCGATAGGCAGCGCGATCTTTGACGGCTTTCCTTTAAGGCTGGTCTTTAATTCCTCCCAGCTCTCTGTCGTGTACACCGTCAGGCACTTCTCGGTAAGGCTCTTGCAGATATAGAAATGCTCGCCGAACTCCTCGCGGAGCTTGGCGGGGAAATTCATACGTCCCTTAGCGTCAACGGTATGCTCGTATTCGCCGTACATTTCCATTCCCCCCTGCAACGTTGATGAAAAGCGCCGTTCCGTCCTCCTCAGACGGAAGTTTTCGTAGATTTAAATATATATTTCCCTCAGGCAGGATATAAGTGATTTTTTATTTTTAATGAATTTTTCACCAAAACAGTGAATTATCTCACCACTTTTCCCCACAATCATATTATAACCCACTTGGGAAATTTTTTCAAGAGCAATTTTGAGTCTTTCAAGAAAAAATCAAGATAAAGTTTTGTTCATATTTTTGTGCATTTTTAACAAAAAATACTATCTCAAATCTCTTGCAGAAGGCAAAATATTGTAAATATTTACAACATATGGGCAGAATTTGATTATCGCAAACTATATCTTGCGCTCGTCGGAGGTTTCGGGCATCAATGTTCACAAGATATATGTATCGGCGAATTTTATTCAAATAAAATCGGCGTTGCAACGGAGTGCCTGTAG
>CANDVA010000010.1 GCA_947389015.1 uncultured Clostridia bacterium | reverse complement strand
TTGTTATTAAGCAATGCTGTTATAATGCGAGTTCATCTTGGTATCCTTAAATATGGTATACGTTGTTTTCCCATTTGCTTATATTTTGGAACGATGTCCCGATTGCTTCGGCAAGTTCATTTTGAGTGATATGTTTTGCTCTCCGCAGATCGGCTAAACGCAAATTTATAACTGTTTTATTCATTTTATGCCTCCCGTATTTTTTAGTCAGATTATATCATGAATCTTCTTGTAAGTCAATATCCTATTAAGTTAGTTTTATCGCTGTATAAGCGAATAGGAATTTTTAAAAACAATAAAAAGTTTATAAAGATTATAATCTGTTTATTAAATTAATCCGCAGATATATCGTTGATTAAATTGCAGATATATTTGTATGATTTGATTGCCTCAAAGATATCTATTGAAGAATATAAAACAGTATGCCGGTCATTGCCGAATAAACGCGGATAACTTCACATAAACTTGAACAGACAAGAATTGCATGTGTGAGGTCATATTATGGTTTACAGCTTTAACGACTTGAAGTGCAAAGAGATAATCAACGTCAAAACGGGAGCAAGACTTGGCTATCCCGACGATATCGAGTTTGATAACTGCACCGCCAAGATATGCCGCCTTATCGTGTTCGGACGCGCGAAGTTTTTCGGGCTGTTCGGCAGGGAGGACGATCTGTTTATCAGGTGGTGCGATATCGAGGTCATCGGAGAGGACACGATACTGGTATCCTGTGATGTTCCGTCAAGCTGCACAAATCGCCGCGGAAAAGGATTTGGAAGTTTGTTTAAATAAACAAATGCAATGTACTTGAAAATAAAGGCTAAATATGGTATAATATTTAGGTAAATGTGCAGAATAGAACGTGTATCAATACGTTCGGTGCGCAAATACACACACGGCGACAGCCCTTTAGGGTGCGCGGCAACGCGTCTGAGGAGCGGTTCGGCGTGGCGGAAACGCGGCAATAACGCCGTAAATAACCAAAATCAGGAGGAAACAATTATGGCAGTAGTATCTATGAAGCAGCTTTTGGAGGCGGGCGTTCACTTCGGTCACCAGACAAGACGTTGGAATCCTAAAATGGCTCCCTACATCTTTACCGAGAGAAACGGTATTTACATTATCGACCTTCAGAAGACAGTAAAGAAGCTGGACGAGGCGTACAACTTCATTCACGAGACCGCGGCAAACGGCGGTGAGATTCTTTTCGTCGGCACCAAGAAGCAGGCGGCGGACTCCATCAAGGAGGAGGCTACCCGCGCGGGCGCTCATTTCGTAAACGCTCGCTGGCTCGGCGGTATGATGACCAATTTCAAGACCATTCAGAGAAGAATCGCTCGTCTTGAGCAGCTCCACGCAATGGAGACGGACGGCACGTTCGATCTGCTCCCGAAGAAGGAAGTTATCAAGCTCAACCTCGAGATTGAAAAGCTCGAAAAGTTCCTCGGCGGTATCAAAAATATGAAGAAGCTCCCCGGCGCGCTGTTCGTTGTTGACCCGCGCAAGGAAAAGATCGCGGTAGCGGAGGCTAAGAAGCTCGGTATCCCCGTTGTGGCTATCGTAGACACCAACTGCGACCCCGACGAGATCGACTACGTTATCCCCGGAAACGACGACGCTATCCGCGCCGTAAAGCTGATTGCGGGCGCAATGGCAGACGCGATCATTTCCGCTAATCAGGGCACTGCCGAAGCGGCAGCAGACGAGACACCCGCAGAGGACGCGGAGTAATTCATGATAATAAGATAATTAAGGAGATAAAAAAATGGCTAATATACAGGAGATAAAAGAGCTTCGCGATATGACCGGCTGCGGTTTGTCCGATTGTAAGAAGGCTCTTGAGGAAGCTAACGACAACCGCGAGGAGGCTGTAAAGATCCTGCGTGAAAAGGGTCTTGCAAAGGCTGCAAAGAAAGCGGGCAGAATTGCCGCAGAGGGCGTTGTAAAGGCTAAGGTAGAGGGTACGAACGGCGTTATTGTTGAGATCAACTGCGAGACCGACTTCTGCGCTAAGTCCGATAAGTTCTTGGAGCTTGTTGAGACGATTGCCGATACCATTCTCACAAACGACGCTGCCGACGTTGAGGCGCTCGACAATGTTACCGTAAAGGGCGGAAATATGACCGTCAAGGAATATATGACCGATAAGATAGCGACTATCGGTGAAAATATGAATATTCGCCGTTTTGAGAAGCTCAGCGGTACGCTTATTCCCTATATGCACGACGGCGGCAGACTCGGTACCATCGTAAAGATCACGACCGATAAGCCCGACGACGCGGAGGTTCTCGCCTGCGCCAAGAACGTAGCGCTTCAGGCGACCGCTATGGGTGCGGAGTACGTTCGCAGAGAAGATATCCCCGCGGACGTTCTGGCGACCGAGAAGGAAGTCCAGACCAAGCTCGTTGAGCAGGAGGGCAAGCCCGCAAACGTTGCCGAGAAGATTGTTGAGGGTCGTATCAGAAAGTTCTACGAGGAAAAGTGCCTGCTCGATCAGGAGTATTTCAAGGATCCCAATCAGAAAGTCGGCAAGTATATCGAGAGCGTTGCCAAGGCGCAGGGCTGCTCGATCAACGTTGACGCGTTTGTTCGCTACGAGCGCGGCGAGGGTATCGAAAAGAAAGCGGATAACTTCGCTGATGAAGTCGCTTCTATGATCAAGTAATTGAAAAGATTGACGGCTCTCCGATTATGGAGAGCCGTTTTTTTATGTATTCGCAAATTTGGTTTTCGACAATTCCCTGTACTTTTTCTTGGTCGCCTCGCCGCCGCGGATATGGCGTTCCTGTTTGTTTTTGTCGAGAACGGTTTTGACTTCCTCATACAGAGCCTTGTTCGCCTTCTCGAGCTTTACGGTAATATCCTGATGAACGGTGCTTTTGCTGATCCCGAATTGACGGGCGGCAGCGCGCACCGTAGCGTTATTTTCAACAATGAATTTCCCAAGTATAACACATCTTTCCTGATTGCTGTCATTGCATTGCTTCAAAGATTTTCCCCCCTAACGTGTTATTTAATACAATAAATATTATGTTGACAAACCGCGGTTTATGATTGCGGACAAATTGTCGGAAAATAAATTCTGTCCTTGACAAGAACGGAGAAAAGGGGTATAATTAAAATGTATGCAGTCAAAGGGAAAAGCCGTATATCCGGAGAGGGTGAATTATGAGCGATCATATCAGGCGATTAAGCAAAGCGCAGTATCTGGGCACAATGGACGGAAAGATGCATAATATAACCGAAGTCGCCGAGTTTTCGGACGATGTATGGAACTGTGCGGAGATGCTGAACAGTGTTCCGCTCTTCGAGGACGGATTGTGCAAAAGGCACGTTGAAGCGGTCTATGTGAACAACGAAAATACGTTTGAGCATATTCTGCTGTGTGGCGAAAAAAAGAATTATTATGTTGTAATAGTTGTTGATTTGGCAGACAATTCAATATTCGGTTTTTATCCGCTTGACCTTAACAAGGAATACGGAGTGAACGGGTAACGGCTAACGTAATTTTGAGTTAATATATTTAATATGTAAGAGGTAGATTATGGAAGTTTTTGAGTTTTCTGAAAAGATAAAATCCGCTGCCGAGGCGGCAATGCATAAGTGCAAGGGGCAGTTTGCCGAGCTGGACAGGCTCTGCGAATACAACGGTCAGCGCGTTCTTAAAGCGTTTATCGACAACCGCGTAAGCGAGATACACCTAAAGGGCACAACGGGCTACGGCTACGACGACGAGGGACGCGACAAGCTCGATAAGGTGTTCGCACAGGTGCTCGGCGCGGAGGACGCTCTTGTCCGTCACAATTTCGTGAATGGAACGCACGCGCTCACCACCGCGCTTTTCGGGGTACTGCGTCCTAAGGACACTCTGTTGTCCGTTACGGGTATGCCTTATGACACCATGCAGGAGGTCATTCTCGGGGAGAACTGCGGCTCGATGAGGGATTTCGGCGTGAATTTCTCGATGATACCACTGCTTAGCGATGGTATGCCGAATTACGCGGAAATAGCGAGACGTTCTCCCGAGGCGAAGCTTGCGTATATTCAGCGCTCGCGCGGGTATTCGCTGAGACCGTCGTTCGATATCTCTACTATTTCAAAGATAATTCAGGCTATCCGCAGCAGCAACCGCGACTGCGTGATTATGGTCGACAACTGCTACGGCGAGCTTGTCGAAGATAAAGAGCCGACGGCGGTCGGCGCAGACCTGATAGTCGGCAGCCTTATCAAGAATTTAGGCGGCGGGATCGCCGAAACGGGCGGCTACATAGCGGGCAGGTCGGAGCTTATCGAGCAGTGCAGCTATCGACTGACCTGTCCCGGCGCGGGCAAGGAAGTAGGCTGTTCGCTCAACCAGCTCCGCGGAGTGTATATGGGCATATTCCACGCTCCTGAGGCGGTGTGCGCGGCGCTGAAGACCTCGGTGTTCGCAACGGCGTTCTTTGAGCAGCTTGGATTCGAAACGTTCCCGAAGTACAACGAAAAGCGCACGGATATTATCGCGGCGCTGAAGCTCGGAAGTCCCGAAAAGCTGATCGCGTTCTGCGAGGGGATACAGAGCGGTTCACCGATAGACAGCTTCGTCAGTCCCGAGCCGTGGGATATGCCAGGCTACGACAGCAAGGTGATAATGGCGGCGGGCGCGTTTACTATGGGCGCGTCGATAGAGCTTTCCGCCGACGCTCCGCTCCGCGAGCCGTATGCGGTGTGGTTACAGGGCGGTCTGACGTTCCCGACGGGCAAAACGGGAATTATGCTCGCCGCGCAGAGAATGTCCGAAAAGGGGCTGCTATGAACAAGCTGTTTAACAGAATTGGCAAATTCAAGCGCGTAATGTACATTACAGCGGTGCTCTCTATGGTGTTGATGTTCGCGGCGTTCGGAATTTATAGGCTGAATAATGTGCGTTTTTACGTTACCGTCGGTATTACCGCGATGACCGTGTGCTATCACTTTACGATAAGGCTCTTTATCGGGAATATCGTCGACGCGGTAATGCGCAACGAAGCCGACTGGCGCAAGCCGTGGTTTCGTGAGCGGAAATTCGAGAAGAAGCTGTACAAAAAGCTCAAGGTAAAGCGCTGGAAGGACCGTCTGCCGACGATCGACGAAAACGCGTTTGCACTCGGTAAGACCCCGATAGAACAAATTATCGGCGCGACCTGCCAGTCCGAGATAGTCCACGAGCTGGATATGCTCGCGAGCCTTGCGGCGATACTGTTCGCGATACCTTTCGGCGAACTTTGGGTGTTCCTTATAACTTCAATAATTGGCGCTGCGTTCGATTTGATGTTCGTTATTATGCAGCGGTACAACCGACCGCGGCTGCTCAGGCACGTCGCATTGCAAAGGCAGAAAGGAACGTCGTAATGGGATGGGAATTTCTTGGGCTGGCTTACTGTTTATGGGAAGGCATACGTATCGTCGTACCGTTTTTTCTGCTGGTCATAGGCGCGGTGTGGCTGATAATCGGTATAGACACACGCGTTAAATATAACGGGGATTCAGAGCTTATGAAAAAGAGCCGATCGCTTATTATTGTCGGATTTATCATTTTTTTACCGTGCGCCATGATATGCGGCGAGAGGGGCGTTAATGCGATAACACAGGCAGTAGATAATCATAACAGCGTTTATTATCAGCTTTTTCACGGCAGCGTTGGAGACTTGGAAAGGCTGCTGAAAAAAGGCGCTTGCGTCGAGGGTGCCGGTCGGCCCGTAGAGCGTCCCGCTGGTGACGGAGAATGCACGCTGCTCGGCATTGTGTCGGCGGATTACAGTTCGATTCCCGACGGAACGGAAAAGGCCGCTTTGCTTATTGAATACGGCGCAGATGTGAACAGAGTGATGTGTTGGCGGTGCGAATACGGTCATCCGCGCGGCGAACACGAACGCTTATGTTCGGCAACGCCCGTGCTGTTTGCCGCCGACGGATGTAACTATGAGGTTCTCAAGCTCCTTATCGACAACGGCGGCGATGTGAACGCGACCGATTATAATGGGCTTACTCCGCTTGATATAGTCGAGGAGAATATCAAGGACACTGAGCGTTTTCACCCCGACAATATAAAAATTATCGAGCAGATGAGAGAGTTTCTGATAGCAAACGGCGCTAAAAACGGTAATAAAGGAGCAGAGGAATGATCGAGATAACAAAGGCACTTCCGTGTGATGCGGATGAGATTTACGCGATATACGAGTCTCTGAAAGGCTCGCCGGGCTGCACATGGGATGACGAATATCCAACATTGGAATTCGTTCGTCACGATATCGTGGAGCGCGATTCGCTGTACAAGCTGACCGAGGACGGCGTTATCGTTGCGGTGGCGTATCTGGGCGAGTTTGAGGAGCGCGAGGTTCCCGAATGTTTTGACAAGTCTGTGAAGCGCCGCGGTGAGATATCCCGCGTGGGAGTACGCCGCGGATATCACCGAAAGGGATATGCGGAGAAGCTGCTGAAATTTCTGCTGGACGAAGCGGTCAATCTGCGTTATGACGGCTTGGCGCTGCTTGTCGGAACGGAGAATTTCGGGGCTATGTCGCTGTACGAGAAGATAGGGTTCAAACGCTGCGGCGAGGGCGTTATGTATGAAACACATTGGTTTTTTTACGAATTGAAATTAAAAGAGGTGCTCAAATGATAAAAAGTATGACGGGCTTCGGCAGAGGTCACAAGGTATTGAACGGGCGGGATATCACGGTGGAGATACGCGCCGTAAATCACCGATATTACGAGTTTTCGAGCAGACTGCCGCGCGCGTATACGTTCGCGGAGGATAAGCTGAAGTCGCTGCTTCAGGGGAAGATATCGCGCGGCAAGGTTGAGGTGTCTGTTCAGGTGCAGAACGTGACCGCCGTTTCCGAGAAGATAACCGCGAATAAGGAGGTCATCTCTGATTACGTTATGGCGCTGCGTGAGATACAGGACGAGCTTTCGCTGACGGACGATCTGTCGCTTTCGGCGGTAATGCGTCTGCCCGACGCGTTTACGGTGGTAAAGGCGGAAGCGGACGAGGAGCAGCTCTGGGGGGACTTGAAAGCGGTCGCGGAGCAGGCGCTCGCGAACTTTATCCGTATGCGCGAGACAGAGGGAGAGCGTATGAGAGCGGATATCTCCGCGCGTCTGACGGCTATCGAGGGCAACATTAGCTTTGTCGAGGAGCGCTCGCCGATCATTGTCGAGAATTACCGCAAGAGACTTTACGATAAAATGTGCGAGGTGCTGGAGGGAAAGAACGTCGACGAGAATCGCATACTGCTCGAGGCGGGGATATTCTCCGAAAAGACCGCCGTCGACGAGGAAACGGTGCGGCTGCGCTCGCATATCGCGCAGTTCCGCGAAATGCTGGAGAGCGCCGAGCCGATAGGCAGAAAGCTCGATTTCCTTGTTCAGGAGATGAACCGCGAGACCAACACAATCGGCTCTAAGGTTCAGGATGTCGAGGTCACGAAGATAGTTGTCGACCAGAAAAGCGAGATAGAGAAGATACGCGAGCAGATACAGAATATCGAATAAGGGGCACTGTTTATAAGGATATTTGTCGTGCGGCTGAAAAAATTTGCCCTTGACAAAATCCCCGAAAACACCTTGTTGCTGAAATCGCTTAAACAAATCGACGGTTATCCCGTTTTTTCGGATATCTCCATAAGGTACGAAAGATTTTCCGAAAAGAAGTCTTATATGTGAACGCGCTTATAAAAATGGCGGAAATTTTTAAAAAACCTCTTGACAATATCTGACGAAAGTAATATAATGTAGATGTAAGCAATAGCTTGCGAAATATTTTAATCTGTTTCGGGGCGGGGTGAAATTCCCCACCGGCGGTATAGTCCGCGACCCGAGTGCGTTAAAGGGCGGCATGGTGTCGTTCGGTGTGCTTGGCTGAATCGGTGAAATTCCGATACCGACGGTATAGTCCGGATGAAAGAACCAGAAGAATTTGATATTCTGCGTCCCCTTTAAAAGGCTTTGTCGGCGGTGTTTTGCTTGCGCGGCGACCTTTGAAAGGGCTTTCTTTTTCCCCGAGGAAAAGGAGAAATCATGGTAAAAGTACAGAAAACAAGAAGAGTTGACGTGCGGAGGCTCGTGTTCACGGCGCTTATGGCGGCGTTGTCTATCGTGCTCGCGGAGCTGGGATTTAAGGTAGCTATTATGCCGAGCTTTATGACTTTCGATTTTTCGGACGTTCCCGCAATGCTCGCGTCGATGACTATGGGTCCCGTTTCGGGCGTGTTCGTGTGCCTGCTGAAGAACATCTTCGGCTGCTTCACGACCAAGACCGCGTGTGTGGGCGAACTGTCGAATTTCATTCTCAGCGTGTCGCTCGTGTTCCCTGCGGGTCTGCTCGCTCACAGGAACGCAAGCGTCGTCCGCGCGGCGGTCGGCTGCCTGTCGGGAGCGGTTTTAATGGCGCTTATGAGTATTCCGTCAAACCTCTTTCTGGTGTTCCCCGCCTACGGTACGGTGTGCGGTTATTCGACCGAGACGATCGTGGGCTTGTATCAAAAGATACTCCCGAGTGTCGGGAGCCTTATACAGTGCCTGCTGATCTTTAACGTGCCGTTTACATTCGTTAAGGGGTTATGCGCGGCAGTCGTTTCGATGGTGTTGTACAAGAAACTGCGGCCTGTTTTCAATGGACTTTATCGGGAGTAATACCGAAAGGACACTTTTTGCTATGTCTTTTAAATCGGCGTTCAAGCATTTTAAAACAATAACCAAGCATCGCCATAAGGTAATCGCTCACTGTGCGAGGGCGGGAATATTGTGGCAGGGACTTCGGCACGATCTGTCGAAGTACTCGCCGACGGAATTTCTGCCGGGAGCGCGGTTCTATATCGGAACGCGTTCGCCCAACGAGGGGGAGCGTGAGGCTTACGGATATTCGCTCGCGTGGATGCATCACAAGGGGCGCAACCGTCACCACTTCGAATACTGGACGGACTACGACCCGAAAACCCGACAGGTCGAGCCTGTAAAAATGCCGCTTCGGTACGTCGTCGAGATGTTCTGCGACAGGGTAGCCGCCAGCAAGATTTATCAGGGGAAGAACTATACAGACGATTCCGCGCTGCAATATTTTATCCGCGGAAAGACCCGCCGAAAAATTCACCCCGAGACCTCCGCACTGCTTGAAAAGCTGCTTGTAATGCTCTCCGAAATGGGAGAGGATGAGACTTTCGCGTATATTCGCAGACTGATAAAGGACAAAAAAGAATATTGAACCGTGCCGTCCCCAATAGTGTGGGCGGCATTTTTCTATTGACATTTTCCGCGTTATATGATATAATTATAATAGAAAAGTTTGGTATATCTGTAAAGGAGTACAAAATGAAAAAAGCATTAAAGGTCACATCATTTTTATGTTTGCTGGTGGCGGTTTTGTCGGTAATTTTCGGTATCGTCACGCTCACTTCGGCAAACCGTTCGTTCTTTGTGGGATTTGCGATGTTCAATGTTATCAGAAGCGGGACGTTTATGGGCTTTATCGGCAACCTTATCGGAATGGCATTGACGTTCGCGAGCTTCGGCTTAATGGGCTTCTATTCGCTCAAGGGCAAGGATAAAAACGCGTTGATATGGTCTCTGATAGCGATCGTTATGGCGGTTATTTCTCTTGTTATAGTGCTTATCGGAAAAATGATGTCGTTCGGCGATATCATTATAACGCTGCTGCCCGCTGTGCATTTGTTTTTGATTTTCAAGAATACCGATGTCTGAGAGGGAAATAATATCGAATACGGAAGGCTTCGTCATTGCGAAGAAAAAATAAGTGTGTTCGGTCTCGGAATTGGCGGTATACGGAGGGTTTCCGACAACGCATACCTTTCCTGCGGTCACTGTAAAAGCCGCTGTCCGTTCAATGCGGATCGGAAGCAAAGAAAGTCCGAGATCGCGGAATATTTCAAATAAACGGAGAAGTTGATGTTAAGCAAGATATTAAAGCCCGAAAGCTGCGCAAAATGCCGTGTATGCTGCGGATTTGTCGAGGAGGACAAGTGGGAGATACCGCTTATCTTCGGAGAATTCCGAGAAAGAATAGAGGAAAAGCTTGGTGTAAAGTTAATTCCGCGCGGTGGAGAATACGTGTTCGATATGGAGTTCGACGGTGACAAACTGATATATTGTCCCGCAGCGGGTGAGCGCGGCTGCACGCTCGGCGAGCTGAAGCCCTTTGATTGCCTGATCTGGCCGTTCCGCGTGAACAGCCTCGGAGATACGCGCGTGATAACTGTATCGCCCGTGTGTGAGTTGGTGTCGGAGCTTCCGCTGAAATCGCTGTCAGAGTTTGTGAACGCGGACGGTTTTGCGGATAAGCTGTTCAAGACCGCCCGAGAGCATCCCGATATCGTCAAGCCGTATATCGGCGGTTATCCGATAGTAGCGGTTGAAAAAAATCCGAAAATGTAAACCAGACATAACATAATTGTAATCTCCGATTGGTTGAAAAACGTCGGAGATTATTTTATAATATTATCAACAGGGGTGAAATACATGGATTTCAATAACTTAAAGCTGTTCCGCAAGCAGAACGGCTTCACTCAGGAGCAGGTCGCCGAAAAGCTGGGCGTATCGCGGCAGGCTGTCGCGAAGTGGGAGCGCGGCGAGAGCGTTCCCGATATTGAGAACGTCATCGCGCTCGCGGATATGTATGAGGTAACGGTGGATTCGCTTGTACGAAATATAACAGCGCTCCCCGACAAGCGCACCGACAAGAAGCATATGTTCGGCATAACGCGCGTCAACGACAAGGGACAGATAACCCTGCCGAAAAAATGCCGCGAGGTATTCGGAATAAAGACCGGTGACGCGATCCTTATTCTCGGCGACGAGGACAGGGGCATAGCGCTTGTACGGGTCTCCGAAATTTTTGAAAAGTAGAGGTAAATATGAACGCTATTGAAACCAAGAGCCTCACCAAGAGGTACAAGACCAAGACCGCCGTTTCCGAGCTTTCGCTGACGGTCAGGGAGGGCGAGCTGTTTGCGCTGTTAGGCGTAAACGGCGCGGGTAAGACGACGACTATACGTATGCTCTCGTGCTTATCCAAGCCCACGAGCGGCGAATGCTGCGTCTGCGGACACAATTGCCAAAGCGAAGCCGCCGCGGTCAAGAACATCGTCGGTATCTCGCCGCAGGACACCGCCGTAGCCGAGAATCTTACCGTGCTCGAAAATATGCGCCTTATATGCGGTATCTACGGCTACTCGCCCGAAAAGACCAAGCAGCGCATTGACGCCATGACTTCACTGTTCAGAATGGACGAGGTGGCGAATTCCCGTGCGAAAACACTCTCGGGCGGCTGGAAACGCAAGCTCTCGATAGCGTTGGCGCTTATCGCGGAGCCAAAGGTGCTGTTTCTCGACGAGCCTACTCTCGGACTTGACGTACTCGCGCGGCGTGAGCTATGGAGCGTAGTCGAGGAGCTTAAAGGCAAGATAACGATAGTCCTGACCACGCACTATATGGAGGAAGCCGAAGCACTATCCGACCGCATAGCGATAATGATAGACGGCAGTCTCGCGGCGCTCGGAACTCTTGGTGAGCTTGAGGCTCAAAGCGGAGAGAGCGGGCTTGAGAACACATTCGTAAAGATTGCAGCGCAGTTCGGAAAGGGGGCGTAAAAATGAACAAGATAAGCGCCTTTTCCGCGAGAAATTTCAAGGAGATTATCCGTGACCCGCTCAGCTACATATTTTGTCTGGGATTTCCGCTCGTAATGCTTATAATTATGACGATCATAAACGACGGCATACCTCCGCAGACGGGAATGACTATCTTTCGTATCGACAATCTGGCGGGAGGAATAGCGGTATTCGGCTTGACGTTTGTTATGCTGTTCACTTGCCTTAACGTCGCGAAGGACCGCTCGGGAGCGTTTCTGGTGCGGCTGTACGCAACTCCTATGCGCTCGGGGGATTTTATTCTCGGCTATGTGCTGCCCACATTATTGTTGGCTGTACTGCAGATTCTGATAACGTTCGCGGCGTCGTTTGCGGTGTCGCTGATAGTGGGTGTGGAGCTGAACGTGCTTGGATTGTTGTTGGCGCTGCTATCGCTGCTGCCGACGGCGGTGATGATGATAGCTTTCGGATTGTTATTTGGTACGCTTTTCAGCGAAAAAGCCGCGCCGGGCTTGTGCTCGATAGTTATTTCGCTCGCGTCGTTTCTTGGAGGCGTATGGTTCGACGCGGACGGACTGGGCGGCGTGATGTTGAAAATATGCGAGATCCTGCCGTTCTATCACGCGGTAAAGGCGGCGAGAATGGCGAGCGCTCTCGAATTCGACGGCTATTTCCCACACCTGCTGATAACATTGGCATATTGCGTTGTGATAACTGCCGCGTCTGTGATAGTGTTCAAAAGTAAAATGAAAGCGGATCTGCAATAAAATAATAACGGGGAGCTTTAAACTCCCCGTTGATTTTATTCCATTAAGGCTTCGTGAACTTTTTGCCGTCCGTGCTGATATAAAGATCGCCGTCGCTTTCAACATAAACCATGTTGTGCGTTATCTCAACATATCCCTTAACGTCCTCGAGACCCGCCTTTTTCTTATCCGAGCCGCCCGCGCTGTAATACAGAGTATCATCATCGTCGGTGAATACGCATACGCCGTCGGGATTAACAACGAAGTCGCCCACGTCGTCGATTATCTTTTTACCGTTCTTGCTCTTGCCGTCGGCGTAACGGAGCACGTTGTCGCGGTTGAGAAAATAAACGTTCTTCAGGTTCTTGTCCGCGTCGTAGTCAAGTATCTCGCTGCCGAGCTGATCTTTGCTATCGGGGTTGGAAACGCTTATTCTGTAAAGCTCGTCGCCCTGTGCGTAAACAAGCTTCTTTCCGTCCGCGGAAAGAAGACAGCTTTTTGCGGACGACGCCAATGTCTCCTTGTCGAAATCGTTGCCCTTACGCGTGAATTTGACGACCTTGCTGTCGGAGTATGCGATAAATTCCTTGAGATTATCGTAGCAGCGGATACTGCCCTCGGGATAAATCGGTTCTACGCTGCTGCCCGTTACCTTGATCTCCTCCTTGAGCGAGCTGTCAAAGTAATAAATTCCGTTGTCCGAGGCGAACAGCACCTGCTTGTTGTCCGAGGAAAGAACGGGTGTGAAATTAAGCGACATAGTCTTTACGCTCTCCGCGGAATCTGCTTTAAGATTTTTGATATAGCTGAGCTTGAGATTCTTGTCAAGACCGTATATTATACCGCCGCCGTTGCTTACGGAGAACGGTATCACTTTTTCGTCCAGGTCGATATGTTTTCCGCCCTTGACCGCATAGGCGGATATTTTTTCGCCGTTCGTTTCGGCATAGGCTATTGTGTCGCCGTTGGGTGAAATGACGGCGGGAGCCGCCAGACCGTCCTCGATATCCGCCGCCTTTGTCGCCTTTCCGCCCTTGTAGGTGTAGATCGCGTCGTCGTAGACGTACACAACGGTGCTTCCGTCGGCAGATATATTTATCATGGCGATATCAAAGTCCTCGGTTATCTTGCTTATATTGCCGTTCGAGAGATAGTACAGCGCTTTGTCTCCGTCACGGATAACAGCCTTGGTGCCGTCATTGCTTTCCACGGCTATATCCGCGCTTGACGAAAGGTCGGTGCCCTTTATCTTCTTGCCGTTATAAATCACGCTGCCCTCGCCGCTGTCGTCGCAGACGTAATACACGCCCTTTATCGCCGACGAGCCCGAGTTGCCCGCTGCTCCTCCAAAGACCGCGATAAGCACGACAAGCACCACGAACACGATCGCGGCCGCCGTGATTATAAGCACCTTTTTATTCTTTATCAGCTCCGCAACGTCGATTGTCTTAGACGCACCGTCCTTTTCGACGGGTATCTCCTCGGGAGTTTCCTTGAGGGCGTCCGCGGCAGTTTCAACAACGGACTCAGCAACCTCTTCGGCAGTCTCGGGGGCTTTTTCTTCGGTCTCCGCAACATTGCCGGCAACAGTCTGCGCGGTCTCCGCAGCCTTTTCGGTAACGTCTTTCACAGCCTCCGAAGCCGCTTCTGCAGCCTTTTCCGCAGTTTCCGCCGCTGCTTCGGCTGCGTCCTCGGCGGTTTCCTTAACTGCTTCGGCGGCGTTATCCATTGTCTCGTTTACAGCCTCGACTGCTTTTTCCACCGTCTCCTTGGCAGCTTCGACAGAGCTTTCGGGGGTATCCTCCTCAAGGCGTTCGCCGCAGTGTATACAGAACCTCGAGCCGTCGTCAAGCTCTTTTCCGCAATAGGGACAAAACATAATATTTCCTCCTGAAAACTTTTTTATTCCATACTTAAGCGTAAACGCGTGCAAAAACATATATTTACACATTATACATTTATTATATCAAATTTTGGATTATTCCGCAATAGCAATAATAACCAATAAAAAATGACGCGGGCATTGTAATTTGAATTATTTCACAATTCCGTAACATAACGTGCAGCTGACTTGCGGAGACGCATTAAAAAAGCCTTGCAAATCGCCTTGACAAAGCGGCGGCAAAATGCTATAATTTAATTGACAATAAGAATTGGAAAGGATATACAGATCAATGAAAATAAAAAGCGTAAAGGGTACGCGCGATTATCTGCCGCGGGAGGCGGAGCTTCGCGAGAGTATGCAGCAGACCATCTCCGAAATTTACCGCGAAAACGGCTTTTCGCGCATAATGACCCCCGCCATAGAGGATATCGAGAACCTAGACAAGAGCGACGGCGGCGACAATCTCAATCTGATATTCAAGATATTGAAGCGCGGCGACAAGTTGCAAAAGGCGCTCTCGGACGGCAGTGAGAACGCGCTTTGCGATATGGGTCTGCGCTACGATCTGACCCTGCCGCTCACAAGATATTTCGCGGCTAACAGACAGAGCCTGTCCATGCCGTTCAAGGTGATACAAATGGACAAGGCATACCGCGCCGAGAATCCGCAAAAGGGTCGTCTGCGCGAGTTCATGCAGTGCGATATCGACGTTATCGGCGACAGCGAACCCGAATGCGAGATCGAGCTTATAGCCGTGACCGCAAAGGCGCTCAGAGCGCTTGATATCGGCGACTTCACCGTGCGCGTAAACGACCGCACCGTGCTGAACGGATTGCTGGCGGCGCTCGGTTTCCCCGAAAAGGAGCTTGCGACGGTATGCGTGAGCTTCGATAAGCTTGACAAAATCGGCGCGGAGGGCGTTGCCGCGGAGCTTACTGAAAAGGGCTTTGAAAAGTCTGCGGTGGACAAGCTCTCGGACGTGCTGTCGCAGCTTCCGCTGACATTGGACAAGATAACCGAGATAGTTGGCGTGGAGAAAACCGCGCGGCTGTCGAGAATAATAACGGACAGCCAAATGATCGCGAACGGCGCTTACGGCGTGGAATTCGATATCTCGCTCGTCCGCGGACAGGGCTATTATACGGGTACGGTGTTCGAGGTGCGTTCCGAGAACTTCGGCAGCTCCGTTGCGGGCGGCGGACGCTACGACAAACTGATAGGAAAATTCATAGGCGAGGAAATACCCGCGTGCGGCTTCTCGATAGGCTTCGAGCGCATTTTCAGCATACTTTCCGAGCAGAACCGCGCCGCGTCGTCCAAGGAAAAGCTCGCGGTATTCTACGAGGACAATTTTATGGAGGTCTACGCGAAAGCCGAGGAGCTTCGCGGCCGGTACGACGTATCTATCTACAAGAAACCGAAAAAGCTCGGCGCGTTCCTGAACAAATTGCAGGCGGGCGGCTTTGCAGGATTTGCTTATCCCGACGGTAATGTGAAAATGTTTGACTGATAAGGGGTGAACGCATAATATGGGTTTGGTTTTGGAATATGTAAGCTCACGCGAATACAGCATTATACAAGGTCTTGAAAGGCTCGGCGTGAAAGCGGTCTCCGCGCCCGCCGCAAATTCCGATAACGCGGACGTTTCCGCGGTGTTCGTTACGGGCGAGTTCGCGGCGCGTTCCGAGGAAAACGCCGCGATAGCCCGCGAGGTCTGTGCGCGTTTCAGGACGCTTGAAGCGCCCGTTGTGTTCGACCCCGACCTTAGCAATGTCGGCGCGGACAAATACGCGTTGATAAACGAGATAGCGGCGCTGTCCGAGATATTCCTGCCGAGCGACGAGGACGCAAAGGAGCTTTGCGGTCTTGACGACTCCGAAAAGACGGCGGAGCATTATCTTGCGCTCGGAGTTCCGAAAATAGTTATCACGCTCGATAAAAAGGGCGCGTATTACTGCAGCGCAAAGGAGAGCGGCTATACGCCTACGTTCCGCGCGGACAAGGTGGTCGACACGCGCGGCGCGGGCAAGGCGTTCGCGGCAGGGCTGATAAGCGGCGTTATCGAGGAGATACCGCTAAGCGAGGCGGTCATCAGAGCAAACGCGTGCGGCTGTATCTCGATTCAGAGGCAGGGAGATTATTTTCCCGACAGCGCGGAGCTGCGCGAGTATATGCTCGATCACCGCTTTGCAGTGGAGGGCTGTAAGGAATATTAACTATGACATTATACATTACCGATCTTGACGGGACATTACTGCGCTCGGATACCTCGATTTCGGAGTATTCGGTGAATACGCTTAATTCGCTTATCGAGAGCGGCGTAATGTTCACATACGCCACGGCGCGTTCGTTTGCGAGCGCGTCTCCGCTGGTAAGCAGGCTTCGGCTCTCTTGTCCCGCGATAGTTTTTAACGGCGTGTTTATAGTCGATCCGCGCACGGGAAAACGCCTTGTTGAGAATACATATTCCTCGGAGTGTCAACAAATGGCGCGGGAACTGTTTATAACCGAAAATATCGCGCCGCTGGTATATTCGTACATAAACGGCGAGGAAAAGGTCTCCTATCTTGAAAACCGCCTTGACGAGGTGAAAAGCTACGTCAATTCGCGGCGGGGCGATAAAAGATTGCGCCCCGTAAGCGATTACAAGGCGCTTTTCGAGGGGGATATTTTTTATTTTACGGTGATCGACCCGCGCGATATCCCGCCGCTGGATAAGATATTCACCGCGGAGAACGGCTTTTCGCGCAACGTTCAAAAGGACACCTACGACGATATGATCTGGTACGAGATCTACGACAAAAGCGCGTCGAAGGCAAACGCCGTGCGGCAGCTGGCGGAGATGGTAAAAGCGGACGAGCTGGTCTGCTTCGGCGACAACAATAACGATATTTCGATGATACGCTCGGCGAACGTCGGAGCAGCCGTGGCGAACGCGGTGGACGCTCTGAAGAGCGCCGCCGATATAATTATCGAAAGCAACGATAAAGACGGGGTGGCGAGGTATATTGAAAAGCGCGGGCGATAAGGAAAGGTTCTCGGCGGCTCTCGGAGCGGCGCTGATGAACGATAATAAGGGCTTTCACGGCTCTGTCGGAACGCAGAACGAAAAGCTTATCCACGCGACGCTGAAAAACTATTATGCGCCTTACTCCGACGAGCAGGAGATAAGGATCGGCAGCTATTTCGCGGACGCGGTAAGCGAGGACGGAATTTTCGAGATACAGACCAAGGCGCTCTATCGGCTCAGAGAAAAGCTTCGGACGTTTCTGGAGTATTCGCGCGTGACGGTGGTCCATCCCGTCATCGGCGAGTACAGAACGCTGTTCATCAGCGAGGATACGGGCGAGATAGCCGACGAGACGCAGCCGCGCAAGCAGTATTCCAAACTGAAAATTTTCGAGGAGCTGTATTCGATACGCGAGTTCCTGAACCACGAAAATCTATCGGTAATTTTAGTGCGGCTGAAAACCGAAAAGCGAGTGTATTTCCGCGGAAATGATATGCCCGATATGCGCAGCAAGGCGGCGCGGAAAAAGTGCCTGATAAAGCAGGTGCCGCTTGAGATAACCGAGGAGCTGCGGTTGGATATCCCGCGCGATTACGCGGTTTTCCTGCCCGACAAGCTCCCCGGGAATTTCACGAAAAAGCAGCTCTGCGCCGCGGCGAAGGAATGCCGCGCGTCACTGCGCACCGAGGTTCTGCGCACGGCGGGGATAATAGTCAAGGTCGGTGAAGAGGGCAGGGAGTACGTTTACAAGGTCAACGGATAAGGAGCGGACGATTTGGTAACATTCATTATTTCAAAGGCGAATTTCGACATTTCCGCAAGGGTGAGGAGCGAGCTTGTCTCCCTGCTTGAAAGCGGCGCCGATAAGAAAAACATAGTCTGCATTGTCCCCGAGCAGTTTGAATACGAGACCGAAAAAGCGGTCTACGGGATACTTGACGCAAAGGGTCTGCTCTCGCGCTTCGACGAGGTGAAGATAACGACGTTTTCGGCGCTTTCAAGGGAGATACTCGAAAAGAGCGGCGAAACGCGCCTTCCCGCGGACGATATCGTCAAAAGCATAGTAATGCACAAGACGGTCAACGACAATAAGACCGCGCTTTCGGCGCTCGGAAAGATAGCGTCGCGTTCGGGATTCTGCGAGAAAATGGTGCAGACCGTCTCGATGTTTAAGACGGCGGGAATTACCGCGCGCGACCTTGAGGAGAGCCTGCCGAATTTCGCGCTTGACGGACACGAAAACTCGCCCGTGGTTAGAAAGCTCTCGGAGGTCGGTATGCTGTACGGGCAGTACGAGGAGCTTATCTCGGACTATATCGACAGGCTCGATATAACGGGTCTTTCGGCGGATATAGTCGCCAAAAGCGATTTCTCCGATTATGACGGCGCGAATATTTTCGTAGACTGCTTCAACGATTTCACGAGCGATCAGCTCCTGTTTCTGCGCCGCGTTATCGGCAAGGCAGAGAATATAACGTTCGGATTTGCCGCGGAGCTTGGCAGTGACCGAGAGGTTTTCAGAACTCCCATAGAGCAGATAAACCGCCTGAAGCAGCAGGCAGTTGAGGATGAATGCAAAATAAGAACGGTCACCGACGGTATAACCGACAGAATGTCCGAGAACAGGCCACTGCGCGAGCTGTCGGAGCGGCTTTTCACGACGGGCAGGAGCGCCGTTGAGCTCGGAGACAGCGTAGAGCTCGTAAGCGCGCCGAGCGTTTACGAGGAGACGGAATACGTCGCCGCGAGAATTCGCCGTCTTGTGAGCGAAAAAGGTATGCGCTACCGTGAGATAGCCGTGCTGTGTACCGATGCCAAAGCCTACGGAAGATACGTTGAGAGCGCGTTTGCAAGATACGATATCCCCGTTTTTACGGACGCTCCCGAGCCGATACTGTATCAGCCGCTGATAAACGCCGTTATCGCGGCGCTGAACGCTCTGAGCGATTTCAGCGTCGATACGGTGCTGAGCTGTGTAAAAACGGGTTTTTTCAGCAAATACGACGCGGAAAAGGGCGAGCGCGTGGGATTGTCGGCAAAGGATATCGACGTGTTCGAGAGCTACGTCTACGAGTGGGCGCTTGAAACTCCGCACCTCAAAAAGCCGTTCACGTTCAGAAACAACCGCTTTGAAAGAGACCTTGATATGGAGCAGGCTGAGGAGATACGCGCGGGGGTAGTTCAGCCCCTGCTCGACTTGCGCCGCAGGCTCCCCAAGGGCACGGGAACGACTGACGGCGCGGAGCTTACCGAGCTGCTGTACAAATTCCTTACGGACGATATCGGCGTACAGAGAGCGCTGTTTTCGCGCTGTATGAACGAGGACGGAGAGGGGCTGAACTCGGAAATGGTAGCGCTGTATCAGCGGCTGTGGAATTCGCTTATCGGGATATTTGATTCACTGCATAAGGAGCTCAGCGGAGTTCCCGTAACGCTTGACGACTATTATAAGCTGTTCCGCGATATATGCTCGACGACTTCTCTCGCAAAGCCGCCGCAGTTCGTTGACTGCGTACTCGTCGGCGACATCGACAGAACGCGCGCAGATAATATTAAGGCTGCGTTTATAGTCGGCGCGACCTACGAGGGATTTCCCACGCCCGCGCCGCAGAGCGGGATATTCTCACAGTATGAGACTGAGCTTCTGCGCGACAATATAACGCATTTCGGCGAGTGTTGCCTGAAATCGGTTCGGGAGCAGTACTACCTGTCGCTGTACCGCGCGTACAAGGCAGTGTCGCTGCCGTCGGAATTCCTGTGCATAAGCTGTCCGCAGTGCGACGCTTCGGGCGAAGCAGTTCAGCGCTCCGACGTTATAAGCGGTATTCTCGGAACGTTCCCCGACGCTAAGATCATCAAGACCTCCGAGCTTGGCAGCAAATTCTACTGCCGCACCGAAAAGGCGGCAAAGGCGCGCTACGCTCTCGGGCTGAACCGCGGCGGGCGCGATAACGCAGTGCTGAAAAAGGCATTGGAGAAAAACGGGAACGCCGATTTCACGGAAATGCTTGACGATATCCGCAGGTCGCGCGCCGTAAGAACCACGGAGGAAAGCGATTTTTCGGGCAGTCATCACATTTCAAAAAAAACAGCGCGGCGGATTATGCCCGACTACATCGGCGCGACGGCTGTCGAAAAGCTCGGCGCGTGCAAATTCAATTATTTCTGCCGCTACGGTCTCGGTATCGACGAGAAAAGTCCGCGCAGCTTCAATAACGCCAAGCGCGGCGACGCGATACATTTCGTGCTCGAAAACGTTCTCCGCGAATACAGCGGCGACCCCGACAGCTTTTTCGTGCTTACCCGCGCGGAGCTGTACGCGCTCTCGCGTAAATACCTCGCGGAGTACTGTCGTCTGGAGACTAACAACGAGTTTTCCGACGACAAGCGCACCGAGTTTTTGTTCAACAATATCGCAAACTCGTCCGCAGACGTGCTTATCACCGTGCAGGCGGAGTTTTTCGCGCGGCGTTACCGTCCGAAGTTTTTCGAGCTTGATATCGCGGACGGCGGGCGCAAATACATTATTGACAACGAGCAGTCCGAGCCCTCGGAGATACCTCCCGCGGAGCTCTATTCCGAAAACGAATCCGGAAAAACGGACGAGCCGAAAGCCCCCGAGGAGGGTAAGCGTTATATCGAGGCAAAACCCTTGGTCATAAGGCTTGAGAACGGCATAGAGGTGACCGTGACAGGCAGGATAGACCGTGTTGATATGTTCACGGAAAAGGACGAAAACGGCGGCAGGGACAAGGTATATGTACGCGTGGTTGACTATAAGAGCTCCGTGCGCGAATTTGACCTCAACAATACGCTCCACGGCTCGAATTTGCAGATGCTGCTGTACCTGTTCGCTTTGTGCGGCGCGAATAAGAACAATCCGACCCTCACGCTCTGCCCGGGAGGAGTGAGCTACGCTCCGTCAAAGAACACGGGCGCGGTTGAGGAGGAGCTGTCTCCATACCGTATGCTTGCTATGAACTATCACCCAAACGAGCTGCTGATAAGCGACAATATAACGCGCAATGATATGGACGGGTATCTTGAATTTGTATTGGATAAAATTTCCTCCGAGGGAGGACTTGACGAGAAAACCGCCGAGCTGATAAAAAGGACGTTCACCCCCAACGCGCTGAATCAGGCGGACGCGGAGAGCTTTGACAAGCTGCGCGAGGACGTTTTAGCCGCCGTTGCCAAGGAGCTTGAGGCGCTGTTCGGCGGAGACGTGAGCGCTCTTCCGCTGGTCTGCACCGAGACCCGCCGCGACGTAAACGGAAAGAGCGAGAACAAGCGCAAGGATCCGTGCGAGTATTGCCGTTTCGGCGATATCTGCGGAAACGCGGGCGTGAACGCGGTCACGGTGGAAAAGGCGCGCGCTTACGGTACAAAAACAAATCCCGAATGGAAGAACCCGTACATCAGAGGAGAGGAGGGCGGAAATGAGTAATTTAAATCCCGATCAGCGGAGGGCTGCCGATTATACTCACGAGCGCCCCGCCGTCGTGACAGCCGCCGCGGGCAGCGGAAAGACCACGCTTCTTGTGGAGCGCGTTATCCGCCTACTCTCGGACAGGGAGCTGAACATAAAAGCGGACACGCTGTGCGTGATGACGTTCACCCGAAACGCCACGAAAAGCCTGCGTGAAAAGCTTAACAAAGCGCTCTCCGACAGGATAGAGGAGCTTTCGGAGAAGAATTCCGAGGAGGCTGCCGAGGAACGCGCGTATCTGGGCGAGCAGATATTTGCGCTCCGACAGGCGTCCATTTCGACGATAGACGCTTTCTGCCTTAAAATGATACGCGAGAACGCGGAGACATTCGACCTGCCGATAAACTTCACGATAGCGGACGCGGCAAAAAAGACCGCGATGCAGTCGCAGGCAATTAAGCTCGCCATGCAGGATATGTACAACGCCGCCTTGACGGGAGACCGCGCGTTTTCCGCGGAGGAGCGCGAAACGCTGTTTTACACCTTTGATTTCGAGAACGACCACAATCTTGAAAAAGACATTATCCGCACAGCGGAGGAGCTGTCCACCTACGCGGACGCGGAGGGCTGGCTCAGCGGCGCGGAAAACGTGTATGAGAGCGCTGAGAGCCTTGAAAGCGAGTATATGCAGTCCATAAAGGATATGCTCTCGGGCAAGGTAAAGCGCGCGCGGCATATCGCGGATCTGTACGAGAACGTGCGCCGAGACCTTATCCCCGAGATACGGGAGATACTTTACGGTCTCGAGCCGAATTCCAAGAACAGGAGCAAGATAGAAAGCGCAAACAAGCTGCTGAATGATATCGTACCGACGATATTCAATTATATCGACGAGGACTTACGGCGGCTTGATGTTATCAAAACGGGCTTCAAGTCATTTGAGAACAAGTCCTCGCTCGAGACGCTGAGCGGCTTTTTTGCGGCGGTAAAGACCGTTGAGGAAAATCCCGTCGATGTCGACCCGAGGAGCGGCACGAAAACCGTCGCGAGAAAACTGTTCACAAATACGAAGAACGCGTTCAAGGAGATAGTCGCGGATATTCTCGGCTATGCTGTCGACAAGTCGGCGGAGGAAGAAGCGTTTCCGCGTCAGCGCGTTGCCGTTCGGTCTTTCGTAAAGCTTCTGCGCATTTACAGGGACTATCTTGCGGAGATAAAGCGTTCGTCGGGCTGCGTGGATTTTTCCGACTGCGAGCTTGCGCTGCTCGAAAAGCTCCGCTCTGACGAGAGTTTCCGCGCACAGCTCTCGGAGCGCTTCGGATGTATTATCGTGGACGAGTTTCAGGACACAAACGACATACAGGCGGAGATTTTTAAGCTGCTCGGAAACGGCAGGCTGTTCTATGTCGGCGACGTTAAACAGTCGATATACGCGTTCCGCGGCGGCAATCCCGCTATTATGGCGCACCTTGCCGAGAATGACGGCTTTGAGGAACTGCCGCTCAACGTCAACTACCGCAGCAGACAGGCGGTCATCAACACGGTGAACGCGGCATTCTCGGGGCTTATGACACACGATTACGGCGGCGTTGACTACGCGTGCGGACATCAGCTTCGTCTCGGCGCGGAATACCCCGAGATACCTTACGAGCATCGCGCGGAATATTCCTCGGAGATAATCCTGCTCGACACCAAGGAGAGCGCAGACGACGACAGGGATATGGCGCAGGCGAGGTTTGTCGCGGCGAAGATCAGGTCGCTCCACGACGACGAGAATTTTCTTGTGACGAAAAATGATGTCGCGGCAAGGTGCGAATATTCCGATTTCGCGATACTGCTACGCTCCAAGTCCAAGATACCGCTCTACCGCAAGGCTTTAGAGGAGCAGGGGATATCATCCGCCGCGCCCAAGGGCAGGAATTTCCTTGACGCGGAGGAGATAACGCTCGTGCTGAATTACCTTAAAATAGTCGATAATCCGCTGAAAAACGAGGAAATGCTTAAGGTGCTGATGTCGCCTATATACCGCTTTACCGCCGAGGAGGTCGCGCAGCTCAGACTGGGAACGCTTGGTATTCCCGAGGACGCGCTCACCGAAAAGCAGGCGCGCAGCGTCGCGAAAACGTGCAAAAAGTACTCGCTGTACAACTGCCTTAGGGTATGCGCTCAGCCGCTTGACCTCGGCGAGCTCACCGACAGCGAAACGGGCGTGATCGAACGCAGCATAAATCCCAAGCTGAAACGCTTCACGGAGGACTTGAATTCGTTTCGTTACTGTAACAGCTCGGGCTCGCTCAACGACCTTATCCGCAAGGTTTACGAGGACACGGACGTAACCTCCGTTGTCGCGGCGTTCGAGGACAGCACTCAGCGGGTTTCAAACGTCCGCGCGCTGCAGCGGTTAGCCTCCGATTTCGCGGCGCGCGACGGCGGCAATTTAAGCGACTTTTTACGCTTTATCGACAGGGCGCGGGAGAATTCCCAAAGCGGGATAGAGGAGGCGGCGCGTCCCGAGAGTGACGGCGATACCGTGCAGATAATGACGTTTCACGGGAGCAAGGGTCTTGAAGTGCCCGTCTGCGTAATGGCGGAGCTTCAGTCGGCAATGAACCTCACCGATTACTCGGGCACGCTGCTTGTGAACCGCGACAAGTATATCGCGCTGAAAAACATCGACGTAAAGAAACGTCTGCGCACCAAAACGTTCGCATACAATTCGCTTTCGCGTTTTATACAGAAAAAACTCTGCGGCGAGGAGCTTCGGCTGTTGTACGTCGCCATGACAAGAGCGCGGGAAAAGCTGATAATGGTCGGCAAATTTAATCTCAGCGACCCCGACGGCGACAAATTCGATCCGAATATTCCCGAGGAAATATTTGATAAGACCGCGCCGTTCAAATGGGTGCTCGGCTCGCTTTTAAGGTACGCCCCCGAGGACGCTTCGGACGAGTTCACGCTCGATGGTATCGGCTGCCGTATCAGCAGGGTCAAGGCGGACAGCGCCGCTCCGCCGGAGGAGACTGCTGCCGAGGAGCGGTTTGAAATATCGGACGAGGAGACGGATGAGCTGGTCGCGCTTATGAATGAGCGCTACCCATACGCCGAGGAGACGCGTCAGCAGGCGAAATTCACCGTGACCGAGCTTGCACATCAGAAGTCGGTACGCCCCGTAAATCTTATAAAGCCGAGCTTCGCGAGCGGCGGCAAGCCCTCGGGCACGGAAAAGGGCAACGCCTACCACCACGCCATGCAGTTTATCCCGCTTGATCGTCTCGGCGGCTGCTCCGATAAGGAGATAGCCGCGGCGATAGCGAAGCTTGCCGAAAGCGGCAAGCTCACCGAGCGCGAGGCGGAGATAGTCGATCCCGCGCATATCGCGGAATTTTTCCGCGGCGAGCTCGGGCAGCGAATGCTGAACAGTCTCGAAATACGCCGCGAACAGCCGTTCTACGCCGAGATACGCGGCAGAGATGTGGGACAGGACTACGACGGCAGAATAAGCGTTCAGGGACAGATCGACCTGTATTTCGTCGAGGAGGACGGCATAGTCGTGGTAGACTACAAGAGCGACACCGTGACAAATCTCGAGGAGGAGCGTGAAAACTACGCCAAGCAGGTGAAGATATACAGCAAGATACTTCCCGAATTTACGGGAAAACCGATAAAGGAGATGTATTTGTACGCGTTTCTCGCGGACAAGGCGTTTGAAATATGAGAAAAATGAAAAAAACGATTATGTGTATAGCGGCGGCGCTGACTTTTCTGCTGACTTTTCTGCTGACGGGCACGTCAGCTCTTGCGGAGAACACGGGCTTCGCCGACGAAAGCGCGGCGGTCAATGCGAAAACGCCGTATAACAAGGATTACGTCAGGATAATGTGGAGCACTCCCGAGGCGGAAACGGCGGGTGTGCCGCTTGCCGACGGAGATTTTCTGCTTGTCCCGACGCTGAACAAGGTCAACAAGCTTACGCAGGAGAAGGGCGAATTGGTCTCGTCGGCGGAGTTCGACGAAAAGGTCTCGGAAAATTGCGGCGGCGCGGTGCAGGACGGCATTCTCGTTCAGCCGACGCGGACAAAAATTTTCGTAGTAAACACCGAGGATATGCGGATACTCTGTTCCGCGGAGTTCGGCGAGATAGTCACGGACGTTGCGCTTCTCGGCGATCTAGCGTATTTCGGCGTGAAAAACGGCGATACGTATAAATACGTCTGCGCAAACTTTACCGACGAATTAAAAGTCGTGTGGGAATACGCCGCGGACAGCCCCGTGACCTCGCCGTCGCTGTTCAAAAATTACATTCTTTTCGGAGTGGGAGAGAACCTTATCGCTCACGATTACAAAACCGAAAACTTTGTCGAGAACCCCGTCGGCGCGGAGATAACCGCCGTATTCGCGGGGAAGTACGCTGTATTTATGTCGGGCGCGGACGGCAATATGTACAAGCTGCGCCTTACCGACGACGGCAAAACCGAGGAGGAAACGCTCGCGAAATGCGAGCTCGGCGGTGAGCTTACCGCTCCCGCGGAGCTTAACAACCGTGTATACGTCGGCTCGAGCGATGGCTTTTTCGTGCTCGACGGACTTAATATGGAGGTCGTCAAAGAGTTCCCCGAGCTGAAAAACTCCACAGCTCCGTTTATCTGCACGGGCAGGGGACAGCGTGCTTACACCGCCGCTCCGTACACGGAAAGCAACGGCGATATGCGGTGGTATCTGTATAACATACTCGACGGCGACGACGGACAGGTAACTCTTTTGGAGCTCGCCAAGATAATCGACTACACCGACGGCAGAGCGGCGGTTTCGCTGAACGGGACGATGTTCTTCCGCGACGCGTTCGGACAAGTCTGGGCTATCTGCGAACGCGAAAACGACCTTTTCACGATCATAATCAAGATCGTCCTGATGGTCGCGATAGTGGTAATGGTTATGATTATAGTGCGCGCGTGGGCAAAAAAACGCAGCGAAAAAAAGCCGCCGCAGTATTGATAAATTTAGGAGGACAAAATGGACATTCAACTGAAAAACGACAACTGCACCGCAAAGCTTATTTCAAAGGGTGCTGAGCTCAAATCGCTCACTGTGGACAGACGCGAGCTTATGTGGAGCGCCGACCCGGCGTTCTGGGGCAAGACGTCTCCGCTCCTTTTCCCGATGATAGGCACTCTCCACGACGGGAAAACGCTTATAGGTGGCAGGGAGTACAGGATCACCAAGCACGGCTTTGCGCGCGATCTGGAGCTTTCCGTCGAAAGTGTAAACGGCACGTCGGTAACGTTCTCGCTTGAGCAGAGCGACTATACCCGCGAGATGTTCCCGTTCGATTTCCGCTTTATCGTGACCTATACGCTCAAATCGGACGGCATAGCGGTGACATACCGTGTCAGGAACAGCTCCTCCGAGCCTATGCCGTTCTGTATCGGAGCGCACCCCGCGTTCGCGTGTTCGGGCGAGTTCACAGATTACCGTCTTGAATTCGCAAAGCCCGAGACCGCCGCGGTGCCGAATTACAATCTCGAAACGGGACTGCACGAGGAAAACAACCGCCGTCAGATCATGAACAACGAGACCGTACTCCCGCTCAAGCACGAGCTGTTCTACGAGGACGTGTGCTATTTCGACAAGGTGGTCTCGCGCTCGGTAATGCTACTCAATAAGGAAAACAAGGGCGTCCGTGTGGATTATCCCGATTTCACGAGTCTCGGTGTATGGCAGGCAAAGGACGCGCCGTTCCTGTGCATAGAGCCGTGGTGCGGCTCGGCGGATTTTGACGACGCAACGGGAGTGTTCGCCGAAAAGCGCGGTGCGGTCACGCTGAACAGCGGTGAGGAAAGAGCGTTCACCTATTCAATCTCGGCGATAGGATGATCGGAGTGTGATATCGGGCGGTGTTCCGCACTGCCCGATATTTTTTATAATTTGGTCACAGGCAAAATTATCGTCAATAATTAGCAAATAAATCTTACCTTAATTTCAAAAAATAGTATATGTAATTTTTTTAAATAATTACCATAATATACCATTTGTGGAATTGTTTGATATGCAACGTTCCCAAATACTGTAAATCCGCATTATAAAAGGCTTTGTCTAAGCAATTTTCACATGGTTTTCACATAAAAAACTATTGACAACTTTGAAAAAAGCGGTATAATTATATTAAAGAGGAAAGTAGGAGCTGACGTTATTACAGCAACTTAAGGCAGATGGGTGGATGGACGGATGACTTGAAAGAAGGGATACATATGAGGACTACCAATAATAACTCCTTAATGGTGGAGGGAAACGACTCTATTGCGAGCGTGAACGAAGCCAGTTACATGTTTGGAGCTTACGTGTGCCAAGAGTTGGAACGTATCGGAATGCGCTACTCCTATCGCCATGTAATGAAGCCGCTTATGGAGAATGACAGCCTGACGCAGCTTGAGCTGGTCAAGATCACCAATCTTAAAGCGCCGACTATCAGTATTACTTTGCGCAATATGGAACGCGAGGGTATCGTTCGCCGCGAAAAAAACGACAACGACCGCCGCGAGACACATGTGTTCATTACCGACAAGGGCAAGAAGATGTACGCAAAAGTGCTGACGTCTCTCGACAAAGCTGAGAAAACTATGCTTAAAGGCGTAAGCGAAAAGGAACTCAAGGCTTTGCGTTCAACTCTTGATAAAATGAGCGACAATTTGAGAAGCGAAATTAAGTAGTTTTTGTATCGGTAAAAAAGGAGCCCTCATCGGTTCCTTTTTTGTGTATTAAAACGGGCGGATGATTCCGCCCGTTTATTTGCTATTTCATATTGACCTCAACAAGGCGCTTGTCGAATTCCACAACGGGAATGGGCTTTGAATAGTAGAAGCCCTGAGCCGAGTCGCAGCCGCATTCGCTGAGGAACTCCGCCTGCTCGATAGTCTCAACGCCCTCTGCGATTATGTCAAGTCCGATATCCTGCGACATCGAAATGGTGTGCTCGATTATTTTACGACCGCGCGGCGACTCCATAAATTCCGAGAGAAAGCTGCGGTCGATCTTCAGCACGTCGAACTGTGTGGTTTTCAGCATATTCAGCGAGGAATAGCCCGAGCCGAAGTCGTCCATAAGCATGGTAAAGCCCGCGTCCTTCATTTTTTTGACGATATCCTCAACGCCGACACCGTCAATAGACTCGGTGATCTCCAGCTCCAACAGCGAGATGGGAACGTCGTACTTTTTGAGCAGCTCGGTGACCTTTTCTACTACGTCATAAGTTTGCAGATACTCGCGGGAAACGTTCACCGAGATCGGAACGGGAGTTATACCGTTGTCTATCCAACTTCTTATGCGCGCGCACGCCTCCTCCCAGATAAACGTGTCAAGCTTCAGAATAAAGCCGTTCTCCTCGAATACCGGTATGAAATCGCCCGGGGAGATCATTCCCTTTGTGGGGTGCTGCCAGCGCGCAAGTGCTTCCGCGCCGATTATCCTTCCCGTTTTGATCGAGTGCTTGGGCTGGAGGTACATTACAAATTCGCCGTTAAGCAGCGCCTTATGCATATCATCCTCGATAGCCTGCTTTTTTTGAAGTTTGGATTTCATATTGGTGTTGTAGAAGCCTATATTTTCGAGCGCGTTACCCTTTATCAGCTGACGGGCAAGCGACGCGTTGTCGCCGTGCCGTCTTGTGTGAGCCGTTCTGTCGTCCACGACCGCAACGCCGAATACCAGACGGTATTCCATATTCTTGTATCCGCAAAGCATACTCTCCACCTTGCGGATAAACGCGATCAGGTCGTCACGCGTTTCAAACGTCGTAACTATCATAAATACGTCCGCGGTAAGGCGGCAGAATGGCTGATCCTCGGTGCAGACGAGCGCGAGCGAATCGTTTATAAACTGTAGAAGCTCGTCGCCGATGTCAACGCCGTAGGTCTCGTTTATCAGCTTAAAGCGTTCCACGTCGAACTGAATGAACGCGATATTCTTGTCGGGGTTTGCCTTGACAGTGTTCGCGCACCGCCGCGTGAAGAGCTTAGGATTTTTGTCCGAGGTAAAATATGTAAGCACGTCGCGGTCGAACTGCTCCTTGAGCGAATACGGACGCAGATTGAAGTGGATATCGGTTATCCTGTTATCCTCGCTGCGCAGGAAAAGCGCGTAGAGATGGCACATCACATAATCGTCTCTGTCGGGAAGCTTTACGGAAACGTCCGTGCCCGCGCTGTTTGTCTCGATACCCGTCAGAATCCCGCTCTCGATCTTCGCGCAAAACACATCGAAGACGGGCAGAGACTGCTCGTCTATCATACCGTTTTCGCGGATATAATCGAGGGGATCTTTGACATCATCGGGGAAAAGCTTCGCTGAGAGTTGAATGGTCGCATTATCTTTCGGCGACCAGAAAAAGTGGATAGCGTCCTCGTCGCGCTGCATCATTGAAACAAGCCTGTCGGCGTATTTTTCGGGAATATTGACAGACATAAAATATCGCCTCCTTAGTTGCCGCGTTAAGCGGCTCGGGAAGTTTCCCGAATTATAATATTAAGAATATTTTTGTGGTTTTTTATAATTATAACATAATTTTTTAATGATTTCAAGTGTTTTTGTGAAAATATAACAAATTATTTTTATTTTGCGATAAAACAATTACTTTTTTACATAATTGTTGACATTGTGAAAGAATTGTGGTACAATAATAGTGTGTTTACCAAAAAAATATGTTAATAAATTCACTGATATGACGATATTGTGAAATGTTGTAAAACTATAAAATCCTCGGTTTAATGAGGTGAATTGTTTGGCTGTAAAAATTAAGGTTTTCCTGTATTATACGGGCTTTTGGATAGTGTTTGCGATAACGTTCGCGGTGATGTTCGTTATGCTTGCTGCCGCGATTATGGGCATACCGTTCGGGCTGATGATGTCGGTGCTGGGCGTGGCTGTGCTTGTGTTTCGCGCGGATTTCGTGATATCGGAGCTTTCGCCCGAGCTTATGCTGTTCGCGGGTCTTGCGGGAGCTTTCCTCACCGCGTTCCTCGGGCTGCTCGCGATAAAGCTGGGCTATGCGGTGTCGAGACTTTTTCTGAGAATAAAACGCCGCTGCGACAGGTTGAGAGAATGGTGAAATGGAAAGAATTGTAAACAAAATGCTCGCGGTCACGTTCGTGTGTGCGGCGGTGTTCGGTGTAATCGCGTTTATGCTGAGGAATACCGATCACGATATCGTCGCGCAGGGCGAAGAGGAGTTCGAGCTTTACGAGTATATAGATATCGATCTTCAGCGGCTTGATGTGACCGTCATACCGTATGACGGCGAGAGTATACGGGTAACTTACAAGAACGATCTCCCGCTCACGTTTGAGATCGGGGATAATAGTCTGTCGATAACGGAGAGCACGGATTTTATGGTATCGCTGTTCGCAGGACGTGAGTCGGAATTCGGGCTGTATCTGTATCTTCCGCGCAGGAGCTTCCGCGATATCTCGATAATCACGGGTATCGGCGACGTGAAGATCGGGAGGGTAGACAGCAGAGAGCTTACCGTGCTCACGGAGAGCGGAGACATACTTTGCGAGGATATGGTCTCGCTTGGAAAGCTTACCACTACGAGCGGATACATCAATGTAAATTTCGAGTACGTCATTCCCGAGACCGAGATATTGTCAAGGCGCGGCGACGTTGACATAAAGCTACCGCCCGAAAGCTCGGTCTCCGTGGATTTCCAAACCGACACGGGCGAATGTCATACCGACCTGTGGAGCGGACAGGTCTATGAGAGCCGCGTGTACAGCTTCAACGGCGGAGACGCTCATATTACAGCCGCTGTGGAGCGGGGTATTCTCACTATCGTATAAAAACGTGCCCAAGCGGGCGCGAAAAATAGAGAAAGGATAACGAAAATGAAGCATTTTAAACAGGTCCTGACTGTTACAACGGACGAACCCGAGCAGTTTCTCAATCTTTCCTATGAGGTAGAGGAGTGTGTGCGCAGAAGCATGGTCGGCGACGGTATCTGCGTGGTGATTTCACAGCACACCACCGCCTCGGTATTCCTTGAGCACGATAACGAAAATCTGTACAAGGACTGGTCGAGAATGCTAAAGGCGCTCTCGGACGGCGACACCGAGTACAAGGTCGACTATATCAGCTCGGGCAAGGCGCATCTCAAGCAGGCGCTTATGGGCGCGTCCGTATGCATACCCATCTCGGACGGCAAGCTTGACCTCGGACCGCGTCAGTACATAATGTACGGCGATTTCGACGGTCAGCGTGAAAAGAACGTTATAGTGAAAATTATCGGCGAATAAGGACGATTCTTAATGATAAATGCATTTGAGACCGCGCGGAGCTTTTGTCTCCGCAAAAAGGCATATCTGATATCACTCGCTCTGCCGCCTGTCATATTGTTTATCGCGTATGCGATATTCGGTATGTATCCGTTCGGCAAAAATTCTGTCCTCGGATTGGATTTGAACGCGCAGTATGTGTACTATTTCGATTATATGTACGACGTCTTCGCGGGCAAGGAGAGTATTTTCTATTGTTGGAGCGGATCGCTTTCGGGGGAGTTCCTCGGGCTGTTTGCGTACTATCTCGCAAGCCCGTTCAACATTATCGTCTGGCTGTTCCCGAGGGGCAACATTACCGAGGGCATTATGACCATGCAGCTCGCGAAATGCGCGGCGGTAGGCTTTTCGGCGGCGCTAATGCTGAAACGGCGGCGCGGCTTTTCCGATTACACCGTTATACTGTTCTCGACAATGTACGCGCTGTCGGGTTATTTCACCTCACAGACCGTAAACCCGATGTGGCTGGACGGTCTTATCGCTTTGCCGCTCGTGCTGATAGGCGTTGAGCGTGTCTGCGACAGGCGCAGGTTTCTGCTGTACACGCTGTCGCTTATCTATATCTTTGTCGCTAATTTCTATATCGGCTATATGGTCGGAATTTTCTCGGCTATCTATTTTGTTCACTATCTTGCGTCTGGTAGAAGCACCGCAAAGGGCTTCGCGCAGATATTCGGCTCGACTGCCGTATACGGTTTTGCATCGGTGGCGGGGATACTGTCGAGCTGCTGGATGATACTACCCGTCTATAAATCGCTTTCAAACGGCAAGCTCGGCTTCGGTAATCCCGATCGTTCGTTTGTCGAGAATTTTGACCTCGCCGACAGCTTTATAAAGCTGTTCCCGGGAACGTTCGACACGATACGTCCCGAGGGACTTCCAATGCTGTACTGCGGCACGCTCGGGATACTGTTCGCGGTAATTTACTTTATGCTCCGCAAAATTCCGCTGAGGGAGCGTATTTCGGGCGGTTTTGTGCTCGGATTGATGTTCCTGTCGATGTATATCAAGCCCGTCGATATGTTCTGGCACGGCGGACAGGTGCCCGTATGGATGCCGTTCCGCTATTCGTTCATTATTTCGTTTTTACTGATTCTTTTCGGTGCGGAGGCGTTCGAGAAGCTATCGTCGGTGCGCGGAAAGACGATAGGCGCGGCGTTCGCGATACTTCTCGGCGTGCTCCTTCTGTCGGACTACAACGCGGGACACGACCGCTTCAACACCACGCTGATAATCGTTATCCCGCTTATCGTGCTCGGAATTATCACGGCGTCCGTTATGGCGTACAAAAAGCACGGCGGAAGGGTCGCTCGCTGCCTGTTTGCGGGTCTTGTATCCGCTGAGCTGCTGGCGAATACGACTATCACCGTTTACAAGCTTCACAGCGATATTTATTACTCCCCGCGCTCGACCTATGTCGACGAGATACCGCCCACGCGCGATATCTCCGAGAGCGTTCACGAGCTTGACGACGGCTTCTACCGCATGGAAAAGACCTATCACCGCTGCGTGAACGATACCATGGCGGCGCGTATGTACGGAATGTCGCACAGTACGAGCACGTTCAACGAAAAGGTCATAAAACTTATGAAAAAAATCGGCTACGGTGCGCGTGAGCATTACACCCGATACGACGGCGCAACGCTGCTTTCCGATGATATCTTCGGCGTGAAATATGTGCTGTCGAAGAGTGAAAGCCTCGTGCCGTATACGGATACCGTTCCCGTTGAGAATAATATGGGCGTGACTGTTTACGAGAATAAGGACGCGCTCCCGTTTGCGTATCTTGCCGACGGCGGACTTGTCGGCAGGCGGCTTGACGGGGTCGACCCGTTTGAGGCTCAGACGAGTCTCGCGTCGCTGATCACGGGCGAGGAGGAACAGATATACGTACAGATCCACGATTACATTTTTAACTGCGAAAACATCAATATCGGCTCGACGACCGACAGCCATACCTCCTATAAGAAGCGTATCAACGACAAGGACGCGTCTATTTCCTACGAGGTCGCGGTGACTAATTCTGGAGCGGTCTATATGTATCTTCCGACAAAATACGAGCGCAAATGTCATCTTTACGTCAACGGCAGCTATATCAAGGACTACTTTGAAAACGAGAACCACAGCATAGCTTATCTCGGAACATACGGTGCGGGCGAGACCTTTACCGCCGAGCTTAAGCTGACGAGCGACGCGGTCTACGTTGAGGATGTGCTGTTCTTTTATGCCGACGATGAAAAGCTCGCGGAATTCAACAGCAAGGTGCAGTCAATGAATATCGAGACCACGGTGACAAGATCGGGCGGCTCGTCGCTGACCGTAGAGGTCAACGCGGCGGAGGACTGTGCGCTGTTCACGTCTATTCCGATAGAGGAGGGCTGGACGGCGTATATCGACGGCAAGGAGACCGAGGTGCTCTCGACTGCCGACAATACTCTTATGTGCCTTAGAGTTCCCGAGGGCAGACACACGATAGAGCTCAAATTCTTCCCAGCGGGTCTAAAGTCCGGCTTGCTTGTAACGGGCAGCGGAATACTGCTTATAGTGATAATGGTGCTTGCGGAAAAGCTCGCGGCGCGTGAAAAGCAGCGTGACGAAACAGACGGCGGAGACTTTGAGGATATGGAAGATGACTTTACAGCAGATTAAATACGCTATCACGGTTGCCGAAAAGGGCTCGATGAGCAAAGCCGCGGATTCGCTTTTTATAACGCAGTCCGCGCTGTCATGCGCTATCCGCGAGCTGGAATCGGAAACGGGTGTTTCGATTTTCCTCCGCACGGCAAGAGGCGTTACGCTCACACCCGACGGCACGGAGTTCCTGATGTACGCAAACCGCGTATATCAGCAGTACGAACTTTTGCAGGAGAAATACGGTAGAAACGGTAATGTAAAGCGAAAATTCGGAGTTTCCACGCAGCATTATTCCTTTGCGGTCAAGGCGTTTGTCGAAATGGTCAAGCGTTTCGACACGCTCACATTCGACTTCGCCATACGTGAGACCAAGACACTTGAGGTGATCTCGGACGTAGGCAGTATGAAAAGCGAGATCGGCGTTTTGTACAAAAGCGCGTTCAACGGCAGGATAATCGACCGTATGCTTGCGGAGAACGGTCTGGAGTTCTTCCCGCTGATAAATTGCAGGGCGTATGTTTATCTGTGGAAAAATCATCCGCTGGCGCGTGAAAGCTCTCTGTCGCTCGAGCAGCTGAGCGAATACCCGTGCTTATCGTTCGAACAGGGCGACGGCGTGGCTTCCTACTTCGCTGAGGAGATACTCGGCGACAGGGAATACCCGCGCGTTATCCGCAGCAGCGACCGCGCGACGCAGCTCAATCTGATGGTGGGGCTGAACGGCTACACGCTCTGCTCGGGCATAACCTGCGACGAGCTCAACGGCGAGGAATACACCACCGTGCCGTTTCGCGAGGATGAGGAAAACCGCAACTCGGTAATGGAGATCGGTTATATCTGCAAGAAATACAATCCGCTGTCCGATATCGCGGAGGTATATGTCGACGAGGTAAAAAGGTATCTGGATAATATTAAGACGGAGGGCTGAATACCCTCCGCCGTTTTTATGAATTTTCCGCGTGATGACGCTTTAGAAGTATTTTCATCTGCTCGATTATCTCGTCCTTTGTCGCGAGCCCGTCCGAGAACGCCGTAGCGCCGCCCGCGGCGGTGCCGAGCAATAACGCGTATTCAAAGTCGACATCATTATCGAGTATACCCGAGACAAATCCCGCGACCATTGCGTCGCCCGCGCCGACCGAGTTAATTACCTTGCCCTCGCAGGCCGCGCAGTAGCGTACCTCGCCGTCGGACTCGAGCAGCATAGCGCCGTCGCCCGCCATAGAGACGAGCACGTTTTGCGCGCCCATTTCCTGTAACTGCGTCGCGTATGCGAGTATTTCCTCCTTGGAGCTTGGTTTCTCGCCGAATATCTCTCCCAGCTCGTTAAGGTTAGGCTTGATAAGATACGGCTTGTATCTGAGCGTATTGGTCAGCAGATCCTTTGACGCGTCTATGACCGTCACTATCTTCTTTGCCGAAATGTATTCAAGTATCTGTTGGTAGATATCTTGCGGCAGACTGTCGGGAACGCTTCCGGCAAGCACCAGCACGTCGCCGTCAGCAAGCTCGCCCAGCCGAATGAACAGCTCCGTCAGCGCTCTGTCGGATATTTTTGGACCGTTTGCGTTTAGCTCGGTCTCGCCGTTTGATTTCAGCTTGATATTGATCCTCGACAATCCGCTTTCAAGATGTACGAAATCCGCTTCGATGCCGTGTTCTATAACGCTCTCCTCGATCGCCGCGCCCGTAAAACCCGCCACAAATCCGATAGCCCTTGACTTCACGCCAAGCTCCGACAGCACCATAGAAACGTTGATGCCTTTTCCGCCCGCCTGAACAAGCTCCTTTTCGATCCTGTTTACCTCGCGGAACTTCATATCATTGACAAATACGACATAGTCCAATGCGGGGTTGAATGTCACCGTATAAACCAAAGCTAAGTCACCTCGAAAAAAATTTTTACATTTTTATTATATCACTTTTTCCGAAAAATTCAAGTAAATATTTTCCAAAATAATCGAAAGTTTGCACATTTTTGCAGTCTGTGAAATAATTATCATATTTTGTGATGTAAGTGAATTTTTGGGGCAGCTTGCTTTATTGTCGTAAAAGTTGAATTAAGTACTTGAAAAAATTTCAATAATATGGTATAATATAATGTAATGTTAAAATAAATATCGATAACGGCGGCACAGCTTGCCGCATAAGGAGTTTTTTATGATACAGTATGATGAAACAAGACTTGCCATGGAGGCGCTTGAGCCGCAGCTTGAGGAGCTTCGGGGCGCGCTGAATTTAGACGGTATAAAGATCAAGCTTGACGAGCTGGAAATGAAGACCGCCGAACCGAATTTCTGGGACGATCCCGAGAAATCGCAGGCTGTTATGCAGCAGATAGGTCAATATAAGCAGACTATCGGCGGCTTTGAGAAGCTTTGCTCCAACCGCGACGACGTGCTCACGATGATAGAGCTCGCCGAGGAGGAGAACGATGAGACTATGGCGGACGAGGTAAACGCGCTTGCCGATACGGTCAGAAAGGAATTCGAGGAGCAGAAGCTCGCCACGCTGCTGACGGGCGAATACGACAGCTCTAACGCTATCGTTTCGTTTCACGCGGGCGCGGGCGGTACGGAGGCTCAGGACTGGGTGCAGATGCTTATCAGAATGTATACCAAGTGGGCTGACAGTCACGGGTTCAAGACCGAGGTGCTGGATATTCTCGAGGGCGATACCGCGGGTATAAAGAGCGCGTCTATCCATATCGAGGGCTACAACGCTTACGGCTTTCTGAAATCGGAGCACGGCGTTCACCGTCTGGTGCGCATTTCGCCGTTCGACGCGTCGGGCAGACGGCAGACGAGCTTCGCTTCCGTCGAGGTAATGCCGGAGCTTGAAAAGGACGTGTCGGTTGAGATACGTCCCGAGGATATCGAAATGGAAGTGTACAGAGCGAGCGGCGCGGGCGGTCAGCATATCAACAAGACCAGCTCGGCGGTGCGTCTTATACACAAGCCCACGGGTATCGTCACTGCCTGTCAGACGCAGCGCTCGCAGGTGCAGAACAAGGATTTCGCGATGAAAATGTTGATGTCGAAGCTCGTACAGATCAAGGAGCAGGAGCACCTCGACAAGATTTCCGATATAAAGGGCGAGCAGCTAAAGATCGAGTGGGGAAGTCAGATACGTTCCTACGTGTTCATGCCGTACACCCTTGCAAAGGACGTGCGGACAAAATGCGAGAACGCGAATATCAACGCTGTAATGGACGGGGATATAGACTGCTTTATAAACGCTTATTTAAGAGCCAAGAACTTAGGTGAGATATAAGGAGGTGAAATTATGATAAAACAATTTTTTGTAATTCTCGCGGGTACGGTGGCGGGACAGCTTTTGTGGGATCATGTAATCAAGCCCAAGCTGGACGAAAAGGACAACAAGAAGGATAAGTAAATCGGGCTCCCCGCCGTTGCAAGCGGGGAGTTTTTACGATAAGGCGGATAAAATGAAAAAAAACGACATTATTGACCTTGAAATAACCTCTTTGACAAGCGAGGGCAGCGGCATTGGACGATATGACGGAATGGCGGTGTTCGTGCCGTTTACGGCGGTCGGCGACGTTATCTCCTGTCGCATTTTAAAGGTGCTGAAAAGCTACGCATACGGCAAGATCGAAAGCATTATAACGCCCTCGCCCAGCCGCATTGTGAATGATTGTTCCGTTTTTGGCAGGTGCGGCGGCTGTGTTTACAGACACATAAGCTACTCCGCCGAGCTTGCCGCAAAAGAGCAGATCGTTCGCGACGCGTTTGAGCGAATAGGCGGGCTAAATCCCGAATTTCTCCCGATATGCGGCAGCGAACACATTGACGGCTACCGTAACAAGCTTCAAATGCCCCTTGCGAAAGCAGGCAACGGTGAAATCGTGAGCGGCTTCTTTTCCGAGAGAAGTCACCGCGTAGTTCCCGTGGAACACTGCCGTTTGCAGTCCGAGCGGTTCTCGGAGATAGTCGCGTTTATTAAGGAGCAGCTAAAGGCGCTGAAGATTTCCGTTTACAATGAGCAAGAGAATCAAGGCGTAATGCGGCACATCTTTCTGCGTCGCGGGCATTACAGCGGCGAGGTGTGCGCGGTGCTTGTCGCCAGGCGGAAAACTCCCGAAATGGCAAAGCTCGCGGCGGCTTTAACCAAACGTTTCCCCGAGATCACGGGCGTTGTGCTGAATGTCAATCCCGACCGCACCAATGTGATTCTCGGCGAGTGCGAGGTGTTGTTGTCGGGAAAGGCGGAGATCGCCGATACCATGTGCGGCGTCAGCGTTGAAATTTCGCCGAAGTCGTTCTATCAGGTGAACACCCCCGCTGCCGAAAAGCTTTACGGACAAGCCGCCGAATTCGCTCAGCCGCGCGGAAAGACGATATTCGATCTGTACTGCGGCGCGGGTACGATAGGGCTGTCAATGGCAAGCGAGGCGAAGAAGATGATCGGCGCGGAGATAGTTCCCGAGGCGGTTGAAAACGCAAAGCGGAACGCGCTGAACAGCGGCTTTGATAACGCGGAATTTATTTGTGCGGACGCTTCAAGGGCAGCCGAGAAATTAGCGGAAAAAGGACTGTCGCCCGACGTGATAATGCTCGACCCTCCTCGAAAGGGCTGCGGTGAGGAAACGCTCCGTGCGTGCGTGAAGATGAACCCCGAGCGTATCGTAATGATATCCTGTAACCCCGCGACAGCCTCTCGCGACTGCAAATTCCTTGCGGAAAACGGGTACGCCGTTGAGCGTGTGAGAGCGTTCGATTTATTCCCGAGAACACGCCACGTTGAGTGTGTCGTGTTAATGTCAAGAGTGGAAAAGAAATAAAATCGAGATTTGGAGGAATATCCATGGTACGAAAAGCAGAAAAAAACGACTTGAGAACATTGGCAAATTTGGCGGTACTGCTGTGGAGCGATAATTCTGTTTATGAGTTGGCAGACGAATTTTCTGAAATTATTTCCAAGAGAAACACTCAGTTTTTTTTAAAATTTGAAAATGATATACCCGTAGGCTTTGCCCAGTGCCGGCTTCGGTATGATTATGTGGAAGGCACAAAAACAACTCCTGTTGGTTATTTAGAAGGAATTTATATTAAAGAAGGATATCGTAATAAAGGGTATGCAAAAGAATTATTGGCAGCGTGCGAGGTATGGGTAAAAGATAAAGGTTGTAGAGAATTTGCCAGTGATTGCGAAATAGATAATGCGGGTAGCTTTCATTTTCACAAAGCTATGGGTTTTACAGAAGCGAATAGAATTATTTGCTTTACTAAAAAAGTATGAATTTCCGGATTTCACCCTAAATATTTCCATAAAAGAACAGATACAAAATGGCGGTATGGTATTCATTATATCCTTGTCTGCCATGTGGAGCGCGTGCTATTGCTGATAAGGTAACGGAGGAAGTTATGATAGGATTGGGAACGCTGATAAACTGCGCGGGGATAATCCTGGGCGGTGTTATCGGTTTTCTTTTCGGAAAATATATGCCCCAACGCGTCCGTGAGGGATTAAATATGGCTTGCGGCATAACGGTGCTGTTTATCGGTATTTCGGGCGCAATGGAACAGATGCTTCTCGTCGGCGGGAAGTCTATGTTTGTTGTAATATGCGTCGCACTCGGAGCTCTTATCGGCGAGCTTATCAATATCGAGGGTCTGTTTGAAAGGTTCGGCGAGTGGCTCAAGATAAAGACGGGCAACGCCAAGGACAAGGATTTCGTGAACGCGTTCGTCACCGCGTCGCTGACCGTTTGCATAGGCGCCATGGCTATCGTCGGCGCAATACAGGACGGTCTGACGGGCGACTTCTCGATACTCGCGACCAAGTCGATACTCGATCTGATAATCATTATTGTGATGACCTGCTCAATGGGCAAGGGCTGCATATTCTCGGCGCTGTCCGTGCTTGTGTTCGAGGGCGCGATAACGCTGCTCGCGAAGCTGATATCTCCCATGGTCACCGATGCGGCGCAGAACAACATATCCCTTGTCGGTTCGATACTTATTTTCTGCGTGGGGGTAAACCTCGTGTGGGGGAAAAGGGTTCGCGTGGCGAATATGCTGCCGTCCGTTTTCATAGCGGCGGGAGCGGCATTTCTGCCTTTTTCGTTTTAGGTATTTACAAATTAAGATAAATATGTTATAATAACTTATAATTTATTTTTGTAAAGGAGAATTACTATGAAAAAGTTACTTTCGGCAGCGCTTGCCGCGGCATTGCTGCTGACGCTGACCGCCTGCGGCGGTTCGGAAAGCGGCGCCTCAACGGACACAAGCTCCGATAACAGTACTGTGCAGTCAAGCGATACGAGCAACGGTACGGACAGCACAAGCAGTACGGAAAGCGGCACGCCGAGCGAGCCCGATAATTCCGAGACAGACTATTCAAAGCTTACGGAAGAGGAGATATACAAGCTAATGGTCAAGCGTTCCTTGATGACAACGGGCGATATGACACGTATGGCGAACGTCCTGAAAAAAGCCGAAAACGGCGGAGAGATCACCGTTTCGTATATCGGCGGCTCGATAACGGAGGGTCTTACGGTAGCTCCGGCAAATCCCGAGCTGTGCTGGGCAAATCTTTCGTATGAGTGGCTGTGTGAAAAATATCCGAACGCCAAGATAAATTACGTAAACGCGGGTCTTTCGGGAACTCCGTCGATACTCGGAAACGTCCGTCTCGAACGCGATATACTGGCGCATAAGCCCGATATCTGCTTTGTGGAATTCGCGGTGAACGACGGTATGGAGGCAAGCTATAAAAACGCCTACGAGAGTCTTGTGCGCACACTGCTTGCGCAGGAGAACGATATCGCGGTTGTGCTGCTGTTCACGGTTATCGAGAACGGTCACACCTGTCAGCCGCATATGAGCGAGATCGGAAATAACTACAAGCTCCCGATGATAAGCGAGCCAGATTCTCTCGGTGTCGAGTTTGCCGAGGGAAGAATGACGTGGCAGGACTATTCCGACGACGAGAGCCATCCCAATCAGCGCGGTCACGAGATCGTCCGCGATTTTGTGGCGCATTATTACGAGACGGTAATGGAAACGCTTGACGACAACACGGGTACTGTCGACAGAACGCTCCCCGATCCCGTATTCAGCGACAAGTATGTCGATATGCACTTTATCGACAGCGAAGCGCTCAAGCCCGAGCTGGTCGGCTTCGTGGAGAACGATACGCATTCCGCGTTCCATAACGGCTGGATGTACAAGGGCGATAAGGATTCTTCGATGACGTTCACGCTCAACTGCAAGGCGCTTCAGCTTATTTACAAGGCGAACAACAGCAAGGCGTTCGCGAGCGCGGATATCTATGTTGACGGAGAGCTCGTGTCGACGGTCGATTCCAACAAGAGCGACGGCTGGAACAATCCCGTTACGGAGCTTGTTATAGATAACGGCGAGGCTGCCGACCACACGGTTGAGATCAAGGTAGCCGGCGGTGAAAACCACTATTTCGGCGTTCTCGGCTTTGGCTATTGTGACTGATGAATTTTCAGAAGATAAACCGCAAGGGAAAAATCTCTTGCGGCTTTATTTTTTTAAAAAAACTATTGACACACGGAAAAAGCTGTGATATAATATAACTGTACTACAACATATAATACAGATTAATAAACGGAACATTAACAACAGAATGAGGTGTAGTTATGTTTACAATGCGGCTTGAGGGCGGAGCGCCCATATACGAACAGCTTGAGCGGCGGATAACGGAGCTGATAATAAGCGGGGAAATGGCGGAGGGAGAAAAGCTTCCCGCAGTCCGCGAGATAGCCAAGACGCTTTCAATAAATCCGAATACCGTTCAGAAAACATATGCCAATCTCGAAGCGCAGGGGCTTATCTATTCTATCCCCGCTAAGGGGAGCTACGTCTCCGAACGCGGAAGGTATCTTGAGTCGGTGCGCAAGCGTAGCGTCGAGACGTTCACGGAGGCGGTCTTCTGCGCTCTCAGACAGGGCTTGGAGAAAGCCGACCTGATAAATATCGTCAACGGCTGCGCCGAAGGAAAGGAGGGGAATTGACATAATGAAAAATAGCTTTTTTGGGGATTATATTCTGTATAAGATGTGCGGAATGCGCGTTATTGCGATCGCCTCGGCGGTGATGAATTTGCTTTCGACGACGCTTGTCGGCGCGGCGGCTGTCTATTATGTTATCGCTATGAATAAATACTTGACGCTGGAGGACGAGATTGCCCAAGGAGTACTCGAAAGTCAGGCAGTTATTCTGATAATAGCGGCGCTGATAGCTGCGTGCGCGGCGATAGTGGTGCTTACGATAGTCGTCATTTTTACTCCCGCGTCCGTATTTGATTTCTTTGTCAAGCGAAACCGTACCGACACGCTCGGGTGTCTGCCGCTTACTTATCGTCAGCGCTTCTGGGGCGATTTCATGAGCGGTCTGGGCGTGCATATGATATCGTTTATACCGTTCTCTGCGGCGGGACTGCTGCTCGTCGCTATAGCGGGCGGAAATGACGCATTTAACGACTACTTCTACGATCCTGTATTTTACCATTCGTATAATAAAAACATATTTGTAAAAGCATATCTCTCGTATATACTTCTGCTGTTTATCGGCTATTTGGGTGCATATGCGGTATCCTGCTTTGTGACGGTGTGCTGCGGCAGATCGTTCAACGCGAAGGCTTGTTCGCTGATATGTCAGATACTCCCCGCGGGTCTTGTGACCGTTTATTGCGGCTGCGCGCTTATGAATTCTGTCGGCGTTGATATATATGAAGAGTGGACAAAGGCGATCGCCGTCATTCCGCCTGTCGGAACGTGGCTCGGTGCGATATTACGCGGGGCGAGCAATACTACCGCATTCGAAGATATAGGCATTCGGCTCGAGCGTGCGTTTTTCCTTATCAAGCACCCTTGGTATATTGTGGTGACAGCCGTAATACTCGCCGCGCTGATAATCGGCGCGTATTTTCTCGGCAAGCTGCGGAAGAACGAAAGAACGGGACGCGATTTCGTGTTTAAGGGCGCGTATTATGTGCTGTCCGTTATGACCGTGGTGTTCATTATCGGCATTATTCAGATGGCGCGCGATGAAATGCCGTGGGTATTTTCTCTCGGGTCGGTTTTCGCGATAATCGTCGCGTTTGTGGTGTATGCCGCAATTGAGCTTGTCCATACGCGTTCGTTCAAAAGGATATGGCAGACGGCGCTTAAATTTACCGCTATCTATCTTGCTTGTCAGGGATTTTTCATGTTAGCATACAATACGGGCGGCTTTGGCGCGGAAAAATATCTTCCGCCCCGCGCGCTCATATCCGAGGTAAGGATATCGGGGAATAAATTTCTTGATCCCACTATAAACCATTACGACAAATATTATATTTACCGATCCGACAATGCAATATCGACGATATTGTCCGAGCATGAAAAGCTTCTTAGCGAGACGAGCGATGTCAGAACGGGCGGTGATATAGTCATAACCTATGTGCTCAAGAACGGCGGAGAAGTCGTCCGCGGCTACGGTACGACCTATGTTGACGGTGTGGCGCAGTCGGAAGCTTTTGCGGAGATGTGCGGCACAATACGGCAGCTTACTCCTACCGACAGCAGCGTGCTGGGATTTATCGACGATCCTCAATATGACGAAATCGAAATAAAGTATCACAAGATGACCCATGATAAGGAACTGGGCTACGTCAGCCCCGGCACGGTCTATGTCGCGGAGGGCATGGAGAATGAGTTTATGAAACTTCTTAAACATGACATTATTAATAATTATACGTGGTATCAAAGTAATGTCGGTGAAATAAACATAAAGCATTCTCTGAACGGTACGGGCGATTGGGAGATCTACTATATTCACGAGGGATACGCGGATGCGATTGCTTTCCTTAACGACCCCGTGAATATGACGGATAAGCCGAAAGAGGAGCCGAAAGAATACGTTTACAACATCAGCCTTATTTGGGGCGTTCTGGAGACGGAAACCGAGCCCGAAGTCCCGTACGGAGAGGGCGAGGCGATCTCGCATATGATGGTGATCGTTTCATCGGAGGACGAAAGCGCGGAGGCGAAGGAGCTTATCGGATATCTCAGACTCGTAAGCGAGGCTCCCGAGGGCGGTATCTCAAAAAATTTCAATATATATTCAAACAATGACTCGGCGGGCACGCTGGGCATCGCCAAAGAGGACGAGCGGGCGGTAATAAGGGCTATGCTGAAATTTATCCGAATACGAACATAATAAGGGGTGACTGTTATGATAAAAATTGAAAATGTTACAAAGAGCTTCGACGACCTGACAGTGCTGGAAAATCTTTCGCTTGAGATACCCAAGGGCGCGGCATACGGTCTGTTGGGAACGAACGGCGCGGGAAAATCCACGCTTCTGCGGCTGCTCGCGGGTATTTACAAGGTTGACGGCGGCAGCGTGACCGTCGACGGACAGCCCGTATGGGACAACGCCGCGGTCAAGCAGAGACTTCTTCTTGTCAGCGACGAGACCTCGCAGTTCAACAATATGACTTTAAAGCAAATGCGAAAATTCTACAAGACGTTTTACCCCACATTCTCCGACGATACCTTTGAACAGCTGCACGGGGTAATAGGACTTCCCATTGACAAAAAGCTCTCGGGCTTTTCAAAGGGAATGAAAAGACAGGCGGCGATGATATGCGGCATAGCCGTATCGCCCGATTATCTTCTGCTTGACGAGGCTTTTGACGGTCTCGACCCCACAATGCGCTCGGCTATGAAGAAAATGCTTGTCAACGCGATGTGCGACAAGGAGATGACTATCGTTATGTCCTCGCACAACCTCAAGGAGGTCGAGGCGTTCTGCGATACGGTGGGCTTGCTGCATGAGGGTAAAATGCTGTTCAGCCGCGCTCTTGACGAGCTGAAAGGGAGCGTTCACAAGGTACAGTGCTCTCTCGGCAGCGTCCCCGAGAAGAGCGAATTCCCCGATCTGGACGTTCTGCTTATCGAGCAGTCGTGCGGTATGGTGAACCTGATCGTCCGCGGAAACGCCGACGAGACCGTAAAAATCATCGGCGCGAAAGCTCCCTGCGAGCTTATCCCGCTGTCGCTTGAGGAAATATTTGTATATGAAATGGAGGCGTTGAACTATGACCGCTCCAAGCTCGTCTGAAAGAAGCTTTTTCCGCGAGTACTTCATTTTCCGGCTGAGCGCGCAGAAGGTCGGTCTGATCATGTGTACGGTGTTCGGTATGGTGGTACTTCCCGGGAGCGCGTACAATTTGTATGATAATTTAAACTGTGTATACAACGACACGCGCCGCAGCTATGACGTTTATGAAATAAGAGAACTGTTCTTTACAATATGTCTGATCGGACTGCTGATAATGCCCGTTATCGGAGCGGCTTTTACGTTCGTGAGCTGTAACCGCAAAAAGTATACGGATATGATCGGCGGACTTCCCCTGACCCATAAGCAGCGCTTCTGGGGCGACTTCCTGAGCGGCTATGCCGCGTATGTCGCGCCGATAATCCCCGCGGGGATCGTCACGATGTTCATATTGATACCGCTTCAGAATGTCACGGATAAGCTCAACGTAATGTTCGGCTTTGAGACCACTTCGGCGTGTACGATAAGTGTTATGGGTTTTGTGCTGTCGTTCTTCGCGCTGCTTACTCTTATGTATATGGTATCGGCTGTTGCGGTGATGTGCTGCGGCAGACCGATACAGGCGGAGATAATGTCCATAGTGTTGCTGCTCGCTCCGTCGCTCACCGCCTGCGGCATATCGGCTTGTTTCGCTAACGCGGTCACGGGTCTGGATAATTACAAGGTAGTCGATATTATACACAAAGCAGCGCATATCTTTCCGCCGTTTGGACTAATGCTTAACATAAAGTTCAATTACGATGTTTTGGCTAATGTGGATGTAGGCGATCCGCCGCATACTGACAAATTTTTCATCTACGACTTTACGATATTCGATCCGCTTTACGCACTGTATGTCATAATATTCGCGGCGGCGCTTATCGCGCTCTCGTATTATCTCTCAAAGTCGCGGAGAGCGGAGCAGACAGGTTCGATAATCATTTATAAGGCGTTTTTTCGCGTTATGTCCGTTTTATCGGCAGTCGGAGCGGCTTCGACGGTGCTGGCGATATTCGTCCCGCTTATCGGACTTGGTTTATCGGTACTGATAGCGGCGTTTACGGCGGCGGTAATTATACTGTTGTTGGAGCTGGTGCGCAAGCCCGCTGCCCGCGACGTTGTAAAATCGCTGATATGTTGGGTCGGCACGGTCGTTGGCTGCGTGGGGATATATCTCCTGTTCGACAAGACGGGTGCGTTCGGACAGCGGTATATCAATGTGTCCGCCGACAAGGTAGAGAGCGTGCAGGTACGTTACCAATATTTGCCGTATTCGGGTGCATTTCGGTACGGCGCGTATGAAATTACCGACAAGTCCGAGATAGAAAAGCTGACAAATTCGTACAACGATACGGTCAAAGAAGTGTACGGCGACCTTAGGCGCGGCAGTCAGTTTGAGATAGATTATTATCTGACGGACGGCACACAGATCAGCCGATTGGTCTCCGAAAATGAACGCGGCACGGCGCTACTCAGCCTTATCGACAACGTGTACAGGCTCGACAGCTTTCCCGAGATGCAGAGCGCGCAGATTGCCGACTACGAACATTACAAGAGCTGTGAAGCGCGGCTGGAGGGAATATACGGAGCGATAACTGTCCCCGAGGAAGAGCTTGCGGAGTTTTCAAAGCTGTTCGCGGAGGAACTGCGTGAAAAATATTTTCATGCGGCGTCCGAAGTCGGCGGCGTAGTCTTTACCTTGGATAACGAGTGGAATGATAAAGTTTATTATCCGATCGCGGAGAACTACACACGGACGATAAATTATCTGAAATCGCTGTATGATAATACGGATCACTCCGATGATAATACTCTGATCATGAAGATAACGTATCTTTACGGCTCCACGGAGTTCAACATGACGCTGAATGTCTACCGTAAGGACGTTGGCAGCGCGCCCGTAAAGGAACTTATATCGCTGCTGAAACGCAGGGGAGATGATATTCCCGATGACGTTTCCGAGATATTCAAGGTCGAGTTTACCGATTCAACGTTCCGTTATGTGCCTAAGGACGCGGAAGAACGCATTTTGGAGCTGATGCTCGAAATGGCGGAAAAATCGGTTGAATGAATAAAATGGCGGAAAGGCTTATGTCCGACCGCCGTTTTTTCTTACAAATTAGTGACGATTGTAATTTAGTACTTGCAAAAAATTGTCGAATAGGTTATAATATAGTTAAAGAATATATAAATCGGGAGAATACATATGAATTCTGACAACAAAAGGCGGTTGATTATTTTAGGGTCTATACTTGCGTTGACGGTGGCAGTCCTGTTTTTTATGTCGGCGGGTTGGAAGAATGATACTTCAAGTCAGCCCGAGAGCGGCTATTCTCAGTTAAGTACTGCGAATTCGTCACAAAGCGCGGACACGCCGTCAAAAGAGAGTACGGAACAAAGCGAGAGCACAACGCAAAGCGAAAGCACACCACCCGAAAGCAGCTCGGAGAGCGAGCCCGCGGAAAGCGTTCCCGAAGCTCCGCAGCTTCGTTTCAGAAATCAGAAGCTGCTGAAGCAGCATTATGAAAAACACGGCATAGAAATGGGGTTTTCCTCTGCGGAGGAGTACGAAAAAGCTGCGGCTACGGTTGTCTCGCACCCCGACGTTCTTCACAAGACCGAAGCCGAGGACGGCGACGACGTGTACTATATTGAGAGTACCAATGAGTTTGTGGTAGTTTCCACGGATGGCTATCTGCGCACATATTTCAATCCCGACAGGGGTATCGACTATTTTAACAGACAATAATTTCGGAAAGGACGTAGCAAAATGGGCATATTGGGAGGAAACGGCGGAAACCGTCCGCAGAGCGGAGGGCGCAGACCCACACCGATGGGCGGAGGACAGAGCAGAGCGGGGCGCAGCGGAGGAGCGCGTCCCTCGGGGTCAAGACCCGCGGGTGCAAGACCGACAGTCGCGCCGAGACCCGCAGGCAGCAGACCGAGCGCGCAGATGAGAGGGAGCAGATACGCTCCGCCGTCACCGAAACGACCGGGCAGATACCGCAGGAACGGCTGCGCGAATATCGCGATAGGCGGCGTAGTCGTCGGGATAGTTCTGTTTATTGTGCTGCTGAACGTGCTCAGAGACTCCTGCAACGGCTGCGTTAAGGATACCGACAGCGACGTGAGCGGCTTCGGCAGCAGTACACAGACAAGCACCTCAAGCGACAGCTCGTCGTTAACGCCGTCAAATACGTCGACAACGGGCAATTCAGATAACAGTACCACTTCGAGCTATGTTCCCCCGAAGCCGTCCGAGCCTGTTATTCCCGTGCTGACGCTAGTCAGGAACAAGCCTGCAAACGCTTTTGTATCCGATTGCGTCGTCGACGAGCTGCAATGGTTCAACGATACAAAAACGGCGGGGGAAAGCCTTAAATTCGTGTATGACAAGCTCGGCATACAGCCGTATGTCGTTTTTAAGAAGTACGATGCGAGCCTGAAAACCGACGACGAAAAGGTAAAATACTGCGTCGACTGGTACAAGGAGCATATTAACAACGAGGACACGTTTTTGCTTATGTACTTCGCCGAAAAGGCAAGCAGCGCGGATGTGGGATACACAGTCTATTATTCGGGAGCGAACGCCGAAAAACTTGCGGTCGAGTTCAAGTGGATACTCGAGGACGGTATGAACGAGTACTGGTTCACCGATATGTCGACGGACGACGTAATAAAGTACGCGTTCGAGTACACCTGCGACAGAATAACGGTAAAAACCGAGACCCCGCCCGCGAGCACGTCGTCCTCCGATGAAACATCCGATACGACCGAACCCACGGAGGAACCATCAACAACGGAGGAAAGCAATGATACGACAGATTAGACCCGAAAACGCGCGTCTGCTCCCGGGATTGTTCAAGGAGCGCGCCGATATAAACAGAGCTTATCTTATGGAACTCAAGACCGAGAACCTTTTACAGAATTTTTATCTTGAGGCGGCGATCCGCGTAGACCGCGATCTTGAAGATATGCACCTCGGCTGGGAGTCGCCCGCGTGTCAGCTCCGCGGTCACTTTCTGGGACACTGGATGTCCGCTGCGGCAATGCTTTACGCTCAGAACAACGACCTTGAGCTGAAGGCAAAGCTGGATATTGTGATAAACGAGCTTGAGCGCTGTCAGAAGCTGAACGGCGGCGAATGGGTCGGCTCTATACCCGAAAAGTATTTCGCCAAGCTTTCCGATAATGAATACATCTGGTCGCCGCAGTATACCATGCACAAAACTCTGCTCGGACTGTATCACAGTGCGCTGTACGCGAAAAGCTCCAAGGCGGCGGAGATCATGAGCCGCGCCGCGGACTGGTACGTCCGCTGGACGGCGGAAATGCAGACGAAGAACCCCCACGCCGTGTACAGCGGCGAGGAGGGCGGTATGCTTGAGGTCTGGGCGGGAATGTACCGTCTGACGGGCGAAGAGAAGTATCGCGAGCTTGCCGAAAAGTATTCGCACCCGTCAATGTTCCGAAAGCTGGAAAACGGCGAGGACGCGCTGTCAGACTGTCACGCCAATGCAAGCATACCGTGGGCGCACGGCGCGGCGGCTATGTACGAAGCCACGGGCGATGAAAAGTGGCTCGGTCTCGTAAAGGCTTTCTGGAAGTGCGCGGTCACCGACAGGGAGGCGTTCTGCACGGGCGGTCAGAACTCGGGCGAGTATTGGATAGCCCCCAAGCGGCTTGGCGCGTTTATCGGCGAGCGCACACAGGAATTCTGTACGGTATACAATATGGTAAGGCTCGCGGACTATCTGTTAAGGTTTACGGGCGACAAGAGCTACGCCGACTATATCGAAAAGAACCTCTACAACGGCTTTCTCGCGCAGCAGAACAAGTTTACGGGAATGCCCGCGTATTTCCTGCCGCTCAAGGCGGGGAGCGTCAAGAAATGGGGGAGCAGGACGCGTGATTTCTGGTGCTGTCACGGTACCACGGTACAGGCGCATACGCTGTATCCGCTGCTCTGCTGGTACGAGGGCGAGGGGCGCGTATTTGTCGAGCAGTACATAAATTCGTGCTATGAGCGTTCCGAAAACGTCACGATAACGCAGAACATTGATATGAAGTACTACAATGACGGCGCGCTTTTCGATGAAAACGACAACAGCCGTATGTCGAGGTGGTATCTGAAAATAAACGTCATCGCTAAAGCTCCCGAGGAGTTCACTTTGTCGCTGCGCGTTCCCGATTGGGTAAAGGGGCAGCCCGCGGTGCAGCTGAACGGCGAGACGGTCAATGCTGCGGCTGACGGCGGTTATATCAACATCACGCGGCAGTGGACGGAAGACATGGTAAGCGTGTACTTCCCTGCGGCGCTGACGACCTCCGCGCTTCCCGATATGCCCGCGCTGACAGCGTTCCTTGAGGGACCCGTAGTGCTTGCGGGCTTGTGTCCGAGCGACCGCGGTATACAGGGCGCTCCCGAGAGCGCTCTTGTAAACGTTACCGAGCATACTTACAGCACGTTCCCGTGGCAGCAGAGCACATATCGGACGATAAACCAACCCGAAAATTTTGACCTGATACCGCTTTACGATATCATCGACGAGCAGTATACGGTCTACTTTACGGTAAACGGAATATAAAACAACGGCGGTATTTTACGATACCGCCGTTTTCGTCAGTAATTTTCGGGACATATTTGGAAATAGCTTTGCGGCTTTGAGCAAACTGGACAGACCGTCGGAGCGTTCGTGCCGACGACGATGTGTCCGCAGTTGCGGCATTCCCACACCTTTACCTCGCTCTTTTTAAAGACCTCCTGCATTTCCACGTTTTTAAGGAGAGCACGGTAACGCTCTTCATGGTGCTTTTCGATTTCCGCGACCATGCGGAATTTCCCCGCAAGCTCGGGAAATCCCTCCTCCTCGGCGGTTTTGGCGAAGCTCGCGTACATATTCGTCCACTCGAAATTCTCGCCCTCCGCGCCCGCCTTGAGATTTTGCGACGTCGCGCCGATGCCGCCAAGCTCCTTGAACCATATCTCGGCGTGTTCTTTTTCGTTGTCGGCGGTTTTTTGGAAAATAGCGGCTATCTGTTCAAAGCCATCCTGTTTTGCTTTCGCCGCAAAGAACGTGTACTTGTTTCGCGCTTGCGACTCTCCCGCGAAAGCCGCCTCGAGATTGCGCTCGGTCTGCGTTCCGGCGTATTTGTTCTGATTGCTCGACTGTACCTCTACGATATCCGCACCCGAAACTCCGCATTCCGGACAGACCGCCTCGGCGTGGTTTGGCGCTTCAAAGACCGCTCCGCATACATTGCATTTATATTGTGCCATAAAATCCTCCTTTGTGATTTAATAATGTATATTTTGAGCTAAAAAAACCAAGTTATTCATATATTAAAAAAATTGAAACAAAATCTGACTTTTTGAGCAACAATTACCTTTAATATTTCGGCGAGCCAAGAAAATAATAATAGCGCAAAGGGTTTGCGGAGCTATTTCCGCAATGATTATGTTTATTGAAGTTACCTTTGCTATTATTGATTTCAAGGAGAATTATTACCATGTCTAACAAACAGTCTAAGGCAAACCTGAACAACATCAAGATGCAGGCAGCCAACGAAGTTGGCGTAACTCTTAACAACGGTTACAACGGCGACCTCACCGCAAGACAGGCAGGTTCTATCGGCGGTATGATGGTTAAGAAGATGATCGAATCCTACGAGCAGAACGCTAAGTAAGCTCAAGATATCGTCATTACAAAACGTCCCTCGGGCAATAGCCCGGGGGATTTTGCGGTATTTTTGAATTTTTTACCGAAATGACTTGTATTTTATGTAAAAATATGTTATAATATTATGAATTATTATTAAAAGGAGACAACCTATGGAATTCAATATTTTTACGGTGATAGCGTTCGCTTTGTACGCGATGATCATTCTCGGGATAGGGATATGGTCGTTCAAGCGTTCGAAGAATATGAACGACTACTTTCTCGGCGGACGTCAGCTCGGAAGCTGGACGACTGCGATATCCGCTCAGGCGTCTGATATGAGCGGTTGGCTGCTTATGGGACTGCCCGGGTCGATACTGGTCGGCGGTCTTACACAGAGCTGGATCGCTATCGGTCTGTTTATCGGTACTTATCTCAACTGGCGCATCTGTGCCGCGAGACTGCGTAAGATGTCCTACGCGGCGGGCGACGCGATAACTATTCCCGAGTATCTGCAAAAGCGCTTTTTCAGCAGCTCGCCCGTGGTTCGATTTGTCTGCGCGGTAATTATTTTCTTCTTTTTCCTGATCTACACCGCCTCGGCGTTCAGCGGCGGCGCTAAACTGTTCAATTATGTATTTGGTACGGATTACGTTCTCTCGCTGACGATCGGCGCGCTGATAATCATTTCGTATACGTTCCTCGGAGGATTTCTCGCGGTATGCTGGACGGACCTTATACAAGGTATGCTGATGTTCGCGGCTCTGGTTATCGTTCCGATCGTACTGCTGATCAAGACTCCCGACCTCGGCGGCGCGTTTCAGAGCGCGCTTAACGCGGAGGCTGTAACGGAATACTATTTCAGTTTTATCAAGGCTCCCGACGGCTCGCTTGCGGTGACCACTATCATCTCGGGATTGGCATGGGGTCTCGGATATTTCGGTATGCCGCATATTCTTGTGCGTTTTATGGCGATAAAGAACAGCGATATGATAAAGAAATCCCGTCTTATCGCGACGATATGGGTGTTTGTGACCCTCGGCGCGGCGGTGCTGGTAGGCGTATTCGGCATGATGTTCCTGCACAACCCCGAAAACGCGGAGCTGCTCGCCAGGTTCAACGCAATGGGCGATAGTGAAAAGATTTTCATGTTCCTGTCAAGCTCGCTGCTGCCTGCATTGATTGCCGGAATTATCCTGTCGGCAATTCTCGCGGCTATTATGAGCACGGCGGATTCTCAGCTTCTGGTAACATCATCGGCGGTGACTAACGATATGTTCAAGCTGTTCAAGAAGGAAGCGAGCGAGAAAACGCTTATGTGGATATCCCGCGGCACGGTTATCCTCGTTGCGGTAATCGCATATGTTATCGCGCTTGACGAGAACAGCTCCGTAATGGGATTGGTATCCTACGCGTGGGCGGGTCTCGGTGCGGCTTTCGGTCCCGCGATGCTGCTTTCTCTTTTCTGGAAAAAAATGACTATCCAAGGCGCGGTCGCGGGTATTATTACAGGCGGTGCGGCTGTAATTATCTGGGAAAGCGTTCCCGTGCTCGCGGCGACGGGTATTTACTCGCTCGCCCCCGCGTTTGTGCTTGCGATGGCGGCGGTTATCGTTGTTTCGCTGATGACAAAGATAGACGGCGCCAAGGTGAACGAGCTTTTTGTTAAAGCGTCGCAGGCGGAGATAGGTGAAAATAAGACATAATGAAAAAAGCCCGTATGATGTACGGGCTTTTTGTTTGTACGGTTGGATCGGGATCTTCCGAAAATTGAAAATACGCCGCTAAAACAGTAATTTGTGTAAATTAAGTTAAAAACAGCTGAAATGTATTATTTTTAGGCAATTTACTTATTGACAATTTATCGGGGAATATGTTAAAATAATATTGGTAATGGAAGTTTTTAGGAGAGAAAAATGAAAAGAGAATTTAAGGTTATTGCCGCGGCAATAGCTGCGGTATTGCTCCTAACAGGCTGTGATCTGACCGATGCAACACAAAAAAATACAAGCACCATCAGCGCGCCGCCGTTAATTTCAAGAAGCACCTCAAGCACAAAGAGCGAGCCTGTCGAAAGTAATGTATCCACAGCGGAGACTTCCGGGATATCCGAGCCCGACGAGACTGCCAAGCAAATCGAAAGCACCGTTCCCAAGGAATCCGTTTCGGAAATTCAAAACGATTCAAGCTGGAGCGAGTGGGATTACAGCGCTGAGCTTTATATCAACGCTCGTGTATGCGGCAGGGTAGAGCCGAACGAGGATTCGCCGATATCGCGCGTTTACGAGCTGGACGAGCCGGTTTCGGTGGTCGCGTTTACGAGCACTCGTTACTTCAGGCTGAGCAGCGGTGATTACATATTCGCGGAATATCTTAGCGCTCAAAAGGTTTACAGTTCGGAAACGGTCAAGACGGAGCTTACTTACGAGCCGCCCGTTCGTACTGCGGGGAGGATTGCCTACGATCCCAAAAAAGCACTGGAATACGCAAAGGAGCATTGGCAGGACGAGGAGAGCCTTTGTGCGGGTTTCGGCTCGGAATGTCTGACTGCGGGAGGTCTGGATTATGACGAGACAAGTTCAACGAAACTGTTCAACAAGCTGATCGAGGCAAATCTCGGCTACGCGGTCACAATAAATATTAACGAGGACGGAACTGTGAACGTTCCCGATTTCGTATACCCCGGAGACATTATTTTCTACTACTGCGAGGACGAAAATATGATGGTGCATACCGCCGTCTACAACGGAGACACCAAGAACGGTATTATGAAAGCCTACGCGCATAATCTTCCCGACAGCGGTGAAGAACCGTTCCGCTATTTCAAATACTGTGTGGGCGGGTGCGGCTGTCTGCTGGATAAGGTCGTCGCGTTCTGCTTTTACAGGGACGATACCAATGTTATGCTCCCGACGGGCACTCCGAAGCTGACTTATGATCATATGGGCATAAAGGCGCGGATAAGCTGGTCGCCCGATTTTGTTTATCGCAGCAGCGAGCTTGTTATTACCGATAATAATGGCAAGATAGTATCCCGCCGTCAGATGGGAACGGATAGCTCATATGCCGTGGATTTGAACACCGCGGGCGATTATGTGGCGTATGTGATCTTTACGGTTTACGGCAATATAAAAGTACGCAGCGATAATCTGGTGTTTAAAATATAGAATATAATCTACGCCGCGCGGTCAACGTTTAAATGCTGACCGCGCGTTTCGTTTGCAAAATATGTCGAAATAAATGAATATTTTACACGAAATAGCAGACAATACCGTCAGCAGAAAAATCCTGCTGTAAGAAAAGTATTTTGGAGGAATTTATATATGAAGGCAACGGGAATTGTCCGCAGAATAGACGATCTGGGACGTATTGTCATACCGAAGGAGATCCGCCGCACCATGCGGATAAGGGAGGGCGATCCTTTAGAAATATATACCAGTCCCGACGGCGAGGTCATTTTTAAGAAGTACTCGCCGGTCGGAGAGATAAGCAGCACAGCCTCTCAGTATGTGGACGTGCTGTCAAAGGTCGGAGGACTGCCGGCGGTGATCTGCGACAGAGATCACGTTATCGCGGTCTCGGGAATGAGCAAAAAGGAGATAATCGAACGCCGCGTTTCGGGATCGCTTGAGGATCTTATCGAGCAGCGCAAGAGCTACGTTTTCAAAAACGGAGAGCAAAAGCGCCTTAACCCCATCGAGGGTGTTGACAGATACGCCATAGCGTGCTCGCCGATACTCGCCTCGGGCGACGTGAACGGCGCGGTGATAATGCTGAGCGGCGACAGCGGCAACGATACCGCCACAGCCGAGCAGTCAGCGCTTGTGCAGGCGGCGGCTATGTACTTTGGTAAGCAAATGGAAGAATGACCGCGGGGGTGTACGGATATCTCGTACACCTCTTGCCATATTTAAATGTCTTGATTATGTGAAAGCTGTGTAAAATTTTTCCTCAGTCTGCAAAGAAACGACAAAAACCCTTGACTTTAAACATATAATGTGATATAATAATCATAATTATAAGACTATACAGAAAATTTGGGGAATAAAGAAATGAGAAGTAAATTATACGTCGCCGCGTCGCTCGCGATGTCTATTTGCGTTCTTGCAGGCTGCTCAACAGAGACGCAAAGCTCCGAGGATAGCTCCGTAAACATAATAGATATCGGCAGCGTGTCCTCGTCAAGCAGCTCATATCAGTTTACGGCGACTGTTCCGAATCCGCCGTCGGCGTCGTCAACATCTTCAACAATATCGGCAGTATCTTCGTCAACGTCGACTTCAGTACACAGTACCGCCGAAACGCCGCCCGAGAGCACATCCTCAGAGAGCAGCACCGAGAGCTCGGAATCCGTTGAATATTCTTCGCCCGCCTCAACAGACGAGCTGATTTCGTCTGCCCCGATCGAGAGCGAGCCTCCCGTAAGCGAGCCGCAGTCAAGCTCGGAGACAAGTACAACTATCGCCGTAACGACTACTGCAAGCACGTCAAGCTCAGATATATCCTCAAGCAGCACGGAGAGCAGCGTTGAAAGCTCGTCGTGCAGTACTTCGTCATCCTTGAGCGCACCCAAGCCCGTGGAGCCATCAGGCTCTGACAGCTATCAGGCGCTGAACTACGGAGAGGTCAAGGGTATGTGGATATCCTATCTCGACATAATGGAGATGTCAAGCGGCACTGAGAGCGCGTTCCGAAGCGAGATCGCCGCGGCATACGACAATTGCGCGGCGCTCGGTATAAACACCGTGTACGTTCATGTGCGCTCTCACGGAGACGCGTACTATAACTCCGACTATTTCCCGAGAACGAAATATATGTCGGGCAATTACGACCCGCTCCCGATCATGATAGAGGAGGCTCACAAGCGGAATTTGTCGTTTCAGGCGTGGATAAATCCGCTGCGTATGAGCGCCGAGAAGGATATCTCGCGCGGAAACGGCTACGCGGTCTACGATTGGGCGGGCAGTGAACGTCTTGTCAAGGTCGGCTCTTATTACTATCTTAACCCCGCGTATTCCGATGTTATCGACGTGATAGTCAAGGGGGCGGAGGAGATAGTCGCGAATTACGACGTTGACGGTCTGCATATCGACGATTACTTTTACCCGACCACGGACGCGTATTTCGACAGTGACGCGTTTTATAACAGCGGCTACGGTCACATATCCGACTTCCGCCGCGCCAACTGCGACAGGCTGGTAAGCTCGCTGTACAGCGCCGTAAAGACCGCCAATCCGAGCGCGGTATTCGGCGTGAGCTGTCAGGGAAATATGGACAACAACTACAATGAGATGTACGCGGACGTAGAAAAATGGTGTAAGAGCAGCGGTTATCTCGACTATATAATGCCGCAGATTTATTTCGGCTTTGATAATTCAACACAGCCTTTCGCGCAGTGCGTAAAGAATTGGGACAATCTCGCGGCAAAGGGCAATGTTCCGCTTATCGTCGGCATTACGGCGGCAAAGATCGGCACCGAGGACGTATGGGCGGGCGCGGGCAGAAACGAATGGTTAAACGACAGCGCAATACTCAGGCGTCAGGTGCTTACCTCAATGGAGCAGGTATCATACGGGGGGGTGTGTCTGTTCAGATACAGGCTGTTATTTGCTCCCGACGGCAACGTCAGATCACAGGTAGAAAATGAAGTTTCGGATCTCAGATCGGTAATAGGCTAAGAATACATAAAAATGGGGAATAATTTTATGAAAAAAATGTTAAGAATGATATTATCGGCGTTTACGGCGGCAAGCATACTCACGTGTACAGTCTACGCCGAAAGCTCCGACAGTCTTGGCGGGCTGGTGACGGACAACACCGACAACGGCAGCAATATTGAGGATTCGCCGCAGGTGACGGCTCCTCCCGAGGACACGGGGAGTAAGATATATCTGCAAAACGGTATGCGCGCTTTGACGATAACTCCCGGGGCAGATTTTGACGACGCGACAGAGCTTGCCGATTTGTACGACGAGATACGCGGCTACGGAATGAACGCCGTTATCATCAACTCGACGGGCGAGGGGAAGTTCTACGACATTGAGCTGGGCTCCGATAACGGAGATATCCTCAGCGCGGCTATCGACGGCGCTCACAGCGCTAATCTCAGCGCTTACCTTACGCTGGACGCGGGCTCGCTCGCCAATGCGGTCGCCGAGGAGGGCGGCGGACTCAAGGAGGGCTTTTCCGCGGCGGCGCACAAGTTTGCGATGAAGTATAAATGCGAGGGCATTATCCTCACTAATTATTATACCACCGATAACGGGGATATGTACGCGGAATATCTGCGTTCGGGCTCCGGTATCGGCTACGAAAACTGGCTTTACGAGACCAATAGGTATATTATCCGCACCCTTAGCGAGGCGGTACACAAGACTAATAATACCACCGCGTTCGGCGTTCTTATCGAGGATATGTGGGCGAACGCGTCCTCGAACGAGGCGGGTTCCGATACCGAGGATACGCGTCAGGCGCTCTATGACGGGCACTGCGATACAAAGAAATATATCGAAAGCGGTTACGCCGATTTTGTTCTTGTAAAGGCTTACGGTTCTACCGACGACTATGCCTTGAACTTCGAGAGCGTTGTCAAGTGGTGGTACGACCTGGGGCAGAGCAACAACGTCAAGACCTATGTCTGTCATCTCAACGAGCGCATAGGCGAGTACGCGGGCTGGGGCGAAGATCAGCTTCTCCGTCAGCTCACGGTGATGAAGGATATGGACAAGCTCGGCGGCAGCGCGTTCAATTCGCTGTCGGCGCTGAGGAACAACGTCCTCGACAGCCGTGAAACGCTTATCAAGTTCTTCAACGATCAGATCAACGAAGAAACTCTGTTTGACGACCTTGAAATGGTCTCGCCGACGCAGCTTACCTATACTACCTACGACTCTACGGCAAAATTTATGGGTACGTTCGACCCGAATTTCGACGTTTACTTCGACAATGAAAAGATCGTTCTGAACGATTATAATAACTTCTATATTCCCAAGGAGCTTGATATCGGCTGGAACTATTTCACGATCAAGCATAAGGGTAAGGAGGTCAATTACTCGATCGAGCATATAATCAAGGTCCTTGATTCCGTTGACTCCACCGCCGACGTGACCGTCGAGGGCGGAACACAGCTTTCGTTCACTGCCATAGCGTACAGCGGCTCTTATGTAACGGCAACGATAAACGGCACGACCGTCGAGCTTCAGGAAATGGGAAGTGCCGAGCACGTGGGCGCTAACGGTCCGTATTCGCAGTTTGTCGGATACTATACCGTTCCCGCGGGAATTATCGGTCAGGAGCAGCATCTCGGCACGGTCACCTATAACGCGAGCCACAGCGGCTACAATGAAAATATGTACGGTATCACCGTAACGGTAGCTGCCAAGCCCGAGCCTCCCAAGACGGATATCAAGTACGACCTTATCCCAGATCAGTCAACAGCCGGTACGGGAGAGGTAGTCGGTAATATCGACCCGATCTTGACCGAGGATGATCATGTGAGATATGTCAAGGTCATAAATAACTTTACCGACGTGTTTGACGCGAAAACAACGGGTAAGATACCGTCTCCGATGTTCTCGCAGATGCCCGCGGACACGCTCGACTATTATAAGTCCTCCGCGGACGGCTTTGTTATCACTACCTCGGGCAAGAGATACCGCGAGGATTACGTGACAATGTTTGACGATACGGGTCTCGGCTACAACGCCCTCACGGTGGACGAGGTCGGCAATTCGGGCGGTCGGAGCTATATGAAACTTACGCTCGACCATAAGACGAGCTTTAACGTTACCACCTCGCAGAGCTTTGTACAGGGCTATGAGGGTCCGTTCGGCGTGGAAAGCTTTAACGCGCAGTATGTTTATATCACGTTCGACAATATAACGAGCGTTACCAAGCTGCCCGATTTTGACTACTGCACTCTGTTCAGTGCGGGCGAGTGGGAGACCGTCACCGAGGATGGTATACCAAAATTCAGAATGAAGCTGACGCTCAGACAGGCGGGTATTTACAGCGGCGTAAGCGCACGCTACGACGATAACGGCGACCTTATCCTCAGTTTTTCCGTTCCTACGCCCACGCTGTCGGGCAAGACCATCGTGATCAGCCCCGGTCATGGTATCAACGAAGAGGGCAAGCTCGACCCCGGAGCTATCGGAGAGGTTACGGAGCAGTCGATAACCATTGCCGTCGCCAAGAAGCTCGAGCAGGTGCTGACCGATATGGGCGCGAACGTTATCCGTTTGCAGACCGAGTCGGAGTATATTCACGACCGCGATCGCCCGAGACGCGCTAACAATTACAACGCGGACATGTACCTGTCGATCCACTGCAACAGCGTGGATAACGAGTCGGCACACGGCACCGAGGTCTACTACTTCACGCCGTGGTCGCAGACCCTCGCAAAGGGAATCAACGACAATCTCTCTGCGGTCATTAGCAGCGCACAGGGTGGCAAAGACAGCAGCCGCGGCGCAAAGTACAGCTACTACTGGTACACGCTTGAGCAGAGCTTCCCGTCCGTTCTCGTGGAAATGGGATTTGTTTCCAACAGAGACGAGTGTCTTGTTATGGCAAACTCGGATAATCAGGACAAAATGGCGGAGGCAATCGCACAGGGAATCTACGAGTACTTCGCGAGAAGTGAACTGAGCTACTAAATCAACAAAATACGGGCGGCAAGATGTTCTTGCTGCCCGTTATTGTAAATATTAAGCTGATATTTCAGATATATCGCTGAATTTCGGTCTCCTTGCCGTCTTCTATGTAGATACGCGGAACGCGTGTTCCTATTGCGCAGAGGAGCTCGTAATTGAGCGTTCCGATTTTCTCGGCGGCGGCGGTCACGGAGTTGCCTCCGTCGGGAGCGTTGGAGTATATCGTCACAACGTCGCCGACCTTTACGTCGGGTATTTCGGTCACGTCGATAAGCGTCTGATCCATACATATTCTGCCGCAGATAGGAGCGGTCGTGCCGTTGATATTAACCATCCAGTTACCCGAAAGCCGCCTGTTGAACCCGTCCGCATAGCCGCAAGCCACTAAGGCAAGTTCGGTATCGCGTTCGGCGGTGAACGTCCTGCCGTAGCTTACGGTATCGCCCGCGTGAATGGTTTTCAGCTGACTGACTACGGTTTTCAATTGGAAGATCGGATTTATGCCGTCGGGCAGGGGAAAGCGCGCGTCGGGCTTTTGCCCGTACATCACGATACCCGCGCGGACGAAATCTCCCTCGAAATCGCCGTGGTATATAATACCGCCGCTGTTTTGGGAGTGTGTTTTCAATCCGTGCTTGTGACACATCTCAATTATTTTCCGCTGTTGCTTTTCGGTGAAATCCTTATCCTCGGCGTTCAGGCTGTCCGCTACTGCAAAGTGCGTGTAACCCGCGCGGCAGTCGAGACCGTCAAGCGCGAGTATTTCGCGGAGCTGCTCTTCGGTGGTGATACCCACGCGGCACATTCCCGTGTCTATCTTGATGTGAATGGGTATTCTAACATTATTTTCCAGCGCCGCGTCGGAAAGCTTTTTCGCGTAATCGGTATCGCCGACAGTGAAAATGTAATTTTTCGTGAGATTATCCATGATAAGGGGAATGTCGCAGTAACCGAAGATCAGTATATCTCCACCGATGTCTCCCTCGGACAGCCGCTGAGCTTCCCAGAGATTGGAGACGGCAAAGTGCCTTATCCCGCATTTGTTGAGTGCCTTTGCGCACTGAACGTCACCGTGACCGTAAGCGTTCGCCTTGACGACGGCGATAATCTCCTTTCCGCGGGAAAGCTCGCCTATTTTTGCGATATTACCCTTTAAAACGTCAAGATTTATCTCCGCCCAGGTTCTCCAATAAAAATTATCCATAACTTTACCTCTATGCTTGAAATTTTCGAGTAAATGTGTTATACTATATTCAGAGCGTTTTATTTTTCCGCTCTTGCGCAAAAAACACGGCGCACTATTACATTATATTACTGTTTTGGAAAAAAATCAATAGAATTTCGTCAATTTTCAAATTTTGTTTGACGCATTACAAAAGAAAGGATAATTGGAAATTTATGACAGTTCACAGAAAAAGTAACTGGTATGTGTATCTGCTGGCATTCGGTATTACCGCAGCATTCGTCATAATGGCGATATTTGCGTTTAAGTGGTATCTGTTCCCCGAAAATACCGAGGATGTCGGCATAAACAAGAACGGCGAGCTGACCGACGATTTCCACCCTACGGACGACTATAATTTCAATCTTGTAACAATGCTATCCGACGGTTCAACAGATGCTCCCGATCTGTTTATGCTTGTATCGTACAACGCGGTCGACAGCAGACTGATATTTATACCGCTACCGTCTGGGATAAGCGTGGGCAGGGACGAGAGAACGCTCCCGAATATATACGCCGCTCAGGGCGGAGCGGGCGTCGTCTCCGCGGTCGAGAACGCTGTCGGAATACGGTGCGACTGCTATATTAAAATGGACAGAACGAGCTTTTGCGACCTTGTTTCCGCTTTCGGCAACGTTGAGTACACTGTTCGGAAAACGATCTTGGTCAAGGACGGAACGGAAACCGAGACCTTCAACGCGGGTTCAAGGCTTATTACGGGTGAGTCCATTTTCAGACTTATGATGATCGCCGACTTTGAAGAGGGCGAATCGTTCAGGTTCAACTGCGTGGGCGAGCTTATGTCCGAGCTTATCAACCAGAATTTCCGTGACGTTGACACTTCGCTTATGGACACGTATTATCAGATGATCACGGAAAACGCCGAGACCAACCTCACCGAGACGCTGTACAGAAGCCGCAAGGCGGCGCTGCTCAATACTATCGAGTACGGCTCGAACCCCGGGGAATTTTACATTCCCTATGGAGAATACACAGAGGACGGCGGATTTAAGATATCCGAAAACTCTATTACGTCTATCCGTCAGAGAGCGGGACTGGAATAAACAGGAGGATATTATGGAAGAGAGAATTCAAAGGGTAATGGACAATCTGCGGCTTAATAAGATGAGACCGTATTTCGCCGAGCGCCGCACGGAGCTTTACCACATTATCGGCGACCTTGTGAAAAACGACAAGCTTATAACCTCGGGCGGCTCTATGACATTAAAGGAGAGTGGAGTTATCGACTTTTTACAGAACGAATTCGGCGGGGCGTATCTTGATCGTTCGGCAGGCAAGACTCCCGAGGAGGTGGAGGAGATACTGCGCAAGGCTTTTGTTTCCGATACGTTTCTGGCAAGCTCCAACGCGATAACCGAGGACGGCGAGCTGTACAACGTCGACGGCAAGGGCAACCGCGTTTCCGCGATGATATACGGACCCAAGCAGGTCATTATCGTTGCGGGCGTGAACAAGATCGTAAAGGATTTGACTGAGGCGAAAGAGCGCGTGGAAAAGATCGCCGCTCCCAAGAACACCGCGCGTCTTAACTGTGACACGCCCTGCGCGAAAACGGGCGAGTGTATGCACTGCCGACACGCGGCACGTATCTGTTGCTCGTTTGTAACGCTCGCACAGCAGCGCGTTCCCGACAGAATTAAGGTAATTTTAGTTAATGAAGAACTTGGCTATTAAGTAATTTTACATAGAAAGGAAACTTATCAATGAGCATTTTAAAGCTTATCGCGCCCTGCAAGGACTACCTCTGGGGCGGCAACCGTCTTCGCGAGGAGTACGGCAAGAAAATGGATTCGGACAAGATTGCCGAGAGCTGGGAATTGTCCTGCCACAAGGACGGACAGAGCGTTATCGAGGGCGGCGAGTTTGATGGAAAAACGCTGTCCGAGTACATTGACGCAAAGGGAAAGGCCGTTCTCGGAACGAATTGCGAGCGTTTCGAGTATTTCCCGATACTTATCAAGCTGATAGACGCCAAGGATAACCTTTCCGTACAGGTTCACCCGTCCAACGAGTACGCGCTCAGAGTAGAGGGGGAGTACGGCAAGACCGAGATGTGGTATATCGTCGATTGCAGCGAGGGCGCGGAGCTGCTATATGGTTTTAAGCACGAGATCGGCGAGGAGGAATTTGCCGAGCGCATTAAAAACAATACGCTCCTTGAGGTCACAAACAACGTTCCCGTACACAAGGGCGACGTGTTCTTTATCGAGAGCGGAACGCTTCACGCGATAGGAAAGGGCATACTTATAGCGGAGATACAGCAGAACTCCAACACCACCTACCGTATTTACGACTACGGTAGAGTGGGAGCGGACGGAAAGCCCCGTCAGCTGCATATCGACAAAGCGGTCGAAGTCACTGACAGAATACCGCCGAAGTATCCGACGACCGCGCAGGGAGCTCCCGAAAAGGTCGAGGGCGGCGTTAAGACCCTGCTGCGCTCCTGCGAATACTTCAACGTGAACAAGCTCGAGGTCGACGGGGCAATGAAGCTGAACGCGGACGACAAGTCGTTCAAGTCGCTGCTGTTCCTTGACGGAAAGGCGGAGATCGTTTCCGCGGACGGCAAAGCGGCGGCGGTCAAGGGCGACAGCTTCTTTGTTCCGGCTGGAAGCGGAGAATTCACGATAACGGGAAAATGCGAGGTAATACTTTCGGATATAATTTAATAGTTATCGGGAGGTGTCTGTATGGCTTACTACATAGGCGTTGACGTTGGCGGCACGAATATTGCCTGCGGCGTTGTTGACGATAATTGCAGCATTATAGCGCGCTCCAAGGTCAAAACAAATCCACGAGGAAAGGACGGGGAACCCGCAGTCTACGAGGAGATAATCGGCGAGGTCAAAAGCGCAGTACGCGCGGCTTGCGGGGAGGCGGGAATAACTCCCTCACAGGCGTGTTCGATAGGGATAGGCTGCCCGGGAACCTGCAATCATGCCAGCGGCGTTGTGGAATATTCCAACAATCTAGGGCTGCTGAATGTACCGCTCCGCGACGACATTCAAAAGGAATTTGGCATAAGCGTTTATCTTGAAAATGACGCGAACGCCGCCGCGTTCGGTGAATTTGTCGCGGGCGCGGCAAAGGGAGCGAACAGCGCGGTCGTTATTACGCTAGGCACGGGCGTAGGCTCCGGTATCGTCATTGACGGGAAGATTTACCGAGGAGCGAATTTCGCGGGCGGCGAGCTTGGGCATACGGTCATCGTTATGGACGGACTGCCCTGCACTTGCGGACGCAAAGGCTGCTTTGAGGCGTATTCATCGGCAACGGGCTTGGTTCGTATGACCGCGCAGGCGTCGGAGCTTAACCCCGACTCGATAATGACGCATATGATAAGGCAGGAAGGCAAGGTCAGCGCGCGCACCGCGTACAACGCCATGAAGCAGGGCGATCCGGTGGGTAAAGCTGTTACCGAGCAGTACATAAAGTATCTGTCGTGCGGCATTGCGAACGCTATCAATATATTCCAGCCCGATATCCTCTGTATCGGAGGCGGAGTGTGCAACGAGGGCGATACGCTTCTCGTTCCGCTGAGAGCGGCGGTGGCGGAGCAGATATACTCCAAAAATTCCGCGAAGAACACGGAAATAGTTATTTGCAGCTTAGGCAACGACGCAGGAATAATCGGCGCGGCTATGCTGTTTAAAGGTTAAATAAATAAAAAGAAGGTATAAAAAAATGAGATCTGATCTAATTAAAGCGGGCGTTGAAAAAACTCCCCACAGAGCGGTTTTGAAGTCGCTGGGCGTTACGGACAGCGAGATGAACCGTCCGTTTATCGCGGTGGTATGCGCGGCGAGCGATTACGTTCCCGGACATCAGCACCTACATGAGATATCCAAATACGTCAAGGACGGTATCAGAAACGCGGGCGGCGTGCCGTTCGAGTTTTTCACTATCGGCGTGTGCGACGGTCTGGCAATGAACCACAAGGGCATGCGCTACTCGCTGGCTTCGCGTGAGCTTATAGCGGACAGTATCGAGGTTATGCTGACCGCTCATCCCCTTGACGGCGTTGTATTTATCCCGAATTGCGACAAGATCGTCCCCGGAATGGTCATGGCTGCGGCAAGAATGAACCTGCCCGCTATCTTCGTGAGCGGAGGTCCCATGAACCCCGGCTGCGTTCAGGGCAAGCGCGTCGGCTACTCCGAGATATACGAGGCGATAGGTCAGTATACCAACGGCGAGATCGGCGACGAGGTCATCAAGGATTATGAGAACAATGCCTGCCCGACCTGCGGCTCCTGTTCGGGTATGTACACGGCTAATTCCATGAACTGCCTTACCGAGGCTATCGGTCTGGCGCTGCCGACCGCTGGTACGGAGCCAGCCGTAAATTCCGCGCGCCGCCGTCTCGCAAAGGAGAGCGGAGAGCGCGTTGTCGAGCTTGTTAAGCAGAATATCCGCCCGTCCGATATCCTCACCAAGAAAAATATGGAGAACGCGCTTGCGACAGATATGGCTATCGGCGCGTCCTCGAATACTGTTTTGCATTTGTTGGCTATCGCTCACGAAGCCAAGGTCGATATCAAGCTGGAGGATATTGACGCTATGAGCCGCAAGACCCCGCAGCTTGCTAAGCTCAATCCCGCAAGCAGCGTGTTTATCACCGACCTGAACGCTGTCGGTGGTATCCAGACCGTTATCAGAGAGCTTGCAAAGGGCGGTCATATCAACGAGGACGTTCTGACCGTTTCGGGTACGCAAAAGGAGCGTATCGCGGCTGCACGCGACGCAGACGGCGAGATCGTACATACCGTAGCCGTGCCTATCAGAAAGGACGGCGGTATCGCGATTTTGAGCGGCAACCTCGCGCTTAACGGTTCCGTTGTAAAGCAGGGCGCGGTAAAGCCCGAGATGATGGACTTCACGGGAACGGCTCGCGTATTTGACGGCGAACAGGACGCTTGCGACGCTATTCTCGGAGGCAAGATACAGGCGGGCGACGTTGTCGTTATCCGTTACGAGGGACCTAAGGGCGGTCCCGGAATGCCCGAAATGCTTGCTCCCACGGCGGCTATCGTCGGCAAGGGCTTGGACGGCTCGGTCGCGCTCATCACCGACGGACGCTTCAGCGGCGCTTCGAGAGGCGCGGCGATAGGTCACGTTTCTCCCGAGGCTGCGGAGGGCGGTCTTATCGCGTTTGTCGAGGACGGCGACAAGATACACATCGATATCCCCAACCGCAAGGTGGAGCTGCTTGTTGATGATTCCGTTATCGAGGAGCGCAGAAAGAAAGGTATCAAAGCGCCGCGCGAGTTTGAGGGCTATCTCAAGCGCTACGCTAAGCTGGTGACTTCCTCCAATACTGGAGCGGTTTTCGAGGACTGAAGTTATGGACGCATTGTTCTTCATTAGCGTAGGGGTTGCCTCCGCAATCATGGCAGAGCCTTTTGTGAGAAAAAGAGCGGCAAAAAAGCGCAGAAATAAGATCTGCGAGAAAGAGCGTAAGGAGTACAGGCAAAGAACGGAGTACAACCGCTCACATATGCCGTCTAAGGAGCTGCCGCCGCTCGCGCCCGATTGGTCGGTGATAAACCGCTTTTTTGAAAGTATAACGTTTCGGTTGTACGACAAGGGGGATGTGTTCGATTTTTTTGACTATGACAAGGGATCGCATAAGGTACCGAAAACCGATTTTGACAGTGATACGCTAGAGCTGATCGAAATAATCTGCGACGACGTCAGGTGGTTCAACACGTATCCGACGGGCGTTTCGTGGAGCGCGTGCAGAGATGAATTGGAAAGCTTTCTACGCGAAAAATACCCGCGGCTTTCCGAAAAAGCCGCGGATCGTATCTGTTACTTTATGAGATAATATGCGCGGGGCGCTCGGGCGCTCCGCGTTCTTTTTTGTCCAAGCCCGGCATACAATCTGATATGATAGTATTAAAATTAAACAAAACCGTGCTGAAAATGGATTTCTCATTTTTCGCTGTGATAGCGCTGTTCCTGCTGCTGGACGACACGGGCTTCGGCGTTATGGCGCTGTCTGCGTGCGCGCTGCATGAGCTGGCGCATATGCTGGTTATGGCGGCGTTCGGGATATTCGCCGACGAGATCACCTTTTACGGCGCGGGGATACGCATAACCTCCGCGCGGATGGAGTTTGCCAAGCCGACGGTCAAGGCGCTGATATTGAGCGCGGGGTGCGCGGCGAATTTCGTCACGGCTGCTCTGTCTTATCATTTCGGAAACTATTCCGCGGCGGTGGCAGGTCTGTTTACGGGTGCGTTCAATCTGCTCCCCATCGGCGAGCTTGACGGCGCGGGACTGCTGAAAATACTCTTGATACGCTTTTGCAAGCCCGAAAACATCGACAGAATATTAAACTTTACGGGAAGAGCGTTCTCACTGATCTGCTTGGCGGTGATCGTTTTTTTCGGCAGGGGGGTATCATTTACGCTAATTACTACGGCGCTCTATTTTATAATAGTAAGCAGCCGCAAAATTTGAACTATTTACCTAAATCATAATGAAATTTTTGGCATATGTGCATAAAATAGTATCACACTCTTGACATTGCTTTGATTATATTGTATAATAAATATAGTGTGAAAAATGCGTGAAAGGATATTGCAATGAACATAAAAAATCTGACGTCGGGTAGCCGTATGGAAACGGCTCGGCTGGGAAATTTTTCGGTTATCGAGTACGGCGCGGACAAGAGCGTTTCCGCTTTTAACGCTCAGGCTCAGTATTTTATGTCGAAAATGGGCGTGCGCAAAAGACAGGTGGTAATCGAACTTAACGGGCAGAATACAGCCGTTATTCAGGCGGGCGCCATGCAGTGGATGGCGGGTCATATAGAGGTCGCTACGGGTGTTAAAAGTGCCGGGGATCTGGTCGGAAAGATGTTCCGCGCCGCCGTAACAAACGAATCCGCGATCAAGCCCGAATATAAGGGCAGCGGATTGTTGGTGCTCGAACCTACATATAAGTACATTCTGCTTAAAAACGTTGCGGAGTGGGGGAGCGGCATCGTTATCGAGGACGGAATGTTTCTCGCGTGCGACGGTACCGTTCAGCAGAGTGTTACGGCGCGTAAGAACGTATCGTCGGCTGTGCTCGGCGGCGAGGGGCTGTTCAATCTCTGCCTTTCCGGAAACGGTATCGCGGCGCTTGAAAGCAACGTTCCCGAGTCGGAGCTTATTGAGATCGAGCTGCAGAACGACGAGTTAAAGGTTGACGGACCGTATGCCGTATGCTGGTCGGCGAGCCTGTCTTTCACGGTGGAGCGCACCACCAAGACGCTGATCGGTTCCGCTGCGAGCGGAGAGGGTCTCGTCAACGTATACCGCGGCACGGGAAAGGTGCTGCTAGCTCCCGTGACCGATACAAGATCGTTTGCGGCGGCTACGAATTGAGTTGATAATTACGGCGGCATTACCGTCGAAAAATAAAGGAGTAAAATTATGAGATACGAAATTAAGGGCGAGCCGATGCCCGTGGCTTTGGTTTATCTGGAGGGCGGAGAAAGCGTAATGTGTCAAAAGGGCGCAATGTCGTGGATGACGCCGAATATGAAAATGGCTACGGGTACGGGCGGCATAGGCAAGGCGTTCAGCAAGATGTTCTCGGGTGAGTCTATGTTCCAGAATACATATACCTCGGAGGGCGGTCCGGGTATGATCGCGTTCGCATCGAGCGTCCCCGGCTCAATAATCCCATTTGATATCGGTCAGGGCGATATGATCGTTCAGAAGGGTGGTTATCTGGCATCCGAGCCTTCCGTTGAGTTTTCCGTCGCGTTCCAGAAAAAGCTCGGCGCGGGCTTCTTTGGCGGCGAGGGCTTTATTATGCAGCGTCTGCATGGAAAGGGCATAGCGCTTGTCGAGATCGACGGTTATGTCGTTGAGTATGATCTCCAGGCGGGTCAGCAGATGCTTATCGACACAGGCTACCTCGCGGCAATGACGGGCACCTGTAGTATGGATATCCAGACCGTAAAGGGCGTGGGCAACGTTCTTTTTGGCGGCGAGGGCTTGTTCAACACGGTCGTAACGGGTCCCGGTAAGATCTATTTGCAGACGATGCCTATAAGCCAGCTCGCGGGCGCGGTAGCCTCCGTTATCCCGAGAAGCTGATATTTCCCGAAACAATAAATATTGTGCGGCTGCAACCTGCGCCGCACAAAATATTATACACTTTTTTACAAAATCGGTTAAATCTACTTGCAATTTGGATAAAAAGGTGGTATAATTAAATCAACGTTACAGACTTGTCTTTCGGGCGGTGTAACGGCGCGGAAAATTTTGACAATGCGGGAGAATGTTTACTGATGCTCTCCACAGCATTTCATTTACAATAGGAGGTCGGAAACAATGAGAATTTTGTATGCGGCAAGCGAGGCACTTCCCTTTGCGGCAAGCGGCGGACTTGCGGACGTAGCGGGCTCTTTGCCCAAGGCTCTGGTTCAGGCGGGACATGACGCGCGTGTTGTTATGCCGTATTATGTCAACACAATCAAGCCCGAGCAGAAGGAAAAAATGCATTTTATCACCAACTTCACCGTGCCCGTGGGCTGGAGAAGTCAGTATTGCGGCGTTTTCTCACAGGAGGTAAACGGCGTTACCTACTATTTCCTTGACAACGAGTACTACTTCAAGCGTGACGGCGGTCTGTACGGCTACTATGACGACGCGGAGAGATATGTATTCTTCAGCCGTGCCGTGCTGGAGATGCTCCGTCATATCGACTTCCACCCGCAGATCATCAACTCCAACGACTGGCAGTGCGCTCTTATCCCCGTTTATCACCACCTGTTCTACAAGAACGAGTGGGGCTTCGGCGATATCAAGAATGTGTTCACCATTCACAATATTGGTTATCAGGGACAGTACGGTCTCGACCTCGTAAAGGATATCGTCGGAATTCCTCCGCAGAATGTAAACATTATTGAGTACGACAAGGATATCAACTTTATGAAGGGCGCTATCGAGGTTGCCGATAAAGTAACTACCGTTTCGCCGACCTACGCAACGGAGATACTCGACCCGTGGTTCTCTCACGGACTTGACAGAATATTGCGTAACAAGCAGTATAAGACCTGCGGTTTCCTCAACGGTATCGACGTCGATCTGTACAATCCCGAGACCGATAACACCATAGCGGCTAAGTTCTCGGCTAAAAACCATAAGGGCAAGGCGGCGTGCAAGGCGGCGATTTTCGAGGAATTCGGTATGCCGCAGTACGATATCCCGTGCATTGCGATGATCTCCAGATTTGCCGATCACAAGGGCTTCGATCTGGTAAAATACGTATTCGATGAGATAATCGCGACTGACGTTCAGGTGTTTATCCTCGGCTCGGGCGAGCGTCAGTACGAGGACTTCTTCCAGGAAATGCACTGGCGTTATCCCGATAAGGTGGGCTTCTACCGCGGCTACAACCCGCAGCTCGCGAAGAGACTGTACGCGGGCGCGGATATCTTCCTTATGCCGTCCAAGAGCGAGCCCTGCGGACTGGCACAGATGATCGCGGCAAGATACGGGACTATTCCCGTTGTACGCGCTACGGGCGGTCTCAAGGACAGCATTATCGACGCGGGAGACAACGGTATCGGCTTCACATTCCAAAGCTACAACGCTCACGATATGCTGACTGCTATCAGACGTGCTAAGGAGTACTACGACAACCGCTCCGAGTGGTCGAAGCTGGTAACGCGCGCAATGAAGTCCGACTTCAGCTGGGCAAGCTCCGCAAAGCTGTACATTGGCTTGTACAAGGAGCTTTGCGGAGAGTAATCGACTTTCAACGGCATAAATGCGGCATAGCGAAGCGGATGCTTTTGTTATGCCGTATTTTTGGAGTTTCCGATGGATGATATGAAGAACGCATTAGAGGCGGTCTGCCGTTTGCTTTATGAACTTGACTGCCGATATGAATGTCACGTTTTCGGCGACGAGGCGTATGGTTGGCTCAAATCCGGAGAGTATTCGATAACGGTAAAAAATCCTAACGCCGATAGGAATATGGATATCGATTTTCAAAGCGAGGCGTCGTTGTTTTTTGCCGAATGGCACGGTCACTTTCCTTTTGAAGAATCCAAAGAGCTTTGCGCGGTGATAAAGGGTATTGTGAGGAATGAGCTTTGCAGTACGGCGCATTTTCACGGAGATGATCTGCGTTGGGGCGGAAGTTGTCTGTCTTGCAGAGACAAGCCGAGAATATTCGATTTTCAACGCGTCGATACCGTTGACGAAACGATAGCTGCATATGCCGAGACATGGAACGGCAGCAAGGACGTCAATGAGATACGTTTTAAATTCTGGGATACGAAATTCGACAGAACCGTTGTTATCGGTGAGAATTCATAAATGGAGGTCACTATGAAAAAATGTTTTAAAGTCTCATTGATATACGCGATCGCGGCGCTTGCGGGCGGCGTATTTTACCGCGAGTTCACGAAGTTCAACGATTATATGGGAGCAACGTCGCTCAGTAAGGTACATACACACCTGTTTATGCTGGGAATGGTCGTATTCCTGATAGCGGCGCTGTTCGCAAAGGACGGCTCGCTGGAAAAGGAAAAGATGTTCAAGTCGTTTATGATCGTGTACAATATCGGGGTGCCGCTCGCGGCGGTGATGATGGCGGTGCGCGGAGTAACACAGGTTCTCGGTACGGAGCTGTCCAATGGCGCGGACGCGTCAATATCGGGCATTGCTGGAATAGCGCATATCCTTACGGGCGTTGGCATTATTCTGTTTCTTGCCGCTCTGCTTAAATTCGCAAATTTGCGAAAAGTGTCCAATAAAAATTAAAGTGAGTTCCCGTGCCTTCGGTACGGGAATTTTTTTTGCAGTACTTGAAAAAATGCCCGTTATGTGGTATAATATAAATGTATAAATGTTGTATAATAAATGCCAAAAAATACTTGCAATTTTGGCAATATTGTGGTATAATAAATAGGATATATATAAATAAAGAGAAAGGATGTTAAATTATGGCAAAAATAGCCGTTCTGGGCTATGGCGTGGTAGGTTCGGGAACCGTCGAGGTTTTCTATAAAAACAAGGAAAATCTTGAGAAGAAAGCGGGCGAGCCGCTTGATATTAAATATATTTTGGACGTGAGGGATTTCCCCGACAGTCCGTATGCAGATAAGTTCGTTAAGGACTTCGACGTTATCCTGAACGATCCCGAGGTGAGCGTTATCACCGAGGTGATCGGCGGATTGAAATTTTCCTACGGATACGTTAAATCCGCTTTGGAGGCGGGGAAGAGCGTCGTTACCTCTAATAAAGAGCTTGTCGCCGCTAAGGGCGCAGAACTGCTTGCTATCGCAAAGGAAAAGAACGTCAACTTCTTCTTCGAGGCGAGTGTTGGCGGCGGTATTCCGATAATCAAGCCTATTCACGCTTGTCTAGAGGCAAACGAGATAGACGAGATAGCGGGTATACTCAACGGTACGACGAACTTCATATTGACAAAAATGATACGCGACGGCATGGGCTTTGAGGAGGCTCTTAGGATAGCGCAGGAACTGGGCTACGCGGAGCATGACCCCACCGCCGACGTTGAGGGTATCGACGCGTGCAGAAAGATCTGTATACTCGCGTCGCTGGCGTTTGGAAAGCACGTATACCCCGATAACGTACACACCGAGGGCATTACCAAGGTAACGCTCGAGGATGTTGAATACATGGACAGCTTCGACGCGAAGATAAAGCTTATCGGCTGCGCTCGCCGCGAGGACGGGAACGAGATATCGATCGGCGTTTTCCCCGCGGTCATCAAGGACGAGAGTCAGCTCGCGGGAGTAAATGACGTGTTCAACGCGATACTGGTGCGCGGAGACGCTACGGGCGACGTTGTGTTCTACGGCAAGGGCGCGGGCAAGCTCCCGACTGCAAGCGCGGTCGTTTCAGATATCGTCTCGGCGGTCAAGCATTCCGACACCTCGCGTTCGCTTACGTGGACCGACAGCGAACAGTCGTTTATCCGTACGTTTGACAGGTTCACCTGCGCCAGCTACATCAGGCTTTCCGCCGATAACGTCGAGGTCACAAAGGCGGTTATCAAGGCGCTTTTCGGAGATGTAGAATATCTGTCCTCCAAGAAACAGCCCGACAACGAGCTTGCGTTTGTCACGGGCGTGATGTCCGAAAAGGATACCCTGAACGCTTGCGAAAAGGTATCCGACGGAGCGAAGATACTGGGAAGAATAAGGGTTTTGGACTATTGATCTCGGGGGAGGTAATGTGATGAGTGACGTTGGAACGCCAAAGTATAAGAGGGTGCTGCTGAAGCTGAGCGGAGAGGCTCTTGCGGGCGACAGGGAAATGGGACTGGATATGCCCACTGTCGAGAATATCTGCCGCAGTATAAGGAAAACGGCGGAGGCGGGAGCGCAGATAGGCATAGTTGTCGGAGGCGGCAACTTCTGGCGCGGCAGGAGCGCTAACAGTGCCGACAGAGCGCGCGCGGATCATATAGGCATGCTGGCGACGACGATGAACGCGCTGGCGGTCGCGGACGTGCTGGAGAGCCTCGGCTGTACGGTGCGCGTGCAGACGGCGATCACCATGCAGCAGGTCGCGGAGCCGTTCATTCTCGGAAAGGCGCTCAGGCATTTTGAAAAGGGCAGGATCGTTATTTTCGGGTGCGGCACGGGCAATCCGTTCTTTTCGACGGACAGCGCGGCGGCGCTGCGTGCCGCGGAGCTTAAAGCCGACGTGATCCTGAAGGCGACGATGGTCGACGGAATTTACGATAAAGACCCCAAGAAATTCCACGACGCGGTAAAGTATGACGTTATCACTCATCACGAGGTACTGGTAAAAAGATTGCAGGTCATGGACAGCGCCGCTGCCGCGATCTGTACCGAAAACAACATACCGATCATAGTGTTTGATCTCAATCGGCCCGATAATATCTACGACGCTGTAATGGGCGAGAGCATAGGCACTTTGGTCACGAAGCATAAGTAATTTGACGCAGATTGGAGAATGTTATGAAAGAAGTAATCGATAATACCAAGGAAAGAATGGGCAAATGCATAAACGCGCTTGAGAGTGAGCTCGGCACTATCCGAGCGGGCAGAGCTAACCCGACGGTACTCGACAGGATCACGGTTGATTACTACGGCACGGCGACTCCGATAAATCAGATGGCGTCCATATCGGTAGCCGAGGCGAGAATTCTCGTTGTTTCGCCTTATGACGCTTCGCAGTTGAAGCCCATTGAAAAGGCTATTCAGGCGTCCGATCTCGGTATCAACCCGACGAATGACGGACGTGTTCTCAGAATTGCTTTTCCGCAGCTCACCGAGGACAGACGTAAGGAGCTCTGCAAGCAGGTAAGCAAGATCTGCGAGGAGAGCAAGGTGGCTGTCCGCAACGTTCGCCGCGACGGTATCGACAAGATCAAGGCTAAGAAAAAGGCTAACGAGATCACAGAGGATGATGTTAAGGAAGCGGAGAAGAATATTCAGAAGCTCACCGATAAGTTTATCGAGCAGATCGATAAGATCGGCGAGGAAAAGAACAAGGAAATAATGGCGATCTGATGGAGAATATCCCACAGCATATAGGCTTTATTATGGACGGAAACGGGCGCTGGGCGAAAAAACGCGCAATGCCGCGGAATTTCGGACATAATCAGGGTGCGGCGGTGTTTAAGAAAACGATAAATTGGTGCCGCGAGCTGGGTGTGAAATGCGCGACGTTCTACGCGTTTTCTACCGAGAACTGGCGCAGACCGTCCGAAGAGATCAAGGGTATAATGGATCTGCTGCGGCGTTACCTCAAGGATATACGCGCCTCGGCGGACGAGAATATCCGCATTATCATACTTGGCGATATCGAGCCGTTTGACAAGGATATTCAAGACGAGCTTATCGACATTATGCAGACTTCAAAGAACAACACGGGATTTATCGTCGGGATAGCGCTGAACTACGGCGGCAGGGCGGAGATTTGCAACGCCGCAAGATTGCTTGCGGTGAAATGCTCGCAGGGTGAGATAATTCCCGACGACATTACCGAGGAGCTTATCGGCGAATATCTGTACACAAGCGAGATGCCGCCACTAGATCTTGTGATACGCCCGAGCGGGGAGCAGCGCTTGTCGAACTTCCTGATATGGCAGGCGGCATATGCCGAGTTTGTCTTTATGGACGTGCTCTGGCCCGATTTTACAAAAAAGGATCTGGAATACGCGATACGCGAATACGCGGCACGAAACCGAAGATTTGGCGGTATCTAGCGTTCAATCGGAAAGGCAGTTTTATGCTCAAAAGAATTTTGACCGCGCTCGTCGGTATAGTATTGGGCGTGAGTATTCTGTTTATCGACAATAAGTGGCTGTATATGTCGGTGCTGTCGATCTTCGGAGCTATAGGAACATGGGAGATCGTTCACGCTGTAAAGTGTGAAAAGCACAAGGGGCTTTGCTGGTTTTGCGTTATCTTTTCGCTTGCGGTACCGTTTTTGTATAACATTCCAAAGCTCAACCGCCTTTCCGTGCCCGTTTATCTTGTGTATGTGCTGATTTTGCTGTCGATAATGCTTTTCGGTTACAAAACGGTCAAGTTTGAGAATATCGCGACCTGCGGAAGCGCGGCGCTGGTGATTCCCGCATCGTTGAGCTGTATCGTTTATATACGCTATCTCGACCCGACATGGGGCTTTTATCCCGGCGTGTTTATGGTGGTCTACCTGCTGTTCTGTGCATGGTTCGGCGATTCGGGAGCGTATTTTGTCGGCACGTTCTTTGGAAAGCACAAGCTCTGTCCGAATATAAGCCCGAAGAAAACGGTCGAAGGCCTTATCGGTGGTATTGTTACCGTCGGGATAGTTGTCGCGGCGCAGTGTCTTGTATATAATCTGATACTTCCAACCGATATCAAAATGAATTATGCGGTGCTTATTCCCGTGGGAATGGTCGCGTCGGGCGTGGGTGTTCTGGGCGACCTGTCCGCGTCGGTAATCAAGCGGCAGTACGACGTGAAGGATTTCGGCAATATTATGCCCGGTCACGGCGGCGTTCTTGACCGCTTTGACAGCGTACTGTTTGTAGCGCCGTTTCTGTATGTGGTATTCAAGTTTTTATCTCCGATAATGTAATAATGAAAATCCCCATTCAGATGTTAATGAATGGGCGATTTTGTTAATGGCTAACGTAAATTATCCGAAAAATAGGGTTACAATATGAATGATATAGTTTTGCTCGGCTCGACGGGCTCGATAGGCACGCAGACATTAGACGTATGCCGCGCGCATAATATTAAGGTGAGGGCTTTGTCCGCAAACAGCAATATCGAACTGCTTGAGCGGCAGGCTAGAGAGTTCGGGTCTGAATATGTCGCCGTTGCGGACGAGAGCCGTTACGGTGATCTGAAAACGCGGCTTGCTGATACGGATACCAAGGTGTTGTCGGGCAGTGACGGGCTTCGCGAGCTTGCGTCGCTGAAATGCGGACGCGTTGTGAATTCCGTTGTTGGAATGGTCGGCTTGCTGCCTACGCTTTCGGCGATAGAGGCGGGGAACGACGTCGCGCTTGCGAACAAGGAAACCTTGGTGGCGGGCGGAAGGCTCGTCACCGAAGCTGTGAAACGGCGCGGCGTTAAACTGCTCCCGATAGACAGCGAGCATTCGGCGATATTTCAGTGTCTGATGGGCGAGGGTGAGAACAGCTTTTCCAAGATAATTCTTACCGCGTCGGGCGGACCGTTTTACGGGAAAACGCGCGCTGAGCTTGAAAATGTTACCCGTGAACAGGCGCTCAAGCACCCCAACTGGAGTATGGGCGCGAAGATAACCATTGACAGCGCAACGCTGATGAATAAAGGACTGGAGCTTATCGAGGCGGTGTGGCTGTTCGCGGCTCGACCCGAGCAGGTGGAGATCGTCGTTCAGCGTCAGAGCATTATCCACTCGGCGGTGGAATTCGAGGACGGCGCGATAATAGCCCAGCTCGGAAGTGCCGATATGCGGCTGCCGATACAGCTCGCGCTGACGTATCCGAAACGGCTGCCGTGCCCTGCGAAAAGGCTCTCGCTGTTCGATGTGGGCGAGTTGACGTTCGGACGAGCCGACGAGGATACTTTCGCCTGTCTTGCCGCCGCGAAAAAAGCGATTGCAATGGGCGGAAACGCCCCGTGTATCGTAAACTGCGCGAACGAGGCGGCGGTATCGCTGTTCCTGCGTGATAAGATAAGATTTCTCGATATCGGCGAGGCGGTGAATTCCGCGCTTGCCGACGTGAAATATATCGCCGAGCCGTCGCTTGACGAGATACTTGAAACGCGGACGGCGGCAGAAAATCACGTGTATAAAAAGTTTGGAGAGTAAATATGCCTATTGTAATAGCAATTCTTGTATTCTGTGTTATAATCCTGCTGCACGAGCTCGGGCACTTTATCGCCGCAAAGCTGTGCGGGATATACGTCAAGGAGTTCGCGTTCGGAATGGGTCCCGTTATCCTGCGCAAAAAGGGCAAGGAGACCGATTACGTTATCCGCGCGTTTCCGATAGGCGGCTCCTGCTCGTTCGAGGGCGAGGACGGCGGATATGCCGATGGCGAGATCGACCCGAACTCCAATCCTCGCGCGTTCAACCGCAAGCCCGTATGGCAGCGTATGATAGTTATCCTCGCGGGTCCGCTTATGAACCTGATATTGGGGTATATAGTCGTTATCATCTCGCTTTTAAGCGCCAATGCTATCGCATCTACAACGATAGTCGACTTCCGCGAGCAGAGCGTTTCCGATAATTATCTGCAAAAGGGCGACGAAATTCTCAGCGTTGACGGACTGCCAATATTTTCCATTTCCGACGTTACCTACAAGCTTCAGAGCAGCGACCGCAAAAACGCCGAGGGTAATCTCGTATTTGATTTTGTCGTTCTCAGAAACGGCGAAAAGGTCACGCTCCGCGACGTGGAATTTATGACTATGCAGAACGACGACGGGTCGACGGGAATTTACTTCGATTTCTACGTTTATCCGCTTGAAAAGAATTTCAAAAACGTCGTTGTGGAGGGCTTCCGCGAGGGGTGCTCGACGGCGCGTCTCATTATAATGACGCTTATAGATATGCTCCGCGGCAAGTACGGACTGAACGACCTTTCCGGACCTATCGGCGTCGGCACGGTAATATCCGAGGCGGTGAGCCAATATACGTTCTCCGACCTTATGAGCATCGTTTCGCTGATAACCATTAACGTCGGCGTGTTCAACCTGCTGCCCATACCCGCGTTGGACGGCGCGAGGTTCGTATTCCTTATAATCGAGGCGATACGCAGAAAACCCGTAAAGCCCGAGGTAGAGGGAATGGTCCACTTCGTCGGATTTGCGCTGCTTATGCTGCTTATGGTTGTCGTGACGTTCAACGACATTGCAAAGCTCGTTACGGGAGGATATAATTGAGAACTGTCAAAAAGGTAAAAGTCGGCAATTTAACGTTGGGCGACGGTAAAATTTATGTTCAGTCAATGCTGAATGTACCCGCAGAAAATGTCGAAAAAAGCGTCGAACAGGCGATAAGGCTTGAAAAATCGGGCTGCGAGATAATCCGCGCGGCTGTTCCTAGAATTGAGGACGCGCGTTTGATAACAGCGCTGAAAAACGCGGTCTCCGTACCGATAGTAGCGGATATCCATTTCGATTATAAGATAGCGCTCGCGTGTGTTGACGCGGGCGTGGATAAGGTGCGCATAAATCCCGGGAATATCGGCGGCGCAGACAAGGTAAAGGCAGTCGCTGACGCGTGCCGTAAGAACGGCGTCCCGATAAGAATAGGCGTGAACTCCGGCTCGCTGGAGCGCGAGCTGCTGGATAAGTACGGCAGCCCCACTCCCGAGGCGCTGGCAGAAAGCGCGCTCGGTCACGTGAAGCTGCTTAACGACTGCGATTTTGATGATATCGTGATAAGCATAAAGTCATCTGACGTTCGGCTGACGATAGCAGCGTACCGTCTGTTGTCGCGGAAAACGGACTATCCGCTGCACCTTGGCGTTACCGAGGCGGGGACGGAGCATATGGGCGTACTGAAATCCGCTGTCGGGATAGGCTCGCTGCTATGCGACGGCATAGGCGATACGATACGCGTATCGCTTACCGCCGATCCGATAAGAGAGGTATACGCCGCGAGGGATATCCTTAAGGCTTGCGGAATTGGCGGCGGTGCGGAGATAGTATCCTGTCCGACCTGCGGGCGCACCAAGATCGACCTTATCTCCCTCACGAACCGCGTCGAGAAAATGCTGCGGGACGTTGACAAGCCGATAAAGGTCGCGGTCATGGGCTGCGCTGTGAACGGTCCCGGGGAGGCTCGCGAAGCGGATATCGGGATAGCGGGCGGAAACGGCGAGGGGATTATTTTCCGAAAGGGAGAGATCCTCCGCAAAGTGCCCGAAAAAATGATATTGGATGAATTGAAGAAGGAAATAGAAAAGCTTTGAAAGAGGGATTTTTGAATGAACGCAACATTATTTGACCTGCCGCTGACCGTCGGTATTTCGGATGTGATAGGAAAAGGTCGGGTGCTGAAAATTCTGCGCGACGAGACAAAAAACATACTTAACATAAATCTGGAGCTGGACGAGCTTGTTCCTATGACGGAGCTGCTTGCGGCGTCGGACAGACTTTCCGCGGCGCTAGGCACGGAGGTCACGATATATCCCAAGTACCATATAAGCCTTTTCAGCGGCGATTACATATTTGACGTTATTGAGCTGCTCAAAAGAAAGAATATCGCGATAAACGGTTATTTTGAGGGAGCTGAGCTGTCCAACGACGATAACACCTACGAGATAACCCTCCGTTCGGGCGGCAGGAGACTGCTGTCTGGGCTTGGCATGGAAAAGAAGATAGAGTCCTATGTAAACGGCTTTTTCGGTATGAAGATCACCGTGGTGCTTTCCTCCGACAACGAGCTTGACGTTGACGAGTATATTTTACAGGAGCAGAGCGCTCCCGTTGAGATGGTTTCCGTTGCAGAGGCAGCTCCCGCGCCCAAGGAGCGGTCTTTCTCCTCGGGAGGTGGTGGCGGGGGAGGACGTTCCCGAAGACCGCAGTTCGCAGCTGAGCCGTCCGAAATAATGCTGGGCTTTGAGAATGAGCACTTCGGTGACACGGCAAAGCTGTTTTTCGGCAAGGGGAATTTCGACCCACCCGCGCCTATGTCTGAACCGTTTGGGGATCAGGACGAGGCGACCGTATGGGGTACCGTGTTCAAGACCGACGAAAAGGTCTCGCGCGACGGAAAGACCCTCATCTACACAGCCTACTTTTCGGACAAGACCTCCTCGCAGATACTCAAGGTGATAACGGGCGTTGAGAATACCGACGCGGTAAAGGGAAATATAGCGGTCGGAAAGTCGCTTATCGTCTCGGGTAAGTTCGAGTTTGATACCTTTGCCAAGTCGCTGAATATCCGTCCGAATTCCATGGCGGGAGTGACCACTCATTCGCGCAAGGATATGGCGGAGCAGAAGCGCGTGGAGCTCCATATGCATACGAATATGTCCGATATGGACGCGATAACACCCGCCGCAGAGCTTATAAAGCAGGCTCACGCATGGGGTCATAAAGCAGTCGCGATCACAGATCACGGCAATTTGCAGGCTTATCCCGAGGCTATGAACACTATTGAAAAGATAAACAAGGACGAGCAGGTCATGAAGCTGATATACGGCGTTGAGGCGTATTTCGTCAACGACAGCGGCTCGCTTATCTCGGGGTGCAATGATTATCCCATTGACGGCGAGATAGTGGTGTTCGACCTTGAGACGACGGGACTTTCATCCGTCAACGACAGAATTACGGAGATAGGCGCGGTAAAGCTGAAAAACCGTGAAATAGTCGGGGAATATCAGACCTTTGTGAACCCGAATATGCCTATACCGGAAAGCATCACCGAGCTTACTGGCATTACCGACGATATGGTGGCGGACGCTCCCGACGAGCAAAAGGCGCTCGCGGATTTCCTCGAATTTGCGGGGAGCGCCGTTCTTGTCGCGCATAACGCGCAGTTCGATACGTCGTTTATCAAGGCGGCGTGCGGGCGGCAGGGCGTAAAGTACGCGTTCAGCTCCGTCGATACCGTGGCGCTTTGCAGGGCGGCTCTGCCAAATCTTAAAAATCACAAGCTCGATACCGTAGCCAAGCAGTACAAACTTGGCGACTTTAACCACCACCGCGCGATAGACGACGCGAAAATGCTTACGGCGATATTCCTGCGTCTGCTGTCCGACGCTGGCAAGCTCGGCACACTGGAAAAATTCGGCGATTTAAACGGTATACTCGGCGACGTCGATCCGAAAAAGCTGCCGATGTACCATATGATAATACTGGTAAAGGATAAGACGGGACTGAAAAATCTGTATAAGCTGGTCTCGCTGTCCAATCTTGAATATTTTTATAAAAAGCCGCGCATACCGCTTTCGGAGCTGCAGAAGTACCGCGAGGGACTTATTGTCGGCTCGGCGTGTGAGGCGGGCGAGCTTTTCCGCGCGATACTGGATGGCAAGACGCAGGAGGATATCGAGAAGATCGCAGAGACGTATGATTATCTCGAAATTCAACCGATAGCGAACAATCAGTTCCTTGTACGCGAGGGGCGCGTTCCCGATGAGGAGGGGTTGCGAATGCTCAACCGCCGTATCGTCGACCTCGCGGACAAGCTTGGCAAGTTGTGTGTCGCCACCTGCGACGTTCACTTCAAGGATAAAGAGGACGCTGTTTTCCGTACCATTCTGCAGGCGGGGCAGGGCTACAAGGACGCGGACAACCAGGCGCCGCTGTATCTGCGCACCACCGACGAAATGCTGAAGGAATTCGACTATCTCGGCAAGGAAAAGGCGTTCGAGGTGGTAGTTACCAACACCAACGCTGTCGCTGATATGATCGGCGGTGATATCCGCCCAATCCCTAAGGGAACCTACACGCCGTCTATCGAGGGCGCGGAGCAGGAGCTTCAGGATCTTTGCTGGAGCAGAGCGCATGCGTGGTACGGAGACGAGCTCCCCGAGCTGGTTGAAAAGCGCCTGAACAAGGAGCTTGACGCTATCATCAAGTACGGCTTCTCGGTACTGTATATGATCGCGCAGAAGCTGGTAAAATATTCCGAGGACAACGGCTATCTCGTGGGCTCGCGTGGCTCGGTAGGTTCGTCGTTCGTTGCGATAATGTCGGGCATTTCCGAGGTCAACCCTCTGCCGCCGCATTACCGCTGTCCCAAATGCCGTCATAACGAGTTCGTCACTGACGGCTCGGTCGGATCGGGCTTTGATCTGCCGCCGAAAAAGTGTCCGCATTGCGATATCGATATGATACGCGACGGTCACGATATCCCGTTTGAGACGTTCCTCGGCTTCAAGGGTGATAAAGCTCCCGATATCGACCTTAACTTCTCGGGCGAGGTACAGGGCAAGGTGCATCGCTACACGGAGGAATTGTTCGGTAAGGATCACGTATTCAAGGCGGGAACTATCTCGGGCGTTCAGGACAAAACGGCGTTCGGTTTTGTCAAGAAATATTGCGAGGAGCGCGGGATAGTTTACAACAACGCCGAAATGGAGCGCTTATCTATCGGTTGTACGGGCGTTAAGCGGACGACCTCTCAGCACCCGGGCGGAATGGTCGTAGTGCCGAACGATTTCGAGGTATACGACTTTACTCCCGTTCAGCACCCCGCCGACAAGACCGAGAGCGATATGATAACGACGCACTTCGACTTCCACGCGCTGCACGACACTATCCTCAAGCTCGACGAGCTCGGGCACGATGTGCCGACACTGTACAAGCATCTTGAGGATATGACTGGCATCAAAATCTCCGACGTGCCGACCTCCGATCCCGAGGTATACAAGCTGTTCACGTCAACGGAGCCGATAAAGCTTAAACCCGATGATATCGGCGTACAGTGCGGAACGTGGGGTATCCCCGAATTCGGCACGAGCTTTGCGATGCAGATGCTTGTCGACGCTCAGCCTAAGTGCTTTTCCGACCTCTTGCAGATATCGGGACTTTCGCACGGCACGGACGTATGGCTCGGCAACGCTCAGGAGCTTATCAAAAACGGTACTTGTACGATATCGGACGTTATCGGAACACGCGACAATATAATGGTCTACCTTATGCATAAGGGTCTCGAACCGTCTATGGCGTTCAAAATAATGGAGATCACCCGTAAGGGCAACGCGAAAAAGCTGTTCAACGACGAGATATATCAGGCGTTCAAGGATCACAATGTCGAGGACTGGTATGTCGAGAGCTGCAAGAAGATAAAGTATATGTTTCCTAAGGCTCACGCGGCGGCGTATGTTACCGCAGCAGTAAAGCTCGCATGGTTCAAGATATATCATCCTGCGGAATTTTATGCGGCGACCCTCACAAAGCACACCGAGAATATGGAGCTTGACGTTATCATGCAGGGCAAGGAAGCCGTTAAGCAGCGCATAAAGACTATTCAGTCAATGCCGACGCCCGGCGCTAAGGAGAAGGGTATTTCCGAAGCGCTCCAGCTCGTTTACGAGATGATGATGCGCGGTATTGAGGTGCTGCCCGTCGACGCAAAGCTCTCCAACGCCGTGACCTACAAGGTCGAGGACGGCAAGCTCAGGATGCCGTTTATGGCGGTCGCGGGCTGCGGTGAAAACGCGGCGCTGAAGCTAAAGGACGCTATCGACGGCGGCGACTGCATCAGCATTGACGAGATACAGCAGGCAAGCGGCGTAAACAGCACCGTTATCGAAAAGCTGAAAGCTATGGGAGTATTCAGCGGCTTTCAGCAATCGGCACAATACACACTGTTTGATATGTGATTGTGTTGAAAAGTTTTGCGGAGTGTTGAATAATTTTGCGCTTTTTCCCAAATTATTCCGCTCCGCTTGACAAAACGGTTTTAATGTGCTACTATATTATAGTAGCACAATGCTATGTTATCACATTACCAAAGTAAAGCGCAATGAAAGGAAATCTCACTTTGAAAAGAAATGATCTATTGACACCCGAGGGAACGCGGGATCTGTTGTTCGAGGAGTGCGCCGCCAAGCGCGCTGTCTCAGAGAGGATCACACGTCTATTTGAGAGTTACGGCTATTCCGAGGTCATCACCCCGGGATTGGAATTTTATGACGTATTTAACGGCAAGGTGCGGTATTTTCCGCAGGAAACCATGTACAAGCTCGTTGATGGCAAGAACCGCCTTATGGTGCTCCGCCCCGACAACACGATGCCGATAGCGCGTCTCGCGGCGACTCGTTTGAAAAAAGAGGAACTGCCGTTGAAGCTGTTCTATAATCAAAATATTTTTATGGTAAATCCCAAGGACAGCGGTCGCGACGACGAGATAGCCCAATGCGGAATTGAGATACTCGGCGGCGAGAGAGGCGCGTCTGCTCTCGAGGCGCTTGTGTTGGCGTCAAAGGCGCTTGCCGCGTGTGACGAGGATTATCGTCTGGAGATCGGTGATAGCGGTATTTTCGCGGAGCTTATCGCGGGTCGCGGGTATGACGATCTTACGGTCGATAAGCTGCGGCACGCTATCGATACAAAGGAACTGCCGGCTTTGGATCACTATTATGAAAAACATACCGACGATGACGGAGCTGCGTTTAAGGCTTTGCCAAGACTGTTCGGCGGGTTTGAGGTATTTGACGAGGCGCGGAAATATCTGCACGGAGAGGTTTTAGAGGAAAAGCTCGATAAGCTCAAAAAGCTCTGTGAAAAGCTTGGGGAACTGATACCGAAAGAAAAGATTCGCGTCGATCTCGGTCTTGTTCATAAAAAGGATTACTATACGGGAATAATTTTCCGCGGCTTTGTCGAGGGCTACGGTCAGCCCGTGCTTTCGGGCGGGCGGTATGACAAGCTGCTCGGAGAATTTGGCAGAGATGCGGATGCGGTCGGTTTTGCGGTGAACGTCGAGGCGGCTGCGAAAGTGCTTCTAAAAAAGGACAGAGCGCGTTTCATAAAGTCTCCCGACGTGCTGGTCTTCGGAGAGGATAATATCGCCGTAATGAAGCACTGCGAGGAGCTTATCAATGAGGAAAAGACCGTTTACCGTTTTCTCGGGGAGTGTCCGAAATGCGCTGTGAAATACGCGGCGGCACACGGGATAAAGCGCGTTGATATCGTTGATAAGGACGGAAAAATCACGTCCGAGGAGGTGTGAGCGGTGGAAAACAAAAAGGTCAGAATAGCGCTCACAAAAGGGCGTATCGAGAGCAAGGCGGTTGATATTCTGGAAAATATAGGCTACGACGTTTCGGAGCTTCGCAATAAAGGCAGAAAGCTGATCTTATCCATTCCGAATGAGAATATCGAGGTAGTCCTCGCAAAGGCGGCGGATGTTATCACTTACGTCGAGCACGGCGTGTGCGACCTCGGAATAGTCGGCAGAGATACGATAATGGAGCATGGCGGCAAGTTCTATGAGATCGCCGACCTGAACTTCGGCATATGCAAGTTCGCGCTCGCCGTAAAAAAGGGTACGGACTTTTTCGCGGGATATGGCGTTAAGATCGTAGCAACAAAATATCCCAACGTAACGCGCGGCTATTTTGAGGGACTTGGAATAGACGTTGATATCGTGAAGATAGAGGGAAGCGTTGAGCTCGCTCCGCTTGTGGGATTATCCGACGGGATTGTCGACATAGTTGAAACGGGGACTACGCTCAAGGAGAACGGTCTGGAGGTCTGCCAAGACGTCGCATATATATCTGCGCGGCTTATCGTAAATACCGTAAGCCTTAAATTAAAGCAGGAGAGAATATTGGATATCGTTGATTTGATCAAGGAGAATTTGTGATGATAAAGATAATAAAAGCAAACGGCGACGAGAAAAAATTCCTCGCCGAGGTCGAAAAACGCGCGGGCGAGGTAAACGCCGAGGTCGAAAAGACCGTCAAGGCTATTCTGGAGGACGTTAAAGCGAACGGCGACAGGGCAGTCCAAGCGTATACCGCGAAGTTCGATTGTCCGAACGCGCAGTACTACCGCGTTCCCGACGAGGCGATACAGGACGCGCTCACCGAGGCGAACGAAACGTCGCCCGATTTCGTGAACGCGATGCTGAACGCGGTCGAGAACATTACCGCGTTCCACACCCGCCAGAAGCGCGAGAGCTTCTGCGTGACCGAGGAAAACGGCGTTATTATGGGTCAGCGTGTGCGCGGTTTGGATAAGGTCGGGCTATACGTTCCGGGAGGCACGGCGGCGTATCCCTCGTCGGTGCTGATGAACGCCATACCCGCGAAGATAGCGGGTGTTAAAGAGGTCGTTATGGTAACTCCGCCGCTCAAAGACGGTACGGCGAACAAGGATATCCTCGTCGCGGCGGCGCTCTGCGGCGTTGACAGCATTTACCTTGCGGGCGGCGCGCAGGCAATAGCGGCGCTGGCTTACGGTACGGAGGAGATCCCGCGCGTTTCCAAGATAGTGGGTCCCGGCAATATCTTTGTCGCGACGGCGAAGAAGCTGGTCTATGGCACGGTCGATATCGATATGGTCGCGGGACCCAGCGAGATACTTGTCCTCGCCGACGAGACCGCAAATCCTAAGTACCTTGCCGCCGATCTTATGTCGCAGGCGGAACACGATAAATTAGCGTCCGCTATTATGATAACCACGAGAATGGACATCGCCGAAAAGACCAGAGCCGAGATAGAACGGCAGTCGGCAATGCTTTCGCGCAGGGAGATTATTGACGAATCGCTGAACAATTACGGCGGCATAATCGTGTGCGACGATATGGACTACGCGGTCGAGATCGCGAACAAGATCGCACCCGAGCACCTTGAAGCGGTGGTCGAGAACCCTCTTGAGTACGTCGGAAGGCTCGACAATGTAGGCTCGCTGTTCCTCGGTCAGTATTCACCGGAGCCGCTCGGCGACTACTACGCGGGACCCAATCACGTTCTGCCGACCTCGGGTACGGCGCGTTTCTTCTCGCCGCTCGGAGTGGACAGCTTCGTCAAGCGTTCGAGTTACATTTACTACACTAAGGACGCGCTAATCGACGCGGCGGACGATATTATCCTGATAGCGGAGCGCGAGCGGCTCACTGCGCACGCGAACTCCATTAAGGTGAGAAAGGAGGGCTGATATGGAATATGAGAATTTCGATCAGCTCAAAGCCGACGTCGGCTTAGCAAAAATTGAAGAGTGTAATCAACAGGAAAACTCCAATTTTGCCGAAATGGAGCAAAACGGGCAGCCGCTCCCCGAGGATATCCGTAAGATGGTATATAACGGCGAGATTCGTTACGCCCGACTGTTGTCAAATGTATCGTCGGGCAAGGAGGAACTGTATGTGCTGATGAAAATTTCAAAAGATCTAAATCTTATCAAGATTTTTTTGGGCGTATCGTTAACAATTGCTATTGTTGCTTTCTTTTTGTCGATTGCGTTTGGAGGATAGAGGATAACACAATGAACAGAACAGTCGAAATTACAAGAAAAACCAAAGAAACCAACATTACCGTCAAGCTGAATCTTGACGGTGGAGCGGTAAATATTTGCACGGGAATAGGCTTTTTCGACCATATGCTGACGGCGCTGGGCGTTCACGGCGGCTTTGGGCTTGAAGTGAACGCAAAGGGCGACCTGTACGTTGACGGTCACCACACCTCCGAGGACGTGGGAATAGTCCTCGGACAGGCGTTTGCGAAAGCGCTTGGCGACAAGTCGGGAATAATACGCTACGGTTCGGCGTTTATTCCCATGGACGAGAGCTTGGGGTTTTGCTCGCTCGATATCAGCGCTCGCCCGTTTTTGGTGTTTAACGCCGAGTTCACGAACGAGCGCGTGGGAGAATTCGACACCTGCCTTACCGAGGAGTTTATGAGAGCGTTCGCGTTCAACGCAGGGATAACGCTTCATCTGCGCGTGGAGTACGGTGCGAACGACCACCACAAGATCGAGGCGCTGTTCAAGGCGCTCGCCTACGCGCTTAAAGCGGCGACACGCCCGAATACCGACGGCGCGGCGGTCTCCACAAAGGGAACGCTGTAATGCGGGGCTATAACGTTATCGCGGTCTTTTCGCCCGACAGGCGGACAATGCTTATGTGCAAGCGCGCCAAAGATCCGTACAAGGGGCTGTACAACTTTGTCGGGGGAAAGATCGAGCCGGGCGAGGACGGCTATGCGGCGGCATACCGCGAATTATACGAGGAGACGGGAATAACGGAGGCGGATATCCGATTGGTTCACCTTATGGACTTTTCATACCCGCTTGACGATTGTTACGTTGAAGTATACGTCGGCGGGCTGAACCGCGAGGTCAAGGTTCATGAAGAGAAAAATCCCCTGTTCTGGACAACGCTTGACAAGAATTTTTATGATATGACGGTCTATGCGGGCGAGGGCAATATCGGGCATATTATGGAGCATATAAAAATGCACAGCTCCGAGATATTTGATTAGGAGAAACAAATGATCGCAATTATTGATTACGGCGCGGGAAATCTTTTCAGCGTAAAGAACGCTTTGGACTTTCTCGGCTTTGAGAACAAAATAACCGCCTCCGCGGACGACTTGAGAGCCGCCGACAGGCTGATACTTCCGGGTGTGGGAGCGTTTCCCGACGCTATGAGAATGCTCGGCGAGAGCGGTCTTATCGGCGTTATCAAGGAGGATGCTCAAAAAAAGCCGCTGCTCGGTATCTGTTTGGGTATGCAAATGCTTTTCGAGAGCAGCTGCGAGTTCGGCGAAACGGAGGGCTTGGGGCTTATCAAGGGTACGGTAAAGCTGATGACCCCCGAAAATCTTCCGATACCACATATCGGCTGGAACGAGCTGGAGCTTAACGAAAAGTGTCCTTTGCTAGAAAGGGGAGGGGAGTACGTTTATTTCGTTCACTCGTTCGCAGCGGACTGCCCGAGTGAGAACGTCGCGGCATATTGCGACTATGGAATGAAAGTTCCCGCGCTGGTGTTTTCGGGGAACGTCTACGGAGCGCAGTTCCACCCCGAAAAGAGTGGCGAGGCGGGCTTGAATATATTGCGGAGGTTCAACGCACTGTAAGGAAAATCTCATGTACAAAAACAACTTTGACGAGGTCTTTGACCGCATGTACAAAACCTCCGGATTAAGGCGGTTTGCGCTGCCTTTCGGGCATTTCGGCAAAAATGACGAATTCGCGTATTATCACTTTTTGGCAAGGGTTCTGAACGATTGTTTTGACGAGGAGATTGCTGTTTCCGATATCGTTATCGACAGATACGAATACGAAAAAAGCGCTCCTCAACACAGGTACGAAAATTTTGAGCGAGCTCTTTTTCAATCGGGTGATCTCGGTTTGTCGGTAGTGATCAGCCGCGCGGAGATAAGCGTGCACGACATCGTTATAAGCGAACCTGATACCTTCACCGATCCCGAGGGGGTATTCGACAACACAGTAACTACGGGTATGATATTCGCTGCAGCGCGTTTCCCGAACGCTCTCTCCGTGCTGGATATGGTGAAAACAGCCGTTTTCCTTGCCAAACTCGCGGAAAAGGTATATGTGTCGGCATACGAGAATACGCTTTACGTTGAAATAGACTATAAAAAGCTTTTCTCCGACAGAATGTCCAAAGGGTATGTCCGCAGGGCTTGCCTTAATGTCTGCGATTATATTTCATTGATTTTGAATATCGTTGAACAAGCTCAAAGCCAATTTCGCAAAAGTTAAATTTTATGCACTTGTTTGCAAGGAAAGAAGAAAGGGATAAAACGAGCGACTACACATTTTCTGTTATAATACCCGCTCACAACGAAGAAAAATACACAGGGAAGTGTATTGAAGAGGTAAATCGCGCCTCAGAAAAAGTCGGTGATGGCAAAGTGCAGATCATAGTTTCCGCAAACCGCTGTACCAATAAGATCGTGGAGATTGCTGCGGCAATGGAAGACGAGGTCTGCGAAAATACGGTCAAATGTATCAGTGCGATAAGAAACGACGGAGCGAGGCTTGCAAAGGGCAATATTATCGTGACCATTGACGCGGACAGCCGTATGACCGAGGATTCGCTTGCCGAAATAAAGTCGATGTTAAGCACGGGAAAGTTTATAGTCGGCGGAACAATACCGAGGTTTGATAGAATGTCATTGGGTATCGCGATCTACTCGGCATATGTGGAGTTGAACGTCATTCCCATAACGACAGGGAAGCGGCGGACAAATTTTACTATGACGTCAAAAGGTGAAATGATATGGACGACAAGGAGCGTTTAATTCAAAAGCACGGCTTGAAACACGAGGACAACGCGTGGTATTCCGACAAAGAAAATTCCCACAAGCATCTTATCTTTAAGGACGCGTTTGTGGAGCGCACGGACATTATCGGTCTGCTGTTCCGCATAAACAAGCTCTGTATTGCAAAGGTGAAGTATTTCCGCGGAAATATTGACAAGTTTGAGCCGCTTAAATACGATTACAAAAATGGATTTGTCGCCGTGCCGCTCTGGGATGCGGATTTTCTTAAGCACCGCGCTTCGGGGTATATTCTAGATTTCAGGTTTTTGCAGACTATTACCATTTACGAGGATTTTCTTGCTCTCTGCCGCGAGCTGGAGAGCTTTGAACGGACAGAAAGTGAGTGAATATGCTTACAAAAATTACCCACGTGTTTTTTGATATAGGCACGACGTTGATTGACGAAACGGAATGTTACAACCACCGTATCCGCGAGGTAATTGCGGGAACGGATATTTCGTTTGAACAATTTACCGAAAAGAGGATATTTTTTCAGAAGCAGAATTTAAAGGGCGATCTTGAAGCAATAAAATTCTTCGGATTGAAAAAAACTCCGTGGAATAAGGAAGAAGAAAAGCTTTATCCCGAAACCGTTGAGATACTGCGTTATCTGTATGAAAAGGGATATCTTATCGGCGTTATCGCAAATCAATCGCTTGGCACGGAGAAGCGTCTTGAAAATTGGGGAATACGAAAGTATTTCATTTCCGTGACTGCTTCGGCGGAGGAGGGAATCGCAAAGCCCGACCCCGAAATATTTCTCAGAGCGCTAAAAAGATCGGGCGGTATAGCCGAAAATTCGGTAATGATCGGCGACAGGCTTGATAACGACATTGCTCCCGCAAAAGCGCTGGGAATAAAAACCGTATGGATAAAGCAGGGCTTCAGCGCTTATTGCTCTCCGACTTGTACCAAAGAGCAGCCCGATCATACGATCTTAAATCTTATGGAACTGAAAAAACTTTTATGAGGTGATAATATGGTAATTTTACCCGCGATAGACATTAAGGACGGTAATTGCGTGCGCCTTTTCAGGGGAGATTACGCGACCGCCGAGAAAGTCGCCGACAATTATCTTGACACTGCGCTGTCGTTTCAGGCGGCGGGCGCGCAATGGATACATATGGTAGATCTTGACGGCGCAAAAGAGGGCAGACCCGTCAACACGAAGATATACAGCGACGTCGCCGAAAAGACGGATTTAAAGGTCGAGGTCGGCGGCGGCATACGCAATATCGAAACTATTGACGAGTATCTGAAAATGGGTATTTCGCGCGTTATTTTAGGTTCGGCGGCGCTGAAAGACCCTCGGCTCGTCAAGAATTCCGTGGAGAAATTCGGTTCTGAGAAGATCGTTGTCGGCATCGACGCGCTTAACGGAATGGTCGCGGCGGAGGGCTGGCTCGAAGCCTCTAACGTGAACTACATCGATCTTGCCAATAAAATGATATCGTTCGGCGTTAAGTACTTCATTTTCACCGATATCTCCAAGGACGGCACTCTTTCAGGCGTAAACGCCGAACAGCTCAAGGCGCTGTACGACGGTACTCGCGGCGAATGTAACATAATCGCGAGCGGAGGCGTCCGCACAATGGACGACATCGTCATATGCAAGGAAATGGGTCTGTACGGCACTATCTGCGGCAAGAGCATTTACACAGGCAGCCTTGACCTCGCCGAAGCAGTGCGTTACGCGGGTGCGCAGAATGCGTAATGATATTATCGAATACCTTCAAAGCGAAGTCAGACGGCGCTGTGAAAGCGAAAGCAACTTTTTCGGAATGGGCTGTTATTATCACATTTGCGCGGTGGTTGAGAATGCGGTATATCTTGCGGAGAGATACGGCGCGGACGTTGAGGCGGTAACTATCGCGGCGTGGCTTCACGATATCGCGTCCGTTACCGATTATTTGCTGTATGACGAGCACCATATCCACGGCGCGCGAATGGCTGAGGAAATACTCGGCGGCTTCGGCTACGATAAGATCGGGCTTGTAAAGCGCTGCATTTTAAATCACCGCGGCAGCAGGCTCTCGGAAAAACGGAGCGTAGAGGAGATATGCGTCGCCGACGCGGATGCCGTTTCGCATTTCGACTCCGTGCCGTCTCTGTTTTATCTCGCGTATGTAAAACGGAATATGAGTATCGCGGAGGGCGTTGAGTTTGTGCGCGGAAAGCTTGAACGCAGCTTCAACAAGCTGTCCGAGCAAAGCAAAGCGCTTTATTCCGATAAATATAACGAAGTAATGAAAGTTATCAGATAGTTAAAGGAGAAAATTATGCTTGCAAAAAGAATTATTCCTTGTCTTGACGTGCGCAACGGAAAAGTGGTCAAGGGTGTTAATTTCGAAGGAATAAAAGACGTGGGCGACCCCGTGGAGCTGGCGATAGAGTATAACAGACAGGGCGCGGACGAGCTTGTGTTTTACGACATAACAGCCTCCTGCGAGGGGCGCGGCGTTATGCTGGACGTTGTGAAACGCACCGCCCGGAACGTTTTCGTGCCGCTGTGCGTAGGCGGCGGTATCTCCTCGGTCGGGGACTTCCGCGATACGCTCCGCGCGGGCGCGGACAAGGTATCCGTAAACTCGCAGGCGGTCAAGAACCCCAAACTGATAAGCGACGCGGCGGAGATATTCGGCAGTCAGTGCGTAGTGGTGGGTATCGACGCAAAGCGCGATGGAAAGGGAAGCTTTACAGTTTATATCAACGGAGGCCGCGTGGATATGAAGCTTGACCTCGGCGATTGGGTACGTGAGATCGAGGAGCGCGGCGCGGGAGAGATATGTCTGAACTCCATAGATACCGACGGAATTCGCGGCGGGTTTGATATCGAAATGCTGAATTTCGTCTGTGAGCGCGTCAACATACCCGTTATCGCGAGCGGCGGCTGCGGCTCGATAAACCACTTCTCGGAGGTTTTCGAGCAGACGAATTCCTCGGCGGCATTGGCGGCGTCTCTGTTCCATTTCGGAGAGCTTACTGTCGGCGAGGTCAAGGAGCACTTAAAGGGGCATAATATCCCCGTCAGGACGGTGTGACCGTGGCAGTGATATATTGCTTTTCGGGAACGGGCAACAGTCTGTATGCAGCCAATAAAATTTCCGCGGAAATAAACGCCGAGGTCGTCAATATGAAAAGCGTCGGCGAATGTGACGCGGACGTTATCGGCATAGTTTTCCCCGTTTATTTCTGGGGACTGCCGAAAACGGTTGAGCGCTTTCTCGGCGATATACGCATAACAAATAAGAACGCATATATCTTCGCGGTAATCACATACGGCGGGCTTGCGGGAGGAGCGGACGGCGCTGTTGACGTTCTTCTGAAAAAGCAGGGCGTAAAGCTGTCGTACAGCGCTAAAGTGAGAATGGTAAGGAATTATCTTCCCGAGTTCAAAGTGAACGACAGCAAGGCGCTTTGGGAGAAGACCGACCGCAGGCTCGACCACGTTATTTCCGATATCAAACGCCGTGCAGTTTCAAAAATAGCGCCTTATACTGCGTTCAACAAGACATTGCACCAAAACTATCCGCCGTTGAAGACCGACTGTGGAAAACTGTTTACAGTGAACGGCTGCCGTCATTGCAACGCTTGTGCGTATGTCTGTCCGAACGGCAATATAACACTGGAGAACGGCTCGCCGAAATTCGGGAGCAATTGCGAACTTTGCTTCGGCTGTGTGCATATCTGCCCCGCGGGCGCTATCGACTACAATAACAAAACGCAGGGCAAAAAGCGTTATAAGAACGTTATGCAGTACGAGATCCATCAACTTAACGCGCGCGGATTTAACCGCACCCGTTTTGAGATCGACTACACCAAGCCGCGCAATATATTAACGGTGGAATATGTCGCGGACGAATATTCGTTTACATATGAAGGCGGCTATCCCGACAGCTCCGTAATGATAAACTGCCTTGAGCTGGGAATAAACTCCGAAACGGGTATCGCGGAGCAGATATCGGGCTACCACGCGTATCCGATATGGAAAAGCGCAAGTCTTACGCCGCCCGAAGCAAAGGACGGCGCTCTGGTGATGTTGGACAAAATCGAGAGCGGTGTTACATACCAAATGAAAGATAATGTTACCACATATTACGACAAGTCGAACGGCTGGCTTTGCATAGGAGCGCTGGATTGTGACAATGCCGAATATGTACGTTTCAGCGAGAATTGTATCGCGGCAGTCGGTGATGGAAAGCTCGCGGCGATATGGGTAAGTCTGCCGACAGACTGCGAGATTATGAAGCGCTTGAAATAGAATGTTGCCTATGTTATCCGAACACGCCTAAAGCGTAATGCATTATCTGGGTTGTCCTTGTGAATATTTTCCGAGAGGAACGGAGGTAGAAGGATTATCAAAAAAGGTTTTCTCTGCGCCGAATATAGATCCCGTAAAGTGGCTCTTGGATACGATCAAAGAACACGATTACTGACGACCCGAACAATATTATCGGTGATAATCGACTACGGAATACAAAAGACGTGGGATATCGTTCCGGTGAGGATACCGACAGCGAACCCGTGGAAGGTGTTTGCATGGTTTCAGTTCGGCGGCCGGAACTACTGTCCGCACAATGAGGAAATGTTGTGGATAGTCAAATACCGATACGAAAAAGAATGGAGAAAAATATGTTTTTTAATAAGAAGAAAAAGTCCGAAAACGCGGGCGGTATGAGCGATTTCGCTCGACAGCTTATCGATATGCTCGGCTGTCTGTGCAAGCATTTCCCGAAAGGCGCCGACCCCGCAAAGGTCATGAACGCATACGACGACGCATTTGCAAAGCGCGAAATGGGAGGCTACACGCCGCTTATTATTGCCGTCGACGACACTCTGCTTGAGGTCGTGGAGGAGGTCGCAAAAACTTCGGATGAACTTAAAGCCAACCGCGAAAAGCTGTTGAATATGCCGCAGCTTGACGCGCAGAAATGGTTTGCCGAGCGGCTGAAATATCGGAAGGACGAAATGGGTGAAGACTGGAATGAAACGGTCGGCGAGATCGCCTGCGAGCATGGTGACGTTTCAAAGTGTTTTTCCGGATTTATGGATTTCGGTACTCCGCGTCGGAGCGAGGAGTGTGTCCTCGCGCTGATACCGACTTCCGAGCCGTGGGAGGTTTTCGCGTGGCTGCCGTTCGGCGGCTGGAACGAGTGTCCGCTGCCCGAGGAGATACTGTGGATAGCGAAATACTGGTACGAGCGTTACGGCGTTATTCCCGCTGTAATGACGCGTGACGTTCTCGAATTTTCCGCGCGTCCTATAAAGGATAAAAACGCGGCACTCGGGGTCGCTCTGGAGCAGTTCGCGTTCTGCTCGGATATCGTCGACCAAGGTGTTGGTACGATAGGCAGACTTGCGGGCGGTCTTATAGAGTCGTCCGTGTGGTATTTCTGGTGGGATTAAAGGAGGGCATCATGGCAGTTGAGTTTCCGTCGGATTATGACGACAGTAAGTTAAAGTACGCGGTAATACTCGCAAAATACAACGGCAAATATGTCTTTGTAAAGCACAGGGAGCGCGATACGTTCGAGCTGCCCGGCGGTCACCGCGAGCCGGGGGAGAATATAGCGCAGACCGCCGCCCGCGAGCTGTACGAGGAAACGGGCGCGTTAAAGTATTCAATGCGGCAGATCTGCACATATAAGCTCAACAATTACGGAATGTTGTTTTATGCGGAGATAACCGAGCTCGGCGAGCTTCCGCAGTCGGAGATAGAGCGTGTGCTTCTGCTTGACGAGCCGCCGCGCGAGCTTATGGCGTGGACGTATCCCGACGTTCACCCTAAGCTGTTAATGAAGATCGAAAGTGAGATAAAGATGACGGACTTAAAAAAATACTTTAAAAAGAGCGAGCTTATCCCCGCGATAGTTCAGGATGTGTACAGCGGCGAGGTGCTTATGCTGGCGTATATGAACGAGGAAAGCATGGCGAAAACGCTTGAAACGGGCTACACATGGTTCTGGAGCCGTTCGCGACAGGAGTTGTGGAACAAGGGCGCGACCTCGGGTCATGTTCAGAAGGTGGTCGAGATATACGGCGACTGCGACGACGACACGCTTCTCATCAAGGTGGAGCAGACGGGCGCGGCGTGCCATACGGGAAACCGCACCTGCTTTTTCAACAGGATAAAGTAACGGGGGTAAATATGGAACTTGAAATAAGAAAACTTACGCCCGAGGACGCAGAGGCGTACGTGAACTTTTTTGATACCACTCCGCACGACGATCACAACCCCGAGAATACCTGCTATTGCGTAAACTGGTGCAGCGCCGACCATCGTACCTTGGAGCGTCCCGACCGCGCACAGCGCCGCGCTATGGCGCTGGACTATGTGAAAAACGGCATGCTGCAAGGATATGTGGCGTTAAAGGATAACAAGATAATAGGCTGGTGCAATGCTAACACCAAGTCCGACTGCGCGAATTGTGCGGGACTTATTTTCGCCTTGACCGATCTGCAAAAAGCGGTATCCGAGGCGAATGAAAAAGTCAAGGTCATCTATTGCTTTATGATCGCGGAGGAGTATCACAGGCAAGGGATCGCCCGCAGGCTTTTACGGGCGGTCTGCGAGGACGCTAAGAAGGACGGCTTTGACTATGTCGAGGCATATCCGCAAAAGGACGCGTCCGTTGAATATATGAGGTTCATGGGTTTTGACGAGCTGTACAAAAGCGAGGGCTTTAAGCATTATATGGAGCTTGATGATAAATACGTTGCAAGAAAGTATTTGTGATACCTTTTATCTTTCGTGTAGTAAGTCTTGTGACGCATAGACAATAACAAAATGAGATCGGTTAAATGATTTCAAGTTTGCAACGAACTCAATAACTCGGCATTTATGAGGAAATTAAGTATGGAAAATGAAATTTATGTCGATATAAAATCAGAACTGAAAGCCAAGCCGAAACAACTGACCAATTTATACCAATGGCTTTTTGTAGCGGTTAATACGGCTAAATCAATCATTGACAATACATGTAAAAAAAGTTTAGATAATGTGTTGAAGTTTGCTGACTGCAATAGTACTGGTCAAATTCAGCATGAGTTTGATATTATACAAGGTAAATTCGGACGAGAGGGTTTTACTCAAAGGTACAGTCCTGTTTACATTTATCTTTGCTCATTGGTGGCTGATTTTCCCGATCAAGAGCTTTCGGATAAGGATAAAGAATTGATAAGGCAATATAGTACTGTTGAAATATATTTATTATACGAAATTGAATAATAGGGAACTTGACAATGCGTGACAAAAGGTAAAAGGGATTATTTATGACCGACCTTGACAAACCACCCTATTTTTGCTATAATAAACAGGAGTGTGAAAGGGAGTGAAGCGGTGAGCAGAATAACCTTACTGTTCGGTACGGGCAATTCCTCAAAGCTGAGCACCATGCGCGAGAGCTTAGAGGGATTGGATATCGAACTGTTAAGCCTGCGCGATATGGCGAAAAGTCCTCCCGACGTTGACGAGAGCGGTTCAAGTCCTCTAGAAAACGCTCGGATAAAGGCGTTGGCATATTACCGTTATTACGGGATCCCCGTGTTTTCACTTGACAGCGGACTGTTCTTTGAGAACGTTCCCGACGAGTTGCAGCCGGGAGTTCATGTCCGAAACATTGCGGGAAAGCATTTGTCCGATAACGAGATGATAGCATATTATGCCGCGCTTGCCCGCGAATACGGAGGAAGACTCACCGCGCGTTACAAAAACGCGCTATGCCTTGTAATGTCGGAAAACGAAATATATCAGAGCATGGACGAGAGCCTTTGGGGCAAGGCATTCTATCTAACTGATACGCCGCATAAGCGTATGCACCAAGAGGGTTTTCCCCTCGACCGCCTTTCCGTTGATATCGCAAGCGGGGAATATTACTATGATCTGCCGCAAAGCGTTGAATCAAGTATGAACATAGGCTTTCGGAGTTTTTTTGTGAAATATTTAAAGGAGAAATTTTTATGAGTGAAGCGTTTAAGGAGATGTACGACGTGATTATTAACCGCCGTGAAAATCCGCAGGAGGGCAGCTACACCTGCTACCTGTTCGATAAGGGTCTTGACAAGATACTAAAAAAGTGCGGTGAGGAGTGTACCGAAATGGTGATCGCCGCCAAAAATCATGATAACGAGGAGCTTGCCAACGAGATAAACGACGTGCTGTACCATATGGCGGTGTTAATGGCGGAGCGTGGGCTTACCGTCGAAGAGGTTGAAGATATCATGCGCGAGCGCAGCAAGAAGATCGGAAATCTCAAGCAGTTCCACGTCAGCGACCACAACTCATAATGAATATCGAGAAATTTATCGACGCGTTTGGCGACGATGTGTACGCGCTGGCACTGATTGTCACCAAGAATTTTGACAGTGCCGAACGTGTTTTCACGCAGGTAGCGCAGGACTGCGACACGCTTGCCGAGAACGCAGAACTGTACGATATCGTTAAAAAGGCTTACAGGCTCTGCCGTAAATCACCGTCAAACGATAACGCGGAAACGTTGTCCGAAATAGGCTTATCCGCGAAGCAGGAGGCACTGCTCGCGGAGGTTTTTCCGCGTCCGCAGATAGTCCGCGCTATTATTCATCTCAGCTTCGAGAACGACCTGGAGCCCGACAGGGTCGCGGCGATAACCGACGTAAACGTCCGCTATGTCAATGAACAGCTCGGCGATCTCGGAGAGCTTTCGGACAGACTGGATAAGTCCTACAAGGAACTATGCCTTAAGCTTACCGCTCCCGACGAGCTGAAAATATCCGTTATACAAGCGGTGAACTCGGGCGAAAAGCGCCTTTTCGAGGTTCGAGGCGACGCGGCTCCGCGTCATTCGTGGACAAAAAAACAGAAGATCGGCACCGTTATAGCCGCCGTGGTGGTAACAATACTGGCGTGTATAGTTATTCCGCTGTTTCTCGCATATCTGGAAAGCTATGAGGAGATCAACAGCTCTTACGATGAAGTACCGCCCGAGCTGATTTTTTCCTACACGACTGAGACGGAACATATTCCGAGCGAGTGAGGTAAGCTGTGAAAAAGCCCGAGATGATAATTTTCGATAACGGACACACCCTGTTGTACGAGCCCGACTGGGATTCGGAGCGCGGCAACAGGGCGCAGTTCGAGCACATAGTCAAAAATCCGAACGACGTTACGGTCGGGGAGTACACGAAGATGTGCTCGGAGGTTTTCGGAAAAATCGAGGATATCCGTAAAACACACAACTGCGATATCTCCGCGAGAGTAGGGCAAAGGATCATTGACGATCTGCTGGGCATTGAGTTTTCCCTCACCCCGCTCGAACGTGAGATCGTGTTCTGGAAAGCCGCTTCATATGGTGCCGTAATGCCTTGCGCGGACGAAATGCTCGATTACCTTAACGAAAACGGTATACGCACCGCGGTGATCAGCAATCTTGCGTGGTCGGGCGAGGCGCTGTCGGAGCGCTTTGACCGTCTTTTGCCGAACAATAAATTTGAGTTTGTTATCACGTCGAGCGATTATATGTACCGCAAGCCGAGCCGAGTTCTGTTTGATATCGCGCTTAATAAAGCGGGGCTTTCGGCGGACAAGGTATGGTACTGCGGCAACACCATAACCGCCGACGTTGAGGGCGCTCACTGCGCGGGAATTTTTCCGGTGCTTTACGAGGGCGAGACCCCGGGCGATATAAATCCGCACAGAGGACAAAACGACGGTATCAAGGTAAATTATGAATATCTGCATATTCATGATTGGCGCGAATTTATAGCCGTATTGGAGAAAATTCCACTATAACCGAAAAAATCTTCAAAATATATTGCATTTTTGTGGAAAATATGATACAATATATGTGGATCGTTAATCCATAAACAAACTATAAAGGAGTAATTTAATATGTTGGTTTCCGCTAAAGAAATGCTGAACAAGGCTCGTGACGGCAAGTACGCGGTAGGTCAGTTCAACATCAACAACCTCGAATGGACAAAGTCGGTTCTTCTCACCGCGGAGGAGCTGAAGTCACCCGTAATCCTCGGCGTATCCGAGGGTGCAGGCAAGTATATGACCGGCTACAAGACCGTTGTAGGCATGGTAAACGGTATGCTCGAGGAGCTTAAGATTACCGTCCCCGTTGCTCTTCACCTCGACCACGGCTCTTTTGAGGGCGCTAAGGCATGCATCAACGCGGGCTTCTCGTCGATAATGTTCGACGGCTCTCACTATCCGATCGACGAAAACATCGCAAAGACCAAGGCTCTCGTTAACGCCTGCGACGTACTCGGAATCTCTATCGAGGCCGAGGTAGGCTCTATCGGTGGCGAAGAGGACGGCGTTGTCGGCATGGGCGAGTGCGCAGACCCCAAGGAGTGCAAGATGATCGCTGACCTCGGCGTTACCATGTTGGCTGCGGGTATCGGCAACATTCACGGTAAGTACCCCGAGAACTGGGCGGGTCTTTCGTTTGAGACCCTTGAGGCTGTCAAGAAGGAAGTCGGCGATATGCCGCTGGTTCTTCACGGCGGAACGGGAATTCCCGCGGATATGATCAAGAAGGCTATCTCCCTCGGCGTTGCGAAGATCAACGTAAATACCGAGTGCCAGCTCTCCTTTGCGGACGCTACACGCAAGTACATCGAGGCGGGCAAGGATCAGCAGGGCAAGGGCTTCGACCCGAGAAAGCTGCTCGCTCCCGGCGCTGAGGCTATCAAGGCTACCGTCAAGGAGAAGATGGAGCTGTTCGGTTCGGTAGGTAAGGCTTAATGGGCTTTTCGATAGGTCTATACGTAAAGAACAGCGTGGAGGCTGTGGAGCTGTACAAAGCCGTATTTGGTCTTGAGCTCGGCTATCATGTGCTGAATGACGACGGAAGCTATTTCCACTCCGAGCTCAACAAGGAAGGTGTGAACGTTTGCTCCGTTGTCGAATCGGACAAAGACGTTTCCGGCGTCAACCCCATAGAGCTCGGCTATACTTTCAGTGATCGCGTGGAGCTTGAAAAAGCGTTCAACGCGCTTAAAGAGGGCGGGACGGTCAAGTTGGACATCTGCGAGCTTCCGTGGAGTCCGTGTGCCGCGTGCGTTACCGATCGCTTTGGCGTAAACTGGTATCTCACCGTGCCGGGATATCGTCCTCCGGACGACTTTACGCCCGACGACTGTAAGTAAGTTTGATAATTTAAAGGGCATTGTTCGGCGTTGACAATGCCCTTTATTTTGCTAGGGAGAGAAATGAACTATTTTATAAATATTTTATACACGTTTAGTTTTTATGCTATGTTTTTCATACCATCATTGGCGGCGATAATTTGGTTTATCGTATCGTTGATAAAATACAAACGCACCGACAAGAGCTCGCTCAAGCTGTGCATACGTCAAAAACTCACAATAGTTTCGGGCTGTGTCGCAGGGGCGCTGTTTCTTGCGACCGCGCTGCTTATGGGGCTGTTTTTCTTTGCTTTGCGGCATATGTAAGGAGTGAAATAATGGAAACGATCATATATTTAGCGATGTTTGTGCTTGTACCGACTGCGGCGGTCGTGTGGTTTGTGGTATCTTTGGTGCGGTTTGTGAAAACTCCCAAGACCGACCCCAAGCGCCGTTCGCGCGGAACAATGGCGCTGATCTCGGGTATCGTTATGGGTCTTGCGGATACGTCGGTCATAGCGATAATAGCCTTTTTGTTAATTTTTTTGAGTGCACCGGTGCATATGTAAGGAGTAAATATGAAAGACAAGGTATTTTACGGCATCCTGACCGCGGTCTGCGTTGTCGGGGTGATAAGCGTTATTGCGCTTGTTGCGTACACCTACGCGCTTTACAGCGACTGCTCTATAATCTCCTATATCGCGAACAGGGGGTAACAAATGAAACTTATCAAACAGATATCTTTGATATTGTTTGTCACGGCAATGTTCGCGGCGTTTGACATTGCCGTTTACAATATCTTCACCAAGCGCTATATTAACGACACAAGTCCCGAAATGCAGGCGAAATCCATAGAACTGAGCAAATATCTCCCTTTCGACGAAAATTCGGGTATCGTCAAGACAGACAGCGCCGCAAAGCTCAGCGGCGACCTGCCCGTGATCGATGGCGCGGCGGCGCTCTATCCCGTGTTCTCGGGCTTTGTGAACGCGGTATATCCCTCCGACAGCGTATCGTTCGACGGAGAGAACTTCGCGCCCGACAGCGCTCTGCAATTCCACAACACACGAGGCGCATACGCGGCGATAGTGGACGGCACGGCGGATGTTGTCATCTGCGCCGCTCCCTCAAAGGAACAGCTCGAATACGCCGAACAGAACGGTGTGGAGCTGGAGCTTGTGCCGATAGGCAGGGAGGCGTTCGTGTTTATCGTCAATAAGAACAATCCCGTCGACGACCTTACCGTTGAGCAGGTCAGAGGAATCTACTCGGGTGATATCGAGAAGTGGTCGGAGGTCGGAGGTGAAAACCGTTACATTGACGCTCTCCAACGCAACGAGGGCAGCGGCAGTCAGACGGCAATGCTCTCGTTTATGGACGGAATTCCGATGAAGCGCAGTTTGACGGGGCTTTTCGGCAGCGCGATAGGCTTTTCGTTCCGCTATTATGTTGAGGGCATAGTCGAGAACTCTGACGTGAAAATGCTCTCGCTGAACGGCGTTTACCCAAGTCCCGAGAACATTGCAAACGAGAGTTACCCGCTGGTGAGCAGCTTTTATGCCGTATACCGCAAGGGTGACGATAACCCGAATATCACCGCCCTTATCGACTGGATATTATCGGACGAGGGGCAGGGGATAGTTGAAAAAAGCGGCTATGCGCCGTTAAAATAACAAAAATTATACGAGAATTGCGAAAAATTTCCAATAAATTCCTTGCAAAATCTTTCCAAATATGTTATAATAATAATGGATTATTTTATTGACCGAAAGGAAATTCAAATGAATATAGCGGTAATAGGTCTTGGGCTTATAGGCGGTTCAATATGCAAGGCTCTCAAGGCGAACACTTTTCATCATATAATGGGTATCGACACCGATCCCGAAACGGTGCGCAAAGCTCTCGAGCAGGGCGCCGTCGACGAGGAGATAAACGAGGACAGACTCGGCGAGGCTAACCTTACGATAGTAGCGCTTTATCCAGTGGCTATCGTTGACTTTATAAAAAAGAACGCCGACAGATTCCGCAAGGGCTCTATCGTAATGGATATATGCGGCGTCAAGGGCTATATAGTGCGCAACTGTACGCCCATACTCGATGAAAAGGGCGTTATCTTTATCGGAACGCACCCAATGGCGGGTACGGAGCATTCGGGCTTTGATTACGCGACAGCGGACTTGTTTAAAAACGCGAGCTTTATAATCACGCCCTCCGAGAATACTCCGCAGATCGCTATTGATCTGGTGTCTACTCTGGGCGCCTGTATGAGCTTCGGACAGGTCGTGATTGCCACTCCCGAGCAGCATGACAGCAATATCGCTTACACCTCGCAGCTTGCTCACGTCGTGTCAAGCGCGTATGTAAAAAGTCCCTCACTGTTCCGTGCCGACGGCTTTTCGGCGGGCAGCTTTCTCGATCTTACGCGTGTCGCGTACCTCAACGAGGAAATGTGGTCGAGTTTGTTCATGTGCAACAAGGAGGCTTTGCTGTTCGAGATAAACAATGTAATAAACGCTCTCTCGGAGTACCGCGACGCTATGGCGAACGACGATATTGACGAGCTCCGCGAGCTTTTGAGGATCGGCACGGAGAGAAAAGCAAAGAGCATGGAATTTTACGGACAGGAAAGGAAGTAATATGTCGGACAAGGATAATCGGCATATTGGATATACGGTATCGTTGTGCGGGATCATGAGCGGTCTGGCGCTTGCGCTGATGTTCATTCTGGGAATGATACCGTCGTTCGAGTATATCACCCCCGCGATCGCGGGCATACTGATATGGGTGATACGCGAAAGGCTCGGCGTGAAGTACGGGCTCGTGAGCTATATCGCGGTGGGATTGCTGTGTCTGCTGATCACGCCGAATTACGAGGTCGCGATGATGTATATTTTCCTGTTAGGATATTATCCGATAGTAAGGGAATATATACAGAAGATACGCTTGAAAATACTCCGTTGGATAGTCAAGCTCGCGCTGTTCTCCGTTATGGGAGTGGGCGCGTATATGATACTGATATACCTTTTCGGAATGACGTATCTTTTGGACGAGACCAACGAGTTCGGACAGTACGGATCACTGATAATTTACGGCATGGGTGCGTTCGCGTTCATTATGTACGATATATTCCTCGGAATGTACGCGCCGTTCTACGAGAAGATACTCAAGCCGAAAATCATGCGCAGAATGAAATAAAAAGAACATCGTGATAGAACTGGAGATTGTTTATGTCTGAAAGAATACCTCAGCGCGCGGATGTATCCGCCGAGAACAAGTGGGCTATTGAGGATATTTATGCCACTGACGAGGCGTGGGAGCGGGATTACAAAAAGGCGGCGGGATTTGCGGAAAAAATCGGGTCTTATAAGGGAGAACTGAGTACCTCCGCGGATAAGCTGCTTGAATATTTAAGGCTGGACGACGAGCTGTCGATCGTTTTCGACAGTTTGATAAACTACGCTCAGAGGAAGAGCGACGAGGACACGCGCGTCGCGAAGTATCAGGATATGACCAACCGCTTGGAGATGCTGTATGTACAGATCGCGGGCGCGGCGGCATTCGTTACTCCCGAGATACTTTCGATTGACGACGGAGCGTTTGAGGGCTTTTTCAATACCTGCCCCGATCTGGAGCTGTATCGCCGTTCGTTGGAGCGTATACGCAGACAGCGCGAGCATATCCTCTCCGAGGCGGAGGAGAAGATAATGGCGCTTACGGGTGAAATGCAGGGCACTCCCGACACGATTTTCTCGATGTTCAACGACGCGGATCTGAAATTCCCCGACGCGGTGGACAGCGATGGAAACGCTCATCAGATCACTCACGAGAGCTATGTCCCGCTTATGCAGAGCACCGACAGGGAGCTGCGCAAATCGGCGTTCAAGTCTATGTACGAGACCTACGGGAGCTTTAAGAATACCTCGGCGGCTATGCTTTCCGCGCAGGTAAAGACGCTTGTTTTCCGCGCTAGGGCGAGAAAATACCCGAACACTCTGCAAGCAGCTCTTGACGGCACCGAGGTCGACACCGCTGTATACCGCCGCCTTATCGAGGCAGTCCACGAGAATATGGGACTTATGCACCGCTATGTAAAGATACGCAAAAAGGCGCTTGGAGTTGACGAGTTGCACGCTTACGACCTGTACACTCCGATAGTCGGCGGTATAGAGGATAACGTACCCTTCGAGCAGGCGAAAAAAGAGGTATACGAATCTCTCGCGCCGATGGGCGAGGACTACCGCGCGATATTTAAAGAGGGTATCGAAAAGCGATGGATAGACGTTCGCGAGAATGAGGGCAAACGCAGCGGGGCGTATTCCGCTGGCGCTAAAGTCCATCCGTTCGTACTGTTGAACTACAAGAACACGCTGAATTGGGAATTCACGTTAGCTCACGAAATGGGTCATGCGATACACTCTTATCTTTCTAACAAGCATCAGCCAACGGCGTATGCGGATTATGTTATATTTGTCGCAGAGGTCGCGTCTACCTGCAACGAGAGCCTGCTAATGCAGCACCTGCTTAAGAACACGTCCGATAAAAAGCGCAGGGCATTCCTTGTCAACTATTTTCTTGAGCAGTTCAGAACAACGCTGTACAGACAGACGATGTTTGCGGAATTCGAGCTTATGATAAACGAAAAGGTCGAGAGCGGAGAAAGTCTTACCGCCGAAAGTCTTTGTGAGATGTATCATAAGCTGAATGTCGATTACTATGGCGAGGAACTGATAGTCGACAGCGAGCTGGATATGGAATGGGCGAGAATTCCCCATTTTTACTACAATTACTACGTTTATCAGTACGCGACGGGATTTTCCGCGGCTATTGCGCTTTCGCAGCGCATACTGAACGAGGGAGAAAGCGTGGTCAAGGATTATATCGGCTTTCTTAGCGGCGGCTGCTCCGCCGACCCGATCACGCTGCTTAAAGGCGCGGGCGTGGATATGACGTCAAAGAAGGCTGTAGAGGACGCTTTAAAGCTGTTTTCATCGCTTCTTGATGAAATGGAAGAGCTGCTTGCGTGACAATTTTGAGGAGGTTATGCTTTGGACGGCGGACAGAGAGAAATGTTAGAGCGCCTTTTAGTGCGTTTAGATAATCCCGCCGCTGTTCTGGACAGTTCTTTGAACTGCGTTTTCAGCAACCGTCCCGATATGCTGCCTGCCGATACTTCGCTTGAGAAATTCATACAGGACGAGATACGCTTTCCGCTCGCTAAGATCGCGCGGACTATGCTCGTAATGGGCGGTATGACATACTGCGCGAGGATATGTCCGCTGGACGAGGAGCTTGCGCTGTGCGAGCTGTTCGACTCGAGTGCGGTGATAAGTATGGCGGAGTATACGGATATCCGCGAACGGATAACGCCGCTGTTCAACGCGGTGGAGCACAACACCGCAAGACTGTGGAAAACGCTGTTCGCTATGCGGGACTGTATCGCGAACAATGAGGACGTTTCGGGCTTTGAGGTCAAGTTCTACGACCGCATTTCCGATCTCAGCTCCGTTACCAAGAATGTGTTCGAGTATTCGATGATGCTCACGCACTGTTCGCCGGCAATGATCGACGCGGTGTCTCTGACGGACGGTATTGTCAACAGATGCAATACGATACTTGCGAAGTGCGGAAGATGTATACGGTTCGTCTGCGAGTGTGACAGGCTTTTTATCACCGCCGATATGCGCCACGCGATAACCGCTTTGGTGAATTCCATTCAGAACGCGCTGCTGTTTTCGCCGCGCGACTGCGTTCCCGTGCTTTCGCTTGTACGGCGCGCCGAGGATGGAAAGAGATTTGTTTACTTACAGCTTGTAAACGAGAGCGTTTTATTTGTCAATAAGGGCTTCGGCGAAAATGATATCGATTTCGGATATCAGCGTGTCGGCTTCGGTATCCCGATAATAAAGCGCTTTGCCGAGGAAACGGGCGGCAGCTTTTTTCTTGACGCCGAGGGAAAGACGGTAAAACTCGGGATAAAGCTTCCAGAGTCGGACGCTTCGGCTGCGAGGGGACTGCGCGTCGAGGAGTACGGTTATACGTATTACGATACGGGTATTCCCGATATTATCGACGTTAAGATGAATGAGGTCGTGAGTTTTTTCACATGATATAATGTACAGATTTACATAACATTCAGCGCCTTTTCACTGTTTCGTCATATTTGTATATTATAATTAAAGTGTCGAAGATGATTCGGCATGCAATGTTCATAATTTCCTCACTGTGGTAGGCGTTCTTCTCATATCCGGTATGAAAAGAACGCCTGTTTTTTAATCATTCGGGGGATAATTCACCGCATTTGAGCGGGATAATATAAATTCGGAGGGATAAACGTGTATAAAATTCTGGTTGTTGACGACGAGGACAATATCCGTGAGGTACTTAAGGAGTATGCCGAGTTCGAGGGTCACGAGGTGGACGAGGCGTGCGACGGTATGCAGGCGATTGAAATGGCTAAGAACACCGATTACGATATCATTATAATGGACGTTATGATGCCGCGTCTTGACGGATATTCCGCGTGCAAGGAGATACGCAAGTCAAAGCAGACGCCTGTGCTTATGCTTTCGGCTAGGGGAGAGGAGTACGATAAGCTGTTCGGCTTCGAGCTTGGCATTGACGACTATGTGGTAAAGCCGTTTTCGCCGAAGGAGGTCATGGCGAGGGTGAACGCTATCGTAAAGCGCAACACCGCCGCGTCCGCCGCCGCAAATCCGTCCGAGGTGGAGAAGTTCGAGGGTCTGGAGATAAATTTCACCTCGCGCGACGTTTTTATCGACGGCGAAAAGGCGAACCTCACGCCTAAGGAATACGATCTGCTGTTTTATCTGGTGCGCAACAAAAATATCGCGCTGACGAGAAACAAGCTTCTCGAGGAGGTCTGGGGCTATGATTTCTTCGGCGACGACCGCACTATCGACACGCATATAAAAATGCTCCGCAACAATCTGGGACCGTACCGTAAATATATTGTGACACTGCGCGGATTGGGATATAAATTCGAGGCGTAAGGAATGAATTTTTTTCGCAGTATAAAAATACGCGTCTGGGCGCTTTTTGAGGTAGTCGTTATCGCGATGCTGACGTTCACTTATATCTTCCTTATCGCGATGTTCCCGAATTTCTATGAGTGGATGAAAACCTACGAGATAAGCGAGGCGCTGGTTGAGATACGCAGCAACTGGTACAACGACAGTATCGCGGAGATAATCAATAACCAAGCCGCCGAAAAGAAGATGTATATCGAGATATACTTCCCGCAGAACGGAGCCTCGTTCAGCGTGGACAGGATAAACGCGGGATTGCCGCTCGGGTCGCTTACGAAGAGCCTCGGGCGCGAGGTAGCCGAGTCGGAAAAGGGTATTGTCTACAAGCGCCTGCGCGACGAGCGTCTTGACAACACCGCGCTTATGATGGGCAGCTATATCGGAAAGGATCAGCGTAACCCCGAGGCGTATATCTTTATTTGCAACTTTATTCAGCCTATTGGTACGACGGTCGCCATTTTCGTGCGGCAGTTCTTCTTCGTCGGCATTATAATGATGATACTGACTATATTTATGTCGGCGCTGTTTTCGTATAAGATATCCGAGCCTATCATACGGATAAACAATTCCGCAAAGGAGCTCCCGCAGGGAAAATTCAACGCGGATATTGAAAAGTACGACTATGCGGAGATAAAGCAGCTCGCAGGAACGCTCACGTCCGCGTCCAAGGAGATCGCCAAGTCCGACGATCTGCGCCGCGAGCTTATGGCGAATATCTCCCACGACCTGCGTACGCCGCTCACGATGATCAAGGCATACGCCGAGATGATACGCGATCTTTCGGGTGACAATCCCGAAAAGCGCGAGCGTCATCTAAAAGTCATCATTGACGAGACGGACAGATTGTCGTCGCTTGTAACGGATATACTCGATCTGTCAAAGCTTCAGGCGGGCGTTACCGAAATGCATCTTGAAACTTTCAACTTTACCGCAAGGCTTTCGGGAGTTATTTCGCGCTTTGACATAATGAAGGAGAGCGACGGCATAACTATTGACTTACAGGCGGAGGACGATATTATGATCACCGCCGACATCACCAAGCTCGAGCAGGTGGTATACAACCTGATAAACAACGCCGTGACCTACACGGGTGACGACAATACCGTCATAGTGCGGCTCGTCCGCAAAGAGGGCGGTTTGGTTCGCTTTGAGGTGGAGGATCACGGAGATGGCATTTCCGCGGAAAATCTGCCGTATATCTGGGACAGATACTACAAGGTAAGCGAGCGCAACAAAACGCATAAGCGCGCTAAAATGGGCAGCGGTATAGGGCTGTCTATCGTAAAGAGCGTGCTTGAGCAGCACGGCTTCGCATACGGAGCGGACAGCAGCGAGGGCAGAGGGAGCACTTTCTGGTTCGAGGCTCCCGAGTATTCCGAAAATCCACCCGAGCAGACAAAGATTGCTCATTCAAAGCGCTTCATCACCGATAAAAGCAAAAAACAATAAAATTAACAGGCAGGGCAGTTCGCCTTGCCTGTTTTCACTATATCAGTATTCCGTCGCAATGATTTGTCTCGTGCTGGATTATCTGTGCGGTAAAGCCCGTGAACGTCTTTATTCGTGGCTTGAATTCCTCGTTAAGATAGCGTACCTTGATCTTTTTGAATCGCATTGTCGGACGCGGTCCGCCAAGCAGGGAAAGACAGCCCTCCTCGGTTTTGTAAGGCTCGGATCTGCCGATTATTTCCGGGTTGAACATTATGCGGAACACTCCGCCGTCGTCAAACACGATAACGCACCTTTTGACGCCAATCATATTCGCTGCCATGCCAACGCATTCGTCCCTGTGCGCGGTTATCGTGTCAAGGAGATCCTGCGCGGTCTGCCTGTCGCTCTCATCTGCGGGGGAGGACTTTTGCGCCAGAAAAATCGGGTCGTGGACTAATTCTTTGACCATATGCACCTCACTTTTCGCGATCGAAGGGTTTGTCGGTAAGCATTTTCAGCAGCGGCAGCAGCATTCCTCCGACGCTGTTTCCAAGTATCACGAGCGGCAGATACGCGCCCGCGCCGCCCATTCTGTTTGTAAGGAACAGATAGAACATATCGGCGATACAGTGGTTAAATCCGCAGAGGATAAACACCATTACGCAGAATATCACGCCGACGGTCTTTTCGATATGTCCGCCCTCGGCGCGTGAGATACGCGCGTTGTCCACGGCGAGGAACATCAGTATACCGCAGAATATCGCAAGTACAAACATACTTAAATACCCGTCGCCCAGCTTTGTCTCAACGCTCGCCATTGCTTTTTCGCCGATAGCGGGGTATATCCTCGTCTGTTGAAGCAGAAACGCGTCAAGGAACGTTCCGATAGCGTTGCCGATTATCGTGAACAGACATTCGAGCAGATACGCGGGCTTTCGCAGCGGGATATACCCGACTTTGCCCGTATACAGCCCGAAACCGAACTGAACTATCGCGAACAGTCCCAGCGAGAACAACAGCGAGCCTATGTACTTATTGTCGCAGGAAAGGCTCACGCAGCCGCCGACGCCGATAAGCATACCGCCTATAACGCCGTTGGAGAGCTGCGAGACTATCCGTTTTAATGTTTCTTTTGAATTCATAAGTCAACCTCTTGAAATATTTTTATGCGGACTTTTTTTCGTTATTACGCGCGCCGTAAGTCCGACAGCGATCTGAACGGTCAGCACTATTGCGGCGAGTACTGCCAGCGCTGTCCACTCGGCGGCCGTGAGCGGAACGATGTAGAATATCCTCGGGAACAGCCATACCGCTCCCGCGAATGCCGCGATAAGCACCGCGAGCATTGCTGCGCGACGTTTCTTGAACGGACGGCAAACATTCCCGAGTACCAGAAAGCACGCGAACCCCGTCAAATAAGTCGCCATTGCCGACACGTCCTCGGGAGCAAACCCGAAAACGCTCTCGGCGGCGGTCAGCAGACCTATCCCGACAGCCACGGATATGCCCCCGGGCGCGGCTTTCTTCATAACGTTAACCAGAAAGCTCCCGCGCACAAGACTTTTGTTCGGTTCGAGCGCGAGCAGGAACGACGGTGCGCCTATCGCGAGGGCGCTTATCAGCGTCATCTGGATTGGCTTGAACGGGTAGCCGTAGGGCAGCACCAGAAACGCCGCCGCCAACAGGAACGAGAAGATCGTCTTGACGAGAAACAGCGCCGCCGAGCGCTGTATATTATTGATACACCGCCGTCCCTCCTCGACGACGAGCGGCATTGACGTGAAATCCGAGGTCAGCAGCACGAGTTGTGATACCGATCGTGCCGCGTCGCTGCCCGACTGCATAGCGATCGAGCAGTCCGCCTCTTTCAGCGCGAGGACGTCGTTCACGCCGTCGCCCGTCATTGCGACCTTGTGACCCGCGGCTTTCAGCGCCTTGATGAGCAGCAGCTTCTGATCGGGCGTTACTCTGCCGAATACGGAGTATTTTTCGGCTATCTCGGGGATATTTTTGTCGGTGATATTGCCCATATCGACGTAGTTTTCAGCGCCGTCAAGCCCTGCGCGCTTCGCGACGCTCGAGACAGTCACGGGGTCGTCTCCCGAGATGACCTTTAACTCCACACCCTGCCGCTTAAAATACTTCAAGGTATCGGACGCGGACGAGCGTATCTTGTCGGACAGCACTACAAGCGCCTTTGCCGAGATATCTCTCGGCAGCGCGTTATCGCCGAGCGGCAGGGGAGACTGCGCCAAAACCAGCACCCGAAAGCCCCTTGACGAGTATTCTTCACAAATATCCGCGATTTGAGCATAATCGTTACCGAGTACAAAACTCGGCGCTCCGAGAGCAACCGTTCCGAGACCGTCAAGCTGCGCCGCGCTCCATTTTCTCGCCGAGGAGAATGGTATCGTTTTCAGTGCCGAACTGTCCGAACCGTCCGACCAGCGCTCGCAGACCGCCTTCAAAGTAGCGTTGGGTTCGGGGAACGCCGATGAGAACGCTTTCAGAGTGCTGTCAACGTCGAAGCCGTCGTCGAGCGTGCGTACCTCTTGAATCTCCATACAGCCCTCGGTAAGCGTTCCGGTTTTGTCAAGGCACAGCACGTCCACCCGCGCGAGGGTTTCCACGCAGTACAGATCCTGACATAACGTCTGCCGCCGTCCGAGGCGGATAGCGCTGACCGCCAGAGCTATGCTTGTAAGCAGCACCAAGCCCTCGGGGATCATTCCGATTAGCGCTGCGACGGTGCTTGTAACGCCCTCCTCGACGGGAAGCTTGGTCACGTAAAATGCCTTGTAGAACAGTACAAGCCCAAACGGCATAATGCATACCGAAACGATCTGTATTATTTTGTTGATGGCTTTCATCATCTCAGAGGAGTGCTTTTTGACGTATTTCGCGCCGCTTGTGATTTTGCCCGACGTCGATTGTGATCCTACGCGGATCGCCTGTGCGGTGCAGCTTCCCGATACTATGAAGCTTCCCGAAAGCAGCTCGTCGCCTTGTTTTTTGCTTACGGGGTCGCTTTCGCCAGTGATAAGACTCTCGTCGGCTTCGCATTCGCCGTCGAGAACGACAGCGTCCGCGCAGACCTGCCTACCGCTCGCAAGCAGCATAATGTCGTCGGTGACTATCTCGCTCACGGGGAGAACTTGTTCGTTTCCGCAGCGGATAAGGTGAGCCTTTGGCGCGGAGATTATTGACAGTCTGTCGATAACGCGCTTTGAGCGTATCTCCTGAAAAATCCCGATAGCGATATTGCTGACGATGACGCCCATAAACAGTATATTGCGCCAGCTTCTCACAAGCGCGACAAGTACAGCGAGAACCACGTTAATCAAGTTGAAAAGCGTGAAAATATTATCACGGAAAATTTTCGGGACGCTTTTGGTTTTAATATCGAGACTGCCGTTGCTCTGACCGTTTTTAACGCGCTCGGAGACTTCTTCGGCAGTGAGTCCCGTGTAGTTATGTTTCATATTGCCTCCGATTTACTTATAATGAGGTTAAATCAGAATTTATATCAGTAAGGTGTTGCATAGAGCGCGGATCACTTTTTTCTGCCACCAGCAGAAAAAAGTGATTTATCGGCGATTTTGCCTGTTGGCAAAATCACCGATTT
>CANDVA010000009.1 GCA_947389015.1 uncultured Clostridia bacterium | reverse complement strand
AAACTTGCTAAAATTCTTTGCGTAAATTGTGTCAAGTGATATTGACAAAATCACTTTGTGTTTTATGAACCAGATAAATGTAAAAAATATTTTCTTCCAATTCAACCATAAAAATGTTTCCCTCACGAAAATAGTTAGTCTTTTTCGTAGTTAAAAGAGAAAGATGTGCATCAGGATAAATCAAGTTGTCATACTCATCTGTTGGAACGAAATTGCTCTCGTAATATTTTATAATCATTAAAGAGAACATAGTAAAAAACACATTTATACATAATCCTGCAACCAGTACAAACCCACCACCCCAAAAAACTTCTTTTGCTGGAACAGTGCCATTTGTTGCGGTAACGGTTAAGACAAACAATAATACTATAGTAAAAACAATCATAATTTGGGTTATCAATTCAAACCATCTTATGGGATTAGCATTTAACATTAACTTTTTTCCGCAATTTCTACAATAAAAAATCAGCTCGTCTGAAAACAATGACAGTCCGTCCTTATCAATGCGTTTCTGAGCATACTTGACGGGAACTACGTGCCATCCGAGATTTATTCTATCAAATTTAACAATGTTCGGATTGAGATTTCCATCAAAATACCAGCTATTGTTTGAGTATTTTCTGTGCTTTGCTTTGGGCTTGCTTGTAATTTTCGAAAATCTCTTTGCTGGAGCATAATAATATACAACACCATTTACTGAAAATCCCGTTCTGGATGGCAGGAGCATTCTGTCTGGAGGAATGAGTATCAATTTCTTTCCGCAGCAGGGACATATCCGTCCGTTTTTAGTTGTCATAATATCTGCAAAGTCCTTTCGTCTACTTGTTGCCATTCAAAAGTTGATGTATCCTTTCTAAAAAAACAATTTCCAATCAACCCAAACATTCTATCATACGTTGTACCATCAAAATTTTCAATCCTGATATTAAGAGCATTTTTAAAATTTAATGAACCATTTGCATCATAGTAAGTGTGTTTCATTTGATTATAGCGCGTATACTTAAGATCGTTAACATCAAACATGCTAAGAGATAACGAGTTCCAAATATCAATAGAATCACTTCTTATCCTAACACTTACGCTACAACTTCTTAAACTCCCAGATAAGGTAGATTCAAGATCTTGAAGCGATATTCCAATTTGATTTATAGCACTAATGGCAAAAAAGGCTTGACTCCTAGTCGGAGAAATAGGCCAAATTGGATCAGTAATTGTACAAGTGCAACCAATAACAGTTCCTATAAAATCATACTTTGATTCCTCGTATTTCATGATTCCGTAAGCTGAAATAATGGTCCATGCAACTCCTATTACAACACCATACCATGTAGGGCTTAATCCTAAAGCAACCGCATCAATTAATGTCTTACCTCCATACACAACATTGTCCATCATCCATTCAGATAATGTTGTGTCCGCCATATGGATATCCATGAAGTATTCATTGTTTTCGTCAATACACAAATAAGCAAAAGGGGTAGCATAACTTCCATCACTGCTGCAAAAATCATAACTATATTTTGCTTTAATCTCTCTAATATTATCAATAGCTGAATATACCACTTCTTTTGAGACATGATCTTCCATTGATTCAAAATATTTATATAGAGAAAGCAATGATTGAACGATTATATATTCTTCATTTGATAAAATTTTATCGTCTTGAAGTTCTGGAGCAATTGCTTCATAATTACAGTTAACACAAAAATATGATTCGCAAGCATTGCCAAAATCTATTTGCATCGCGTGATTTTCAACACCGAATATACCGCCCTTGTCATACAAGCACGGCGTATCCACATCAATAGCCATTAGCGGATTCGGATCATATTTATCAACAATCCCGTCCCCATCGCTGTCAGCTCTGGTAGGATCGGAAAGTATAGGAAGAACCCTCTTGCCGCGAATCGCCTCACCGAAATTATACTTAAGATCCTGCTGACAGCGTTTCAAGCCTTCCTCAACATATGTAAGCTCGGTAAACTCCAAGCAGTCCATAATCGTCGGCAGGATTGCATTGCCTTCATCATCATAGGACATTAAACCCATATCCGGATCAGTCCAGTAATCAACGCCGACTTCCTCCCAGTCGGTCAAATGGTCGTTTTTATGGAAGTCGTTCTCGCCTTCCACACATTCTTCATAGTCGCTGTCAATATGGTTGTACTTGTTCAATCTGCCCTTTAGTTCGACATACTCATAACCCGAAATAAGGATAGCGCTCATGGTTTCGGGAATAAAGTCGTTAAAGACGTGGCTGTAAATTCTTTCGCCAAAATCCTTGGTAGAGTTTTATATTTATGCCGGACGTATCAAGCACGATCTCCCTTTGAAACCCGGTTATCGTTTTGGGGAAATCGGAAATCATGCTGATGTTTACAATGTTTTCGGAGTTTTTAAGAAGCTCCGCTGCTGCATCTGTATCAAAAATAGCGTCCTCCTGAGCGTAGACGTCGAAAACATAATTTTTGACGCCGGAATCGGAGTGATCCAGAACGTATGCAAGCGCGTCGGTGACAGTACAATAGTTCCCGAAAAAGCCTTCTTCATCGGAAATTTTTATTCTGCCTATTGTTTTATTGAAATCATCAATATTGCTGCATTCGCCGACGACCTTATAGCTGTCATCAAAAAAGTCGGTCACGTCCTGCGTCATAAGGCAAATGGTAATGTCACGGTTTTCCGCGAACACCTCGGTAGCAAAGCTGCCGACATATTCTTTATACGCTTCCAACTGCTCACTTGAAACTATGCCTTTGCGGATATCGAAAATGAATGTAACACAATATTTTTCCGTATCAATATTATCCTTTGCGGCTGCGGGCGCAGCGGAATACATCTGTCGAGCAACATTTTCAACAGATGTTCCGTCCGGTGCAATTCCCAATTTCTGCATAAGGACCTCCATGTCCAGCACACAGTATGTTCCAAGCCGATCCGTTTCGGCATACAGGGTATTGCTCTCCTCATAGAATTCGGTTACAATGGGGAGGAGCATATTTAAATCCTCAAAGTATCTGAATATATTATACCTCTTTATGCCCTGAAAGTCAAGATATTTTTCGGCATATTCGCTGCTTTCGTTTGAAATATATTCGTCGTTTACCTCATAGATAAGTTTAACCTTGTCAACCTCGCCGCCAAAGTAATTCAATCCCACCGCTCCGCCGAACCGCGCGTCGCTGTCGGTTATGCTAGAATATATACTGCCGCCAGCAATAAGACGTTTTGCAGCGTTTCCCGAGGCAGATATCTCCAGCGACAACTCGTAGGGGGCTTCCTCTGTATTAACGCGGGACATAGCTTCGCTGTCTGCGGAGATAGTCTGCTCGACCTTGTATTCGGCATCGGGCACGCCAAAGGTTTCGGGATCGTTAGCATGGGAACGGCGCGGTTTGCGACCCACGGAGAGTTTGCCAAGACCTATAAGCATATTCCCTACACGCCGAAATTATGGCGCAGCGGCGAGCAGCTTCCGAGCGTGGACGGACTGATAGTCGGCTGTGCAGAGCGCACCGGATCAAGCCGAGCATCCGCCTTGACAACAAGTAATGCGGATGGTTTAAAAGTTATATTAAGAAAGAAGCACCGCTTTTACTAACTTAGGCAGTGCTTTTACACTATAAAGCTAGATGAGCCACACGTACATTTCTCACGATCTCACGCGAAGGTGCAAGATTTTTTTCTGAAATTTCATTTTCTTCTTTGGATTATAGAGCTTTTTTCGGGGAATTTTGGGATTTTGCGTAACGTGTTTTTTGCGTTTTTAGATTTCGTGTTTGGGACAACAATCATATCTGTTTTTTGGTTTCCAAAAAAATTTAAAACTTTTTTCATTTTAGGGTTTGACTTTTGTAAGCAGGACTTGAAAAATCACACGATTTGTGGTATAATATTAAGCAGTGTGTTATATACATAAAGCGGACAGACTTATTTCCGTCAATTTAGCCGAAAATTGCGGACAAAGAAAACCAAAAATTGTGAAATATGAGGTGTCTTATGAAAGCCGATTTGCACTGCCATACCACTATATCCGACGGTTCATTGGGAATTTCGGATATCATTAAGCAAGCCGACAGGGATGACGTTCGCTATCTCGCGATAACAGATCACGACAGTCTGGCTTCACTATCGCGCTCGGCGGTATTGGGAAAGCGTTACAATGTAACGGTCATACCCGCCGCGGAGTTTTCCGCATTTGACAGCGCACGTGGGAGAAAGGTTCACATTCTGTGCTATATGCCGGAGAAGCCCGATCGACTTGAGGGATTATGCCTGCGAACCTCGGAGGGCAGAATGAAGCTCGGAAAGAGTATCGCAATGCGTGTTTTGGAAAAATACCCCATTACGCTTGAAAGCATATTGCGGTATTCCGCGGGAAGCAAGGCGATCTATAAATGTCATATAATGCACGCCCTAATGGATTACGGCTATACAACCGATCTTTACGGTGATGTTTACGATGAGATATTCGACGCCAAAGACGGGCTTTGCGCGTCACAGGTTCGGCAGGAGGCGGACTTTTACCCCGATGTACGCTTTGTGACTACGCTCATTAAAGCAAGCGGCGGAATATCCGTAATGGCTCATCCGAAGGTGTATGACAGCATGGAGCTCCTTGAGGAGCTCGCCGCGGAGGGCGCTATCGACGGCGCGGAGGTGTGGCACTCAAGCGCGGACGAAAAGTTTCGCGGCGAAGTGACGGAGCTTGCCAAGCGGTATGGACTTCTGACCACGGGCGGCTCGGATTTTCACGGCTTTTACAATCATTACGCGATACAGATAGGCTCTAATCCCACTCCCGAGGAGGAGCTTGATAAGATATTGAATCATAAGGTAAAGGCGCTGTGATATTAAACAAAAACAATTGTTATGAATAAAAGAGGTTTGGAAAATGGACATTAAAGAACAGGCATTGAAAAAGCATTATGAATGGCAGGGAAAGATCGAAGTCATCTCCCGCGCGCCAATTGAAACGCGCGAGGATTTGTCGCTGGCATACACTCCGGGAGTCGCACAGCCGTGCCTTGAGATAGCGGAAAACCCCGAATTGTCGTACAAGCTTACGCGTCGCAGCAACCTTGTCGCGGTTATCACGGACGGCACGGCGGTGTTGGGGCTGGGCGATATCGGCGGATTGGCGGGCATGCCCGTAATGGAGGGCAAGTGCTGTTTGTTCAAGGAATTCGGCGGCGTTGATGCGTTTCCTCTCTGCGTGAAGAGCAAGGATCCCGACGAGATCGTCCGCACGATAGAGCTTATCGCGGACAGCTTCGGCGGCATTAATCTGGAGGACATCTCCGCACCGAGATGCTTTGAGATCGAAGCTAAGCTCAAGGAGCGCCTTGATATCCCCGTATTCCATGACGATCAGCACGGTACCGCTATTGTTGTCGGAGCCGCAATGATGAACGCGGTAAAGCTCGCGGGTAAGAAGCTCGGCGACATAACCGTCGTTATCAACGGAGCGGGCTCGGCAGGAATCGCGATCGGCAAGTTTTTACTTAAATTGGGTATCGGGAATTTAATAATGGTGGATATCGGCGGAATAATAAACCGTGACGGGAGCTACGATAATCCCGCCCATACGGAAATGTCAAGGCTCACCAACAAGAACAACGTCAAGGGTACGCTTGCGGACGCTATGCGCGGAGCGGACGCATTTGTCGGCGTATCCAAGCCGAATCTGGTAACGCCCAAAATGGTCAGGTCGATGGCGGGCAAGCCCGTGCTTTTCCCTATGGCGAACCCTAATCCCGAGATAACCTACGAGCTTGCTAAGGAAAGCGGCGCGTATATTGTCGGAACGGGACGGAGCGATTATCCTAATCAGATCAACAACGTGCTTGTGTTTCCGGGAGTGTTCAAGGGTGCGCTTGCCGTTCGCGCAAAAGCTATCACCGAGGATATGAAGCTCGCGGCGGCACATGCTATCGCGGGGCTTGTTACAGACGACAAGCTGACGGTCGATTACATTATCCCATCCGCGCTCGACAAGAGCGTTGCGGACGCGGTGGCAAAGGCGGTCGCAGACGAGTGGACTCGTTCGCAAAATAAATAAAATTTACGGGAGGTTATATTATGACTTATGAATATACACCGCGCGGGGTATGCTCGCGCAAAATGATACTTGAGGTCGAGGACGGCGTGATCACCGACCTCAAGGTAGAGGGCGGCTGTAACGGCAATTTGCAGGGCATTTCCTCGCTCGTCAAAGGAATGAAGATCGACGAGGTAATCGAGCGCTTATCGGGAATTCGCTGCGGCTCAAAGCCCACGTCGTGCCCCGCGCAGCTTGCGGAAGCACTTAAACAAATCAAAGCCGAAAACTGATCGGAGTATAATATGAAGATTTGTGAATTGTTTAAAGACGGTCACACCGTATTTTCGTTCGAGATATTTCCGCCGAAAAAGGACGGATCGATCGAAACGGTCTACAATACGCTGGACGAGCTTACCGACCTTAAGCCCGATTTCATCAGCGTTACATACGGAGCGGGCGGGACTCAGCCGGGCTGTTCCACGCGTGAGATAGTAAGCATTATCAAGGAAAAGTATCATACCGAGTCCATCGCGCACCTGACCTGCGTAAACTCGACAAAATCGGACATTGACCGCGTTATCGAGGAATTCAAGGCGCACGGGGTGGAGAACGTCCTTGCCCTGCGCGGAGATATCAATCCCGATATCGAGCCGAAAAAGGAGTTTCCGCACGCTTGTGATCTTATTGCATACATGAAAGAACGCAGCGATCTCAGCTTTTCGGGCGCGTGCTATCCCGAGGGACACCCCGAAGCGCCGTCATTCGACGAGGATATTGCGAACCTTAAGCGCAAGGTCGACGCGGGCGCGTCGCATTTGATGTCGCAGTTGTTCTTCGATAACGATCTCTTTTACGGATTTCTGGATAAAGCGCGCGCGGCGGGTATAAACGTGCCTATCGAGGCGGGCGTTATGCCGTGTATAAACGCAAAGCAGATACAGCGCATGGTGACCATGTGCGGTGCGTCCCTGCCACATAAATTCACGCGGCTTATCGCGAGATACGGCGACAGCCCCGAGGCAATGCGCGACGCGGGTATCGCCTATGCTGTCGACCAAATAATCGATCTCGCAGCGAACGGCGTTGACGGTATCCACCTGTATACGATGAACAACCCGTATGTCGCAAGGAAGATCAGCGAAAGCGTGTCGAGGGTGATAAGATGATAAACAGAGCGGAAGCGCTGAGGTATATGGGCGTTCGCGGCGAACCCGACGAACATCTGACGGCGCTTATCGACGAATGCGAGACGGAGCTGCTTGCGGCGGCTCGTCCGCGTTTCGTGTGGAGAATTTTCGACATTGTACGCTCCGAGAGTGAAATTTCACTTTCGGGGTGTGATTTTTCACTTGTCGGCAGCGATATCGCGCGTCATCTTGAGGGCTGCACAAAGGCGGCGGTAACGGCGGCGACGCTCTCCGCAGACGCGGACAGACTGCTGAAACGCTTACAGCTTTCCGACGGCGCGAAGGGAATGACCGCGGACGCGCTTGCGAGCGTTCTCGCCGAGCAGACCTCCGAGCTGGCTCGTCAAGCCGTATTGGACAAGATGACGGGATATTCCGCAACATGGTGCTATGCGGCAGGCTACGGCGACTTTCCGCTTGACCAGGCGGCACAGCTGTTGACGGCGGTCGACGCGTCAAGGAAGATAGGCGTGACCTGTACCTCCTCAAATATGTTGACCCCGCAGAAGAGCATAGTCGGCATAGTAGGCTTGTCCGAAACGCCGCTCGACAGCCGCCGCAGAAGCTGCGAGGACTGCAATATGAAAGAAAGCTGCCGTTTCCGCAAGGACGGTCTCAGATGCAATATATAAGAGCCTGTTTAGTATCTCTTAGCACGCATCTTGCTTGCATCTTTTGCGTATTTCTTCGTTGATTTTTCTTGGAGTACATATAGTACGCCCGCGAAAAATCGTCTTGAAATACGCAATATCTGCTGCACAATCTGCATACTTCGAGATACTAAACAGGCTCTAAAACCAAACCGCCGCCCGTTACCGAGCGGCGGTTTTTTATGCAAACGGGCGCGTATGTGGCTTTAACGTCCGTGATTGCCTGTTATAGCGTTTCCTTGGCAGGTTCGCCCTCGAATTTCTGCGCGAGAGTTACCGTGCCGCTTACGAGATTAACGGATACCTTGTGCTTATTGTCGCCGCCGAACTCGCCGTTTGTGCCCTTGCCGAGGTTCATGAACTTACCCTGCTCGTTTCCGAGGTCGGTCTTGACCATACCGGAAACGCCGTCAAACTGCACGTCCGCGCCGCTGTTTCCGGGGAACAAAACCTTAACGTTTCCGCTTACCGCGCCGATCTTCAGATCGCCGTTCCACTCGTCGTAGCTTACGTCGACGTTGCCCGAGGTCACGCTGATGTCGCCCTCGCCGCCGGCGCCCGAGTACTTGGTATTGCCCGAAACGGAGCAGATAGAGAACTTCTCCGCCTTGTAGCCGTCAACGTTCACACGTCCTGAGACCGTGTTTATCTTCAGCAGCTTTGATGCGTTTGCGGTCGGATTGCTTACCGAAACGCTGCCGGAAGCGGTCTTGACACGCAGTTCCTCGAAGAACGCCCTTACCGTGATATTTCCCGAGGCGGTGTTCAGGTCGAACTTCTCAGCGGTAACGCTCTCGTCCGTTATGTCAACGCCTCCGCTTGCAGTGTTGACCTTAAGCTCCGTATAGAGCTTTTTCGGAAGGTATACCGTGATAGCGTAGTCATCCTTGGGCTTGGGCCAAAACAGGCTGAACCCCGCCTTTTCCTTGAGCGTAAGGCGTTTTCCGCACAGAACCGCGCAGAATTCGGGCTTATTGTTGGGATTGTCATACTCCGCGGTGATATCGCTTTCGTCGGTGGTCTTCACCGTGATAGGCGCTCCGAGGGAGCAAACCTCAACCTCGTCTATTTCGTTGCTAAATTTGTAAATCTGCTTTTCAGCCATAATGATCTGTCTCCTTTCGTTAGTTGACCTTCTGTTTCTTTACGAATATATTATTCGCAAACCGCGGCGAAAAAACTCTTTTTACGCGAATTTCACGTTTAATTTCCTTTTCCGCCGATTCCGTAAAGCTAAAGCCCTTGGGCGTGCTGAAGCTGTGGCGTATGCTGATAAATTGTAACCGTTTCATGTTGATACTCCTTTATATTGTTAAAAGCGGAGATCGGGGGAAGTTGGGAGTTATTGGTAAGATTGCTCGGGATATGGAAACGATCTCCGCTTTTTAACCGTGTTATATCGTCGGTACCGACGGCGCATCGGGTACCTTGTTTATGTCATAGGAAAGCGAACCGCTTGCGTCGGCGCTCTCTTGGGAAATGGTGGTAACTCCCACCGTGTCTATAGCCCCTGTTTGTTCTACGACGTCGGCATTTATCGACGAGAACGAGCTGCTGAATACTGTTTCGCCTTCCTTGCTTATGACTATGCCCGTTATCTCGGCGATATTGTTGAGGTCCGGCCGACCCTCGAACAACGTAGGCATGGTGTACTCGGACGTGTTGCGTATATTCACCTTGCCGCTGCCCATATCTATATAATAGAAGATTGAATTCTCGCTTTCGCCAAGCATGATTTCATCGTCGTCACTGCTGTGCGTGAACTTTTTCTCAACGCCGTAAGCGTTAAGGTTAATGCTGCCCGAGCCTATATCGGTTACAAGCATACAGCTCTCGTCGTCTGGGAAATAAAGGTTGAGCGATCCGCTTCCGATAAGCAGATTGTTCTCGCCGTCGTCCTGATCTACCGCAAACCTCGAGTATGCAATGCTGCCGTTTCCGCTGCCCATATTGATATCGCCATATCCCGACAACCCGTTGAAGTCGTAATGACCCGAACCGAGGTCTATGTTATAGTGTTTCGTCTGCATATTATTGATAACCGCATTACCCGAACCGACGTTCACATCAAACATATCCGCGGTAAACTGCTCACTCTTGCTGAATTCAAATTTGCCCGAACCGATATCGAAATTATTGTAATTCGAGTTGAAACCGTCAATCATCAATGTTCCCGAGCCGTGCTCGACGTAAAGCGCCTCATATATCAGCTTGGGGAAAGCGATAATGACCTCCGTATCGGGCGAGCCGTGAAAAATATCGTCCATCCAGAATATCTTGCCGAAATCGATCGCCCCGTCAAATATAACATTTGGAGGACGCACCTCTATATTCAGCATGTCGCCATCTGTGTGAGCGTTGACGTGTACAGACGAACCGTTATTTGATGCGACTCGCATGTGTATATCATCATCGCCGCTCTGTATAACGTACGCGTTCACTCCCGACGTGTGCAAGGTGACGGCGGGGCGTACCGCGGCGTTAAGCGTCCATTCACCGTGAACCGTGGTCTCGTCTATATACGTATTGCTTCCGCCGTCATCGGGAACGACATATGTTGAATTATCAGCATAGCTTCTTGATTTTGTTCCAAGGATCGCGGTGGAGATCCCAAACAGAATAAAGCTTACAAGACATATCGGAATTGCCGAAAAGAAAAGTTTTTTCATGAGATCGCCTCCTTACAGATCGTATATCGCACGGATATGCGTATTGATGATGAATTTGAACAGCTTGATAAACAGCCTGAGCAACATCGTTCCGATATTCACCATAATGAATGCTGCCGAAACTATTCCGATAGTTAGGAAAACTCTGCTGGCAAAGTAGTATTGCCAGAACTCTCCCGCTCCAAATATAGCCATAAACGCCTTGCCGACAAGTCCGAGCGCGCCGCAGTAGCAGCCGCCGACTATCAGCGAGCCGAACGCGGGGATAAGCCAACTCCAGAGGAAACAATCAAGCAGTATAGCCAGAATAAATTTTCCGACATTGAGGTGCGGCTGTAAATTTGACGTATCTATCATCTTGTAGCCCGCGCCGCTTGTTTTGGCTTTCCCGTCCTGCGGAGGGATTGTACCCGTGCGGTTATTGTTGACGTTCTCGCGGAAGCTGTCGGTAGGCTGCGGAACGCTGTTTGCGTTCGGCATAACGTCCGACTGCCGTGCGGCATTCTGTGCCTGACGCTGCTCGTGTTCCGCCTTTGCTTTCTTCATTGCGTCCGCGGCGGAGTGTCCCGCGGTCTTGACCGCCTCGGCAGCCGACTTGCCCGCTCCGATCACAGCATCCTTAACGCCGCTCTGTCCGAACGCATCCATGATCGCCTGACCCGTTACCTTTGCCGCGTCGAGCGCCGCTCTGCCTGCGTTGGAGAACGCATCGGCTACCGTCTGCTCGCCCGCGTTCGCCGCAGCGCCGACGCCGCTTTGTGAACCAGCGTTTCCGCTGCCCACCCCAGCAGCGTTGACATTAGCATTGCCGTTAAAGCTGTTATTAACACCATTATTAGTACTATTGCCAAAGTTATTGCCGTTGCCATTCCTGTCACCACCGTTTATATTGGGATAAATCTCCTCGGACAAATGTTTGGGTGTATACGATCTTACACAATCCGATTCCGCTGCAGCCTTGCTCTTGAGCAGCGACAGATCCGCGGGAACGCTGCGCCCGGGCTTCGTCAGGCTCACGCCCTTTTTGTGCTCCACATCACGCGCGATAATGCTGTTCAGCCTCGAGCTCTCGAGATTGAGATAGCTGCGCGCGATCTCCTTGATGTCGCCGAGGTGCTCGGCGGTCTCTTCCTCGGAGATGCCCTGCATGGCGCTGTCGGCGAAATGCTCCTCGAAATCCGCGAAGATCTCTTCCGTGTCCTCTATTCCTATCCTGTCCAACTCTCTTCCGAGCTGCTCAAGAAATTCTTTCTTGTTTTTCGCTTTCATCACTGCCGAAATCCCCTTTCAAAAGCTCGTTTATACTGCTCGTGAACTCGTACCATTCGTCGGCAAGCCTCGTAAGCTCATCGAGCCCGATCTTGGTGATCTTATAGTACTTCCTCGGAGGTCCCTCCGTTGACTCGACGATGTAGCTCTCGATAAGCCCTCCGTCCTTCAGCCGCTTCATCAGCGGATAGATCGTTCCCTCCGTGATCTCCATGCATTTCGAGATGCGGTTGACAAGCTCGTAGCCGTAGCAGTCTCCTCGGCTCACCACGGAGAGCGCGCACAGCTCCAGCGTTCCTCTTTTCAATTGAGAATTCATTACTTCACGCTCCTTTAAGCCGAAAATCCCGGGTACCGCCCGAACCTCGGCTTCTTAGCGGTGCCACTCCCGCATGACCGATAATATTTTTGTCTAGCAAGCTACTTTGCGCCGCATAATAGCTGCTTCAAAAAATTACACGTCACAATATGTTTCGTGTCTGTTATTATTTTACCACAAAGTATTTTGTTTTGCAAGGTACTAAATAGACAAATTATTATATAAATTTCAGCGATTATTTGTAAATATTGCACTATTGGCTTTTCTGTTTCGCTCCGTAAGTTGTTTTTACTCGAATTCGTTATATTACTTCCTCAAAAAATAAAACCGCAGGCTTTTACAGCTTGCGGTTTTACTAAAGTGATCTTTCCTCCGATCAAACGAAAAAACACATATTCCGTTCCCGACAGTGCGAAAATGTGCGCGCGGCAATGGAGCGGTTAGAATTGCGGCGTAGGCTTCACTTTACTGCTTCACAAAATGAACGACCTTTGATGTGAAATCTCCGTCAAGCTTAACGAATATACCCGCGTTCATAAGCGCGCTGCCGCTGAATATCTCGCCCGTTTCCATGTTTTTGTAGCAAGCGTCGGGATCGAGACCCTTAAGCTTGATACGTCTGTTTCGGTAATTGGGTCTGCCGAGCACCTGAACAAACGTGAACACCGCTTCGGACTTATCTTTCGCGACAAAAATCCACGCGTCCCACATATTATCCTCGAAAACGTTGCCGATACGGTACTGATCTCCCATACGGATAATAGGATTGTATTTGTTGAACTCGGCGATCTGTGCGGGGATCGCGTCTCTGTCCTCCTGCGGTATCCTCGTCACGTCAAGCTCGTAGCCGAACGTTCCCACCATTGCTACGTTTCCGCGCGTACTGAACGGCGTAGTGCGTCCTACCGTGTGGTTGGGGCAGTCCGAAACGTGCGCACCCATTGCGGAGACGGGATAGCATATCGATGTGCCGTGCTGAATTTTAAGCCGCTCGATAGCGTCGGTGTCGTCGGAGCACCATATCTGCGGCGAGTAGTAGAGCATTCCCGGGTCAAAGCGCGCTCCGCCTCCCGAGCAATTTTCCAAAAGAATGTGTGGGTAATCGGTGGTGAGCCTGTTCATCAGGTCGTAAACTCCGAGGACGTATCTGTGCCAAAGCTCGCGCTGACGCTCCTTTGGCAGCGAGATCGAGCCGACCTCCGTAAGCTGACGGTTCATATCCCACTTGATGTACTCGATATTTGCGCTGTCGAGAATGTTTTTCATCATGCCGTAAACGCAGTCACGAACATCCTTGTTGGAGTAGTCGAGAACGTACTGCTCGCGCGACATGGTCATCTCCCTGCCGCGAACCTGTATCGCCCAGTCCGGATGCTTTTTATACAGCTCGCTGTCGGGCGAGATCATCTCGGGCTCGAACCAGATGCCAAACTTCATTCCGAGCTTGTTCACCTCGTCGACAAGGTGTTTCAGACCGCCGCTGAGCTTCTTTTCATAGACGAACCAGTCGCCCAGCGAGCTGTTGTCAGAGTCCCTGTGACCGAACCAGCCGTCGTCCATAACGAGCATTTCAATTCCGAGCTTTGAAGCTTCCTTTGCGATACCGATGAGCTTATCGGTATCAAAATCGAAGTAGGTAGCTTCCCAATTGTTGATGAGTATCGGTCGGCGCTTATCTCTGTATTCGCCGCGGATAAGGTGATTTCTGTACAGGTCGTGGAAGGTGCGCGACATCTTTCCTATACCCTCGTCCGAATAGACCATCACGACCTCGGGTGCCGTGAATTCTTCGCCTGCCTCAAGCAGCCAGTTGAAGTCGAAATGGTTAATACCCATTACCGCTCTTGTACACTTGTTCTGAGTTACCTCAGCCTGCGCGAAGAAGTTTCCGCTGTACACGAAATTAAAGCCGTATGCCTCGCCCGTGTCCTCGTCCGCGTTGTGGGAAACAAGCGCCATAAACGGGTTGTTCTGGTGGGAGGATTCTCCCCTGACCGAATCAATGCCCTGCTTGCCGTGGTGGAGCTTGGAGCGCTCCATAACGCGCTCTCTCGCCCAGCTTCCGTTAAGAGTTATCAGATCGTAGCCGTCATTGTCGAAGTCCACACACATGGACAGCACCCGCTTTACGTTGAGCGGAGCCTTGCCCGTATTTTTCAGGCGAACGCTCCTTGTGATGATGTCAAGCCCACTGAACACCGTGTACAGCAGCACCGCTTCCAAACCCGTATGCTTATCTATGCAGGTGATCTCAAGCGTTTCCGCCTCGTCATCGTCCGCAAAGGTTGCGGGAAGTCCCTCCAAAGCGGGCTTGCCCTTGTACACCTTATGGGAAACATAGCGCAGATCGCAGGTCGTCATACCCTCACCGTCCATGACCATAAGGCACGGCTCGCGGTAGTCGCCTGTTCCGTGGCAAGGGTACTCAAAGGAGGTTTGATCCATAAACGTGCCCATATCGCGCATATTGGTCTTGGGCGCCCAAGGGTTCTCCTCCAGACGGAGAAGATAGGTGAGATCGTCTCCGCTTATTTTCTTTCCGTAATAACCATGAATAATGTAGCCCTCGTCGATAACTCCGAAAACGTAGCTCGTATCCTTTGCGTCGAGTATGAACATTTTTATGTCCTCGGAAAAGGTCACATTTCCGTTTATCTGCCACGCCCACCTTTTGTATTCCTTATGATGATCTTGAATTTCTATGCCCATAGTAAACAAATCCTTTCCGTTTCTTAAACGCAACGTCCCGTGTTCTTCGGGTAAGCTCTGTTATTATATTTTACCATTACAAAGCCGCGCGGTCAAGATTAAATTGTGAAACAGCCTGTTTCAATTTTCTGAATTTAATTGCCTTAAAATCCTGATAATTATACCATTGCCAATATTTAAGATATTTCAAAAATCACAATACCGGCTTGACTTTTCTATGCAACTGTAATATAATAATTACAAAGAGGTGAACGAAATGTCCGTAAAAATGAACAGCTTTATCTATCCGTATACCGAGCAGGTGAAAAATCTGCCCGTTTATCTCGCGGGTATCGGCGGCAAGGAATATCAGGAGAGCGTCAAGCGCGCGGGCGGGTTGCCACGTGAGCAGATATTGTACTGCATAGGCGGCAGAGGATGTCTTAAATATGATAATGAAGCTATTGATATAGCTTCGGGAGATATTTTCTATATGCCGCGCGGAAAAGCACATGAATACTTTCCTTGCGAAAAGAAATGGGAGGTTCGCTGGATAGTATTTGACGGAAAGGGTATTGAAGCCCTTATGGATGAGCTTGGCTTTAAAGAGCCCATAGCAGTCCATACCGATGACCTGTCGGTCTTGCAAAAGCTGTTCGATAAAATATTCATTACGCTTAAAGCGGACAAAGTATACGGAAATTATCTTTGCTCGGGTCTTACGTATCAGTTTATAATGGAATTTCACCGCTTGTCGCTTGACGTATCCGCACCTAACGGCAATATCAAGAACGAGATACTTATGTCCGCTCTTAACTACATTGAGGACAATTTGGAAACCGATTTCTCCGTAAGTGAGCTTGCCGCCGTAAGCGGCGTTTCACAGCAATATCTCGGCAGGCTCTTCAGGCAGGCGATAAGCGCTTCTCCTGCCGAATACATTATTAAACGCAGAATAAGGGAATCCATGCGATTGCTTACGGAAACCGATATGCAAATTGCCGATATCTCGCGGATATGCGGTTTTTCAAGCGCAGGCTATTTTTGCGCCGTTTTCAAAAAAACCGAGGGAATTACCCCGAGCGAGTACAGAAACGGAAATAAATAGACTGCAAAAGACGGGACGCCGTCACGTGTGAAAAATTATTTATATATAGAGGTAAACCGCGGCAAAACAACAGAAACCACTTAACGCCTCTTTCCCGTAACGCCCAGACGTATTCCATAAAAAGCCGCCAACCCTCGCCGCGACCTCGATCTCACGTTGATTTTATCAAAATTACTTTACACAATTTTCTCAAAAGAATAGAATAACTCCGCCTTCTCCAAGCCACAAATCCATATGTTCGCTTTTAGCCTTGTATACCCATCCGCTAAGCGTTCTCTATGGCATCCCCAACTTCGCTGCCGCTGCTTTCGTTCCACTGGATTTCGCCAATTTTACCGCTTGTACCTTATACTCCTTGTCGTAACTTCTTGTTTGTCTCATCTTGACACCGCCCCTTTCTTTATACTTATTTGTAATAATCGTGTCAAGTTTTATTATACAACATCAGTTTTCGTAAACCAATTTAAATATCGGTTGACTTTTGACGAAAGTTCTGCTATAATATAAAAAAGTAATATTTTATGCTTAGTTCGTTGAGAAAGAAGTTGGTAAGGTATATGTATGAAGCACCAACATCCTAATATACCGAAGCTCAATGATACAGAATTGGACAAATGGGTAATTGATAGAGAGAATAACGGAATCCCTGAACGTCCGACGCAAATGCCATTTGTAAATTGCGGAGAGACCGTTAGGCAGTTTGAAAAAGAAATTTGTAAATTTGTCGATGTGAATACGAAATTTAAGCTAACTCGCTATGGTGATATTTTAGAGCGAACCAACATTTAACGGCTAATCAAAAGGAGAAAGCCATACAGACTAACAACAAATACATTACAAGGATTCACGGATTTCAACACAAATGTTATAATTTAGACAATGCAATACAAGATACCGATAATCACGCTTGGCAAGGAAACTCCAAAGGAAGCGGTATGTTAAGTATTTAAAAACGTCAACACGGCGGCGTTTTCGTAGAGTTGTGTACGGTAGCTCAAATGAAACAAGATACGTTTACAAAGTTGTTGGCGTTATAGAATGGATTAAGGACGATACCACTTTTCCAAAAACAATACAGGATTTCTAATTTCCGTAGGAGTCACCATAATTGTTATTAGCAAACCGTGTAGAAGTGCGGTTTGCTGATTCTATTTTGGAAATGCCGAATCGATCGTATGCGGTAACATAAGAAAAAACCACCCTAGCAAACGAACGGCAGTTTTTTCAGTCGCCTATCCCAATGATTTTTTCAATAGACAGGTAAAGATTTCTGAGAAACTCCACTGATTCCCGATTATCCGAGACGCTGCGGAACAAAAGCTTTTCGGGATCGGTGTACATAATTTTTCGTGAAATAATGCCGTTTTCGTACATTCGTACAGCCGTGAATACACCGTCAAGCGTCGGCGAGACCGTCTCGTCGGGCTGACAGTCGGAAAGCTTTTCGACTGTGAACAGCAGACGATTTATCAGCGCCTTGTCCATAAGCTTAGCACGGCAGACAATGCGCCCTTTCTTCATCGGGTGATTCTCAAAGCGCTTAGCCTCCTCGAAACGGTACATATAGATCGGCTCGGAAAACCAAATCGAGTTTTGTATAGCCTTGGCAAATATAATCTTATAAAAGCCGCGTTCAGCGGTCAGTTTCCCATAAAAGGTCTGGTGGTTGTGTGAGGGCAGGACATAAATATCGCAGATCACAGATTTGGGTTCGGCGAAGAAATTCTTTTCGATAAGCTCTTTATTGGCAGTCTCGATATCCTGAAGATATTCGGATAGCCAATCGGTCTCGGTTTCTGAAAACCTCACGAGATCACCTTCTTTTAAGGAATATTTTAACCCATCTATATTTTAGCACAAAATATACTCAATGGCAAAATTTTTATGTTTTTTTGTGAAAAGTACACAAAAAACACACTTGAAATTCTACTGAAAGGATAGGCAATGAAAAAGTTTATTAAAACAGCATGGATATTTATCCCGATGATATTAGCTGCGGCAATGTATTTTATACTGCCGTATTTTCCGGATTTTACCGAATATGTGTGCTCGCGTGGACTGTTCAAGATCGTCACAGTGCCGGTAGGATTTATCACATCGCTTATTCCGATATCGCTCACAGAGCTTCTTGTCGTACTTGCGGCGCCGTTGGTGATATTACTTATCGTACTGCTGATCGTCAAGTTAAAAAAGGGAAAAAAGCGCGGAAAGACCCTGCTGAGCGCGGGACGCTTCCTCTGCGGTGTGCTGTCGTTCGCTAGCCTTATGTATATGATCTGCCACGGCGCGAATTACTATCGGTATCCTGTGGAGCGGATAATGGAGCTTGACACTTCAAAAAAAACTCCCGAGTTCCTGCTCGCGGTGTGCGGGGAGCTCGCTAAGGGTGCGGCGAAGGCTCATGCGGAGCTTGAGGTCGACGAGAACGGCTGTATGCGCTTCTCCGAAAGCATTTACGAGGAGCTGACGCGCACGGGCAGCGGCTACGATAAGCTGATCGGCGAATACCCGTTCCTATGGACGGCGATATGGCGGCAAAAGCCCGTTATGCTCTCGGAACCGTGGTCGTATACTCATATAACGGGAATGTATTTTCCGTTCTTTGCGGAGTGCAATGTGAACACTGCGCAGCCCGACTTTTCAATACCGTATACCGCTGCTCACGAAAGCGCACACTCTCGCGGTATCGCATTCGAGAATGAGTGCAACTTCCTTGCCTTCCTCTCCTGTATCAACAGCGAATACCCCGAATTCCGTTACTCCGGATATATGGAGGCTTTCAAGTACTGTTCAAACGCGCTTTTCGCCTACGATATTGATATGTGGCAGCAAGCTCATGATATGCTCTCTCCCGAGATGATCGCCGATTTCAGTGCCGAAAACAAGTACATACACGATCACGAGGTCGAGTTAAAGGTCGGCAATGTATCGGTATCGGTCTCTCAGGTCTCGGGAGCTGTCAACGACAGCTTTATCAAGGTGCAGGGCGTAGCCGACGGAGGATTGAGTTACGGTCGAGTTACCGAGCTTATTCTTGCGTATTATGCCGATAAGCTGTAAATTTTGAAATTTTTCGGAAAAAAGCTATAATTCTGTAAAACAAATGAAAATCGGAGGTAACTGCAATGATTGTGAAAACACCGCCCATGGGCTGGAACAGCTGGGACTGCTACGGAGCGTCTGTCACGGAGGAGACGGTACGAAAAAACGCGGAGTTTATGTCTGCAAACCTGAAAAAATACGGCTGGGAATACATAGTTGTCGATATTCAGTGGTATGAACCGAACGCCAAATCACACGAATACCGCCCGTTCGCCGACCTTTGTATGGACGAATACGGACGGCTGCTGCCCGCTGAGAACCGCTTTCCGTCGTCGGCAGGCGGAAAGGGCTTCGCGCCGCTTGCCGAGTATATTCACTCGCTTGGGCTGAAGTTCGGTATCCATATAATGCGCGGAATTCCACGTCAAGCCGTTCACGGCGACTGCAAGGTCAAGGGTACCGACAAGACCGCCCGCGATATTGCCAAAACCGCGAGCATTTGCGCGTGGAATACCGATATGTACGGCGTTAACCCGTCCAAGGACGGTGCCCGCGCGTACTATGACAGCATTTTCGAGCTGTATGCGTCGTGGGGTGTAGACTTTATCAAGTGCGACGATATATGCCGCGAGCTCCCTCACGAGGAACAGGAGCTGGTAATGCTGAGCGAAGCGCTTCGCGGCTGCGGTCGGGAAATGGTGCTGAGCCTGTCGCCGGGACCCGCGCTGCTCGAAAAGGCGGAGCTGTACAAGCGTGTTGCCAATATGTGGCGTATTACCGACGATTTCTGGGATAAGTGGGAGCTGCTGTACGCGATGTTCGAACGCGCCGAGAAATGGTCGATACACGCGGGCGCGGGGCATTTCCCGGACGCGGATATGCTGCCGATAGGTCCGATCTTGCAGGATTACGACAAGTCGAACCGCACGAAATTCACTGAAAATGAGCAGATCACCATGCTGACCCTCTGGAGCATATTCCGCTCGCCGCTGATGATAGGCGGTGAGATGACGGGCTTTGACGAATTTACGATGAGTCTGCTCACCAACGAGCGAATTATTGCTATGCACAGGTCGGCACGGCATTCACATCAGGTGTGGCGGCGCACATTAGGCGGAAACGAATTTATTCTCTGGGCGGCGCAGTGTGCCGACGGCGGTCAGTACACCGCTGTGTTCAACGCGGGCGAGACAATCGGAACGGTTGAAATATCGCTTTCCGACCTTGAGCTTGAACAGCCCGTGACCGTAGAGGAGCTGTGGTCTGGCAAGACCGAGCAGCTTGCGGAAAAGCTCATCGTGCAGATCTCTCCGCACGGCGCAAAGGCGTATAAGCTGATTTAATCCGCGAGCTCGTACAGCGGCATGGTCTCAACGGTGCGGTACTCGTGCTTTTCGTAGTAGCCGATAAGAGTGCCGTCCTCGCCGCGGAGCGCGACCATGTACACGTCCTTGTTTTCCTTTTCGTTATGAAAGGTATATACGATATTATGCGCGTTATCGGCGGCAAACCATGAGATAACGCGCTTTATTGCTTCATTGGACGCGGGCGAGTGACAATCGAGCAGACTCTTTCCGAGAAGATCGCCGTGCTTTTTGTAGCGCTCGACAGCCGCCGCATTCATATAGATTATCTCGTGCTGCAAATTGCAGATGACGACCGCCGCGCGCTCCTGATCGATAACGCTCTTGAAAAAAAGTGAAAGCTCCATTTTATCATCCTAAACTCCCAGCATCCAGAACTCTTCAAACTCGACAAAATTTTCCTCTGCCCACGGAGCAAGCTCGTCGAACAGTTCCGCGACCGCGCCGCCGCATTTTTTGGAAAGCTCGTAAATCTTATTCCAGTCCTCACGCGTGATCCGATTGGGACCCCAGCGGTTGTATACCTCAAAGACCTTACTGAAAATATTTTTATATAATCCGAGTATGTCGAACCAATCGTCGTCAAGAAAAAGAGATTCGGCGCTCCAATGTGTTTCGCCGTCCCATTTTCCCTTGACAAATTCGTCGTAGCAGCCGCCGTCAATACCGGTTTCAAAAAACTTCCGCCGCTTGCCGTCGGCGCTGAGCTCGCTGCCAAGCGGACTGCGGGTGTACTTCGCCATTTCCTCGGTACACGCGCCGTAACTGAAATAGTTATCGCGGCATTTCCGCAGCGACAGTCCATGATTTGCTCCGCTCGGCTTATCCTCATCGCGGACAAACACGTCTATCTCCCAGTAGCACACGGGGCAGATATCCCCGATCGCGTTGTCAAGCGGTTCGTCAAACGTATAAAATCCGCAGCACGGACATTTGTATTTCATAATATCACCTCAAAGCACCATAATAAGCGTTCCCGCAGCAATAAGCAGACAGCCGATAATCGTCTTGACAGTCAGCTCCTCATGCAGAAAAATTGCCGCCAGCACCATCGTAAATACCACGCTGAGCTTGTCTATCGGCGCGACCTTAGACACTTCGCCGAGCTGCACCGCGCGGTAGTAGCACAGCCACGAGCCGCCCGTTGCCAGCCCCGACAGTATCAGGAATATCCAGCTTTTCCGCGGTATTTCCGACAGCCCGCCCTGCGTGTTGGTTATAAATACCATTCCCCAAGCCATTGCGACCACGACAACGGTGCGGATAGCAGTAGCAAGCTTTGAATTCACGCCGTCAATCCCAACCTTTGCCAGAATTGAGGTAAGCGCCGCAAAAACCGCCGATAACAAAGCATAAACAAACCACATAAAATCGTCCTCGAATATACAATTCGTTATTTTCTGATTATTCTAGCTTCGCAGTAAAACCGTTTATCATGCGCGTGCCCCATACTAAACGTCTTTCGCGGGAGCGCTCCATCCTTGATAACAGTCGGGAACAGTTCCGATTTCTTCATCGACGGCAACAGAAAACCAATCGCGGAGCCGTCCGAGCACAGTCTGCGGACAACGTCCTCGCCGTGTATGTAGTCGATTCTGCCGTCATTCTCATGCAAATACTCATCAAGAAACGTTTGAAGAGAACCGACTGTGAGGTTGGATGTCGGTTTTGTTATGCCGAATGTATGCGTTTTATCTCCGACGACAACTGAGAATTTCTGTTCGTCGCTTTTCCCAAGCCCGAGCGCTTTCGTCATTTTGCACATAAGGTCGTCGATATTCACATCAGTGATTACTCTGTGTATAGCCTCAAACTCCAGTGCGGGCGAGTGGAGGTTTACCACCTCGACAAGTGCGTAGCGGGCAAGCTGCGCGTCGGGACTGTTTGCGCGTTTTTTCTGTTCGTAGCACTCTTTTGCTGTTGCGAGCGAGTGGTTGCCGTCGCCCATAGCATAGAGCAGAACGTCCTCGTTTTGCAGACCGTAACGCCTGTTGAACGCGTTCTTATCGGCGAGCTTGTCAAGAGCCGCTAAAACCTCGCGAGCGTTGTCTCCATCGACTATCGCGCCCTCCAAATGTCCGCCGTTCTGCATAAGCTCAAAATCGTATACAGTCTGTAATCTTTTCTCTAGCAGCGGATCAATAACGGTATTTTGAACATCATCGATCAGGATCATGATATGCGGCAGCTCAAGCGGCGCGTTCATGCGGATCTTTACCCTCGGGGGAATTCGCGACGCAACGGTAGCCTCGGTCGCACGAACCTGTGACTTGCTCCCCTTATTGTAGTCGTACATCTCCAGATCAATAGCGCCAACCAAGCCAACACGCAGCCTGCCATCAGCCTGTGTGCGCTTTGTCAGTATAAAGCAGTCGTTATACACATTGAACAAATCATTCTTCATGCAATTTGCCATATTTTCATGAATTGTAGCAATACGTTCTCCGCAGTCGAGCTTGTCAAGATATGCCTCGGGAAGTATCAGATCAAGTGCGGAGGGTGCTTCTCCGACGATCCCGCGCACCTTTTCCCAGTATTCGGGCTCGCCCGTGTACTGATCGCACGCGACAACCGCCCACTTGCTCATCCCCTCGGCGGACAATCTCGGAAGCAGAATATCCGCTGTTGTAAATGCAGTCATATTTTTCTCCTTTTCTTTATGCAATTTTACTAATTATCAATGATCCCCACAGTTTCATAGCACTTGAGCGGGTACTCACGAACGGGTACCGATTTTTCTTCAGCCAATTGAAGCAAATGCTTTGTTAAAGGGCTTTCAAGCGATTTAACAAGTATCGTCCGCGGTACTCTGCGGAGTAAAACACGTGTCGTTTCGCCAATGCTCGGCTTGACAAGGTTAAGATCGGAAACACCGAATTCTTGTGCAATTTGGCGAGTCTCCTCCAGTCCCGCTCCATTGACGTGTTCACAAATAAAATCTTTGAAAGGTGGCAGCAGAGCCATTTCTCGCTCAATAGAGTCTATAAATTCATAGAGCTTGTCAAATCTTTCCAGTTTCTCAAAATAAGCCGCACCGTGAAAATCGCTTTCCGAAATCAAGTCGGAGCGAAGTACCGTGCGCGAAAACAAACCCGAGACCACACTGTTCAGACACGAACACGGAATGAAAATATCGTCGCGTGTACCGTAAATTTCGCATACTCCCGCGGGGTCGGCAAGCACCGCGAGCCGACTGTCCACCTCGGGGAACTCTGCAAGCGCCTCATTTAACTGCCTCGTTATCGCACCTTTGCCCGTCCAGCCGTCCACAAATTGAATATTTTTGGCAGAATGCCGCGCCAGAATATACCGCATAGCGTTGCGGTCAATCCCTCGCCCTCGAATTACAGACACCGAATAATGAGCACAGTCAATACCGTGAAAGCGCTTTAAATAGCGTTTTACCAAAACCCCAACAGGCGTACCCGCACGAGCAAGCGAAACAATGACAACGTTTTCACCTTTAGCCGCCAGTATCTTCTCGGCGACCGCGCGAGCCGCTTCCGCAGTCTGCCTCCCCCATGTCCGCAATCCCGCGTTGTATTGCTGTAAATACGCTTCGGAGGGTTCGTACTCGGCAGGAAGTAATTCACAATAATGCACGCCTTTGTGAATAAGCGTTTCTCGTTCACTTGGAGGCATTGGTTCGATTATTCCCGTAATATCCTTGAGCAGCAGCCGACAATCCGCATTGTTAAGCGAAGTGCGCATTGAATGCCCACGCCACCGCACCAGCGCGACCTGCCTGCCGCCGCAAGCTCCGCATAGCCGTGAAACCGCACCGCTATCGGGATCTTCCGCGTCTGTCATAACAATGGTAAGATCGCTGCGGAAACGATTATATATGTAAACCTTACGCTGGTTATCGTATAGGCTTGTCAGCGTGGCGCGTTCACGAATAGGATAATCCCCCTGCGGCGACGGCAGCATGGGACTTCGCGTGACGCCGTGGACCCGCACGGTTATCCCCTTTTCGGAGAGAAACAGTCCAAGCGTTATTGGCGGCACACATAGCTCCTCCGTACCGACGACCTCAATTGAACGCGCTGCGGATATCGGCTCGGCTAATTGTTCTAAAACCGTATTACAAAGTCGTTTGCATTCGTCAAAGTAATCCCCGCAATTGACCCCGAGACGAATATCCAAAATCGAATTTAGGATAATATCATAGTCCGGTAATTTATCTGTTATCGCCAAATCCACGTCAAATTTTTGTTGAGGTTGTATAAGACTTGCTTCGTCGAAACGCTCCTCGGCAATAATATTAATACCGTTTTCTTCCAAACGCTTACAGCTCTCGCTGCTCGCTATGAACGACACGGCAGTAAACGGACAGCTGCACCTTGCTGAAATGGCTTTATAAAGCGAAACAGCGGTGTTTCCCGTAGTGAACTCATCGTCTACCAGAAACACGTGGGATAAATTCCCGAAATCAATTTCGGGGCGCGTACATAATGTATGTAAAGGCGCATGACTATGCGATTCTTCAAAAGAAAGCCTTTCAAAATATTCGGGCAGTTCCTCACGCGTCGTGCTGAGCAAAAAACAACGCGAGCCCAATTCGGAAGCCGCAAGAGCGCCGATCCCGACCGCCGTTTCCGAAAACACTATTGCGAGGCAATTGCCCCGAGGGCATTTCTTGACCATTTCCCTACCAAGAAAAGCGCAATGCAATGCCGTTTGTTTGGGATCGGAGGGATAGTGTTTAGACTGGAATTTATTTACAATAATAAACTCGCGCCGCGGATTATTTTCACGCTTTGCCAAACTAAAATTTCCGTTCATCTTTTCTCCGTTCAATTTGGCTCGATTGGCACAACAGAGCCGTTTTTAAGCTGCCTTAAATAGTCCTCGGGACAGTTGATCTTTTCGGGAACAAGAATACCTCCCCCATACATTCGATCTGCCGAATGCGTGTCCGAACCGCCTGTTACCGTCAAACCGAACATCTCGGCGTATTGCTTTGCGTGATCGTTAAAGACACTGTTCCTGCCGTGACTGGCGTTGATCCATTCAACAGCGTCAACATCGTGCGGATACAGGCTGATGTGCGGAATATACGGATAATCACGGAATGGGTGAGCGTGTACGATAAAACCGCCGTCATCATGCACAAGACGAAATAATGCGCGTTCATCGCCAACTGTGAGATAAAATTCGTGCTCAAACAACCAATTTTTGTCAATGCCGTAAAGCAGAAAGTCGGCGCCCTGAACAGTAAATTCCACCCCGAAAAAAACCGCCATGCCTACCTTTGAGCCCGCTTCCAGAGCCTTTTCATAGCCCATGCAGTACAGATCTATCCTTTCAGCCCATGGCAGCTCGCAAGGAACTGCCGAGTTGCCGTTAAAAAAATGATCGGTGATAAAAATGCCGTCATAACCCGCGTCCTTATGCGCTTTTACCATGTCAACCGCGGAGGTCACCGCGCATGCGCTGCCCTCGGCGGTGTGTAAATGGGTCTCGTATTTATACAATTAGTAATAACCTCCGGTAAATTTTCAGTGCGTATCATAAATCAGTGAACATCATACCATGTCTTACCGATTTTAGCGTCGACAGGCAGCGGTACGACAAGCTGCACGGCGCTCTGCATTTCCTCGCGCAATATTGTCAAAGCCTTTTGTGATACCGCTTCGGGCGCTTCAACGATAAGCTCGTCATGTACCTGAAGAATAAGCTTTGCCTCGGGCAGCTCACGTTTAAGGCGGTTGTACACCCTGATCATCGCGATCTTGATGATATCGGCGGCGGTTCCCTGTATAGGTGTGTTCATCGCAATACGCTTTCCAAGCGCCTTTACGGTCTTGTTTGCTGACAATATCTCGGGGATAAAACGCCGCCGTCCGAACATCGTTACCGCGTAACCGTCCGCTTCCGCCGATTTGGTGTTGGAGTCCATATATTGTTGTACACCCGAGAAATGAGCAAGGTAGTCATCAATATATTGTTTTGCTTCGCTAAGCGTTGAGCCGACGTCCTTTGCGAGTGAAAACGCTCCGATACCGTATACAATGCCAAAATTGACTGCTTTAGCCTTGCGGCGAAGATCGGCGTCAACATCCTCGGGAGCGCGGCGGAACACGCTCGCAGCAGTTTCCGCGTGAATATCGCGACCCTCCTTGAATGTTTCGATCATGACCTTATCGCCCGCGAGCGCCGCGAGAACGCGCAGCTCGATCTGGCTGTAATCCGCGTCGCAGAGCACTTTACCATCAGCGGCGGTAAAGAATTTGCGGAAGTTCCTCCCGATCTCGGTGCGGACGGGTATATTCTGGATATTCGGTTCCGCTGAGCTGATCCTGCCCGTTCTGGTCTCGGTCTGCTTAAAAGTCGTGTACATTCGACCATTTTCGGAGACTGCGTTCTCAAGCCCTTTGACGTAGGTGTTGTACAATTTAGTCAGCTTACGGTATTCGAGTATTGGCTTAATGATCGGGTCTTTATCAATCAGTGCCTCTAACGTTTCACTGTCTGTTGAATATCCAGTTTTGCGTTTCTTGCCCGCGGGAAGTTGAAGCTCCTCAAATAGTACAACGGAGAGCTGTTTTGGACTTCCGACATTAAATTTATGCCCCGCGAGATCGTGAATGATTTGTTCGATCTCAATAATTTTCGGCTGAATTTCTTCACCGAATTTGTGCAAAGCATCAACATCAAGCGCTATGCCCTCGTGCTCCATTGACGAGAGAACCTCTGCAAGCGGTATCTCGATATCCCGCAAAACCTTAAGCATACCCTGTGCGCATATCTCCTTGAAAAGCGCACGGTTAAGCAGATCGGCAGTCTTTTGCGGAGCGTTTTGTACAAACTCTGTTTTGTACTCGCCGCAAAGCCTTTCTATGTCGTAATCCGCAGCGTTTACATTAAGCAGATATGCCGCTAACGTAGTGTCGAATACGACATTTTTCAGATCTATTCCCATATCAATGCACTTCGCAAATATCGCTTTGGCGTTGTCTGTATGCTTGGGACAGTCGCTTTCGAGAATCGTTTTCGTGTCACTGTCAAGCCTCTCCGTGCCTTGGAATATCGCGATCTCGCCGCCGATAAGCAAGACCGTAAGCGCGTTTTCGTCATATTCAATAGTGTCTGGCGTAATATTCGGCTTAATGTTGCGCTTTTCATCGGTTTTCTCGGGAACGGCCAGCGTTACCTCCTTGGCAGACATACCTCCTAAGTTGAGCTTCTTTATTGCAGTATTCATATCGAGTTCCTGCAAGATCCCGACCGCAGCAGACTTGTCACCCTCCCCGAAAACGTAATCCTCCATATTCTCGGAAACGGGTGCCGTTAAACATATCTCGCCAAGTCGACGGGAAAGCTCGGCGCTTTCCCGACCGCTTTCAAGCTTTGCGCGGGCACCCTTTGCAACGTCGATATCCGCAAGATTATCAAAAATATATTGCACTGAGTGGTACTTCTGTATCAAAGAAAGAGCGGTTTTTTCGCCGATACCCTTAACGCCGGGGATATTGTCGGAGCTGTCGCCCATAAGCGCCTTGACCTCAATCATTTCGCGCGGCGTTACCCCGTATACCTCGTTTATTTTCTCGGGCGTGTAATAAATATCCTCTTTATTAGCCGCAAGCCGCACCGTTACGTGCTCGTTGACCAGCTGAAAGCTGTCGCGGTCGCCTGTGCTTATCACGCAGTCCATCCCCTGCTCGGCAGCCGCGCGCGACAGTGTGCCTATAATATCGTCCGCCTCGTAACCCTCGACCTCCAGCACGTGGATTCCGAGACTGTGCAGAATATCCTTTATCAGCGGCATTTGCGCGGCGAGCTCGTCGGGCATAGCGTGACGCGTTCCCTTGTAGTCGGCGTATATTTTGTGACGGAACGTCGGCGCTTTAAGGTCGAATGCCGCTGCGATCCTGTCGGGCTTTTCCTCCTTCATCAGCTTTGAATATATGTTCAGAAAGCCCGTCAGTGCGTTTGTCGGCACTCCTTTCTTATTCGTGAGCATACGTATGCCGTAGTAGGCGCGGTTCATTATGCTGTTGCCGTCAATAAGCAATAATTTCATGTCGGTTTCCTCCGTGTTTTTATGCAGTATTACCAATTTATTACTGCTTTCGTATTCCGTCTAACAGCTTTTGCGGGAGCTTTTTCAGCAGCAGCATAGTACACAGTCCCGTAAACGTTCCGCCGATCACCGCGCTCGTCAGCAGTATCGGCGTGTACGCAAGGACAGATTTTGTACCATAGAGCAGCACTGCGGTGAGCATTTGCCCCGCAATGTGGAATACCGCGCCGCACACGCCCGTAAACGGCAGAAAACGCGTATCATAGCGCATTTCTCCCTCCGTTTTCGGAAATATCCGCTGCGCCGTCAGCATTGCTCCGCACGCAAGGATACCTCCCGAAAGTCCGTACATAGCGTTTGTCAGCGAACCCGTGATCAGTGCTGCGAGAAAGCACCTCAGCACCGCTACCGTGAGCGCATCCGCTCCATGCCATTTCCCGCCTATGTACAAAATAAAAAGGGTCACAATGTTGCCTAACCCCACGCGTACTCCCTCGATCGGAACAATGGGCAGCATGAATTCAAGTGCGGAAAGTGCTCCGGCAAAGCATATAAAAAGCGCTGTCAGCGCAAGTTTTTTTGTGCTCATTTCCGCCTCCGTTTCGAGGTATTTTTCAGCGAGTATTTCTTCAGAAAAACAGAACGAAAAAGTGCCGAAAACGTGTCGGAAAAAATGTCCCGAATTTTAACCATAAACAGCTCGGTAATAGGAATTGAGTGTATTCTTACGAACCTTTTTCAATGACTTTTTCCATTTGAAAAAGCACCGAGAATTGACCAAAAACAGTAAATTAATCGGCGGTTTTGATTGTCTCTTTTTTCTCGTTTTCGCGCTCGTGAACCGACTGCTCTATTTCCTCGATTATCTTATCCTCGGGTTCCTTTTCGGGAACCGTACAGAGTATGTCTTTTAACTGCTTGGCAAGCTCGCGCATTTCACTTGTAAGCGGCGGCAGCGGCGGAAGCTCTTCGTCGCGGGAGGGTATTATCTGCTCGCCTTTTTCGGGAGTGAAGCTGTGCAGCAGCGTGTAATCGTCGCGTCTTATCAGCCGCGGCGAAAATCCCTCCAGATAGTCCTTGCAGACAGATGTAAAATACGATATCGCGGCGGCAATTCCCGCTAACAGTATTATTGCGCCGCTGCTGATAAATGCTGCCTTATGCTCAACGAACGCGCCTGCCGCAAAGCCCGCCGCGGCGATCGCAATATCAGCGGCTATCAACACCGCTTTTATTGTGCGGGTATCTCCTACCGCAAACAACGCCAACCATGCCGCGCCTACCGTAAATAGCGTTATCAGAACGACATCAAGTCCCGAACCAAGCAGGATAGACAGCCCGATGCACAGCAGTGCCGCCGCGCAGTGCAGATAAAAGCAGGCGCGGATAATTTTACGCATTACTGAGACCTTTTTGCGGCGCGACGCGACAAAGTCCTCGGCGACGTTGCCGCTTGTATAGAAGTGTATCAACTTTTTCTTGATCCTGTATTTCATTCGGGTCATCTCCTGTTGGATTTTTGGGTGCCCTTATAACTCGTCAATTTGTTTCAGCCAGATGGCCGACGACGCATCGCTCGGCATTCTCCAGTCACCGCGCGGCGACAGCGATACCGAGCCCACCTTTACGCCGTCGGGCAGGCAGCTCCGCTTGAACTGCTGCGCGAAAAAGCGGCGGTAAAACGTTTTCAGCCATTTCAATATCGTTCCCGCATCATAATTCTGTCCGAGAGCGTACTGCGCGAGACGGTATACCTTTTTCGGAGGGAAGCCCCAGCGTATTCCGTTATACAGGAAAAAGTCGTGCAGCTCGTATGGTCCGACCAGATCCTCCGTTATCTGCGAGATCTCGCCGTCCTTTGCGGGGAGAAGCTCGGGGCTGACGGGAGTGTTGAATATATCAGTCAGGACGTCACGCAGAGCGGGGGCGGAGACCGTCCGAGCGTAATAGTACACGATATGGCGCACCAACGTTTTCGGTACGGACGCGTTCACGCCGTACATACTCATATGGTCTCCGTTGTAGGTCGCCCAGCCGAGAGCAAGCTCCGAAAGATCACCCGTGCCAATTACCAAGCCGTTTTCCTCGTTCGCGATATCCATAAGCACTTGAGTGCGCTCACGTGCCTGACCGTTTTCATACGTTACGTTATGATCGTTTTCGTCGTGCGCGATATCCTTAAAATGTTGACGAACGCTGTCCGAAATGTCGATAACACGGAGCGTCGTCCCCAGAATTTGGCAAAGCGTCTCGGCGTTGGACTTGGTTCGCTTTGTAGTTCCGAAACAGGGCATCGTGACCGCGATAATGTCGCTTGCGGGGCGCTCCAGCAGCTTCATTGCCTCGATGCTGACGAGCAGCGCCAGACAGGAATCCAAGCCGCCCGAAATTCCGATAACGAGCGTTTTGCAGTGCGTGTGGCGAATTCGTGCGGCAAGCCCATGTGCCTGCATTTTCAGGATATCCGAGCAGCGCTTGTCCTTTTCCGACGAGGACTGCGGTACGAACGGCATAGCCTCGACGTTCCGCGTGAGCACGGTGCGCTCGGGTTTCATCGAAAAGGAAATTCTGCGCGTTTTAGGCTCCTCGCTGCATTTAAAGCTGGTATTGCGACGGCGTTCCGTGGTGAGCCGCTGAACGTCGATCTCGCTTATCGTCAGACCCGTAGTGTACAGACCGCTGTCTGCAAGCGCCGTGCCGTTTTCGGCAATCATACGGTGTCCGCCGAAAACCAGATCCTGTGTGGACTCTCCCTCGCCCGCGCTCGCAAAAATGTATCCGCAGATCAGCCGCGCGGACTGTCCCGTGATCAGCGCGTTGCGGTAAGCCTCCTTGCCGATAGTCTCGTTGCTTGCGGAAAGGTTCGCGATCACCGTCGCGCCGCCCAGTGCCAGCCCGATTGACGGAGGAGCGGGCGACCACAGATCCTCGCAGATCTCAGCGGCAAAGGTCAGCTCGGGGAGCTCGCTGCACTCGAACAACAAATTCAACCCGAACGGCACATTTTTACTGAAAAGCCGCATATTGAATTCACCGTCGACAGCGCCCGTGAACTGTCTTGCCTCGTAGAATTCATTATAATTCGGGAGGTATTTTTTGGGAATTACCCCCAATACATTGCCGTTCTGTATAATTACCGCGCAATTATACAATTCGCCATCAAAAACAAGAGGACAGCCGACCGCTATGAGCATATCCATACCCTCGGTCGACTTGACAATACGCGAAAGCTGCTCCAGCGCGCCGTTAAGCAGAGCAGGCTGATAAAACAGATCGTGGCAGCAGTATCCCGTAACGCACAACTCCGGTAACACAAGCAGCTTCACCGACTGCATTTTCGCTTCTGCGATCAAAGCGATTATCTTATCCGCGTTGTATTCGCAATCGGCGACGCGAATTTCGGGTGTCGCCGCCGCGACTTTTATAAATCCATCAAGCATATTTTTTCTCCTATACACAACAGTACATTATTATTATATACTTTTTTAATGAAAAATTCAAGTACAAAAATAACAAAGTAGAAAGATTTATGGTAAATAATGGCGGCAAGCGTTAATTTTTCGATATTTATATAAAGTCCGAGATATGCACCTCGGACTTTGACTTTATTCGTTATGTCCTGACGTCGACCTCGCCCGCAAGAACTCTGACGTAATCCTCGTAATTCTCCTTGAGCAGCGCGGGAGTGTCCAGCTCGTAAGGGCATTTTGACTTGCATTGACCGCAGTTTATACAATTCTCTATCTGCTTCATATTGCTACGCCATTCCTCGGAGAGCCAGTTGTCGGAGGGAGCGCGGCGAAGCATAAGCGACATTCTCGCGCAGTTGTTTATCTGTATCCCCATAGGGCACGGCATACAGTAGCCGCAGCCGCGGCAGAAGTTGCCGCCAAGCTGCTGTATATCTTGCACGATCTCCACGCGGATATCGTCGGTCATCTCGGGAGTGTCGTTCATAAACGCGAGCCATTCATCAAGCTCATTTTCGCGCTGAATACCCCAAATCGGCAGAACGTTGTCATATTGAGAAATAAACGCGCAGGCAACCCTCGAATTCGTTATCATACCGCCAGCGAGAGCTTTCATTGCGATAAAGCCCATATTTTTTTCGCGGCACTTGTCGGCAAGCGCAAGCTCACGCTCCGACGACAGATAGCTGAACGGGAACTGTAACGTTTCATATAATCCCGATCCGATACTCTCCTCGGCAATTCCTATCTTGTGCGCAGTGATACCGATATGGCGGATCATTCCCTGCCGCTTAAAGTCCTCCATAAGCTCGTACATTCCCGTGCCGTCATCGGGCTTGAAGCATTTCCCCGCGCAGTGAAACTGATAGATATCAATATAGTCGGTCTTTAGCGTTTTCAGCGACGTTTCGAGCTGCGACTTCATCTGCTCGGTGTCCTGCGCCATGGTCTTTGTGGCAATGAAAATGTTTTCACGAACATCGGACAGCGCCTCGCCTATCTTCTCCTCACTGTCGGAGTAGGCTCTTGCGGTGTCAAAGAACGTAATGCCGCCCTCGTATGCTTTTCGAAGCAGCTTCACCGCCGTCTGCATATCCGCTCTTTGAACGGGGAGCGCGCCGAAAGCGTTCTGCGGCGTGGTTATCCCCGTGCTTCCCAATGTTATCGTTTTCATATTTTATACTCCTTTCGGATATTTTCTCGTTTATTTAATTATATCACCTATGCCAAAAATTGTCAATGGATAAAGCCGTTTTAAATTGGTTAATTCCACCAAAAACCGCTGTCAAAGTAAAAAGTTATTCTACTTGACTTTGCGCGAAATAAGGCGTAAAATAGAAGTTGTGGTGTGCAGACGGATAGGAAACGCCCGCCTGCAATAAATAATACGGAAGAAGAACTTTGATATGCTAATTAAGGAATACGCAAAAATAATCAAAAACGAGTTCAAGGACTACAACGTCAAAAAACTCGGCAAGGACGCGCTGGCGGGCGTGACGGTCGCAGCAGTGGCTCTGCCGCTTGCGCTTGCGTTCGGCGTAAGCTCGGGAGCTACGGCGGCTTCGGGACTTATAACCGCAGTGTTCGCGGGGCTGATAATAGGCGTACTGGCGGGCGCTTCGTATCAGATAAGCGGACCGACGGGCGCAATGACCGCTATCCTCGCGTCGCTTGTGGCGCAGTACGGGATTCAGGGCGTGTTTGTCGCGAGCTTTATCGCGGGCGCGCTGCTGCTCGCAGCGGGAATATTCAAGCTCGGCGGGCTGGTGTCGTATCTGCCAATGCCCGTTATCACGGGATTCACGAGCGGAATTGCAATAACGATAGCGCTCGGGCAGATAAATAACCTCTCGGGACTGACCTCGGAGGGCTCGACTACCCTCGAGAAGTTGGGTAGCTACTTTAAGCTCGAACAGCAAATAAATCTCACGGGGCTGATAATAGGCTCGGCGGTGATATTGTTTATGTTTCTGTACCCAAAGAAGATAAACCAATATTTTCCAAGCTCTCTGGCAGCGATAGTCCTCACAACGGCGGCGAATTTGATATTCAAGTTTGAGGTTCCCGTAGTAGGCGAGATACCCAAAACGGTATTTCTCGACGCCCGCATAAATCTCTCGGCATTTGCGGACTGGAACACGATAAAGGGGTTGATAGTTCCCGCCGTATCGATAGCGGCGCTGGGGCTTATAGAGTCGCTGCTGTGCGGCGCTTCGGCGGGCAGAATGAAGAATGAAAAGCTCAACGCCAACGTTGAGCTTGCCGCGCAGGGTATCGGCAATATGATACTTCCGTTTTTCGGCGGCGTACCCGCGACCGCGGCGATAGCGCGCACAAGCGTCGCGATAAAGTCGGGCGGACAGACACGTATCACGTCGATCGTTCATTCGGCGATACTGCTGCTCTCGATGTTCGCGCTGGGCGGTGTTATGTCGATGATACCGCTCTCGGCGCTGGCGGGCGTTCTTATCGTTACCGCGTGGCGCATGAACGATTGGACTTCGATAAAATCCATCTTCGGCAAGAAGATAAAGACCGCCATTCTGCAATTTCTCATCACGATGATCGCGACTGTGGTATTTGACCTGACGATTGCGATAGTCATCGGTGTGGCGTTCTCGATAATAATGTTTGTGGTCAAGGTCTCGGATATGCAGGTCACAGTCGCCGAGGTAGACCCACAAAGGCTCGACGACCCCGAGATCGATCCCGACAAGCTGAAATACACCTGCGTTGTGTACATATCGGGCCCTCTCTACTTCGGCACCTGCGCCAAGCTCGAAGAGAAAATATCTGCGCTCGGCGAAAACTACAACGTGATATTCTCAATGCGCGGAGTCACCGTTGCGGATATCTCGGGCGTGGAGGCGCTGCATGAGTACTGCGAGCGGCTTATCGCAAGCGGCATCATGGTGTACTTCTCCTGCGTCCAGCCGCCCGTAATGTCGATGATAGAGCGCTGCGGTCTGAAAGAACGCTTCAACGACGATATGTTCTTCTGGAGCACCGACACGGCGTTCAGATACATCTCCAAGCTCTGATCGCAAGCTAATAAAATAAAAAAAACCGAGAGGGTATCCTCCCGGTTTTTTTTGACTCGGTTTTTATTTGATCTCCGCGTGGAATGCCTGCAGCGACTTAACGCCGAGGTGCGAGTTGTTCTTGATAGCCTTGATGCCCTCCGCGCTCGCCTTTGCGGCAGCCATGGTGGTGATGTACGGAACGCGGTGCTTTATCGCAGCTTTGCGGATGTAGCTGTCGTCATTCGCACTGGTCTTGCCCGCGGGAGTGTTGACGATGAGCTGTATCTCGCCGTTTGCGATCTTGTCCGTGATGTTCGGTCTGCCCTCGTAGAGCTTGAGCACCTTTTCGGCGGCAACGCCCGCTTTGGTAATAAGCTCGTAGCTCTTGCCCGTGGACAATATCTTGAATCCGAGCTTCTCAAACGCTTTTGCGATATCGACAAGCTCGGGCTTGTCGCGGTCGCAGACGGACAGCAGAACCGTGCCCTCCATGGGAAGTCTTGTCTGGGTAGCCTCCTGCGCCTTGTAATACGCCTCGCCGAAGCTGGGAGAAATTCCTAGAACCTCGCCCGTGGAACGCATTTCGGGACCAAGCACGGGGTCTACCTCTCGGAACATATTGAACGGGAATACCGCTTCCTTTACACCGTAATGCGGGATAACGCGGTCGTGAAGCTCGGGCACGGGCGACGGCTTCTTGGTGAACTGCTCCGTCATTATCTCGGTCGCGACCTTGACCATATTGATGTCGCAGACCTTGGAGACCAGAGGCACGGTACGCGAAGCGCGCGGGTTAGCCTCGAGAACGTACACGGTGTCACCCTCGATAGCGTACTGCATATTCATAAGCCCGACAACGCCCATTTCCACGGCTATCCTGCGCGTATACTCCTTTATGGTCGAGATATGCTTGTCGGAAAGGTTTTTCGCGGGAAGGATGCATGCCGAGTCGCCGCTGTGAACGCCCGCAAGCTCGATATGCTCCATAACCGCGGGAACGAAGCAGTGCGTTCCGTCGGAGATGGCATCCGCCTCGCACTCGGTAGCGTGATTGAGAAAACGGTCAATGAGTATGGGACGGTCGGGAGTAACGCCGACAGCCGCACTCATATAAACTCGCATCATCTCGTCATCGTGAACTATCTCCATTCCGCGCCCGCCTAGGACGTAGGAGGGACGCACCATTACGGGATATCCGATACGGTTGGCGATCTCAAGCGCGTCATCGACGGTGACAGCCATTCCGCTCTCGGGCATGGGTATGCCTAAGCGCTCCATCATAGCGCGGAAATGATCCCGATCCTCCGCAAGATCAATGGTTTCGGGAGTTGTTCCGAGAATATTCACGCCGTTCTTTTTAAGCTCCGCCGCGAGATTGAGCGGGGTCTGACCGCCGAACTGTGCGATGACGCCGACGGGCTTTTCCTTTTCGTGGATAGCCAGAACGTCCTCTAGTGTCAGCGGCTCGAAATAGAGTTTGTCCGAGGTGTCGTAGTCGGTTGAAACGGTCTCGGGGTTGCAGTTGACTATTATCGACTCGAAGCCGAGTTTTTTCAGCGCCAGCGCCGCGTGAACGCAGCAGTAGTCGAACTCTATGCCCTGCCCTATTCTGTTCGGACCGCCGCCGAGAATCATAATTTTGGGCTTGGCGGTATTAACGGGGCTCTTGTCCTCGTCAAGGTTATAGGTGGAGTAGTAGTAAGCCGCGTTCTCCGTGCCGCTTACATGAACGCCCTCCCAAGCCTCGTTAATGCCGTACTCCGCGCGCTTTGCGCGGATATCCGACTCGGTAACGTCCAGCAGCTTCGAGAGGTAGCGGTCGGAGAATCCGTCGCTCTTTGCCTGCTTCAGAATGTCCTTTTCCGGAATCTTGCCCTTTGCCGCCGAAAGCGCTTCTTCCTCTTTGATCAACTCGAGCATTTGGTCTAAGAACCAATGCTTTATCTTGGTGAGATTGTAAATTTCATCGGTAGTCGCTCCCTTGCGCAGAGCCTCGTAAATGATAAACTGCCTCTCGGAGGACGGATAGGTCAGCTTTGAAAGCAGTTCCTCCTTGCTTAAATCGTGGAAGTTTTTCGCATAGCCCAAACCGTAGCGACTCGTTTCGAGGGAGCGTATCGCCTTCTGAAACGCCTCCTTGTAGGTCTTACCGATCGACATTACCTCGCCGACCGCGCGCATCTGCGTACCGAGCTTGTCCGAAGCTCCCTTAAACTTCTCGAATGCCCACCGCGCAAATTTGATAACCACATAATCCCCGTCGGGAACGTATTTATCCAGTGTTCCGTACTTGCCGCAGGGAATTTCTTTTAGGGTAAGTCCGCACGCGAGCATAGCCGAAACCAGCGCGATCGGGAAACCCGTAGCCTTAGAAGCCAGCGCCGACGAACGCGAGGTGCGCGGATTGATCTCGATAACGACTATTCTTCCCGAAACTGGGTCGTGCGCAAATTGACAGTTGCAGCCGCCGATTACCTCGATAGCCTTTACGATGCTGTACGAATATTCCTGCAGCTTCTTCTGAACATCCTCGCTTATCGTGAGCATGGGCGCGGAGCAGAAGCTGTCGCCCGTGTGAACTCCGATAGGGTCGATGTTCTCTATAAAGCAGACGGTGATAACGTTGTTTTCCGCGTCGCGGACGACCTCAAGCTCCAGCTCCTCCCAGCCCGCAATGGACTCCTCGACAAGCACCTGTCCCACGAGAGAAGCCTGAAGTCCTCTTTCGCATACGACCTTAAGCTCGTCGACATTGTAGACCAGACCGCCGCCCGCGCCGCCCATAGTATACGCGGGACGGAGAACTACGGGATAATGCAGCTTGTCGGCAATTGCAAGCGCCTCGTCAACGGAATACGCGACCTCGCTGCGCGGCATCTCGATACCGAGCTTCTCCATGGTGTGCTTGAACTCGATACGATCCTCGCCGCGCTCAATAGCGTCCACTTGTACGCCTATTACCTTAACGCCGTACTTTTCGAGAACTCCCGCCTCGGCAAGCTCCGAGCAGAGGTTCAGACCGCTCTGACCGCCGAGGTTGGGCAGCAGCGCGTCCGGGCGCTCCTTTTCGATTATCTGCGTAAGCCGGGAAACGTTTAGCGGCTCGATATAAGTAATGTCCGCGACGTCGGGATCGGTCATGATGGTCGCGGGGTTGGAGTTTACGAGAACGATCTCGTAACCCAGCTTTTTAAGAGCCTTACACGCCTGTGTTCCCGAATAGTCGAACTCGCACGCCTGACCGATGATTATAGGTCCCGAGCCGATGATCATTATCTTATGAATATCTGTCTTCTTGGGCATTTTTTCTACTCCCTCGTTATGTTATTGTTTATGGGATAACATTCGAAATTGGAGGGTTATATTTTATGATACTCGAATTTTATCCTATTCTATATAATCATACCACAAATCCTCAAAAAAAGCAATATATATACAAAAAATATTTCCGGGCAAGAATCACATTTGTGCATTATCTTTGTTTCGCGTAAACAACCGTACCCGGCAGTAAGAGAAGCTTCAATATTGCAATTATGTTCCGATTACGGCAATTTTCCGAAAACAATAAAATCACGCCTTTTCCATCCTTTTAAAGCCGTAATTTTTCAATGTCATTAAATCGTAAGAATTTATAATAAACTTGTAAGATTATCGCAAGTAAAAACAAAAGCATTATTGGAGAGATTTTATTATAATAAAAGAATAAATGTAACTTAATAATAGGGGGAAACAAAAATGAACAAAAACATTGCGGTGATTTTCGGGGGAACGTCCTCGGAGCATGAAATATCCCTGCAATCCGCGGAAGCCGTGCTGAACAATTTTCCGAGCGGGTACAACGCCGTTCCCGTTTGGATATCCAAGGAGGGGGAATGGTTCTGTTTTTCGGGAGATATGGATGAATTTCACGATACATTTTTTAAAGGCGACGCGGCGGGCAAGCCGAGAGACGGGCTTGTAAAGGCAGTGATTTCACCCGACAGAAAATCGCGGTGCCTTATCTCGGACAAGCAGAAAATACATATTGACGCGGCGTTTCCCGTAATGCACGGAATGGGCGGCGAGGACGGGACTCTTCAAGGTCTGCTCGAGCTCGCGGGTATCCCGCTATGCGGCTGCGGAGTACTCCCGTCGGCGGTATGCATGGACAAGGACAGAGCACATAAGCTCGCGTCAACAGCGGAGATCGCCGTTCCGAAAGCTATCACTTTTACCGATTTAAGAGAGATCGAGCCCCGCGGGATTGAAAGAGAGATCAGCTTGCCCGTATTTGTGAAGCCGCTCAGGGGCGGCTCGTCGTGCGGAATATCAAGGGTTTCCGATATCGGAAAATTGATGAAAGCGGCAGAAATGGCTTTTCAATTTGACAGCGAAATCATAATCGAACAGGAAATAAAGGGCACGGAAGTCGGCTGCGCAATAATCGGTACTAAGGAACTTATTGTCGGAGAGGTCGACGAAATAAAATTGGCGGGCGGCTTTTTCGACTATTCCGAAAAATACACGCCCAAGAGCTCGCGGATATTATGTCCCGCGCCCTTTTCCTCGGAGCTTTCGACCCGTATAAAAGAAACGGCAAAGACCATTTACAGGACTTTGGGGTGCCGTGGATTTGCAAGAGTCGATATGTTTTTGTCCAAGAGCGGCGAGATCGTTTTCAACGAGGTGAATACTATCCCGGGATTTACCGAACACAGCCGCTTTCCGTCAATGATGAGGGCGGCGGGATACTCATTTGCACAGGTAATAGAAATAATAATTAAAAAGGCGGCGGAGCGAATATGAAAACAATATTTTTGACCAAAAACGATATTTATAAAGGACACCTGATATTGGTAAATGAAAATTATCCTGTTAATGAAAACGATGTTCCCGACCTCAAAGCCGTGAACGGCTCCGACATCACCCTGCGAAACACGGCGGCATTACAGCTTGATATGGCGATAAATGAAATAAACGGCAGGTCAGGCATTACTCCCGTAAGCGGTTATCGTTCCATGGAGGAACAGCGGAATATATGGGACGACTGTCTCATTGAAAACGGAATGGAGTTTACCGAAAAATACGTCGCAAAGCCCGCCCACAGCGAACATCAGACGGGGCTTGCGATCGATCTCGGAATGACCTGTCGGCATATAGATTTTGTCCGTCCCGATTTTCCCGACAACGGGATATGCGGCAGATTCAAAACGGTCGCGGCGAAATACGGCTTTATACTGCGATATCCATCGGGCAAGGAGCATATAACGAAAATCGCGTTTGAGCCTTGGCACTTCAGATACGTCGGAACTCCCCACGCGGAGATAATCGAGAAAAACGGCTTTGTACTCGAGGAATATATCGAATATATAAAGCGTTTTAAATATGGGAAACAATCACTTGTTTTCCGGAATGAATATGAAATATCGTACTTGGCAGCGGGAAATTATCCGCTTGAGGACTGCAATATAATAGATATTTCGGGCAATAACCGCGATGGTTTTATAATTACGAAACGGGGCGTAGCCTATGAACGGTAACGAAAAGAGCGGTTCGCTTGATATTTTCCGCGTTATCGCGGCGGTTTTGGTCGTTGCGATACATACCGCGCCGCTTGAAACGATATCCCCCGACGCGGATTTTTTTCTCACAAGGATATTCGCGCGTATAGCCGTGCCGTTCTTCTTTATGGTAACGGGAATGTTCACGGATTTCGGCGAGCCGCGAAAAGCGCTCGCGAAGCTCTCCAAAATGTATTTGTGTGTAACCGTGCTGTATATTCCGTTTGGGATAATTTCGGGGTATTTCAAGGGATTTACGTTTGGGAAAGCCGTAAGAATGCTGCTGTTCGACGGATATTTCTATCATCTGTGGTATTTTCCCGCTTGTATATTGGGCATTATTATCGTTTATTTTCTAAACAAAACGACCTTTAAAAAGGCGATCGTTTTCGCCGCGGTCCTGTATCTGATTGGACTTTTCGGCGACAGCTATTACGGAATATCCGCGGCTATCCCGCCTATAAAAACGTTTTACAGCATACTTTTCGGCGTGTTTTCGTATACGAGGAACGGACTGTTTTTCGCTCCGTTTTTTCTGCTGCTCGGTTCAAAATTTGCAAAAATCAATACTGTAGCTGACCGAAAAGGAGCTGCGGCGGGCTGTATATTCTCCTTTGCCTTAATGACCGCGGAGGGCTTTTTGCTGCGCCAATTCAAGTTTCCCCGTCATGACAGTATGTACATATTTCTGATACCCGTTATGGTTTTCCTTTTCGCGTTTTTGAAAACGGTCAAGGTATCGCAAAAGCCCGCGTTGCGTAAGCTCTCCATGTGGATCTACATCATTCACCCGGCTGTGATCCTCGCCCTGCGCGGCGCGTCAAAAATTATTTCAAAGGATTTCTTTGAAAAAAGAACGCTGCTTTTATTCGCTCTGACAACGCTTTTTTCAATTATTTTCTCAATATTTGCCGTGTTTATCACCGCGGCTATAGATAAAATACGCGGAGCGCTTCGTTCGCCGAAGGCTCGCGTCTGGGCGGAGATAGACACAAGGGCTCTGCGGAAAAACGTTGATTTTTTACGCGGTATCTTGCCCGCGGGCTCGGAGCTGATGGCCGTTGTTAAAGCGAACGCTTACGGTCACGGCGCTGTCTTGATCGCGCGCGAGTTAAATAAAATTGGGATAAGAGCCTTCTGCGCCGCGACCGCCGACGAGGGCGCCGAGCTGCGCCGCCACGGTATTAGGGGAGAGATTCTGATACTCGGCTATACTCATCCGACACAGTTCCCGCTGCTGAGATTGTTTAAATTATCTCAGACGGTCGTTGATTTTGATTACGCAAAAGCGCTGAACGGTTACGGGAAAATTCACGTGCATATAGGCGTTGATACGGGAATGCGGCGGCTCGGTATCCGCTCGGAAAAATACTCGGAGATAAGACGGGTCTTTGAGATGAAAAATCTGATAGTTGACGGAATGTTTACGCATTTATCCGCCGACGAGACTACATTGCCGTCCGACAGGGAGTTTACGGAGGCGCAGGCGGATAAATTCCGTAAAACGGCGGACAAGCTCGCCGATGACGGTTATTTTCCCAAGCTGCATTTGCTGTCAAGTTACGGGTTGATGAATTACGCGCATCTCGGAGGCGATTACGTCCGCGTTGGCATAGCGCTTTACGGCGGTGTTGAGCACGAAAAATTACTGCCCGTTATGTCGGTAAAAACGCGTGTTGCGTCCGTAAGAAACGTATACAAGGGCGAGCCCGTCGGCTATGGTCTTGATTGTGCCGCCGAAAAAGATTTGCGCGTTGCGGCGCTTGCTGTCGGCTATGCGGACGGGCTGCCGAGAGCGCTCTCCGACGGCGTCGGGGCTGTGCTTATAAACGGGAGACGTGCGCCGATAATCGGAAAGATCTGTATGGATCAGACTATCGTCGACGTTTCGGGAATTGACGTTAAACAGGGGGATATCGCCGTAATTATCGGAAATTCGGGCTGTAAACGGATCACTGCCCAAGATATGGCAAGGCAGACCAATACTATTACAAATGATATTTTAAGCAGGCTCGGAAGCAGGGTGATCCGTATAATCAAGTGAAAACAAAGCTCTTGACAAACCGCGCGGACTGTGGTATACTTAATATGTTGAGATGTGATCAATGCGGATGGTATTCCATATTTCGGAAACTGTACCTGCATATATCGCGGCTAAAGCTTCGGGAACGATATGCGGCGCTCTGCTTGGAAAGGCGGAGATGCGATGAGGATCGGATTTATTGGAGCAGGAAAAACGGGCTTCTCTTTGGGAAAATACTTTGCCGACGCAGGAGTTACCGTGACGGGCTATTACAGCCTGCACGAAGACTCGGCACGCGCGGCGGCGGAATTTACGGGGTCAAGGCACTATTGCACTGTTGACGAGTTACTGAAAGAGAGCGGCGCGGTCTTTTTGACGGTTCCCGACGGAGCGATAAGCTCGGTTTACAGCGAGCTTACAAATTACGATATTACGGGCAGGCAGTTATGTCATTGCAGCGGTGCGATGACTGCCGCGGAGGCGTTTCCCGGTATTCGCCGACACGGTGCGTATGGATATTCGATACATCCGCTTTTTCCCTTCGGCAGTAGGTCGATGAGCTACGGGAAAATGGCGGGTGCATTTTTTTGCATTGAGGGCGACAGCGAGCATCTCGGCGAATGGCGGAGCTTTCTTGAACGGCTCGGCTTTCACGCGCAGATAATTGACGGGGCTAAAAAGGCGCGGTATCACGCGGCTTGCGCGATGGCAAGCAATTTGGTGTGCGCGCTTGTCGCGGAAAGCGTTGAATTGCTGACGGAGTGCGGCTTCACGTCAGAAGCGGCAATGAGCGCCCTCGCTCCGCTGATACGGCAAAACACGGAGAGCATACTTCAATACGGTCCGACAGCGGCGCTTACGGGTGCGGTTGAGCGTTGTGATACCGAAACGGTGAAAAAGCACTTAAACTGTTTTGCGACGGAAACGGAACGGGAACTTTACCGCGCTGTCTCAGAAAAGCTGCTCGACGTTGCCAAAGAAAAGGATCCGCATACGGATTATTCCGAGCTTGAAAAAATTTTAACGGGAGGTCGTTCGCAATGAAAAAAAACAATATCGCAAGTCTAATTGAAATGAAAAACCGCGGCGAGAAAATATCGCAGATAACCTGCTACGATTATTCCACCGCGCGGATTTTCGAGGAAGCGGGCGTAAACTCGATACTCGTCGGCGACAGTCTGGGAATGACCATGCAGGGCTACGAGGACACATTGCCAGTGACAATGGACGAGATGATAGTGTACGGGCGGAGCGTCGGCAGAGCGTGTAAGGATACGTTCGTGGTGGTGGATATGCCGTTTATGAGCTATCAGGCTTCGGTCGAACAGGCAGTTGAGAACGCGGGTCGGATAATGAAGGGGTGCCGCGTCAACGCCGTTAAGCTTGAGGGCGGAAAGGCGGTGTGTCCGCAAATAGCGGCGATAACGGCGTGCGGCATACCCGTGTGCGCTCATATCGGAATGACGCCGCAGTCCGTCAACAGCTTCGGCGGTTTTAAGGTTCAGGGCAAGGGCGAAACCGAGGCTCGGCGCGTTCTTGAGGACGCTCTCGCAGTGGAAAAGGCGGGCGCGTTTATGGCGGTTCTGGAGTGCGTACCGCCTAAGCTCGCGGCGCTGATAACCAAAAAAACCAAAATGATAACGATAGGCATAGGCGCATGCGCGGGCTGTGACGGTCAGGTGCTTGTGTATCAGGATATGCTGGGAATGTCGGGCGGATTCGTGCCGAAGTTCGTGAAGCGGTTTGCGGATATTGGCGAGCAAATGAAAAAGGCGGTCTCCGAGTATGACAAGGAGGTAAAGTCGGGAGAATTCCCGTCGGCGGAGCATACTTATCCCAAAAGCGATTGCTCCGACGAGTTTCTGGCGCAATTGAATAAAGAATATGATGAGGAGGGGCAGAGATGATAATTGCAAGGACGATAAAAGAAGTTCGCGAAAATATAGGGGAATGGCGGCGCGAGGGATTAAGCGTGGGACTTGTGCCGACTATGGGATATCTTCACGAGGGTCACGCAAGCCTTGTCGACAGGGCGCGCGCGGAGTGCGGTAAGGTGGTCGTTTCGGATTTCGTAAACCCCACGCAGTTCGCGCCGAACGAGGATCTGGAGGCTTATCCGCGCGATTTTGAGCACGACTGCAATCTGCTTGAGGAGCACGGCTGCGATATGGTTTTCTACCCGTCGGTCGGGGAGATGTACGCGCCGAACGCCGCGACATATGTGGAAATTTTGGACGAAATGCCCAAGCAGCTCTGCGGTAAAACGCGACCCATACACTTCCGCGGAGTGTGTACGGTGGTGTCGAAGCTGTTCAATATCGTGCAGCCCGACAAGGCTTTTTTCGGGCAGAAAGACGCTCAGCAGCTCGCCGTTATCCGCAGAATGGTACGCGATCTGTCGTATGGCATAGAGATCGTCGGCTGCCCTATCGTCCGCGAGAGCGACGGTCTGGCAAAGTCCTCGCGCAATACCTACCTTAACGCAGAGGAGCGCAAAGCGGCGTTGGTGTTGTCAAAGGCGGTATTCCGCGGCGAGGAGTTGGTAAGATCGGGAGTTACCGACAGCGGAAAAATACTCGCCGAAATGACCGAAATAATATCCGCCGAGCCGCTCGCGAAAATCGATTACATTTCGGCGGCGGACGGCGAAACGATTCTCCCCGCTGATGAAATAACGGACGGCGTTTTGGTCGCGGTGGCGGTGTATATTGGCAAAACGCGGCTTATCGACAACTTTATCGCGGGGGGACTGAAATGACGATCGAAATGCTTAAAGGGAAAATTCACCGCGCCAAGGTCATGCAAGCGGAGCTTGACTATGTGGGCTCGATAACCGTTGACAAGGACTTGACGGACGCGGCGGGAATTATCGAGTATGAAAAAGTCCAGATCGTCGACGTAAACAACGGGAACCGTTTCGAGACCTACGTTATCTCGGGTGAACGCGGCAGCGGTATGATATGCCTTAACGGCGCGGCGGCACGGTGCGTCAGCGTGGGCGACAAGGTAATAATAATGGCTTATGCGCAGATGACGCCCGAGGAGGCTGAGGCGTATAAGCCAAGCGTGGTTTTTGTGGACGAGGACAATAAACCCGTGCGGGTTACAAGCTATGAGAAGCACGGGCTGCTTAAGGATATGGAGCGCTGATTATGGAGAATTTAAAGGGCAAACGAGTATTGGTCGGCATTACGGGCGGGATCGCCGCTTACAAAATGGCGGACACAGTCAGTATGCTCGTAAAAACGGGCGCGCAGATCGATGTTATTATGACGAAGAACGCGACCGAATTCATCACGCCGCTGACATTTGAAACGCTGACCAACAGGCGGTGTATCGTGGACACGTTCGCGAGGGATTTCGAGTTTGACGTCAAGCATATCTCGCTCGCCAAAGCCGCGGATATCGTACTGATAGCGCCCGCGACCGCAAACGTTATCGCAAAATTAGCGCACGGCATAGCCGACGATATGCTGACGACGACCGTTCTCGCGGCGCAATGTCCGAAGCTCGCCGCGCCCGCTATGAACACCGCAATGCTTGAAAATCCGATAACTCGTGACAATATTGAAACGCTGAAAAAATACGGTTTTGAGATAATCGAGCCCGACAGCGGACGGCTCGCGTGCGGAGACTCGGGCAGCGGAAAGCTTCCCTCGCCGGATACGCTCGTGCAACACGTTCTGCGGCATATCGCTCGTGAGAAAACCTTGTTTGGCGTGCGCGTCACCGTAACGGCGGGACCTACCCGAGAAGCACTCGATCCCGTGCGTTTCCTTACCAATCACAGCACGGGAAAAATGGGTTACGCGATCGCGCGCGAGGCAATGCTGCGCGGCGCGGAGGTCACGCTGATAAGCGGAGTGACGGAGCTTTCTCCGCCACCCTTTGTGAACGTACGGCGCGTCGTTTCCGCTGCGGATATGCTCGCAGCTGTTCAAGATGAACTGCCGAAAACGGATATTCTGATAAAGTCGGCGGCTGTCGCGGATTACCGTCCGAAAACCGTGTCGGACAACAAAATTAAAAAGCGCGACGGCGATCTTTCACTGCCTCTGGAGCGCACCGCGGATATACTGAAATGGGTCGGCGAGAACGGTCATTCGGGGCTGTTCGTCTGCGGTTTTTCAATGGAAACGGAAAATCTTGTCGAAAATTCTTGCAAAAAACTCACGGAAAAGGGCTTGGATATGATAGCCGCAAATAACCTGAAAACCGAGGGTGCGGGCTTCGGCACCGATACCAACGTCATCACGATAATTACCGCAGACGGCGCGAGAGAACTGCCGCTTATGAGCAAGGCTGACGCGGCGGCGGAGCTGCTGGACGAAATAGAGCGGAGGCGCGTATGATACTGACCGTCGACATCGGAAACACCACTATCGCGCTGACGGGCTTGGAGCGCGTCGGCGGCGATTACAATATTGTTTTCGCGGAGAAAATGCCGTCCGATAAAGGTCGGCGCGATTTCCATACGCCCGTCGAGCGGCTGCTTGACGGGCATTTTGCGCGTATAGAGGGCGCGGCGCTGTCGTCGGTAGTCCCTGAGCTGACGGAGCCCGTATGCCGCGCCGTCGAGCGAGTTACCGGAAAGGCTCCGGTCGTGATAAGCGCAAAGGACTGCGGATCGCTAACTTATGGCGTGAACGAGCCCGAAAAAGTGGGGCTTGACAGGATAGCCGACAGCGCGTGGGCGGCGGCTCGATATCCTCTGCCCGCCGTTACCGCCGACTTTGGTACGGCGACTACGTTCAACGTCATCGGCGTCGGCGGCGTGTTCCTCGGCGGAATGATAGCCGCGGGTATGCAGACCTCGCTGAACGCGCTTTCGGAACGTGCGGCTCAGCTCCCGAGGTTAGGACTTTCCTTTCCCGAGAGACTTATCGGCAGGAACACCGAGGAGTGTATGCTCTCGGGCGCGGTCATAGGAGCGGCGGCAATGACAGACGGGATAGCCGCTCGTGCTGAAACGGAGCTTGGCGCGCCCGTCTCGCTTATAATTACGGGCGGCGGCGCGGGGCTCGCCGAGCCGTTTCTGGCGTATCCGCATATTCACGAGCCTTATCTTCTCGCAAAGGGACTTGCGTATATTTATAATGAAATTACCCGATAATTTTTAAAAAAAGTGTAGTAAAATGTTTTAAAACGCATCTCAATATACAGAAAGGTATTATCGGGAGGTGAGCGAATGGAGGACGATAAGATAATATTGCTGTTTCAGAGCCGCGACGAAACGTCGATATCCGAGCTTTCGAAAAAGTACGGCAGTATCTGCCGAAGAACGGCGATGGGCATACTCGGCGACTTCACAGAGGCGGAGGAGTGCCTTAACGATACATATATGCGTGTGTGGGAGAGCATACCGCCGGCTGTGCCGAGGTCTCTTGCGGCGTTCGCGTCGGCTATAACGCGCAATTTCGCGCTTATGCGGCTGAGGGCAAGACACGCCGAAAAGCGCGGCGGCGGTGAAACGGCACTGTCGTTCGACGAGCTGGAGGATTTCGTTTCGGGCGGGAACTCGATCGAGAACGAGGCAGAGCGAAAGGAGCTTATCGACGCGGTCAACGAGTTTCTGCGTAAGCTGCCCAAGCAGCAGAGACAGGCGTTTGTAAGGCGCTATTGGGGCTGCCTGAGCGTTTCGGAGGTCGCGCAGTGTCTCGGAATGACTGAGAGCAACGTCACCGTCACGCTCACGAGAGTTAGAAAAAAGCTGAAGGAATATCTGACCAAGAGGGGGTATGAGCTATGACCAAGGACGAATTTCTCGATATTATGGGCAGTATAGATGAAAGCATAATCGACGGCGTTCTGGATGTTCCGTGTACGGATAAGGTCAGACGCTCGTCCGCACTGAAATATATATTGTACGCAGCGGCGTGTATAGCCGTGGTTTTCGCGGTGGGGTCGGCTGTTCGGTACTTTAACGGCAGCACGTTTTTACCAAACAGCGGAACCTCCGACGTGAGCACGAGTGTTGTCGGCATATCCGACAATTCCGATATATCGGACAGCTCCGATAGTATCGACAGCGATTATCCTTCCGTTGATGATGAGCATACCGGAAGTTGGAACCCCGAGGAAGTCATCAACAACAGCAACCCCGTTCTCGGAGGAAGCGCGGTCTTTTCCACCGCCGAGCTGGGCGAGCTTTCGGTGTCGCTTATACTGCACGACATTACCAAGCTCCCGGGAGAAGAGTACAGCTATAACGGTTATGACTACACCGACTACTGGGGCGCAAAGGATATCGTGCTTTATGCAAAGTACAACGATGTTGACGGAATGATGTATACGTATGAGAAAATGATGGAAAAGGTTTCCGAGCATTATAACGGGCAAGAATATTTTATCCACAGCAAGTGCCTGTTTGACGGCAGTACACGCTTGTTTGAACGAAAAAGCGGCTTTCCCGTTCTTATGCAGTATATTGATTACAACACCGAAAAGGATGCGATGACAGCAAGATATTTCGCCGTTTATCCGAAACACATTATAGGCGAGATAATGGAGGAAAAAAATCCACATTATAAAGGTATAGAGCCGTTTTATATCAACGGCATAAAGCGTATATGCAGCAGCTGGTACAGCTATCAGACGTCGGAGAGCATTTATCGGAAGGACGACTCGGTCTTGGTTGACCCCGAATACGGATATGAGCTTTATTTTGACGATATGTATACCGCTAAGTTGATCTATCCCGATCAAATGCCCGAGGGCTATGAAAACATTAAGCTTGACGATCTCAGGGGCTGGGATCCCGAAAAGCTTGAATACGATCCGTATCCCGAGGTCGGAGAAAGCGCGATAGTATCCACCGCCTCCGCAGGCGACATGACCGTGTCGCTTGTTATGTTGGACGTGCGGAAGCGTCCCGGAGAACAGCATTATTCTTTCCCGCTGGAGAACGCGCTCAATATGTGGGCGGCCGGTGAAATATGCGTATACGTCAAGGACGGCGATAAGCGGATGATAGCTTATCTGCCGCCGACGGATGGCGTATGCGGCTCCGTTTTCCTGTTCGAGAATCAGCTGTTTGACGGCTGTATACGACTGTTCAGAACGGAGACGGATGGCAAGACACATTACCTTTTAATGATGCTTTATAAAGACACCTCCGGCAGCGAGCTCGTACCGTTGTTCTATGACATTGATATAGACTTCTATACCGTCAAGGATAAGGCAAACGATGAGCTGAAATATCAGGCGGATGAGACGAGAAAGGACGAAAACGGGATAAGGTACAGCCTTCATTATCTTCAGACTATTGAGGTTTCGGCGGACGGCATAGCGGGAATGAATGAGGGGCTGCGCGTTTCGGAGAGCTTTGCGCATAAGGAGGGCACGACGTTCGTCGATCCCGTATACGGCTACGAGATAACGTTTGATATGAAAAACGGCACGGCTACGGTATCCTATCCGAACGGATGATTTAATGACAGCACCGCACAAATATCGTGAGGTGCTGTTTTTAAGTATTAACTTAACAATACCATAAAAAAATTGCCGATTTCCATGAAAAACTTTGTAAATTATTTACAAAACTATTGAAATTCCAAAATAAATATGTTATAATGTAATCGTTATTATAAATATTTTTTCAGGAGGTTTCTTCTTATGGCAGATATTCAGAAAATGTATGAGCTGTGGCTGGACAAGGCTGTGGCAGATCCCGACCTCAAGGTCGAGCTGGAGAGCGTTTCCGCCGACGAGGAGGGCAAGAACGACCGCTTTTACCGCGATCTCGAATTCGGTACGGGCGGATTGCGCGGCGTTATCGGCGCGGGAACCAACCGCATGAATGTGTATACCGTAAAGAAGGCTACTCAAGGACTTGCCGAGTACATCCTAGAAAACGGCGTTGAGAAAAGTGTAGCCATCGCTTACGACAGCCGCAACAAGTCGAGCTACTTCGCCAAGAGCGCCGCTGAGGTGCTTGCAGCGAACGGTATCAAGGTACATATCTATAAGGAACTTATGCCTACCCCCATGCTTTCGTGGGCAGTACGCAAGCTGAAATGCGGCGCGGGTATCGTCGTTACCGCGTCTCACAACCCCGCTAAGTACAACGGTTACAAGGTTTACGGCTCGGACGGCTGCCAGCTTACTCTTGAAGCGGCTGATATCGTTTTGTCCAAGATAAACAAGATAGATATTTTCGGCGGCGTGAAGTCCGTTGACTTCGATAAAGCTGTTACCGACGGCGGCGTTTCCTATATCGACGATTCCGTTATCGACGAGTACATCGCAAAGGTTCGCGAGCAGAGCCTGCACAGCGACCTTGTGCCTACCAGCAACCTTAAGGTCGTATACACTCCCCTTAACGGTACGGGCAACAAGCCTGTACGCCGTATTCTCAAGGAGATAGGCGTTAAGGACGTTGTGGTTGTTCCCGAGCAGGAAAATCCCGACGGAAACTTCCCGACCTGTCCGTTTCCGAATCCCGAGATACGCGAGGCTCTTCAGTGCGGTCTTAATCTCTGCGAAAAGGAGAAGCCCGATCTGCTGTTGGCTACCGATCCCGATTGTGACCGCGTTGGTATCGCCGTTCCCGACGGAGACCACTACGAGCTGTTTACGGGCAACGAAACAGGCGCGCTGTTACTCGAGTACATCTGCAAGGAGCGCATCGCTCTCGGCAAAATGCCCAAAAATCCCGTTGCGGTAAAGACTATCGTTACCTCGGATATCACCAAGGCGATCTGCGCTAAGTACGGCGTGGAGCTTCGCGAGGTTCTGACGGGCTTCAAATTTATCGGCGAGCAGATCGGTCTGCTTGAAAAAGACGGCGAGGAGAACCGCTACATCTTCGGCTTTGAGGAGAGCTACGGCTATCTGGCGGGCGGCTATGTCCGCGACAAGGACGCTGTCGTGGCTTCCATGCTCATCTGTGAAATGGCGGCGTACTACCGCACAAAGGGCGTTACACTCATTGAGGCGCGCAAAAAGATGTACGACGAGTACGGCGTATACTTTAACAAGCTCGGCAATTTCACCTGCGAGGGCGCTTCGGGAATGGAGCGCATGAAGGAGATCATGGCGGGGCTTCGCGCGAACGCTCCCAAGACTATCGGCGATCTGGACGTTCTTGCGGTTACCGACTACACCACGTCCGTAAAGACCATGTCGGACGGCTCTACAAGCGCCGTTACTCTGCCGAAGTCGGACGTTATCACCTACAATCTCGCAGACGACGCTTCCGTTATCATAAGACCCTCGGGTACCGAGCCCAAGATCAAGGTTTACTACACCACAAAGGGCGCGGATAAGTCTGCGGCGGTAGCGCTTCAGGAGAAGCTGTCGGCGGATTTCACAAAAATCATTGGATTTTAAACCTTAAATTCTACAAATTGTCATAATAAAATTTCAAAAAACACTTGATTTTTCGGGATCGATGTGGTATAATTGATAAGTATTATGATGTAAATACGGATTGAGGTGACAATCATGAAAGAGGGAATTCATCCCGCATACGAGGCTACAACTATCAAGTGCGCTTGCGGGAACGTTATAGAAACACGTTCCACAAAAAAGGACATCAAGGTCGAGATCTGCTCCAAGTGCCATCCGTTCTATACCGGTAAGCAGAAGCTGGTTGACAGCGGCGGACGCGTTGACAGATTTAAGAAGCGTTACAATATGGGCAAGTAATGCGCTTTTAGTTCTCAAAAACGAAACTCACGCATAAGTCTTTGTGCGTGAGTTTTTGTTGTCATTGGCGGCGAATTTTGTCGGATAAACAGAAATTCAGGAGAATAATATGGAGTACGATTGCAAATTGGTAAAAGGAAACAATCGATTTAGATACCGTACAGGTGCGATTATAATATATGATAATAAAATGCTGTTTGTAAAAAGTAACTTTGGCGATTATTATTATATGGTCGGCGGCGCTGTTAATATGGGAGAAACATCAAAATCATGTATAGAAAGAGAAATATGTGAAGAAACGGGAATTCAAATGTGTGCCGAACGTCTTGCGGTTGTGTGTGAGATTTTTTTTAAGGGCATTGGCGGGAATATTGACGGATTTGACTGCCACACTCTTGAATTTTATTATTATATGAAATTTAAAAATGACGATTTAAATTTGTTACGAGGCATAACAGACTTAGGCGAAGAATTAGTATGGCTGCCTATTGATAAAATAGAGCAATATGAAATTAAGCCAACATTTATTAAAGAGTTCATTCATCAAATTTTATGTGAAGACAAGATCATTCATATCGTTGAAGAACGGGATAGATAAATTCTAATTTACTGTATTAAGGAGAAACCATTGGACTACAAAACGATCGCCGAACGCTGCGAAGCGCGGTTTATCGAGAAAAAATCAGAGTTTATCGGCTACCTCGCGCCCGTTGAGACCGAGGAGCAGGCGGTCGAGTTCATAAACGAGATACGCGCTATGCACCGCAAGGCAACTCACAACTGCTACGCGTATATCCTCCGTGAAAACTCCGCAGCTCGTCATAGCGACGACGGCGAGCCTTCGGGAACGGCGGGCGTGCCGATTTACGAGGTTCTCCGTAAGGAAGAGCTGACAGATGTCGTGTGTGTTGTGACACGCTACTTCGGCGGCGTGCTTCTCGGCGCGGGCGGTCTTGTTCGGGCGTACACGCGCGGCGCTAAGGACGCGGTCGATACGTCGAAGATCAAGGTTATGGCGCTTGCGGAGCAGCTTGAGCTTTCGGTGGACTATTCACTGTACGGCAGGCTTCCGCAGATATTTGTCGAGCACGACGTAAGGGTGCTCTCGGAGGAGTTCGCCGACCATGTTGCGATAACGCTCAATGTTCGCGATGAGCTTTCCGATAAGCTGAAAGATAAGCTGATCGACAGCTGCAACGGTAAGATCGTTGTGGAAAGTAAACAAAAAGATTGGTTTGATTTTGCGCAAAACGCCGATTTTTGATGATAAAAAAAGGTGTGTCGAGGTCGAAAATTGTATATATTTACAGAGAGCAAAAAAGGAGTGAGAGCAGTGCTGCCGCGTGAACGCATTATGGAAAACGAACGCCGTATTCTGAGCGAATATGCGTGTAAGTCCGAGAACAGCCGCGGGCGCAGGGTATACGAGAAACCGTGCGATTTCCGCACCGATTTTCAGCGCGACCGCGACCGAATAATTCACTGCAATTCATTCCGCAGACTGAAGCACAAAACGCAGGTGTTCCTGATACCGCACAGCGACCACTACCGCACGCGCCTAACGCATACGCTCGAGGTGAGCCAGATATCGCGGACAGTGTCGTGCGCGCTGGGACTGAACGAGGATCTTACGGAGGCTATCGCGCTCGGTCACGATCTCGGGCATACCCCGTTCGGTCACGACGGAGAGCGCGTGCTGAACAGGCTGCTCCAGAACGGTTTTGCGCATAACGAGCAAAGCAGGCGCGTCGTAGAGGTCATAGAAAAGGACGGCAAGGGTCTGAACCTCACGTTTGAGGTGGTGGACGGCATTGTCGCGCACCGCGGCTCGTCCGTTCCGCCCAAAACGCTAGAGGGCTGGGTAGTGCGGTTCTGCGACAAGATAGCGTACATAAATCATGACATAGAAGACGCGATACGCGGCGGTGTGATCAAACAGAGCGATCTGCCCGAGTTTCCGGTGAAAACGCTCGGGGAGACGAAATCCGCGCGTATAACGAGCTTGGTGCGCTCGCTGGTCGAGAACAGCGGCGTGGAGATATCGTTTGACGAGACCACGAAAAAGGCGTTCGACGAGTTACGCGGCTTTATGTTTGAGAGCGTTTACAGAGCCGAACCGACTGTTGCGGAAAAAGACAAGGCCGGGCATATTGTCGAGTATTTGTATGAGTATTTTTATAATAATAAAGATGAAATGCCGCGGCTGTATAAGGAGCTTGCCGAAAAGGACGGGCTTGAGGTTGCCGTCGGCGACTATATAAGCGGTATGACCGACGAATACGCAGTGGATTATTTCAGCAAGCTGTGTATCCCAAGGGGTTGGAATAACGGTTATATTTTGTGACGTGTTGGCAGAAAAGAGGTAAACGGTGCGTCTTTCCGAGGATTTTATGCGTGAGCTTCACGACCGAAATGATATCGTGTCGGTGGCTCAGGGATATGTTGAGCTAAAGCGCTCCGGCGGCTCGTATATGTGCCGCTGTCCGTTTCATTCGGAAAAGTCTCCGTCGTGCCATATTTCGCCCGATAAGGGATTGTTCCACTGCTTTGGCTGTGGAGTGGGTGGCGACGTGGTGACGTTCATAAGAATGATTGAGAACCTCGACTATATGGACGCGGTGCGGTTTCTGGCGCAAAGAGCGGGTATGCCGATGCCCGAGGATAAGGACGACGGCTCGGCGAAAAAGCGTCAGCGGCTTTACGAGATGAACCGAGAGGCGGGAAAATATTTTCACAAACAGCTCTTCTCCCCCGCGGGAGCGGCGGGGTTGGATTATCTTCGCAGACGCGGATTGTCCGACCACACGATAAAGCGTTTTGGATTGGGGTACGCGGTCAACGATTATCACGCCCTCCATTACCATATGAAAAATCTGGGTTATTCCGAGTACGAGCTTGCAGACGGTTCGCTGCTGGCGACGAATAACAATAAGATATACGATAAATTCCGTAACCGCGTTATGTTCCCGATTTTCGATACTCGCGGAAACGTCGCGGCTTTCGGCGGACGAACGCTCTCGGAGGACAAGAATATCCCTAAATACCTTAACAGCGCCGAAACTCCGATATTTCACAAGAGCGATATGCTGTTTGCGCTGGATAAATCCAAAAATTCCAAGGCAGACTATTTTATACTCTGCGAGGGGTATATGGACGTTATCGCCTTGCATCAGGCGGGCTTTGACAGTGCGGTAGCGTCGCTGGGAACGTCGCTTACGGCTCAGCAGGCGAATATGATATCGCGGCTTGGCAAAAAGGAGGTCATTCTCTCCTACGACAGCGACGGTCCGGGACAAGCCGCCGCCTCGCGCGGTATCAATCTGCTATCCGAGGCGGGAGTGCGTGCGCGAGTGCTGAAAATGGACGGCGCGAAGGATCCCGATGAATTTATAAAACGGTTCGGCGCGGAGGCGTTCAGGTCGCTCATCGAGAAGTCGGGAAGCGCTATCGCCTACGAAATGGACAAGCTTGCCGCAGGTCTCGACCTGAATACCGACGACGGCAGGGCGGCTTATCTCAAAAAGGCGGTGACGTTCTTAGCGCAGATAAGCAACGACATAGACAGGGCGGTCTACATAAGCCGCGCGGCAAGGGAATCTTCAATTCCCGCCGATACTATCAAAACCGCGGTCGAGCGCGAGATATCGCGGAACAAGGGTATGGCAAGGCGCAAGCAGCAGAATGCCGCTCTTCATCCCGCGCCCGACAAGATAAACCCCGACGCTCTGAAAATGCCTAAGGAGGAAAAGGCTGAGCGCGGGATAATATGCTATCTGTATCATAATCCCGAAGCTTTGGGAAAAATTTCCTCCGCTCTTAAAGGCGAATTTGTGACGGCTTTTAACAAGCACGTTTATGAATTTCTTGCCAAAATGCTCGCCGACGGCGGAGAACCCGATATTTCTTTGTTCAACGAGGAATTTGACGCGAGGGAAATGGGCAGAATAATGCAGATAGTGACCGACAGCACGTTCGCCAACGACAAAACGGCGCTGGCTGATTTTATAGAAGTTATAAACGATTACGGCAGAGATCTCAAAGACAAGCAATACGGCGATATGTCCGACGAGGAGCTGCTGAAGCTGGTACAAAAGCTAAAGGAGAAGAAAGAATAATGAGTGAGAACAGCGGATCCTCCAACGCTCTGGAGGAGTTGTTTAATCAGGGAAAGCAGAAGGGCAGCCTTACCGCGAAGGAGATAACCGACGCGCTCGAGGAGCTGAACTTTGACGCCGACCAGATAAACCACATTTTTGACAAGATCGTAAGCATGAATATCAAGATCGTCGATAACTTTGACGCCGATCTTGACATCGACAGCATTCTTGACTATTCCGACCGCGATTATTCGGATAATCCCGACGCGGATATCATGCTGCCCGACGATTCGGTAAAGAGCTTTTTAAAGGACATAGGCAGGATACCTCTTCTGTCCACCGAGGAGGAGATCGAGCTTGCCGCGCGTATGGAAACGGGTGACGCTTACGCGAAAAAACGCCTTATCGAGGCTAATCTGCGCCTTGTGGTGAGTATCGCGAAGAAGTATGTCCGCCGCGGGATGCAGTTCCTGGACCTTATTCAGGAGGGCAATATGGGACTGATAAAGGCGGTCGAGAAGTTTGATTACACGAAGGGCTTCAAGTTCTCCACCTACGCTACGTGGTGGATAAGACAATCCATAACACGCGCTATCGCCGATCAGGCGAGGACTATCCGCATACCCGTTCATATGGTGGAAACAATTACCAAAGTAAAGAAGGCTCAGAGTCAGTTACTTCACGAGAACGGCTGCGAGCCCTCCGAGGACGAGATAGCGGAGTACCTCAATATGAGCGTGGATAAGGTACGCGAGATAATCCGTATCGCGCAGGATCCCGTTTCGCTTGAAACTCCCATCGGCGAGGAGGAGGACAGCCATCTCGGCGACTTTATCCCCGACGACGACGCGCCCGCGCCCGCAGACGAGGCGTGCAACTCCATGCTGAAACAGATGCTCGGAGAGGTGTTGGACACCCTTACGGAGCGCGAAAAGCGTGTTATAATACTGCGCTTCGGACTTATCGACGGCAGACAGCGCACCCTTGAGGAGGTGGGTCAGGAATTTCAGGTCACCCGGGAAAGAATACGTCAGATCGAGACCAAGGCTTTACGAAAGCTGCGTCATCCTACCAGAAGCAGAAAGTTAAAGGATTTTTTGGAATAATATATACATAGCGGCTGAAAGGATCATTAAATGAATAATACCGAGAAGAATATTTTTAACGAGCTTCTGGAAAGAGGCAGGCAGAGCGGAACGCTCACCACAAAAGAGATCTATAACGTAATTGATGAGGCGGACGTTGACCTTGACAAGCTCAGCGAGTTTCTCGATCAAAATAATATAAAGGTCGACGACGATTTCAGCGTTGAGGACGATCTCAACAAAGCGCTTGAGCTCGGCGAGACGGCTAACGAAAAGGGAAGCTCGTGTATGGACGATCCCGTTAAGATACACCTGCGCGAGATAGGCAGGATACCGCTGCTTACCGCCGAGGAGGAGAGCGAGCTTGCGGAGCGTATCGTAAACGGCGACGATGAGGCCCGTGACAGGCTGATAACCGCAAATATGCGGCTTGTCGTAAGCATAGCAAAACATTATGTCGGGCGCGGTATGCCGCTGCTCGATCTTATACAGGAGGGCTACAACGGTCTTATCAAGGCGGTAGATAAGTTCGATTACACCAAAGGCTTCAAATTTTCTACCTACGCGACGTGGTGGATAAGACAGTCGATAACCCGCGCTATCGCGGATCAGGCGCGTACTATACGTATCCCCGTGCATATGGTGGAGACGATATCGCGCGTCAAAAAGGCGCAGAACAAGCTGCTGCACGAAAACGGACACGAGCCTACTATCGATGAGGTGGCTCAGGAGCTGAATATGTCGTCGGACAGAGTCCGCGAGATAATACGTATCGCGCAAGATCCCGTATCGCTCGAGGCTCCCGTCGGCGAGGAGGAGGACAGCTATCTCGGCGACTTTATCCCCGACGAGGACGCGCCAGCGCCTATCGATACGGCAATGCAGGCGGTGTTCAAGGACGAATTGAACAAGGCGCTGAACACGCTCCCCGAACGTGAGCGCGAGGTGCTGAAGTTCCGTTACGGTGTTGGCTATGACCGCTCGCATACGCTTGAAGAGGTCGGCAGGCAGTTCAAGGTAACCCGAGAGAGAATTCGACAGATAGAGGCAAAAGCGCTCAGAAAGCTACGCTCACAGAGCAAAAGCAAGGCGCTGAGAGTATTTCTCGATTAAGAGGCACGGTATCGGGAAATACTTTACATAACCGTGCCGTATGAGGAAAATGTATGACCGATGAGACAGCGCTTGTAAAGCTTCAGGTTCAAAGCACGGGCAGAGGAGAGATACTGCTCGAGGATAACGATTTTCTGATCGTTAAATGGACGCTCCCGAATGACGACGGCAGTGTGCGTATAAAGTACAGCTTCGAGGCGTATGCGTACAGCGCCTCGGGTATGGGCAACAATTACCCGTGGACGCACGAGATACCCGAGGAGCGTGCAAAATATTTCCTGTGTCACGTTGACGAGGCGGCGGAATATTTCAAATCAAAGCACCATTATTTCCACACCGAGATAAGGGAGGTAAGCTTTGACGATATCGGCAGCGTCGATAAGGACGGCATAAGGTTCAGAAACGGTCACGTTGTTTCCTACCGTGAGTGTATGGTCAATTTCGGGCGAAAGCACCCGGGCAGCACATACAAATGTATCGGAGACCGCGATATCACCGCAGAACCGCCGTATATCGAGATATACAGCGTCTATGCCCACGACAGAATATTGTTCGACCGCAGGGGAATATTCGCCAAAAAGGATAATGTCGCCAATTTTCATAAGCTGCAAAAGCTTATAGAGAAATTTGGATATACCACCTTTGATTTAAGCTAACGGATAAAAATAACCGCCGAGATAACACTCGGCGGTCGTTATTTTATACTATGTCGTTAGCGTCGAACGGGTCTCCGCATTCGGGACAGAACTTCGGAGGCTTGGAGGGGTCGTCGGGCTCCCAACCGCACTTGTCGCACTTATAGAGCGGCATTCCCGCGGGCTTGGGCTTTCCGCATTCCATACAGAATTTGCCCTTGTTCACGGCACCGCAGGAGCACGTCCAACCGTCGGCGCTCGCGGGTCTCGGAGAGCCGCAGGAAGTGCAGAATTTGCCCGTATTGACCGCGCCGCAGGAACATGACCAGCTTGCCGCAGTCTGCGCCGTTGCGGGCGCCGCAGGCGCTGCCTGTGGTTGCCGAGCGTTCTGTTGAGCTGCCATATTGTACAGATTGCCCGCGTTTATCCCGCCTGCCTGCTGAGCCACATTCATACCGAAAAAGCCCATTGCCGCACCGCCCGCGTTGCCCGCGGCGGTCTTCATAGCCTCGCCCTGAGCCTGCGTAAGGTGAGCGGCTGCCATACCGGGATCGCGCATTACAGCCGTTCTCTGGAGATCCTTGATGAGCGTCTCATCCTCGGCGGAAAGCGAGGGCGGGTTCATATTGAACGAGCTTATCGTCATACCGCGCAGCTCGCCCCACTTTTTTGACAGTATCTCGTTAAGCGCGTCGCAGATCTCCATGGTATGCGATGGGAGACTGCTCGGGCGCACTCCCGTGTCGGATATCTTGCCGAGCGCGGGCTGAAGAGCCGTAACGATCTCGGTTTTCAGCATGCTGTCCATGGTGCGCTTGGGATAGGTGTCTCCGAAATTTCCGCAAACGTTGCTGAAAAACAGCACGGGGTTGGTGATACGGTAGGAATACTCGCCGTTGCAGCGGAGCGAAACGTCCACGTCAAGACCGATATTCCTGTCTACAACACGGAACGGGATAGGGGTAGCCGTGCCGTAGCGGTTGCCCATGATCTCCTTGGTGTTGATAAAATAAACGCGCTGATCCTTGGGAGCTTCGCCGCCAAACGCAAAGCGCTTGCCTATCGAATTGAACGTCGCCTTTATGTTCTCGCCGAGGTCGCCGTAGAATATGCTCGGCTCGGAGGAGGTATCGTAAACGAACTCGCCCGGCTCGGCGCAGACCTCCGCGACTTTTCCGCCGTCGATTATAAGTACGCACTGCCCCTCGTTAACGTTGATTATGGAGCCGTTGGAGATAACATTGTCGCTGCCCTTGGTGTTGGAGGACTTGCCGCCTACGCGCTTCCAGCCGCGTGCCGCAAGCACCTCGGAGCTGAGCGCGTCGCAGTAGAAATAGTCTCTCCAGGAATCCGCCAGCGCACCGGAAAGCGCGCCCATACCCGCTTTAAGTAAACCCATAGTAAAATTTCTCCTTTACAGTAATAAGCCGATAGCCTAATCTTATTGTACAACATTTTTGTCTCCGTGTCAAGTGCGGATTTCGGAAATAGTCGGTATTATGCATACAAAAAAGTGGTATTATAACTGTATTGAGTAAAGTATCTTGACAAAAAATTGTCTATGTGGTACAATATGGGTATACGTTAAAAAAGGAGGCAAGGCTTTTGCTTGAAATAAATGATCTGTACTGGAGTTTGCCTGACGGTGAACCAATTATTAACGGGATATCCTGCAAAACCAACGGCAAGCTGACCGTTATCACGGGACCCAACGGCGGAGGAAAGACCACTCTCGCCAAGCTGATAGCGGGCGTGGAAAAGCCCGCATCGGGACGGATACTGCTTGATGGTGAGGATATCACCGCGCTCGATATCACCGAGCGCGCCAAAAAGGGTATCGCTTACGCGTTTCAGCAGCCCGTGCGATTCAAGGGACTGACAGTCCGCGATCTGCTTGAGCTGTCGGCGAACGGAAGCCTCGGACATTCGGTACTGTGCGGTCTGCTCGGCAAGGTGGGCTTGTGCGCGGAGGAGTATATCGACCGCGAAATGAGCGGCGCACTGTCGGGCGGCGAGGCTAAGCGTATCGAAATTGCAACGGTGCTGGCTCGCAGCGCAAAGCTGTCGGTGTTCGACGAGCCCGAGGCGGGTATCGACCTGTGGAGCTTTTCGCGTCTTGTGGAGACATTTGAGGAGATACGCAACGATTCGCGCGGCGAGCTGATAGTCATCTCGCACCAGGAGCGCATTTTGCAGATAGCGGACGATATTATCGTCGTCGCCGACGGCAAGATACGTATCGCGGGCAAGCGAGAGGATATACTTCCCGCGCTGCTCCAGGGCGAGTACACCTGCGCCTGTCCGAAGAGAATGGGGGACTGCAAATGAGCGATCTGATGAACTTGAATTTCAACGATATAACGGGCGAGATGCTGAAGGTCATCTCAGATTTTGACGCGGAAAAGGGCTTTGTGGGCGCGTACAATATCCGCGAGGATACGCAGTGCGCGGGTCGTCAAAACTCGACGAATATCACGATAACCTCCAAGACGGATAAACCCGGTATCGATATAACCGTAAAGCCGTTTACAAAGGGTGAAACGGTATTTATTCCCGCCTGCGTTACCCATACGGCTGTGGACGACCTTGTGTACAACGATTTCTATATCGGCGAGGGCGCTGACGTTGTTATCGTTGCGGGCTGCGGCGTTCACAACGAGGGAGAGGAGGACGCGCGGCATAACGGTATCCACAGATTTTTCCTCGAACCGAATTCCTCCGTACTGTACAAGGAAAAGCATATCGGTACGGGCGAGGGCGCGGGGCTGAAAAAGATAGACCCCGTCACCGAGTGCTTTCTGAAGGAAAATTCTCGCTTGGAAATGGATACCATTCAGCTCGGCGGCGTTGACCGTTCGACGCGCACAACCAACGCGGAGCTTGGCAAAAACGCAAAGATAATCGTTCGCGAGCGCATAATGACCGATCATGAAGAGGACGCGGTAACTAACTTCCACGTCAAGCTCGAGGGAGAGGACAGCGGCGCTGATTTGGTATCGCGCTCGGTGGCGAAAGGAAACTCACATCAGGCGTTTTACAGCGTCGTTGAGGGAAACAACCGCTGCACGGGACATTCGGCGTGCGACGCTATCATCGCCGATAACGGAAAGGTCGACGCACAGCCCGCGCTGAACGCGTCCAACGTAGACGCGGAGCTTATCCACGAGGCGGCTATCGGAAAGATCGCGGGCGAGCAGATAATGAAGTTGTGTTCTCTCGGGCTTACCAAGGAGCAGGCGGAGGAGAAGATAATCGAGGGATTTTTAAAATAACTCACGATAGAGAACGCGCGGAAGTATCATTTCCGCGCGCTTTTTTGTGAATATATAATATTAACCCCCTCAGCATTGTAACCGAGGGGGCAAAATAATGTCAGATAGCGTCCATAAAGCTGCCGAGCACTTTAAATGCTTTAGCCGCCGACTTGCGCTTGAAACGGCGGTTGTCGGTGAGGGATTTCACCGCCATAAACGCCAGTCCTCCCGTGATAACACCCGCTGCCGCGCTCTTTATATAGCTTTGAGTTTGTTTCCTCATTGTAAAAGTTCAGCTCCTTTTTTGAAAGTTTACGGTAGTATTTTCTGCAAATCACTGCCCTTTATGCTAAGTAATAAATTGACGGTAATATTTATACGGCGGCTTTGGCAATGGAAAACAACGCCACACAAATACGGGAAAAACGCGTAATTTATGCCAAAATTGTTAACTTTTGTGCAGTGTGTTCGTACGAACGTATAAAATCCCATTGGATTTTGTGAAATTCAACAAAATGCAAGATTTTATTTAAAAAATTGCAAAAAGTGCTTGACATTTTGATTTGAAACCAGTATAATAAAGACATAGCAAAGGGGCTATGACATACGTTTCTCAACGGCGAGGACGTATGTCATAGCCCCTTTTGCGATATAAATAAACGAACAAAATGAAAGGGGCGGTCTTAAATGAACGCAATCTTAACGGTGCTCGGTTCGGCGAGCGCCGAGGAAGTCGTCAACGCAACGATGTTCAACGTCGGCGACGGCAACGGTATATGGTACCTGATAGGAGCGGCGCTGGTATTCTTTATGCAGGCGGGCTTCGCAATGGTGGAAACGGGTATGACCCGCGCAAAAAACGCCGGAAACATCATAATGAAGAACCTTATGGACTTCTGTATCGGCACGGTGACCTTCGTACTTATCGGCTTCGGGCTTATGCTCGGCGAGGACGCGCTGTTCGGTCTGGTAGGTATCCCGACGATGGATATACTCGGAAGCTTTTCGAGCTTCGACAGATGCGCGGAATTCGTGTTCAACCTCGTATTCTGCGCAACGGCGGCTACTATCGTCTCGGGCGCAATGGCAGAACGTACGAAGTTCATCAGCTACTGTATCTACTCGGGTGTTATCTCGGCGATAATCTACCCCGTAGAGGCGCACTGGATATGGGGTGGCGGCTGGCTTACGCAGCTCGGCTTCGTTGACTTCGCGGGCTCGACCGCAATCCATATGGCGGGCGGTATGTGCGCGCTTATCGGCGCGGCCATGGTAGGTCCCCGTATCGGCAAATTCGGCAAGGACGGCAAGCCGAGAGCTATCCTCGGGCACTCTATGACATTGGGCGCGCTGGGCGTGTTTATTCTGTGGTTCGGTTGGTACGGCTTCAACGGCGCAGCTGCCGATAATGTCGATCATCTCGCTAAAATATTCCTTACCACGACGGTAGCTCCAGCTGTGGCAACTTGTACGACAATGATATTCACATGGCTGAAAAACGGCAAGCCCGATGTTTCGATGTGCCTTAACGCTTCGCTTGCGGGTCTGGTTGCGATAACAGCCCCCTGCGCGGACACCGACTGTCTCGGCGCGGCGATCATCGGTCTTGTTTCGGGCTTCCTTGTAGTATTCGGTGTATGGCTGCTCGATTACAAGCTTCATATCGACGACCCCGTCGGCGCTGTCGCGGTGCATTTCTGCAACGGTATCTGGGGCTCGCTGGCAGTGGGATTGTTTGCGACGGGCAACGGTCAGAACGGCGGCGTTGCGGCGCTCGCAGACCCCGACACTAAAATGCGCGGACTGTTTTACGGCGGCGGATTTGAGCAGCTCGGTATTCAGGCGCTCGGCGTGCTGGCGGTGCTTGTCTGGACTGGCGTAACGATCTCGCTTACGTTCTTGATCATCAAAAAGACGATCGGACTGCGCGTTTCCCGTCACGAGGAGATCGTCGGTCTGGACGCTACGGAGCACGGTCTGCCCAGCTCTTACGCTGACTTTATCCCGTCTATGCAGATCGAGACCACAGCTTCGGGACGTGAAAAAGAGGTCGACACTCTCGCGCAGGTTGACAAAAAGGTTGAGGCTGTTTCCAATGAGCAGTCGATCCCCGTTATTCACAGGAAGTATACTCCGAGCGAGGGCGTACATATGTCCAAGGTAGTTATAATCACGAAGCAGGAGCATATCGAGGCTCTCAAGAATGCTATGTCGGCTGTCGGCATCACGGGCATGACGGTCACGAACGTACTCGGCTGCGGTATGCAGAAGGGCGCTACGGAATATTACCGCGGCGTGCCGATCGAAACACATCTGCTCCCCAAGATCAAAATGGAGATCGTCGTATGCAAGGTGCCCGTTGAAACGGTCATTGAGACCGCCAAGAGCGTTTTGTACACTGGCAAGATTGGCGACGGAAAGATATTCGTCTACGACGTTGCGGACGTTGTAAAGGTGCGCACGGGCGAAAGCGGCTACGACGCTTTGCAGGATAACGAATAACGCAAATCATCAATAAAAGGCTGCGCAGTGATCCTACGCAGCCTTTTCTAGCGCTCCCTCAATCTCACTGAAAACGTTGTTCCGCCTCCAAGCTCCGAGCTTACTTCGACCGTGCCGCCGCAAAGCTCAACGATCCTCTTTACCAGAGGCAGTCCCAAGCCGTTTCCTTTAGTAGCGTGCGAGCTGTCAGCCTGATAGAATTTCTCAAATATATGGGGAAGCGCGTCCTCCGCTATGCCGCAGCCGCTGTCCTCTATAACGACAGTGACCGTTTCGTTTTCACGCCTGCACGAAACGCGTATCAGTCCGCCCTCGGGCGTGAACTTGACCGCGTTGTCAAACAGATTATTCCAGACGTGCGCCAGCAGCTGCTCGTTCCAGAAAAACTTAACGTCCTCCAGCCCCTCCATATCTATCTCGATGTCCTTTGCCGACCATTGCGGCTCCAGCCGTATCATACAACTGCGGAGCTGTTCGTCAAGCGAAAACGATATTTTTTCGGAAACGATATCCTTGTTTTCAAGACTGGTCATAAGCAGCGTGTTCTGCGAAAGCACCGAAAGATATTCCGTTTCGTCCAGGATTATTTTCGAGAATTCCCTCTGTTGCTCGGGAGTAAGATCGCCCTCGTATAGCTGCCTCGCGAAACCTCGTATAGACGCGAGCGGAGTTTTGAATTCGTGCGAAAACGAGGAGATGAAATCCTTTCGGAACAATTCGGTATTTCTCAGCTCTTCGGTCATATCGTTAAAGTCGCGGATAAGCTCGCGCAGCTCTTTGACCGTATGCTTTTCTATCCAGCCCATTTCCAGTTTTGCCGTATAGTCTCCTCCCATAACGCGCTTTGTAGCCTTGACAAGCTCCGAGAGCGGCTTCAGTACGGTATTTCCGATAATAAACGACAGCAGCGTTCCTATTATAATACTTGCGGCAACAGAAGCTATGACCTGCGTCGTATCGTTCGTGCCGCCTGTAACGAACCCGATAACGATTGCCGACGTGAACGTCAGAATATCCGCCCCGAGACTTATCAGCAGCGTAAGAACGGTAAGTTTCATTCCGAGCCTGTTCACAACGCCGAACAGGTGATTTTTGTCCAGTTTTATCTTTTTTTCCACCCGTGAAATAACCTCCGCTTACTTATCTAAACTCCCAAAACTCAAACTCCTCGATAACAAACCCGTCCTCTTCCAACGGTGCGATAAATTTTCTGACATACCAATTAACGTCGGTGTATCGGCGGCTGACGCCTATGTCAAGAGTTCTCCTGTTGATATCGCAGTCAATAGAAAGCTCTTCGGGAGTGGTTTTAAGCAGTTCCGTGACCGGCTCGCCGTTCTCGTAAAGCATGATACCGATGATTGAGCCTATGCGCTCCTTTTCCGCGATAATATCGGCAAGCTCGTCAAACGTCACGGACAAATAATCCCAATCGTAATCGTCGGACGTGATAATATACGCGCGACCGTCACAATCGAAAACGCTCAGTCCGCGCCTCAGATAAACGCCGACTATATCCATAATTCGATACTCGCCAAGATGTATATCCAAACTCGCGCTAACCGACATTTTGCACCTCCCGAATCAACTCATAAACTTTTGATAAGCGTCCACAAAATCCACAAATCCCTCGAAAGGATTATCGGCGTTGTCCGCGTCATATATCTCACTTTCCGACCTGTGCTTTTCCGAGGGTATATAAACGGAATTAGGCAGCTTATTATGCAGATCGACCGCAAGCCTTTCGGGGTGGTAGTCGTCCGAACATGGAAAGATCAGCACGGGAATTTTGATTTTCGCCAATTCCTCATCACTCAGACAAGCCCTATAAAACCGCGGATCGCTCATCCACGTACCCCAGATGGTCATTATCTCCGAAAACTCCATATTGTCCATGGCAAGTATCTTTTCACTGTCCTTGAAATACAGCTCCGCTATCCAGCGCGAAATATTGCCGAACCTTGTTTTAGGGGGCTCTTTGCCAAACTCGACCGCCCTGTGCATAGAAGCTTTTGCCGCACCTGCTACGTCATAATAACGCGCCTTGACGAGCTCGCGTTCAATATCACACGACGTATCGGTCGGGCGGTACATCGCAAGACTTTTCACCTTATCGGGATAAAGGTGCGCGAAAAGAAGTCCCATTTCTCCGCCGCCCGAACAGCCCGCGATGTGTACGGAATTCTCTCCGACAGCGCCGAGAAGCGCTGCCAGATATTCGCAGTGCAGATGATATTCGCTCGCCGTTTTTTTGATCATAGTACCCGACTGCCCGCAGTTAGGACCGTCCCAGATAATAACCCTGTACTTTTCCGACAATCTTCCCGCGAAAAAATACGCCCCGGGATTTATGCCGCCAAGCACCGATTGCAAATATACGATAGTATCGCCCTTTCCATAGGCTTCATACCAAATATTTATATCATTCACAAAGCATTTCGGCATAACTCTACCTCTCACTTATTTGCGAAAATCAATCATTCCTCACTGCTTTATATCCCAGCCCGCGTACAGTGACAATCGAGAAATCGGGGTTATCCTTGAACCTCTCGCGCAGACGGTTTATATGCACGTCGACCGTACGCGCCTCGCTGTCCGAGTCCATACTCCAGAATTCCTCCATCAAATTCTGCCTCGTAAAGGTTTTTCCCGGGAACGACAGCAGCTTGAAGAGTATCTGGAACTCCTTTCGCGGCAGCACGACAGCGGCGCCCTCGCGTATAACGGAGAATGAATCGTATACCAACTCCGTACCGCCGACGACTATCTTCTGTTCCTCGCTTATCTTGCTGCGGCGGAGGAGCGCCTTAATACGCAGCAGCATTTCGATCTCGTCCACGGGCTTGACCATAAAGTCGTCCGTACCGAGCAGAAACGACTTCCGCACGTCCTCGGGCTCGTCCTTGGCGGTGATGACAAGAACGGGTACGGTCGAGCCGCCATCGCGCAGCGCTTTCAGGCAGCCGTAGCCGTCAAGCACGGGCATCATCACGTCCAGTATCACAAGATCGATATGCTGACGGTCAAGCACGGCGAGCGCCTCCTCGCCGTTCGCGGCGGTAAACGGACGGTAGCCGTTCTTTTCGAGCGTATACTCGTACAGCCGCCGAATATTCGGCTGATCGTCAACTATCAGAATATTGAACACAAATTCATCTCCTTTGCAGAGCTGCAGCCATTTCGGTAACGAACTCGGAAAAGCCGTTCGCGGGGCGCTGTATTCTTTCGGGAGCGGTTATCTTGTACTCGGGAATATTCTCGGTGAATATTGCGGTGTGCGCGGCGTTCAGCATGGGCACGTCCATAAGACTGTCTCCCGCACAGAAAATGCCCTCGCGCGGAAGTCCGATAAGCTCCGCGAGACGTTTCACGGCGGCTCCTTTGTTGAGACGCTTGGGGATAACGTACACCTTTTCTCCCGTCGCAAAGCATTCACAGCTCTCGCCCGTGCCGAGCCTAGCCAGCGTCAGTACGGGATTAGCGCTTTTTGTAAACAGGAAAAATCCGTCCACCATCCGAACCTCGAAACGCCGGTCGGGATCGCGCTCCAGCAGCGCACGAAATCGCGATATATCCTCCATAGCTTCACGGAAGATATCGGCAGAGCGCTCAAGCCACGGACCGTCGGACTCGCCGTTTATCAGCAGCGTTCCGCCGTTATCACATAGCGCGTATTCGGGCGCAAAGCCCTTGGGAAACTCAATGCGTCTATACTGCTCGACACTTCGCGTGGTGACGGGAATAATATTTCCTATGTTCGGCAGAAGCTCCGCCTGTCTCGCGGTAACGCATGATATATCCTCGCCGTCCTTATGTTCTATAACAATATCTCCGACCTTTTTGCGGCTCGCCGAAAAAATCAGTGTCCCGTCAAGGTCGGAGAATAGAACGTTAAACTTCCCAGCTGCCAAGGTACTTTTCCTGCTCGGGAGTGAGCTTGTCGATCTCAAAGCCCCACGCGCTGAGCTTCCTTTCCGCAACCTTGCGGTCGATCTCCTTCGGTACGTTTACAGTCATGTGCTCGCCGCCGCGAAGCTTGTCCTTGTTCTTGGCAAGATATTCCGCCGACAGCGCCTGAATGGCAAAGCTCATATCCATGATTTCCGCGGGGTGCCCGTCGCCCGCCGCAAGGTTGACAAGTCTGCCCTCCGCGATAACGAATACGGTATTGCCGTTCTTTAACTTGTAACCCATAATGTTGTTTCGCGCAACGTAGCTGTCCACCGCGATCTCGCGCAGCTTCGCCATATTCACCTCTACGTCGAAGTGTCCCGCGTTGCAGCAAATAGCGCCGTCCTGCATATTCATGAACGCTTCCTCGCCGATAACGTCCGCGCAGCCCGTGACGGTAACAAAGAAGTCGCCGATCTTCGCCGCCTCGCGCATTGGCATTACCTTAAAGCCGTCCATAACCGCCTCCATAGCCTTTATCGGGTCTATCTCGGTAACGATGACCTTAGCGCCCAAGCCCTTAGCGCGCATGGCAACTCCCTTGCCGCACCAACCATAGCCCGCGACAACCACATTCTTTCCCGCAACGATAAGGTTTGTCGTGCGGTTTATGCCGTCCCATACGGATTGACCCGTGCCGTAGCGGTTGTCGAACAAATGCTTGCAATCCGCATCGTTGACAAGCACCATCGGGAACTTCAGCGCCTTCGCCTTGTCCATGGCAAGCAGGCGGATAATGCCCGTAGTGGTCTCCTCGCAGCCGCCGATAACGTTCGGGATAAGGTCGGTGCGCTCGCTGTGGATAAGATTTACAAGGTCTCCGCCGTCGTCGATAATGATATTCGGACCACACTCGATGACCTTGGAAATGTGGCGATGATATTCCTCCTCGTTGGAATCATACCACGCGAATACGTTCAGCCCGTCGTGGACAAGTGCCGCAGCAACGTCGTCCTGCGTCGACAGCGGATTGCTGCCCGTGACGTACATCTCCGCGCCGCCTGCCGCCAGCACCTTGCACAGATACGCGGTCTTAGCCTCCAGATGCACCGACAGAGCGACTTTCAAGCCCTTGAACGGCTGCTCCGCCGCGAACTCCTTTTCGATACCGTTCAGCAGCGGCATATTGCGCTTGACCCATTCGATCTTGCGCGAGCCGCTCTCCCATAAATTAACGTCTCTTATCTCGCTCATGATTTTACACTCCCGTTATTTTTATTCGTCTCCCCGACCGTCGCCGGAAAGATCGTTTTTACAAAATTCTGTTAAGTATTCCGCAGGCTATGGTTATTCCGTCCGTGCCGTCCTCATTTTTTATATGCATCATGATAGGCTTTCCGGCGATCTGCGTTGAGGTCGCGCGGTCAAGATAGATCTGCATTGACGCGTTTCCGTTTTTATCGGAGTACATATCGGGCAGAGGAAGAAGCTTCTCGCCCGGCGTCTCGCAGATCAAGCCCTCATGAACATGAAACCCGAATTCGTTATTCTCGGGCAGCTTGTCGAAATCCGCCTGCAAATAGATACCGTCGGGTAAAAAATAGACATACGCCTCGCCTTTGATATCGGGATATTCCGCGCCTCCCAATATCTCGGCTTCGAGCACGGGACGCTCCGCGCTCATAAATGAAAAAGTCTGAACATTGTCGTTGGTTTGCATAAAAATCACCTCTTGGTAATTCTATGCGCCGACAACTTGTATCTATTACTTTCGGATAAACAAAATACCCAGCGTGTCTTCGCCGCAGTGGCAGGCGACCGTGCAGCCTGCGTCGGTAACGGCGATCTCCTTGAAGTCCTTGTACTTCTTTATCTCCTCGGCGGTGAGCGCGGTATTTTCTACGGCGGTGGTATGGGTAATGAAGATAAGCTCATCATCGACCTCAACATCGGTTAGCCTGTCCTTGACGTAATCCTTTATCGTCTTTTCAATGCTGCCGCGGTATTTCTTGATGACCTTCATCTTCCCGTCTATAACGGCGATACAGGGCTTGAGCTTGAGCAGATTTGCCCCGAGCGCCGCAATGGACGAACACCGTCCGCCCTTGTGCAGATATTCCACGTTCGCCACAAAGAACGTAGCGTCGACCTTGGGAATGATCTCTCCAAGCTTTGCGACTATCTCGTCTGCGGAAAGCCCCTCCGCCGCAAGCTTCGCCGCCGAGACCGCCACCAAGCCCTCGCCCGTAGACAGATTGCGCGAATCCACGACGCGCACGTTCGGAAAATCCTTCGCAGCGATATTCGCGTTCTGATAGCAAGCCGAGAAGTCGGAGGAGATAGTGATGATTATCAGCTCATCGCAGCCTTTCAGCTGCTCCTTAAAGAAGTTTGTGAAATCATCAACGCTCACCGCCGAGGTCTTGCAAAGATTGCCCGTGCTCCGATAGTAGGCGAACACGTCCTTCTGCCCGATCTCCAGACCGTCTTTTAACGTTTCGTCGCCCTTGTTGACATACAGCGGCACAACGCTGATATCATACCGCTTTTTAAGCTCCTCGGACAGATCGCATACGCTGTCCGCGCAAATTTTGACTTTACCCATAAATACCTCCCGATTATATTTGAGCCGCCAAAGAATTCAGCACACGCTCCAGTTCCTCCTCAAGCGCGCTGTAAAACAGCGTAAACAGTATATCGCAGCTGCCGAGCAGGAACAAATTCTTGTTGTTGACCGAAGCAAGCGCGGGCACGTAGCCGTAGATATACCCCTTGAACCATTCCGCGTCGTAGGCGGGGACGGACTTGCCGAGCTTCACCATACGCCGTATCTCCTCGAAGTCGTCCGCGATCGCGTTTTCGTAGTTACCCGCGCCCTTTGCGATGACCATATCGAAAACCGTCTTGATCTGCTTGTCGTTGAGCGCGCCGCCCTTTGTCTTGATATTCTTCAGCTCGGGCAGCCGCACCGCGAACGAGTACACCATAAGCGAAAGCACGCGCTCATATTCGGGAGAGTTCATCTCCTTGCAGCGCTCCTTGTCGAGCTTTATGCCCGTATTGTACAAGCAGGTGGTGTCGGTGATGTTTTTCAGCGCGATCTTGAAGATATCCTTTACGTTGATATTGTAAAAATCCTTGTCCGCGATCATATAGATATATTTTACCGCGTTGAACAGGGACACGCCCGCCTTTACGACAGTATCCGATATCATGGTGTAGGCGGTGCGTTCGCTGATGAATTCCATATTTTTCCTCCGTCCTTTTATTTTTTGCGAAAAAATCTACATTATTATTATACAATTTTTTCTTATATTTTGCAAGGGATTTTTACATATTTATACAAAATTATTATGTCAGTCAGCGACGTATAAGATATTATCAAAAATGATCCTTGATTTTTGTGTACTTTGCCGAAAAAGGTTACAATTTTTAACCTTTCCGCGAAAACTGTAACCTTTTTGTAACCGTATTGTAACCGTTTTGTAGTTGAATTTGGAAATTAAAAGTGATAAAATTATAGTTGTAAAAACATTCCAAAGGGAGGATACTTTTATGAATAACATTTTTACACGCAATTTAAAAAATAAGGCGATCGCGCTAATCGCGTCCGCCGCAGTTTTCGGTGTTCTGTATCTGCTTTCGATGACGCTCCTCAACGAGGTCTACCTTTTTGAGTGGACGGCACGTAACCTTTATTGCTACATATGGGCAATAGCCGCCGTTCTTATAGTTTTAGATAAGCTGATAGCTTCGTATGCCGTGACGATCGGCAATCTTATCGGGGTTTTGGTCGGACAGCTTCTCGGTGATCTCATCATATCGCAGCGTATGAAAACGATATCTTCCGAGACGACCTCCGACATGGAATATTTACTGTCATATCATTACGGCGCGTTCATCTGGGCGATAACGATCCTTGTTTTCATTGCGATAGGCATCACAGTTCAGATCGTCATAAGCAAGCGCGGGAAAACTCTTGAAAATAAAATACGTTAGGAGAATACTCATGAAAAGATTTACCGCAATTATCTGCACATTGGCATTACTTACGACATTTACGGGCTGCGACAACAGCGAGACCTCGGGGAGCGTTCCCGACGGAAAAAACAGTGTTTCCGCTACGGAGAGCACGGTAAACAGTGTCGGCAGCTCGGACAGCGAGAATGTTCCCGATAATTCGGAGAGCTTGCCGGAAAGCGAACCCGTGTCAAACAATACGTCGAGCGAGCCTCAAAAACCTGTCGAAGAGCCGACATTTCTGAAAGGTCCCGACGGCGAGCCAATCTATCCGTCTGATATAACCTTTATATCCATAAAGGACAAAACCGCCCCCGATGGCAGACGCAGAGCCGATATTTCCGAACTTACGGAAGATAATCTAGCATTCGTTTGCTGCGAGAATTTCGGGTATCTGCAGGAGCCGACCGGGATCCGCTATAACCGCTATGAAAGTCCGGAAAAATTTGAAAGCGAGTTCCCTTATCTTTATAAAGGCGAGGAGCTTGTTAATAAAAATCCCATTAAGCGCGTGTATGTCGGCGATGAAGTATGCGGAATGACCATAAGCATGATTGAAACGACGTTTGTTAAAGCAAGACGTGATACCTCGGTACCGTTCTGGAACGATTCAATACTGGTCAAATTCAAAGGCGAAAAAACGCTTACCGGATACCTGTCGGTCGAAAGCATGGATCCCGATTATCCCGGCACCGAGGGCGCTGTGATGTTTTGGCCGGACGAGCAAGGCGGCACTCTACCGATAGCCGATTTGTATCCGGGCAAAAACGGCGCAGAAACCTCTTATCACTCGGGCATCGGGTTTTACATGGATATTGGCGCTATAGAACTTGGCACCATTTACGACGGCGGAATGACTCCCGCCAATTGCGATGAATCACTGCTTGACGGGATCACATACGGCGATAAATATGTTCATGTTAAGATCACAATCGATGATTACATCGCATTTGGTTACGGAAATAACAGAGCGGTGTTGAAATCGCTGGAAAGACTGTAAGATTTTAGCTTGGGCGAATATTATTAAAGTCACCCCTAAAAACCTTGTTTTAGGTAAAATATATCGGAAATGTCAGCGAGACCGACAGCATTGAACTTAGTGGTGTAATAAATAAGGAGGACATCATTATGAAAAAATTTACTGCATTTATCTGCACATTGGCATTACTTACGGCATTTACGGGATGCGACAACAGCGAGACCTCGAGAAGCGCTCTCAACAGTGAAAACAGCGTTTCCGCGCCCGAGAGTACGGTCAACGATTTGGAGAACTCGGACAATTCCAAGAGCACTCCCGAAAGCTCGGAGAGCGTTCCCGAAACACTGCTCAGCAACGAACAACTGGAGATGATCTCGGGTCTGAAAATGCAGAGCCTTGTGGGTCCCGACGGTAAAACGGTTTCGATGACGGACGCGGTTAACGCAACAAATAATAACATCGAAAAACTGTATAGTCAGGAACTTTTGACAGATGAGAACGGTGACTTTATATTAGACGAAAACGGTATGCCGCAAACCGATAATGCTCTTGTGAACGTTATGCTTACGTTCGACTTCGCATATATGCGTTACGCACGCCCTTACTTTTACACAGGCGAACATATTGAGGACGAGGAAAGAGAAGTGCTGCCCGAAATGGAATGGTTCAAGGTTCGCGAGGGTGACAAGCTGGACTGCGGCTTGACTGTGAAAAAGGCGCTGTTTGAAATGTATCCCGTTCTTGGCTGGGAGCACTTGACGCATCTGCAAACTATTGAGCTTGACGGAGAGATAACGCTTGAGGGAATGCTGTTCGCGACTACTAACCCGAACGATTACGCAAGCAAGGTGGGTGATCTGAATTTTTTCGTCGATCCCACAAAGTCCGAGGGTATCCCCGTTGTACGACTCGATCACGACAAAAATGAGGAGTGGTATAATCTCAACAGATTTATTTACACCGAGTATGATGAACAATATTATGAAAGCGACGTTGCCAATATGTGGTATATCGGAAATATCAACGATGACGACTTTGATGAAAGTGCTGTGTTTGGTGGCGACGAGTTTGTACGCGTAAAAGCAACGCTCAAAAATGTAAAGCTTGACGTATTTGATGAGTTCGCAGGCGGAGGGTTCGGAGGCTGTGACATCACAGCGGATATCGTCGACATAGACCGCATTGACGAATAATACGGAGGACGCTGTTATGAAAAAATTTACCGCAATAATCTGCACATTGGCATTACTTACGGCATTTACAGGCTGCGACAACGGCGAGACCTCGGTGAGCGCTTCCGAGAGCGAAAGCAGTGTTTCCACAGCCGAGATCACATCAAACGACACAAGCAGCTCGGAAAGCACCCCCGACAGCTCGGAGAGCCTGCCCGAAAGTACGGAGAGCTTGCCCGAAAGTTCGTCGGACAGCGTTCCCGAACCGAAGTTCACGGACGAGCAATTGGAGATCATTGCGAAATACGGAATACTTAACTTTGTCGCTCCCGACGGCGAGACTGTTCAAGTGACGGACGCGGCGGAAATTTTTGACACGCGGGATCCGCACGACGAAATCGGAAGTCCGGGATTTAAATTCGATTCAAAGTCATCTACGTCCACCGTGTTAAGATACGATTTCGCCTATATCAGATACTGCCGTCCGTTTTTTTACGAGGGTGAGTTCCTCGACGCCGCCGAAGAACAGAAAATGATCGACGAGCTTCCCGAGATAAAATGGTTCAAGGTAAAGGCGGGCGACAAGCTTGACTGCGGGCTTACGGTCAAAAAGGCAGTCTTTGAGCGCTTCCCCATTGATACGTCCGATCCCGTAAGGGATAATTACATTGAATTTGACGGAGAAGTTACTCTGGAGGGTATGTTGTGGGCGGTAAAACGCGACGATTATCTGTTGAAAACGAACGACCTGTCCTTCATGCCGGATCCGACAAAAACAAACGGGATCCCGGCCTGCAAACGGCAGTTAGATCCGAGTGGTGGATTACAGAGCATGATGAGCTCGGATGGAAACTATGTTCTTTCCGACATCGGCACCAATTGGATAGTCGGTACTATCGATGACATTGATATGGATGAGATTTTTGGCGAAAAAGATTTGGTGCGCGTAAAGATCACCCTGACAAACGTCAAATGGGGCGGTATAGTTTCCGTTGATCTGCCCGCGTTTTACGCCGAAATTGTTGATATAGAGCGCATTGACGAATAAAACGGAGGACATCATTATGAAAAAATTTACTGCATTTATCTGCACATTGGCATTACTTACGGCATTTACGGGCTGCGACAACAGCGAGACCTCGGGGAGCGCTTCCGACAGCGGCAACAGCATCCCCATGTCCGATAGCGCCGATAATTCCATTTCGGATAACGACATTGAAACAGTCAAAGAAAGCTATATAGGCGAGGACAGACCTATTTACGACACAAAAATAATCGACCTTGACTTCGACGGAAAGGACGAACTGCTTGTACTCACCTCAATGGCTAATCCGAAGCTGTTCGAGATCTGGGAGAAGAGCGATGACGGAATGACTTTAAACTGTTCTTTCGGCGCGGGAAAAGTTAATTATATCGACAAGATATCGCTTAAAGAGGGCAAAATTGACGGTGAAAAGGTGTATATGTTCTCCTTTGCTTACGACGAGGGGAACAATATGAAGGCGGACGAGGTACTGTCGGCGGTCAGGAAGACCGAAAACGGTTATGAGGTCGAGCATCTCCTTTCCCGCGGAACGATCACCTATCCCGATGTTGCCAAGCCTTTTACAAAGGAGTTTTACCGCAAGGGCTGGGACAAGGGAGATATCGGCTTGGAGCAGGATTATGGCGATATCGCCAAAGAAGAATATGATCGCCTGTATGAGGAATATACAAGTTGATAAGTAACAGAAAGCTCTCCTGCGGGAGAGCTTTTGATTTATTAAAGAATTATATCGGCGCTTTATCATTCGTCGAACTTTACGCTTGAGAACGCCGTTTTTACGGTAATTCCCTTCAGACTGCCTATCCGGCCCGCGAGAGTGGAGATCGTGTCCTGCGGCGCGTCGATCGCGATACTTATAATATGTATCCCGCGCTCTCTGTACGGTATCCCCATTCTGCCTATGATGTACTCTCCGTACTCGTGAAGTATCTCGTTAAGCCGCCGAATCGTTTCGGCGTTCTCGACGATAATGCTCATCACCGCAACCCTTGTTCCCATAAAATTCCTCCGATAGCTGTTACAAATCGTTGTCGGTGTAGCCGCCCTTACCGAACCTCAGCTCGGGGTCGTCGAAGTTACCCTCGGTGTAGACGGGCGGAAGCGCCTTTTCGTTGTCGCGCACGTAACGCGACGCTTCGGCAAGCAGCTTTTCCGCGTTCTCGCGCTCCTTTTCCTCATACAGCTTGACAAATTGCTTAGCAAATCTACGCAGCAGAACGGCTAATATCAGCAGGAAAAGATTTAGGGTGAGCGGTACGCCGTTAGTCGATGACGTATTAAAAAATGCCGATATTATCCCGATCAGCGCGGCGACGACCCCTATGACTGCCGCGACATTGCACAGCGTTTCCTGAAATTCGCCGCGTATAGCATGGATAAGCACTATCAACATCAAGACCAAAAAAACCAGATCCAACATACGCTGCTCCTAACTGTAATACTCAGGCTCCTTTGACGGCTTTTGAAGAATGCTTTTGGCGATAAGCTCGATCTTCGCGACCGAATAGCGGTATTTCTTGTTGACCGCGCGCTTGGCGTTCTCCTGCTCAATAAGCTTCCTTTTTATGGAAATGCGTTCCACCAGCTTGAAATAAGCGTCAAGACGCGCTTTTTTGCGTGCCCGCGCCTTGGCGAGTTCCTTGAGCTCCTCCGCGGTAGGATAGTCCTTGTTTTTGTCATGCTTGGTACAATATTGCGTGATCTCGCCGTTTCTGTCAACGACCACGATATTGTCGCGGCAGTTCTCACCATAACATCTGCACATTTCGTTTATTTTCTGCGAGATCTCCTCGGCGAGCTCGGGGTCTGCTTTCAGCTTCTCTTCAAGCTTGGGAGACACCACGACATAGCCGCTGTCCGCGCCAGGAGCAAGAGGCAGCGACGTGACCGCGTTGCGCTCGGTCATCGCGCTTTCGACCGTCTCGCGGAAAAGACCGTTATCCGAGCGCTGCGAACGGCTTTGCGTAAGCGCCGCAATATCGGAGAACTCGTTTATCTGAAAGCTCATATTATCACCTCTTTATAATAAGTAGTATATCACATTTCGCGGCGGATTTCAATAAAAAATAATATTTTTTTAATTTTTTTATAAAAATTTTGTCTGAAATGTTGAAAAATACAAAATATTGTGATATAATACATATATATGGTGTTTCAATCTTTTTTTGCGAGAAGGAGAAATTATTATGAGATGTCCCGAATGTGGCTGCGAGGAGAGCAAGGTAATTGATTCACGACCGACCGAGAACAAGGTTCGCCGCCGCCGCGAATGTATTCAATGCGGAACACGTTTTACTACCTACGAAATAATCGAGGAGATTCCGCTGATGGTAATTAAAAAGGATCATACGATCGAGCCGTTTGACCGCGGAAAGTTGGTCGACAGGCTGTGCCGTGCGACGGTCAAGCGCCCTGTGTCTCTGGAAACTATCGAAAATATCGTTGAGGAAATCGCAACCGATCTTAAGAATTCGCTCCAACGCGAGGTAACATCGGAGAAGATCGGAGAGATCGCTCTGCATAAGCTTAAGGAGATCGACGACGTGGCGTATATCAGATTTGCCTCTGTTTACAGGGATTTTGACGATGTAGACAGCTTTATGCGGATAATTTCTGAATTAAAGGACGACAAAAGCAAGTGAATGTCAAAGCCGCCATGTGTGAATGCACGGCGGCTTTTTGTATATTTGCGCAGGACTTATCGCTTGGCGTTGGCGGCAGCTCTGAATATCGCCGAGAGTGTAAGCATAAGCGTGATTAAAACGCCGATCACCGTAACATGCTTAAAACCGTACAGAACGGGGCAAGCGGATATGACCGCGGTCACGATTAGGCAGACGAATAGCGCGTTTTGCGGCTTTGCGGCGCGCTTGCCGGCTATAATAACGATTACGGATAACACCGTCACGGCAATCGTGAGCAGCGCGGTTATGAACGGCGGGAACATCGCTGCGCCGTAAAGCGTAGGGTCGAACCAACTGTGAAACGTGGCATGAGGCGCTTCTCCGGGCGGTGCTGCCCACCATAAAATCACGCCGTTGGGAAGCGCTTCCAGAACCAAAGCCGCGGCGAGCGCTCCGAGCGAAACGAATTCACAGACGCTTTTGGGAAGTCTGTACGACTTGGTGGAAAACTTTGAAGCAAACATAAACACTCCCCCTATCGTCAATATAGCACCGCCTATGAACATCGGCAGGAAAATTCCCGCGTAATACAGTGGCATAACCAGCATGACGATACCCGCTGTCAGCATAAGCGTACCGATCGTTTTTCGGATCATTCGCTTTACATAGAGCAGCATTTCTATAAGAACATCGTCGGATTGCCCGCGTATAGTTTCGGGAGTGGACTTCTCTCCGCTCACAAGCTCTGTCACCGACGTACCAAGTTCTCCCGCGAGGCTCTCCAGAACGCCAATGTCGGGGAACCCACGACCGCACTCCCATTTCGAAACCGCCTTATCCGTTACACTTATTTTATCGGCGAGTTCTTTTTGTGTCAGACCGTGTTCCTTTCGCAGCTGTAAAATGAATTTGCCTGTTCTAACGGGATCCATAAAAACTCCCCCTTTCGGTCATATTATATCCCATAAGCGGAGTTTTGTCAATCTACGATTAGTAGAGTGGTTTAGCCATGCGGTTTATACCTCGTTGGACAGGGTCGTCTTGATATTCGCCGTTGTCCATTGGTGCCATTTGTTTTCGGGCTGCCCCTCGAAAATGTGAGAGAACGTTCCGTATCTCCGGTAGTTCAGCCAAGCGGAAGTCGGGATATGCTCCTCGTCAAGGGTGACGTGGATTTTGGCTGCTCCCATTCCGTGCGCCGCGAGATCGAATATCTTTTCAACAATCCACCGCGTGTCCTCGTCGGGGATAATCTTCCCCTTGAGCTCGGGGGGGGGTTGTAACTGATCGGCGCATACGCCCCGTAATGCGCTCCGCCCAGGAAGCGGGTTTTCATCGCCGCCTTGACCTTTTGGCTTGTCTGGCGGGCGTGCATTTCGTTCAGAATGTTGAGGAACGGCGCGATCTCACTTTCGCCTTTCTCGCTGTCTACTCCGTCGCTGACAGCAATATATCTTACACCCTTTGACGGGAAATAGAAGTCGGTATATTGTCCGGTGAGAATGTAGTTCCTGCCAAGCCTTGACAGATCTTTTGCGATCACGCAGTTGATCTTTCCGTCCTCGATATCGTCAATCATGCGCTGAAAGCTCGGTCTGTCGAAGTTTGTTCCGCTCCAGCCGTCGTCTGTCGAGCTAACTCAATGGAACAAACCGACAACCGATTATTCGACAAACAACAAACCGCCTTGTTGTTATTTGACAAGTAAAACACGAAAAATAAAATAAGCCGAAAAAATCCGCAAGATATTCAAAAATGCAAAAAATTTCGCTCAACCGTGCTGAATTTTCTTGCAGGAGCGCGAAATTTTATAAAAAGAACGCCCGAAAGGTTTGTCAAAGCCTTTTGGGCGTTTTTTCGGTGTTTTCTTGGATTTTGGGTAAGCTGGACAAGGATTAAAAAAAGTGTTTTAGAATGTTTTATTTTTGTTAAAATAGCTTTGCGGTGCGTTTTAAAGAAAAAATGGACTTTTAAATCCATTTACTTTTATTAACGTTTTTAAAATTTTTTTGCGAGAAACTTGAGAAACAAAAGTACTACTGTCGAGAAATCTGTTTCTTGCAACAAAAATGCGGGTAAAAGATATTAACTTAGGTTGAAAATTTGTGCAATTTTTTATACCTATTAAAATATGTTTTTTTGAGTGCTTTTTAGTCGCTCATTTTGACTTATGATATGGAAAAAATCCCGATTATCCTTTGTAATCGGGATTTATGATTTTTTATGCTCATAGGGCAAGCCGCTCGAGGGACTATTCTATGGGCTCTGCTTTGCCCAGAACGCGACCGCGACAGTAAACAACGTCCCCTTCGTGTATATCAACATCTGGAGCTTCGGGGTTTAGTGAGATCAGGCGATCTTCGCCGCGCTGTTTGATGTAGCCTTGATCGTTTACGATAAAAATGCCGATCTCGCCGATCGCAACGTCCGGACAGATTTCGACAAGGACGATATCACCGTCGTAATATGTGTCCTCCATGCTGTTTCCGAAGACGCGAACGGCGTAGTTGGCACGCTGCGCAATCGCAGTGGGTTTGATCTGCATAGGCTCTGTAAATCCTTCGTCAAGCTGCACGCCCGATCCTGCGCTGGCGGGAAGAGAACAGAGGTCAATATAAAAATCTTCTTTCTGTTTCGGCTCGTTATCTTCGGGTTCTGGCTGCTCATCGGCGGCGGGGGCGTCAATCTGTACCGCCTTTTTGTGCTGTTCAGCTGCTCGCTCTTGGTTTACTCGTTCGGCGGCTAGCTCGGCGAGTGTTTCGGCGCGTTCTGAAATACGTGTTTTATCCGTAGAACTTAGTTTTTTAAAGATTTCTAATAAATCTTTTTCCTCATCGGTCAACACAACTTTACCAGTATCTGTTCCTTTAATAAGGGAACCTAACGACAACTGGAATTTTTCCGATATTTTTATTAAATCGTCTACCTTATAGCTTTAACCTGCATCGAAATCATTCTGCCATATCTACTCGTATTTGCCCCGAGAATTTGGTGCTTTGCGTTGCTCTGAACCGTTTTCCGAACTCGCGCAGAAACGACTCAACCGTGTTTTTTTTACAGCTCATCAAGAAATTTTGTAATAAAATACAGCGTAGCGCCCATAGGTATCGCGTGCTTGCGCTGACGGCTAAGGTGAACATAATCGGAGGAGCGCTCAAACGAATTTAAAGCAGCAAGGTATTCCTTGAGCCGCGGCATTGAATCGGTGAGATACTCGGTCATAAAACCGCCCAGCACAACGTCGCAGTCCAGCACCATGCGAATATTGTTGATACCGATTGCCAGGTGATACAAATAACTCTCCCACTTCATATAGTAGTCAACATTGCGGTTTTGAATGCCATCGAAAAATTCCTCAATAGTAATGCCAAGATCCGTACTTATGCGCCTTGACGAGCAGTATGCCTCAAGACACCCCTGACGTCCGCAGCTGCACCGAAGCCCGCCGGGTTCAACGCATATATGCCCGAACTCACCGCTCCGGTGATTGTCTCCAAAATACGACATACCATTGGTAAAAACAGCGCCGCCAATGCCCTCTTCTATCGACAGATACGCGATATTCTCCTTGTCGCCGCGCGCAAATCGTTCCGTGCCTCCTCCGCAGTTCGCGTCATTTTCTATGTGTATCTCATATGACGAATTCTCACTGAACTCTCTAAGCGAAACGTTGCGCAAGCCAAGCGTCGGCGCATATTCGAGCATCATTCCGTCCTTGGATACTATCCCCGGAAACGCTATTCCCACGCCCAACAAGCGCCCGCGGTCGATCCCGATCTCACCAATAAAGCAGCCGAGCTCATCTCGAATACGCTTAGCATAGACCATACGATCCTCAGAGTGCCGCATCGACACTTTTTTATACGCAAGCTCATTCAAACGAAGATCAACGGCGGAAATGCGCAGCGCGTCGTTGCTTATCGAAACACCGATGGCATAACGCGCATCCTCCACTATTGACAGTCCCTCCACGCGACGTCCGCCAGTAGAAAGCTTCTCGTCCGTCGCGCAAACAAGCCCCAGTTCCATCAGCTCCGCAAGATTCTGGTAAACGGTGGGAAGACTTAACCCCAGTTCATTCGCCAATATCTGACGCGAACAAAAGTCCTTGCAATTATATAGATAGTGGTATACACTGTTTCTCGTAGCACGCTTTCTATCAACACTGTTTTCGATTTTCATAGTAGTTACCTCATTTTGAAAAGATTATCTATATTTATATTGTAACATAATTTTAAAATATGTCAAGGGCTTTTTCGTTTAAACTATTAGTGGTGGAATTATTGTTTTTGCTCCAATCAATAGGTTTAGCATTAGATCTTTAAAGAAAATATTTTGAAGTCCACACAACAAGTTCAAATCGCCAAAGGTCATAGAGAATGTAAAACAGTTACATTTCTTAAATAGGTTATCTAGTTTTACAGATACTTATATTACGCAACAGATTATTTTAAATATAAAATATTACAGGAATGTGTGGATGTTTGTTAACAAACCCGGGGTTGGTGAGCTGATGGTGCAAGAGTTGTCCCTTAAGTTCGCTTTTTATCTTCACAATGCTGTTGAGAATGAATACAAATATGATAATGTAAAGTCGTTAGATAAAGAGAACAAAAAGGACTGAATGTACTTCTAATTAATGTAATTAAGAAGCAGCTACGAGCTAGATTACTATACTAAGGAAAATAAAGACTTGTTTCAAAGGTTAATAAATAATCACACCCTGAGACAAAGCAATGTCGTCAATAGAGCCGTGCTCTCCATTGAATATGAACTGACATTATCGGTATTTATATTATAACAGTGAGAATTAAAAATTGCAGTTTTTTGCAGTTTTGAACACGATACAATTTAGTCGGGAAGTAAAATCTCCAACGAATTTTTATATGGAGGTTTTTTATGATCAAAACTATTAATTTAAAAGATTCCGAAGTTAAGGTAGAGGAGCTTGGGGGCGATAACACCCAAATTCTCAACAACGGCAACGGCACGGTATACGCTTCAAAGTTCCCGAATATTACGGTAGGTGGCGATAATGTTATTGCAATTCCACCGGGAGCTATCGACGGACTGTACGGAACTCACGGTACAGTGCATTTGCTTGGTACAGGCAGCGTGGAAGTTCGAGGAGTTGATCAAAAAATAAATGCCGTTCGCTGCGGAACGGTGGGCAGAGGTTCGGGAATATCATCGGGATATGTCGACGAAAAATGCGCGGAAGCGCTTGACAGCGCAGAGGAGTATGCCGATTCCTTAAATGCGGAATTGGCGGGATATATCGGCTATGAAGTTTTACTACCGTGTTGTACCGCTGAAAACAGAAAAAATCAATGATGCAGACGGGTATCACTTGCGTAAGGCTCGCTACTACATTTCCGATATACCCAAGGCAGGCTTCAAAGTTCATCTAGCGTTTGTACGCAACGGTATTGAGGCTGACAGGATTTATCTTTCGGCGTTTGAAGGGTGCATTTACGATACCTCTATCGGAAAATATCTGTTAGAAGATGAGCAAGTTGCGGACTTCAATAATGACCAATTATCAAGCATTGCAGGAGCAAAGCCATGCTCGGGGTTGAATCAACAACTAACCAGAGCAAATATGCGCAAACTTGCCAATAATAGAGGTGTTGGTTGGGAGCAGATGCTAATAAAAAGTCTTTCCGCTACACAGCTTCTGTTTATAATTGAATACGCATCTTTTAATTCGCAAAAAATGGTTGGAATGGGCGCGGTATCAAAAGACAACACAGCTTCCGGAAACTCCGCGGAGAATACCGGACATACACTTTCGCTCGGAAATAAATCGGGAAATGTTATTAATTCAAATAATATTCAATGTGTTACATACAGAGGTGAGGAAAATTTGTGGGGAAATATCTGGAAATTTATTGACGGGATAAATGTTGACAATCCCGATGTGTTTGAACAGGGTCAACATGGACGGCTGTCAATTCTCACTGATGAAGCTAATGTTTATAACGATGCTGGTCTAAACACTGCATATGGCTCAGATTATATTTATTCATTTGGTTATTCTCCAATATATGACTGGCTCTTTGTTCCGACGGAATATGGTGGAAATAATGCCTTGCCTATAGGTGATCGTGCATGGAATAGTTTATCCGGAGAACGAATACCGGAATTTGGTGGAATGTGGCATTATGGAACAATGGCGGGTATCTTTACAATAAGTTTTGATGCCCTGATAACAACAAGAGCGAGAAATGTCGGTTCAAGATTGACATATTTTCCGTGTTAACGTATAGAGAGAGTTTATATTAAAATAAACATTTGTACTTTTGTAAGAAATATTAAATTGATTAAATTCGAGGCAACTGTTAAGTGCCTCAAATGCAATATTTCATATTATATCAATTTGCGTCCCTTTGTCAAGCCGGTTTTAGCAATTGGCTTAAATTAACGAACAGCGAGCCTCCGAGAAATTGGAAACGCATTTTGTACCGTCGACTTTCCCGTCAGCCCGTGTGTTCGAAAAATACTAATGTTATCAGCGATTAGCTGATTTTTTGTTTCCAGCGAATCGTATAATTTGTCGAAAGGCTTGTCGGCAATTTTAAGGTTACCGCTTTATTAAAGCTTTTTTGTCATGTGCAATTTGATTTAATCAATTTGATACATTCCGGAGGTAAAGGATGATAATAACAAGGACGCCGTTCCGAATGAGTTTCACGGGCGGGGGAAGCGACATAGCATCGTTCTACTAGAAGCACGGCGGGTGCGTGCTGAGCACAACGATCAACAAGTATATGTACATTTCGGTACACCCATGCTTCGAGCTTAAGGAAACGGTGCTGAAATACTCGCAGACTGAGGTAGTCGACGATATATCAAAAATTGACCACAAGTACTTTAAGGAAGTGCTTGATATGCTGCGGATAAGCGGCGTAGAGATATCGAGTACCGCCGACGTTCCCGCGGGAACGGGGCTGGGCTCGTCAAGTTCGTTTACGGTCGGGCTGCTGCACGCATTGTACAGCTACAAGGGCAAGTTTGTGTCCAAGGAAAAACTTGCGGCAAAGGCGTGCGAGATTGAGATTGATAGGCTGAAAAATCCCATCGGGAAGCAGGATCAGTACGCTGCGGCATACGGCGGACTAAGTTTTTATCAATTCAACAAGGACGGCAGCGTTTTCGCCGAGCCTGTCATAATGCGCAGCGAGCTGTATTCGCAGCTTGAGCGCAATCTAATGATGTTCTACACGGGAGAACTGCACTCCGCGAGCGCAATCTTGAAGGAACAGAGCGTTAATATCACAAGCGGCGACAAGGAAGCAAATCAGCTTAAAATGTGCGGTCTGGCGCGTGAGCTTCGCGAGGAGCTTCAGCACAACAATATCGACGTAATGGGCGAGATCCTCAATGAGGGCTGGAATTTAAAGCGCACCCTCGCGAACGGCATCTCCAATCCCGAGATCGACGAGTATTATGATATCGCAATGAAACATGGCGCTATAGGAGGAAAGCTCCTCGGCGCGGGCGGCGGAGGATTTTTGCTGTTTTATGTTCCCGAGAACCGTCAGCAGGAGGTAAGAATGGCTGTCGGCTTGCAACAAATGCCGTTCTCTTTCGACTATCAAGGATCGGCGGTCATCTAAGTCGGTTTGAAACCTGATCTGCACTAACGGAGGTAATTATTGAAAAAATTATGATAACGGGTGGCGCGGGATTTATTGGGTCGCATCTGACTAAGCTGCTTATGGACAAGGGTCACGAGGTGGTCTGCGTCGACAACTTCGAGCTAGGCAAAAAGGAAAACGTCGTCGAGCTTATGGACGCCCCCAATTTTAAGCTCGTTGAAATGGACATTTCGAACGTTGAGAAATTTAGCGCGCTGCTCGGCGAGTACGGAACAGAACGCGTTTTTCATCTGGCGGCAAATTCGGATATCCAAAAGAGCGCACGTATGCCCAGCGTCGACTTTACAAATACATTTTCGACCACGTATTCCGTGCTGGAGGGAATGCGAAAAAAAGGTGTAAAAAAGCTGTTTTTTGCATCGACCTCGGCGGTCTACGGCGACAAGGAGGGCAGGAATGTTTCCGAGGGCACGGGCAATCTGCGCCCTATTTCTTATTACGGAGGCGCTAAACTTGCGTCCGAAGCGTTTATTTCATCCTACGCTTATATGAACGATCTGGAGGTTTTGATCTTCCGTTTCCCGAACGTAATAGGTCCGAATTTAACGCATGGTGTTATCTTCGATTTCATTCGTAAGCTGAAAGCCGATTCTCACGAGCTGGAAATTCTCGGTGACGGAACGCAATGCAAGCCGTATCTTTACGTTATCGATCTTGTTGAGGCTATCGCGGAGTACTCGTTTAAGCAGGGCAAAGGCGTTGAAGTATTCAACATCGGAGTTGATACGGCGACGACCGTCCGCGAGATAGCGGATATGGTTTGCGAACGTATGGGGCTTGAGAACGTTGAGTACAGATTCACGGGAGGAAACGTCGGCTGGAAAGGCTACGTGCCCGCGTTCCAATACGATCTGAGCAAGATATATGCGACTGGCTGGCGCGCGAAACACAACTCCAACGAGTCGGTGCTGGCGACGCTGGATAGTCTCGAGCTGTAATTCGGAGGAAACATGCGGGTTGTAATAATGGCGGGCGAAAAGGGCACGCGGCTGTCATCCGTCCTCAAGGATATTCCGAATCCTATGGTGGACTTCGCGGGAAAACCGCTGCTGGAACGGCAGATTGATAACCTCAAAGAGAACGGGATAACCGATATCATTTCTTGTAGTCGGACATCTCGGAGAGGTCGTTCGGAATTATTTCGGGAACGGCAAAAAATTCGGCGTGAATATCGAGTACTTTACCGAGACCGAACCGTTAGGAACGGCGGGGGCGCTGCATTATCTGCGTGAAAGACTGACCGAGGATTTTTGTTATTTGACAAGTAAAACACAAAAAATAAAATAAGCCGAAAAAATCCCCAAGAAATTCAAACATGCTAAAAATTTTGCTCAACCGTGCTGAATTTTCTTGTAGGAGCGCGGGATTTCATAAAAGGAGCGCCCGAGAGGTCTGTCAAAACCTCTCGGGCGTTTTTATACTTGTTTTCGCTTAAAATGTCCCTTTTCGCGTACATGGTTATGAGCTTTTTAGAAAACCTTTTTTGACTTTTTAAAAGCTGAAAAACAACTTTATATAGCGGTTTTGGGGAATTTTTTTAAAGTATAATAAGTGTAATTGTATTCTATAATATCCATATTTTAGCAACCAACTCAACCAACTAAAATGCTCTTGTCAACCAACTGGTTGGTTGACATAAAAATGCAGGTCAAAGTTATTAACTTGGGTTGAAAATTTGTGCAATATTTTATACCTATTAAAATATGTTTTTTTGAGCGTTTTTTTAGCCGCTCATTTTGGGTTATGATATGAAAAAATCCCGCTCAACCTTTTTGATCGGAATTTTTTGCTTTTATGGGTGGTATTTTCTCGTCAGACAAGCCGCTCTACGTGTCTACACTCTGCCGATAACCCTGCCGTCACAGCGACAGTCGCTGTAATCTTTCAACAGTATATCATCATACTTTTCGTTAAGCGAAATAAGACGATCACCATTATATTTTTTTATAAAGCCGGAGCCGTCCAAAATGAAAATTCCGACCTGTCCGATCTCTACGGCATCCTGTTTTTTTACCAATACAATGTCACCGTCGTAATAGATCGGCTCCATGCTGTCGCCTTGAATAGTCAGAGCATAGTCGGCTTTACGAGCTTCGCGAGTGTCGGGTATCTCAATCTCTTCCCAATCCTCGTCGCCGGACAAATCAAAGCCGCGTCCTGCTGAAACCTTATAGAAGCTATGCATTATTTTAATAAGCGGCTGTTTCGTCTCATCGTCCTCGGGTTCCGGCTGCTCATCAGCAGCGGGGGCGGTGATCTGTGCCGTCTTTTTGAGCTGTTCAGCCGCTCGCTCTTTGTATGCCCGTTCGGTGGCTAGTTCGGCGAGGGTTAATGCTCTTTCTTTAATCATTGCTTTCCCAACCATATCAACGCTATTATATGCAGAAATCAGTTCAACGGCATCGGGAGTGATTTCCATTTTGGTTTCTTTTTTACCAAGTAGTAAGTAATCCGTTGATACGCCTAAAAATTCAGCCAACTTAACTACTATATCCGATGACGGAGCAGAGCCATTTTTCCAATACGTCCCGTTTGCTGTGCCTACTCCTATCGCCTTTAATGTTGCGGTTACAGTTGTATGGGCATTTTTGCAAGCAATTTTCAATCTATCATAAAACATACAAAACCTCCATAGAAAATTTGTACAAAACAGATAAATTCAGTATTCTTAATAAAAGCACTTGACAAATTCAGAATATTGAATTATAATATAGTTGTACCCCACAGGGGCAACAAAAGGCATAGTAATCCACCTACATTATATCACATGGTGGGAGAAATTTCAAGATAACAGGAGGATTTTTATGAAATTTATAAAAGTATTTACGAGTGAGGTGAACGGAGCATGGATTTTGAAGAATTGCCGCTTGGCGCTGACGAGCTTGCTCCCGTAAAGCCCTATTCGGAGGAACGCGCGGAGAAGATCGCCGAGATCATGGTTGAGGTTAGGCGCTTGCTCGCGGAAATCAACGAGGAGATCAACGATTAAAACAGCTTTTCAGAGCTTTTTTAAGGAGGTTTTAGAATGAAATTCGGCGATATATTAAGGCAGAAACGCGAGGAACGCCGTATGACGCAAGCCGACCTCGCGGAGCGTCTCGGGGTTACGAGACAAAATGTCAGCAATTATGAGACGGGATATAAGATACCGCCACTTAATGTTGTTGTCGCGGCGGCGGACGTGTTCCGCTGCTCCACTGATGAGATGATCGGGAGGGAAATATCGTGACAATAAATGACAGATTGGCACAATTTGTTATAGAGGCTGCGAAAAAGGCAGTGGAAATGCCTGACGCACAGGTAACATTTGCGGAATGTACAAGTCAGATACTGGAGGACGATTATAACAAGTGTAGTTTATTCGCCCAAGAGGACGGCATTGAGATACCGCCGGAGCTGACGGACGCTATTGAGGAGGACTGAGGCATGAAGATCAATGACAAAAAGCCCATTATCCTAGCCGCTCTGGCAGCGCTGGGAGTTCGGGTTCGGGAGCTGGAGATCACCGCGGATAATGATACGATCGGGAACGTTTTCGTCGACGGAGAGTTCTTCGGGGTGTTTGACTACGCCAAGCGGGCGTTTGTGGAGTAAGGAGGACGATTATGACAATAAGAAGTTTGGAATTTCATACCATACAAAGCTACGTAATTATCTCCGCCGCGAACGGCTATGTTTTAGGACGTTCATTTTCAGCTCCAAGTCCTTATGCGGTGTGGAAAGTTGACGACGACGGAAAAGGCGTGAGCTGCGGTCACTATTTCGTCGACCGCGAGGAGGCAGAATGGGACTTCTGCGCAAGGGCGTTCGAGTGGTTCGAGGACAATATGTACATACATATGATCGAGGACGAAAATCGCGAGAGCGCTCCATGTGAGGGGGTGTCGGTATAACACTAACGATTATGTTTGTCATCCGCACTGCGAAGGGTGTGATGGGCGAAATAAATATGAAAGCCGTGATCTTATAAGCGGCTTGAAAAAAATAAGGGCTGATCTGGCAGGCACGGCGCGGCTCGTCGACGAGATGTGCGCGGAGGTGGACAGACTTAAGGAGGAACGGAGGCGCTCAAATGGCAACTACAATAACGATTAACAGCGTGAAATGGATCGTGTTTTTTGTGGATAAGACACATGAGGAGCTCATTGATGACGACGGTGAACAGAGTGCATACGGAGTAACTTGCCCTCGGGAATGTGAAATATACATAGACGACGAGCTTCCCAAAGATCATATGCGGCAGATCATCACGCACGAGCTGCTTCACGCCTTTGCGTTTTCTTACCGTGAGAGTATAGAATGTGAGTCGGATGAGAAGATATGCAACTTTATAGCGGCGCACTTCGACGAGCTGAAACGGCTTCGGAAAGAGATTTTAAAAGCAGTATAAAGCCGAAACGGACAGCCTCGGCTGTTCGTCCGCGGGAAATGACCTCCCCGCGCTGATGATGGCAGGTCGAATGAAGCCCTCGGCTTCAACCTCAAATTTTCGCTTCGCGAAAATTCGCAGAAAGGGGTGAAAGTATGACGAGAAAGGAATTTGACGAGGTAACGCTCGACCTCTTGGTGGCGTGGTTCTTGGAAATGTACGCATATATTTTCGGTTCCGAGGCACAAAAAATAGAGCCCCTGCAGAAACGACAGCTAATTGCAACAGCCCAGTCGCTTCTGCATGACGTTCAAGATTATCTTGAACGTGAACAAAAGACCCCGTAATTAGTATAGCAGAGTTAAGGGCTTTTGTCAAGAGCTTTTGGGAAAAATTTAACGAAAGGAGAGATTTTTTTGGAGTATTTGACCACGGCGCAGGTCGCGGAGCTGAAAGGGTGCAGCCTGCAGTACGTACAAAAATGCATAAAGGACGGGAAAATCAGGGCGAGTATAAAAGAAAACGCCGCTAACAACCGTACCGAATATAAAATTGCACTTTCCGATCTATCGGAAAAAATGCAGTGCAAGTGGGCAAACGAGCAGCGCAAAAAACTGGGTTTAGAGCCGCTTAAAAAGCCCTCTAAAAAGGCTGAAAAGCCCGACCCGAAACAAATAACGCTTGCAGACCTGTCCTGCGATCAGCGCGACGCGGTCGCCTTATGGAGCAGAATAGTTCAAGAATGGCAGGAGACCAGAGCGCGAAATCTGAAGCGTTACAGCAAATCGGAGATCGACGAAATGTTTGTCGCGGCACAGCGTCTGAAGTATCCCGATCTGGCTATAAGCACGGATATCCTGTACCGCAAATACAAAGCGTATAAGGAAAACGATCTTGCCGGGCTTGTCGACCGTCGCGGCGGACACAACAAGGGCAAAACGTCGATACCGCCGCACGTCTGGGATTATTTCAAGTGGATATACCTAACGGAAAACCGGAATACCGTAAGCGGGTGCTATAAAACCATGATCGACTGGACAAAGGAATTCTACCCGGAGGACGTGGCGGATATTCCGTCGGAACGCACGTTTCGCCGACAGGTCGAGCGGCTGCCGTTTTATATTACGGAGTATATGCGGAACGGTGACAAGGCTGCAAACGACAATGTCGTGCCGTACATAATCAGACTGTACGACGATCTTCACGTAAACGACGTCTGGGTGGCGGATAATCATACGCTGGACTTCATCACGCTCGGCGAGAACGGGCGGCAGCACAGATTGTACGTAACCGCTTATCTGGACGCAAAAACGGGACTGCTTACAGGATGGAACATCACGGACAACCCCTGTATGGACAGCACGGTGCTGGCACTGCGTCACGGAATATTGCGGTGCGGCCGCCCGAAGCTTATTTATGTGGACAACGGCTCGGAATTTCTGACGCACGACTTCGGCGGCAAGGGACACCGCAAGAGCTGGAACGAGGGCGATCAGCCGCCGACGATCCTTGACGGATTGGGAATACACATGATAAACGCCCTTCCCAAAAATGCCGATGCCAAAGCGATCGAGCGTATGTTCTCGACGCTTAAGAACCAATTTTCAAGACAGGTGGTTACATTTTGCGGCGGAACGGTCGTTGAACGCAAGGAATCGCTGAAATATCTGTTGAAAAAGGGAATTTTACCTACGGATCAGCAGATACGGGCGGCATTCGATATCTATATCAATTCCGTTTATAATTTAGCTCCATACGGCGGAAAGGAACGCCGATTCAAGGGCATGACAAGGCAAGAGGCATGGAACGAGGGCATAAAGGACACGAAATTTGTAAGCGTTTCGGAAAAGAGCCTCGACCTGTTTTTAAAACGCGTCAGCAGACCGCAGAAAGTCAAGGAGAACGGCGTGTTTGTGACAATATGCGGGGAACAGCTTTGGTACTATTCGGACGAAACATATAAGCATATCGGCGAATCAGTGTATGTGCGGTACGATCCCGCTGACCCCCGCACCGTGCGGCTCTACGAAATGAATACAGATAAATATCTGTGGACTTGGGAGCTTGCGGACAGTCTGATGATGAGCTACATAGAAGAAAACCTCGACGCGTTCGCCGACCCGAACCGCAGGATAAGCGCGGTAAAGAAAGCTCTCAGAGCGATAAAGCACGGCATTATAGACGCGGTGGACGCGGACAAGCGGATCGACGGCTTCGCGCTTATGCTTAAGAACGGCGCGGCAAAAATTGAAGAAAGCGGCGGGATCAAGAAGCCCTCGGTATGCACTCCGATCTTTGCGGAGGAGCAAATCGAGGAATACCCGGAGCTGCAGGATATCGTACAGGTAACGTCGTATATGGAAACCATAACGGCAAACGTTTTGGCGTCAAGAAAAGAGGGTTAATATGGAATTTACGGAACGGCAAAAATGGGCTCTAAACGAGTTCGATAAGCTCTCCCGTTCGCTGGCAAAACCGGGATACGAAACGTCCGACGTTCAGGCGGGAAAATTGTGCGGCGTTGCATCGTCGACGATAAGCTCGATAAGATCGGGAAAATATAAAGGCGATACCGCTTTCCAGTTGGAAAAGCTCGCGGTGTATTTTGAGACCAAAGCGGAGGCGGAGAAGGCAAAGAAAACATATCGTCCGGTAGAATACGCACCGACGGGAACGTCAACGCTTGTTTATCAGACGATCAGAAACATACAGGTCATGGGCGGTTTTGGTGTTGTCACCGGAGACCCGGGCGTAGGCAAAACAAAAGCTGTCATGAAATTTGAGAAAGACAACCCGGCAAGCTGCGTAAAGATCACAGCGGGAGCTTGTATACGCAGTACAAGGGCGATACTCAAGGAAATGGCTCTCAGCTTGGGGATCACACTTTCACAGGCGTCCAATGATATGTATCACAGTATAATCAATAAACTGCACGACGGAATGGTTATCGTAGTGGACGAGGCGCAGCACCTCACTTATGATTCCATGGAAGCGGTCAGAGAGATCTCGGATTATTTTGACGAACGCGGTCAGACCTGCGGAGTGGTGCTGGTGGGCAACGACGGTATTTTGGAGAAGCTCAGCGGCGCTAAGACGGCGGGAAAGTTCCGCCAGACAAACGGGCGCAGCTGGCAGAACCCGGAAATACGAACGTCTCATATAAGCATGAACGATATAAAAATGATTTTCCCGACGTTTGAGGATGAGGAAGTGCTTAAGCTGCTTTTGGGGATCGCACAAGCCGACCTCGGAATGAGAGCGGCGGTCAAGCTGGTTATATCGGCAAATCAAAGCGGCAGCGGCTGCGATTACGACGGGCTGTTAAAAGCGGCAAAGCTGGCTAATCTCAAGCTATCAAATCTGCGAAGGGCGGTGCGCGGAAAATGAAACACGCAAAAAGACCGACGCGAACGCAGAAAATGCTTATGCAAGCTGCTCGGCTGAATTATGAAAATTGGCTCGTGATCAAGGATACCGCCGAGGAAATGGTTATTCAAAACAGACAGACGGACAGGACGCGGACTATACGAAAGGAGCTTTATAAATGAAATTTGACGGCTTTTTTGATTGGATAATATCGTTCGGGACGGGCTCGCTGTTTACGCTGATCGCAAGCTCCATGATCTACGGCGCTGGCTCGCCGGGGATCGTCGTTATAGCGGCGCTGTCATTGCTTATCGGTTTTATAATAGCGTTTGTCGCGTACTGCTTCGGCAAGCGCCGCGCCAAGACCGAGACGCTTATCGCTTACAACAAGGGCATGGAGCGCGGCAGGTTGCTCGGGCGAGCCGAGATCACGGACGAACGTCGGCGGTTCGCCGAGTTCGACAACTGAATATAGGGGACATATGTCCCCCACAACACGATGTTGCAAGGTGACCGTCCAAAAGCGCGGCAGTCAGAAGCTGCCCCCAGTGGACGCCGCGCAGCCAAGACGGTCACACAGTCTAATGCGGCTATCCATGGATAACGGTTGCAAGCCCGTATAAACGCAGAGCAGGCAAATAACCGGAAAGGAGAGGATTTTATGGTAAAGTTCAAGCTGCATGATCTCGAGCACGATACCGTGCTTGATCTGGAGCTTACCGCCGAGGAATTCGGCGAGCTGAAAAGGGTTTTGAAAGACCTTAAAACACCGCGGGAACGCACCAACTACAAGCAGATACTGGACAGCTATAACAGCATATGCAAGAACCTCCCGCCCGCGACAAGGCTCACGGATAAGCGAAAACGCGCTGTTTCGCGGCTTATAAAGGACGGCTACGACTTAGACGAGCTGTTCCGGAAAGCTGCTCAGAGCCGCTTTCTGGGCGGCGGCAACGCGCGGAAATGGCACGCGTCGCTGGATTGGCTGCTTATCCCGTCCAACGCGGTCAAGGTGCTCGAGGGCAACTACTCGCCGATCGCGCCCGCGCCGTCCGAGCCGATGACGGGAAATCCGTTTGACGAGTATGGATAAGGCGGTCGATCTGGCGAGAATGTTCGCGAAAACCATGTCGGAGAAGTGCACGCCGCAGAACGGAGACTACATAAAGGACGGGCTGCTACACTGCGGAAAATGCAACACTCCCGCGGAGTGCCGCATGATATTTCACGGCGAGGAAATAATTTTTCCGACATGGTGCGAGTGCGCCAAGCTCGCTGCCGATGAGCGCGAACGCCGGAGCGCGGAGGCGCAGCGGTCGGTCAGGGCGGCGGAGCTTCGGCGGCTGTCGCTGATGAACGGCAGGCTGTCGGAATGTACGTTCGCGGGCGCGAACAAGGACGGCGAAAATTCGCGCAGTATGATTATCTGCGAGCGGTACGCGGAAAAATTTCCGAAAATGCTCGCGGATAACCGCGGACTGCTGCTTTTCGGCAGCGTCGGCACGGGCAAGACGTTCGCCGCGGCGTGTATCGCCAACGCGCTGCTGGAGAGAAATTATTCGGTGGTGATGACCTCGCTGGTGACGCTTATCGACGGCGCGGACGATATTATCCGGCGAATGGACGATATCGATCTGCTTATTCTGGACGACCTCGGCGCGGAGCGCTCCACCGATTACGGGTTCGAGAGGATATACGCCGTCGCCGACGCGCGGTACCGCAGCGGAAAGCCCGTCATTTACACGTCAAATCTACCGCTGGAGACGTTCAAGCGTTCCGAGGATATACGGTGCGCGAGAATATACGACCGCGTTCTGGAACGGTGCTATCCCGTGGAATTCCGCGGGGTGAGCAGACGGAAACGTGAAGCTCGGCGAGGGTTTGAGGAAATGAATGAATTATTGGGGGTGTGAAAATGACACCTCAATCGAATTAGTAAAAAAGGAAGTGCAAAATGATACACTCGATTAAATGCTATCCGGATTATTTCAAGGCGTTAAAGGACGGTGCAAAACCTTTTGAGGTGCGAAAAAATGACCGTCCATATGCCGTTGGAGATTATCTTGCGGTCAATGAATTCGTGAGCATAGACCCGTATGAGAGCGTGCGCGAGGAGCTGCTTGAAAGTTTTTCCCGCAGCGCAGATAATGGCAGATACTCGGGAAATTGCCTGTTATTCAAAATTACATATATTTTAGACGATTCGGAGTATTGTAAGGACGGAACGGTAATTCTCGGACTTGCGCGGTGCGAAATATAATAATAGGGGAGTTTCTCCCCTGCATAATGCGGCTGTCCGGTCGGATAACGGTTGCAAGCCCGTAAAAACGCAGAGCAGGCAAAAATATTTCGAGGAGGATTTTTATGACGAAATTCAAAAAATTATCCAAGGCGCGCGGCGTGACGATCCCGAAGGATATCGCGGCACATCTGGACTTTGAGGCGGGCACTGCGGTCGATCTGACGGCGGCGGACGGTAAGCTGATCATTTCCAAGCACGTCGACACCTGCCGATTCTGCGGCGGAGCGGAGAACATAAAGCTGTTCGGCGACGTTTATGTTTGTCCGATATGCGCGGCGCGGCTGTATAAGGAGGTGTGCGGATCGTGACGGAGATCATCGAAAAGGTTCGCGAGCTGAGCGAGATCAAGGCTCGGATAGCGGAGTTCACCGAGCGCAAAAAGGAACTGGAAGCATATTTTCTTGAGCGCGGGAACGTGGACGTTGCGGACACCAAATACAAATCCCGTACATATGCCGACGAGGAAAGTCAAGCGGCGGTAACGTATACCGAAGCGCAGGCGCTTGAGATCACCGCTCCAAATTATCTTGAAAAAGCGCTCGGAGAAAGCGTTTTCAAGGATATTTTCGAGGAGAAGATCAAGCGCGAGATCAAGCCCAAAGACAAGGATATCGAGCGTATGCTGATCGGAATTTTTACCGACGGATATATCAAATCCTCCCCCGCCGACGTTATCGCGCAGATACCCTGCGACGAAAAATCGAAGGCGGCGCTCGCGAAAAAGCTCAAGGGCGCAAAGTTCGAGACCGACCGCGACAATCTGATGAAGCTCGGCGGCTTATCCGAAGCCGACGCGGGCGATTACGCGTATATGTACGCCGAAGCTGTGGTATGGCAGACGTTATGCCGCGTCGCCGAAATGTCCGGCGCGGATAAGGACGCGATCATTCACAGCATAAATCTCGGGGTTTCCGTGGACAGTTCGACAAAGATCGCGGTGACGTAAATGGCGACGGGAAAACAAATACAACGGATATACGCGCTGGGAGCGAAGTGCGGTCTGCTTGACCGCGAACGCGGAAACGACGACGATCTGCATTTGTGGATAAAACAGTGGTCGCGAAAGGATCACATCTCGGAGCTGACGGAAAAACAGGCGGATTTCATCATCGCGCGGCTGATCGACTATAAGGAGAACGTCTGCCCCGAAAAGCCCGCGGAGATCGAACATATAACGGGCGAACAGCAAGGTATGTGTTTTCGTCTGGCGTATAAGCTGGCGCAGGTATCGCCGTCCGAGGTGGAAGTCCGCGAACGTCTGCGCGGGCTGATCCGAAAGGTCACGGGGAGAAATACGCGGGCTGACGGAGATATTTTTTACAAGGTCACGCGCGACGAGGGCGCACGGATAATTGAAATGCTAAAGCGGATAATCCGCTCGGAGGAAAGAAAAAAGAAACGGGGTGATAAAAATGGGACTGGAACGGCTGGTTCTGCTGAGCCACCTTAACGCGGATCAACAGGACGTTGTCGACATTATAGGAATGGATAATTACAAGGCGCTTATAAGCACATACGGTGGCTCTCCGATCTGGATACCGAAGGCGAGATCGCTCGTGCCGACACCCGAGATCATACATTATATAAAGATGCGTATTCAGAACGGCGACCTTCCCGGGCAGATCGCGCACGATCTGGAAATGCCCGTGTCGGAGGTTCGGCGGCTGAGTAAATAATTGACGGCGCACTGCTTTTGCGGTGCGCCGATTTTTTATTTCACAATGTGGATTTACAAAGTGATTTCACTTTTTACAAATAATATTTTTTATGATAAAATCAGATTACAACAAATAAATTTCGGTGGTGATAATATGGATTTTGACGCGGTATTTAATATCGTTATTTCTGCGGGAATGGGCGTTATAGCATTTTTTCTGAAATATTTTTTCGATAAGCTGAACAGCCGGGCAAGCCGCGCGGAGCTGAACGAACTGAAAGAAAAGGTTGAAAACGCCGACGACAGATACGCGAGCAAATCCGAGTTGGACGTGTTAAAAAAGCAGATCGATAAAATAGAGACCAACATAGATTTTTTGAAAGAAAACACGGTGCGCAACGGAGATTTTGTGCGCATGATGACAAGGCTTGAAAATAAGATCGACGATCTGAAAAAGGAGTGAGCAAACGTTGGAAAACAGAACAGGCGCGGAAGAAATACGCCGCTCGGCATTCCGCAGGAATAACCGCACAGTGCTGCAGACAATAAACGTAATGCGCGAGGATTACACGCCGTTGGAGAGCGTTGCCGACGCGCTGGAGAATACGATCGGGCTTGCCGACGTTACGGACTGCGTTAATTATCTCACGGAATCGGGATATATAAAACTGCGCATCCGCGGAACGCAGACCAACGTTACAGATCTCGCCGATGCGGAATTTGACAGATTGGGCGCGAAGCTCACCGCAAAGGGCATACAATTTCTTAACGGTAAAATTGACGACCCCTGCATAAGGCGGTGACCGAATGACCGCTTCGCGGTCAATCTCAAATTTTCGCTTCGCAAAAATTTGTTAAGAGGTATATCAAATGCGCAACAGAAAACACAGTAAAATAGACGCACTGCCGTCGGATATAAAATCGGCGGTCGAGGAGATGATACTTGGCAACTTCACCTACCGCGAGGTCTGCGACTACGTTCGGGACACCGCAAATCTGACGCTCTCGGAATCGGCGGTGTGCAGATACGCGCAGGGGCTCAACGCGACCGTGCAGGACTTGCGGCTCGCGAGCGAGAATATGCGCACGCTCACCGAGGAAATGGCGAAATATCCGCAATTGGACACCACCGAGGGGATCGCGCGGCTCGTGTCGCACAAGGTGCTGACGGCGGTTCGGGAGCTGAGCGAGGACGATTTAAAAAATTCAGACCCGCTGAAGCTGATCGACCGCTGTACGGGACTTATCCGTGCGGTGGCGTACAAAAACGAGAACGACACGCGCGTTAAAAATCTCAAGGACGTGGCGTTCGAGAGCTTCAAGGAAGAAATTTTCGACGCTATGGCAAAGGAAGAACCCGAATTGTACCGTCGGCTCGTGCGGTTTATAGAAGCCCGGAAGGACGTGGAATAATGTATGTTCTATACGTTCGCGGAGGGAGCGAGCTGACGGTCGTCGAGGAGCTTCGGCGAAAAAATATCACCGCATATTGTCCGCGGCAGATCAAGGCGGAACGCCGCCGCGGACAATGGCAGTACGCCGAGCGGATAATATTTACGGGTTATGTTTTCGTGGACATTCCCGAACTCACCGCAAAGCTCTGGCATATCGTTATGAAATGCTCGGGAGCAATACGGTTTGTGAGTTTATGCGCTCTTCCCGAAAATGAGGACGCGTATATTCACAAGCTGTGCAACGGCGGCAACTGTATCGACGTTTCCCGCGGATATGTTTCCGACGGCACGCTGCATATTACCGACGGCTTTATGACAAACCTCGATCATGAGATCGTTAAATTCAATCGGCGCGGAAGACGCGCTTCGGCGGACGTTACGCTCTACGGCGAAAAACACAGAATAGTGTTTTCGGTGGAGTTCGACGACCCGCCCGCATTACCGTGATGCGCTCCGGCAATGCAAAAAATACTGATGCGAACGCCCTTGAAACCATTGGCGCAAAGGGCGAAGCTATACCCATGATATTTTGGGTAACGGGGCGAAACCGTACCCTCGGAAAAACGAGCCGAAATTTGCGTTTTAAGGGCTGTCAGACTTTCGGGGTATAGTTTCCCCTAAATTTATAAATCGACGCTCTAAAAAGGGCGTATAACGCTTAAAAAGGCATATCCGAATTGAGGTGACCGTTACGGGCAGAAAAAAGAAAAGTATCGCGGCTCTCGGCGCGGCGATAGAGGAGCATGAAAAAATGAATAATTCCACCTCGGCGTCCGCGGTTCAGCAGCTTGTCGAGGCGTTTTTGTCTACGGATAATCCGACGAAACGCGCGAAAAGGATCGCCGAGGTCAAATCGAGGTGCGACGGAATAGCCGCTATGTTCGCGGATAACTCGGAGCTGCTCGCCGCCGAGGTCGAGCAGGCGCTGATCAGAGCGGCGACGGGCTACACCGTTACCGAGAAAAAAGTCAGGATCGTAAAAGGCGTCAAGACCGTGGAGCTTGTTGAAAAGCATATCCCGCCGTCCAACGCCGCAATGGAATTCTACCTTATAAATAAGAAGCCCGGGGAATATTCGAGAACGGGCGGCGTTTCCGGCGACGGTGAGGGCAAGATCGAGGAAATTCTGGAGGCGTTAAAAAATGGGTAAGATCGCGTTTACGGCAAAGCAGAACGAACTTATGTGCACTTTCAAGCGCAGTGAGCTTCGGCGTATAAACATTCTGCAAGGCAGCGTATCGGCGGGAAAGACGTGGATATCGCTTATTTTGTGGGCGCTGTGGGTAGCGATGCGTCCTCCCGAATATCTGTATATGATGTGCGGAAAGTCGCTGCAAACGCTGAAACGCAACTGTCTGCTGCCGCTCCAAGAGCTTATTGGAGAACGGAATTTCACGTTCTCCCTCGCGGCAAAGGAGGGGCGGCTTTTCGGGCGGAGGGTAATGCTCGAGGGCGCGAACGACGGGCGCTCCGAGGGCAAAATTCGCGGCATAACGCTCGGCGGCGCTTACTGCGATGAGCTGACGCTGTTCCCGAAGGATTTTTTTGTTATGCTGCTGTCGAGGCTTCGCGTTGAGGGCGCGAAGCTGATCGCGACTACTAACCCGGACGTGCCAACGCATTGGCTCAAGACGGAATATCTTGACAACGACGCGCTTTGCGGCTCTCTGCTTAGCGTGTTTTTCCATATCGACGACAACACGACGCTGCCCGCGGACTACGTGAAGAGCCTGAAAAAGGAGTACACGGGCGTTTATTACGACCGCTTTATCCGCGGCGATTGGGTAGTCGCGAACGGTGCGATCTACAAAGTATTTTCGGACGCGCCGAGGAGCTACGACATTAAAAGCTCAGATCTGCCGAGCGGATTTGAGTATTTAAATATCGGCTTGGATTTCGGCGGCAACGGCTCAAAGCACGCGCTTTGCGCAACCGGGATATCGCATGATATGCAAAAAATATACGCGCTGAAAACCGAGCGTATCCCCGCCGCAGATATGACTCCGCAGGCGCTCTACAAGCGCGTTTACAATTTCTGCGAGGACGTTCTGAAGCGTTACGGGAAGCTCTCCGCGGTGTACGCCGACAGCGCGGAGCAGACGCTAATCGCGGGCTTGCGGCAGGCGCTCCGACCTATCGGCGTTATCGTTAAAAACTCGCTCAAGCGCGAGATCAACGACCGCATACGCGCGACGACGATGCTTATGGCGGGCGGCAGATTCCGACTTGTTTCCGGGGAGTGCGGTACGCTTATCGACGCGTTCCGCGGCGCGGTCTGGAACGATAAAATAATTGGCAAAGAAGAACGTCTCGATGACGGAACTTCGGATATCGATACGCTCGACGCGTTCGAATATTCGTTTGAGAGATTTATCCCGCAATTGATCAGGAGTGAAAAATGAACGTTTTAAAAACATTAAAAAGCTTTGTGAATGGTTTTAAAAAGGGCGGTGACAACTTGGACGACATCTCAAAAATCGAAAGCGCGGCAAGCCCGATAATGAGCGAGAAAACCCGTGAATGGTGGAATATTTTTCAAGGGAATTTGCCGCAGAAAAAAACTCATAAGAATTTCAAACCTCTGCCGACGGCATACGTTTCGACCGCATATCTGGCGCAGTTGGTAACGGGTGAGATCAAATTCGAGCTACCCGACGAGCGACTGAATTCGTTCGCGCAAAAGAACCTCGTGCCGCGGCTGGACAGGATAGTGCAGCTTACCCTTGTCGGCGGTTACACGGTCATAAAGCCGTACATAACGCGCAGCGGAGAAATATTTTTTGACGTCGGAACGTCGCGGGATTTTCTGCCGATAACAATTGACGAAAACGGGCAGATCACCGAGGGAATATTCTTTGAGCGCGTCCGCTGTAACAGCAAAATTTACGAGCGTCGAGAATGGCATTGCTTTAAAAATGGTGTTCATTCCGTGCGAAATTCGGCGTATTTATACGGCACTCGCGAGCGTGTGGAATTGTCGTCCGTGCCGCGCTGGGAGGGGCTTGCGGAGAGCGGCGAGATACCGTCGGATATCCCGATGATTGCAACGCTCCGCACACCTTACGCGAATAATATCGACCTTGACAGCGCGCTTCCCGTAAGCCTGTTCGCAAATTCGGTCGGTACGCTTCACGAGATCGACGCGGCTCATTCGGAATATATCGCCGAGTTCAGAAAAATGTCCGCAAAAGTGTTTGGCAGCGGAGATGTATTTCGCGGGAAAGACGGGATCACAGATGATTATTTTGTTACCGTTGAGAGCGATTTTTCCACTACGATTGACAATCAGCTTATGGCATACGCGCCGCAGATACGCGAAGAGGCTCATAAGGCGGCGATAAACATCGAGCTTCGGTTGTACGAGGTGCAGATCGGAGTGTCTTGCGGGACGTTCACGTTCGACAGCGCAAAGGGCTTGGTGACCGCGACGCAGGTGCTCTCCGAGGACAGGACGACATTTAACACCGTCGCGCAGTTACAGCGGCAATTGCGTCCCGTTTTGCAGTCAATTGCAAAAATATCCTGCACGCTCGCGCGTTTTTACGGCTTTGATGTTGTCGACGGCGAGCCCGCTATCGAGTTCGGCGACAGCGTTTTCGAGGACACGGGAACGGAATTTTCAAGACGTTTCCAAATGGTTCAAGCGGGGCTGCTTAAGCCCGAGGAATTCAACGCTTGGTACTTTGGAGTGCCGATTGACAAGGCTCGCGAGCTTTTGCCCGAGATGACGACGGTTTTCGGCGGTGATGAATAATGCTGACCCCGAAGCAATTGCAGGCTATTCCCAAGCCGCTGACGGATATTTATTCGGAGCTGTCGGATTTCGTTTTGCAGGATATCGCCATGCGCATTTCCGAAGCCGCGAGGATAACCGATACGGCGGAGTATCTGATGTACCGCGCGCGAGCGCTGGGAATGTCCAAGGACGAAATAACCGCCGAGATCGCGCGTATAAACGGCGTTGCCGAGGAGAAGATCGCGGAGCTGATACGGCAAGCCGCCGAGCAGTCGGACGAATTCGACCGCCGTATGCTGGGAGTTGGCAGCACGGCGAATACCAAGCAGCTCCAAAAGCTGATAAACGCCCAAGTGGAGCAGACACGCGGGCTTTGCACCAACCTTACGGGAACGCTTGGTTTCGCGCAGAAAACCGCCGACGGTCGAATGGTCTACGGCAGCGCGACCGATTTTCTCCGCAAGCAAATGGATATGGCGCAGATGAAGGTGATGACGGGCGTGACGGACTACACGACGGCGGTCAGACAGGCGTGTTTCGCGCTCGCGGACAGCGGTCTGAGGACGGTCTACTACGCGAGCGGTCGCTCCGATCGCATTGAAGTAGCGGTTCGACGCGCTCTGATGACAAGCGTGTCGCAATTGACGCAGAAAATATCCGAGCAGAACGCCGCCGAATTCGGAGCGGACGGCTGGGAGATCTCCGCGCATATGGGAGCTCGTCCGTCGCACGCGGTTTATCAGGGGCGGCAGTATCCGAATTCGCAGTATGAGACGATCGTACTTCCGCTGATAAGCGATTATAATTGCCGTCACTCGGCTTATCCGATAATTATGGGCGTGACAAAACCGTCCTACACCGAGGAGCAGCTTCAAGCGCTCGACCCGCCTCCGTTCACCTATGAGGGGCGACAATACACCGCCTACGAGGCGCAGCAGCAGATGCGCAAAATGGAGCGCTCAATGCGGCGGCAGAAAGATAAGTGTATTGTTTTTGATGCGGCGGGAGATGTTGAAAATTACACAGTTTCAAGTATTCATCTACGCAGAATGAAAGACGTTTACGAAGACTTTGCACGGCAAGCTAACGCCTTTACAGAGTATGAACGCTTATTTGTTGTTGATTACAACAGACATTTAGCGGGTAAGACAGCTTATGCGACTAAAACTTGGAGACAAATGCAGTCGCTTGTAGGTTCGACCACCTCGAACGGGCTGCAAGTTACCTATGTTAGCGATCATTTTGTCGGGCAGAGCATTTATCGAAAGGTTTCTTTAAAAGATATTGACAATGCCTTGACAAAACCTCTTGATTATGGTAAAATTAAGGTAGATTCTAAGGGCAGGAGAAGTCAAAAGTATATCGGCGCAAGCGCCGTAGTATCCATCAATCCGGATACAGGTGAGTTGATTACCGCTTGGCAAACTTCTACAAAGCTAAAAAGGAAATACGGGGTGATATAATTAATGAAATTTAAGTGGAAACCAGAACATCGAAAGGTGCTTGACAAAATCCATTTCAATTTTGATATTGACGGTGACCTTACAGATGAGCAGGTACTTGAAGTAGATGATAAGGTTACCGACTATTTTCAAATGCACGGACTTGGAGAAGCAGACGGGCATACAACCGTAAATCCTATCGGAAGACTTTGCGAAGATATAATTGGGTATATGGTTGACTGTGGAGCATAAGAAGCGTTTTGCACTTGCGTGTAAGGCGCTTTTTTATACACAAAATCAGATAATTCGTGCTCTTGAAAAAGGGCGCGTTTATTATATCAAAAAATAGGAGGAATCGCAATGGATAAGATATTGGAATTGCTGAAGAAGCTCGGCATCGAGCTTACGGCAGACCAGAGCAAGCAGATCAGGGAAGTCGCGGAAAAGGAATTCGTTCCCGCCGCCGACGCTGCCAAGACCGCCGCAAAGCTCGAAGAGCTGACAAAGCAACTCGCCGAGCGCGACAGCGATCTCGAGAAGCTCAAAGCGGATAATAAGTCCGAGGAGCTTACCAAGCAGATCGCGGATCTTACCGAGAAGTACAAGACTGCCACGGAGCAGCTCGCCGCAAAAGAGACGGACTACGCCGCGGAGAAGCTGCTGTCGGGGTACAAATTCGCGTCGGAGCGTGTGAGAAATTCCGTGCTCGAGGAGTTCAAGAGCAAGGGCTTCAAGTATGAGAACGGCTCGTTCGTCGGCGGCAAGGAGTATCTCGAGGAGTTGAAAAAGAACGAGCCGGCCGCGTTCGCAAAAGACGCGCCCGAGCTGTTTATGAGCGGCACGCAGGGCAACGTTTCCGCGGATGCAAACAATCTGGAGACGCAGATCTTCGGCGGCTTCGGACTGACAAAGTAAGGAGGTTTTTTTATGGCAATCAACACAATAGAGTGCGCTAAAATATTTATGACCGCGCTCGACCGTCAGATGATCGAGGGCACGACTTCCGGCTGGATGGAGGCGAACGCGGGACAGGTCAAGTATTCGGGCGGAAACGAGGTCAAGATACCTACTATCTCGACAAGCGGGCTTGTCGATTACGACCGCGATAACGGTTACAATCAGGGTGCGGTTTCTCTCTCGTTCCAGACTAAGACGCTTACCAAGGACAGAGGCAGACAGTTCCTGCTCGACGCTATGGACGTGGACGAGGGTAATTTCATAGCCAACGCTACCGCCGTTATGAGCGAGTTCCAAAGAACGCAGATAATTCCCGAGGTGGACGCTTACCGATACTCGAAAATTTACGAGCTCGCGAAAACGGATCACGGCAAGACCTACACGCCCGCCGCCAGCACTATTCTCAGCGCTCTGACCGACGATATTTCCGTAGTCAACGATACCGCGGGCGCCGCCGATCTGGTCATCATAATGCCGTACCCCGTCGCGGATATACTCGATAACACCGAGAAGCTGAGCAGATATGTAAACGTCGGCAGCTTTACGCAGGGGAAGGTTGATTTAACGGTCAAGACGTTCAACGGTATTCCGATAATCAGAGTGCCATCCGCGCGTATGAAGTCCGCGTACACGTTCAACGACGGAAAGACCTCCGGGCAGACTAACGGCGGATTTACTCCCGCTTCGGACGCGGTTCAGATCAACTGGATCATTTGCCCGAGAACCGCGCCTATCGCGGTTTCCAAGACGGACAATATCAAAATCTTCGATCCCGCCGTCAACCAGAAAGCGGACGCTTGGCTTATTCAGTACCGCAAATATCACGACCTCTGGATCAAGGAAAACGCGCTCGAGGCGGTTCGCGTTTGTGCGGAGCCCGCGGCGGAGTGACGATATGACGGCATTCGTTAACTACACGTATTACCGCGATATTTACGGCGGTACGCTCGATAAGCAGACGTTCAAAAACGCCGCCGCGAAAGCCTCGGCGTATATCGGCAAGCTGACGTTCGGGAGAGCTTCGGAGCACTCGGACGACGAGCGCGTCAAACGCTGCTGCTGCGAGCTTTCCGATACGCTGTCGGAAATATCCGGGGGCGTTAAGCTGTCGGAGAGCGTCGGCTCTTGGAACGTTACCTACGCGAATTCCGAGAATACGTCCGAGCTCAGTTACGCGCGGGCGGCGTGCCGGGTCTGGCTGCCCGCGGAGTGGCTTTACAGAGGGGTGACACGTGAATGAACTAATCGTCGGCTTTGCCGACGATTTCTGCGTTTTTGCTCGAATTGCCCTTAATGGCAATTCGGTTTTGCTTCGCAAAACACCGCAAAAGCCGCGTGTTGATCGTCTCGGTAACGTTGATACTTTTTACGGGAGTTGATAACATTGAGATTTAACGGCATTGTCACGCTTTACAATACCGTCGGAGAGGATTTCAAAAAGCAGCTCGTGCCGCGCCTGCTGACGGGCGTTTACGTCGAGAAAACGCGCGGCGCGGACAAGGCTGCCGAGGGCGATAAAAACGCGGATAATTTATTGTTGATAGTTCCGTTTTCGGGACATAACGACGTGAAATTTGTCGTCGGCGATCTGATCGCCATAGGCGACACGGGAGAAGCTGACAGCTTTGCGGAGCTGACAGTAAGAGCAGAAATATTCCGCATAACGTCCGTGCAAGAGTTTGATTTCGGCAGACTGAAGCACTGGGAGGTTATAGCAAAGTGATAAATTTAAACGCACAATTCCAATGGAATAACCGGAACAGGCTTTCCGAAAATATCGAGCGTGCGCAGAAATATCTTGACAGTCAGGTGCTGAAAGACACCGACAAGTATGTTCCGATGCGCACGGGAATTCTCGCGAAATCGGGTATTATCGGTACGGTGATTGGCAGCGGCGAGATCGAATATTCCGCGCCGTATGCGAAAAGAGTGTACTACGGCGTGAATATAAATTTCAGCAAGTCGCGACACCCGTTGGCGTGCGCGAGATTTTTTGAAGCGTCGAAGGCGGTCAATAAAAAATCGTGGCTCGCCGAGGTGCGGCGGATCGCGGGAGGACAATAATGAATTTTACGGAAATAATTCTCCGCAAATTGGAAACGTGTCCGCTGCTGAAAAAAGGCGGCGTGACGGCGATAGGATTTGCGGGAATGGACGCGAAAAAGCGTTCGATGAGCGTTTTAAACACAAAGGGCGAGCTGGTTATCGAGCGATACTGCGACGGGAGCTGTGAAATGCAGTTCCCGTTCGCGCTTATCTACCGCTCGCCCGAGATCGACACGGCGGGCAAGCTGACGGCGCAGGAGCTTATAGATAACGTCGCCGACTGGCTCACCGACGAGGAAAATCTTCCGAGCGTCGAGGGCGTGCAGGTGCAGAAAATTTTACGCGCCGACACCTGCGCGATGATCTCGGAGGACGAGGACGGCGCGGTCTTTCAGGGCTCTTTCGCCCTCGAGTATTTTAAGGAGGAATTTTAATGGAAGACATTACAAAAACAACGCAGACCGACGTTGAGAGCAAGGCTAAACGAAGCCTTTGGCAGACGTTTCTGAATACGGGTACGGGCTCCTCGCCGACGTGGGTGCGCGAGGGCAGATTTGCCGCGGATATGACCGTGCAGATGAACCCGCAGACCACCACTTCGCAGGACGTAACGCAGGACACCGCCGAAACGGAGATCACGGGTTATCAGCCGAATATGCCCGTCAGCAAGACCGTTTCCAAATCCGACCCCGCGTTCTCGTTTATCGACAAGATACGCCGCAGCAGGAGCATACTCTCCGAGGCGCACGCGCAGATACTTAACGTCGACGTGTTCAACGGCACGGGCAGCTCGTATCCCGCCGAGCTTCAGAACGTTTCTATCCAGATCGACAGCTTCGGCGGAACGTCGTCCGATCCGCTGACGATATCGTATACTTATAATTACCGCGGCGATCCCGTGCAGGGTACCGCGACGATCACGGACGGCAGCGTTTCGTTTACGGCGGGAGGATAACGTATGGAAAAAATACGCGTACAGCGTAATGTAAAGCAGATCGAGGTCAACGACGAGGGTGAGTTTATCACCCTCGATTTCGACGACCTGAACCTGCCGTACCGCTATTACGGCATGATAAAAAAATTCGATAAAGACCGCGCCAAATTTGCGAAGGAGCTTGCGGAGAAGCTCAAGGGCAAGCCCTCGAGCGTCTGCGCGGAGGAGCTTGTAGAGGCGGAGCGGCAGCTTAATATTTACTTCCGTGACGCGGTGGACGAGGTGTTCGGCGAGGGAACTTGCCGAAAAGTTTACGGCGATATTCTGCCGTCGATCGAAATGCATATGCAGTTTTTCGACGCGCTCCGTCCGTATTTCGAGGAGGAAGCTAAGCGGCGGCAGGCTCGTATGAATAAATACAACGCAGGGAGAATGGGCAATGCAATCAACATTAAACATAATTCTTGACGGCTTTCCCGATGAGTATGAGGGCTATCTGATACGCACGGATTTCCGCGTAGGAATACAGATATCCGAGGCGCTGAACGACGTCGATCTGGCTGAACCGGAGAAGCTGATGACGGCGCTGCGGCTGCTGTACGGTAACGGTATCCCGACCGATACGGAGCTTGCGCAAAGCGGACTGCGGTGGTTTATGTCCGGAGGGAACGTCGACGACGAACATATCCCCGACGGCAAGCCGCCGACGTTCGATTTCGAGCAGGACAACAGGCTGGTGTATTCGGCGTTCCGCGCGCGTTACGGTATCGATCTCACGCGCGAGCGCTTGCACTGGTTCGCGTTTCTGGCAATGCTCGGGGATATCGGCGGCTGCTCGCTCTCGGATATTATCGGCATACGCGGCACCGATCTCTCCAAGCTCGGCGAGGCGCAGCGGAACGAGTACGCCAAAATGCAGGAGCGGTACCGTATCAGGGAAAAGATGTCCGAGGCGGATCGCGCAAGGATCGCCGAGTTTGAGGAGATGCTCAACGGTTGACAAACCGCGTTATTTGGTGTATAATGGAAGAAAACTTCTTGGAGGTACACCAGATGATTAGATACAGATGTCCGAAATGTGGGGCAAATTGCAGAACCTCTTATTGTTATGATTGTGAGACGGGTATTCCTATCTCTCAAAGATTTGACGATGAGTTCGAAACCGAACCATCAGAAGAGTACAAGCCGGTTCAAAATACTTCGTCGGGTGTTCGCTCACAATATAAATGCCCTAATTGCGGTGCAATTTGCCAATCGGCATATTGCCTTATATGCGATAAGAGCTTACCAGATTCAGCTCAATATAATGCGAGCGCAAGCAGCGGAAATTTTAATATGCTGCATTATAAATCGTCAGGCTTATCTTTTGGAACCGGTTTTGATAAGACGATAGGAAGTTGTTTTTTTGTAGACACCCGCGGTAAGCGTTTTAAATTTAAGGGTGACAGCAGCTGTTATAGGTTTAGTGACTTAGTTAATTATGAATTGTTTGAGAATAACTCAACAATACAAAAGGGAGGCATCGGCAGAGCAATCATTGGCAGTGCGCTTTTCGGTGATGTGGGGGCTATTGTGGGAGCACAGACACGGAAATCACAGAATGTCGTTGATTCGCTTTACATAAGGCTTACTTTGAAATCAGTGGGAATGAAAACGATAACGTTTATAAATTCGCAAACTGACAGAAACGGTTTTTTTACAAAATGGAGCGGAAAAACGCTAATGAGGTGCTGTCGGAGCTTGAGCTGATTTTAGCTGAAAATCAAAGCGCGGCTTCTCAGGTGGTATCACAACCGCCAAATGAGCCGAAGTCTGCTACACCGCTCGTTCAGCAGCCGCCCCACCCCCAACAGTCTCCCACGCTTGTCGCCGATGAGCTTCTCAAGCTGAAGCAACTGCTTGATATGGGCGTACTTACTCAAGAAGAATTTGATCAGCAAAAGCAAAAGCTGTTAAGTAAATAATACATTTTAATAACAAAAGCACCTTGTGAAAACAGGGTGTTTTTGTTATATCCGAAAAGGAGATGATGAAATGGCTGGGAGCTATGACGGCTCGATACGCATAGACACGGCGATAAACGCCTCACCTATCGACAACGGTCTGGCACAGATCGAGAACAAAATAAAGAGCATGGCAGCGACTATCGGACTGGCGTTCGGCGTAAAAGAGCTTATAGATTTCGGCAAGCGTTCAATAGACGCCGCGTCAGATCTCGCCGAAGCGCAGAATGTTGTCGATACGGCGTTCGGCGAAATGTCGTACAAGATGGAGCAGTTCGCCGCGACCGCGCTCGAGACCTACGGCATATCCGAGCTTACGTCGAAAAATATGGGCTCGACCTACATGGCAATGGCAAAGGGCATGGGAGTTGCTACCGACGCGGCATCGGATATGGCGGTAACTCTCACTGGGCGGCTGTCGGATATCATGTCCTTCTACAATAAAACGCAGTCCGAGGTGGACACGATCGGGCGCGCTCTGATCACGGGCGAGACCGAGCCGCTGAAGGCTATCGGCGTTGTAATGACGCAGACAAATTTGTCAGCATATGCAATGGCGCAGGGTTTCTCCAAGACCTACGCCGAGATGAGCTCCAACGAGCAGCTTCTCGTGCGCTACAAGTATTTTCTGGAGCAGACCGCGCTCGCGCAGGACGACTTCTCAAAAACCTCCGAGGGCTGGGCGAATCAGACGAGACTGCTCTCCGAGCGTCTGAACGAGTTTACGACAAATCTCGGTGGCGTTATTATGAACGTCCTCACGCCCGCGTTACAGTTCGCGAATGAGGCGGTAACGTTCTTGAACGATCTGTTTTTCGGCGGCAAGACAGAGGAGGAGACCACTGCTGCCAAGAACGCAGAGGCGGTCACGGACGAAGTCACGGCGGTCGGAACCGCCGCAGATAAGTCCAAGAAAAAGCTGAATAATTTGTTGTCGGGCTTTGACGAGCTGCATATTATCAGCGGCGCGAAATCCGACGACGATGAAATCGCGACCGACGCGGGTATAGATACCTCAAATCTTCTGGGCGTGAACCTCGACGCGGACACCTCGACCGCCAAGAAAGCCGCACAGAAATACCGTGATATAATCAACGAGATATATCTCGCGTTCAAGCGCCACCCGCTTACAAAAGCGGTTGAGGATATAATCAAGGACATCGGCAAGTTTTTCGGATTTATAAAAGGTAATAATGATATTTCCGCAGGAGATATCGTTGACGCGCTTATGAATATTCTCGGGGCGATTATCGCATATAAGACCATAAAGGGCGTCGTTGGCGGTGTAAATGCTTTCTCAAAGGGTTTTAACGGACTGATCGGCGTTATTACAGCGCATCCGACCGCGGCTGCCGTCGCGGGGATCACAGCGTTGGCAATTGGAATTCTCGCGCTGAATGATGAAATGCAGCGCCAGAATATTGCTTCATATTTTGGTGATATTTCCATATCGCTTGATGAAGTCCGTACTTTGATAAGTCCCATAACCGAAAGCGTTGATAAGGTCGCGGGAGCTTTTGAAGACAACAAAACCAAGCTCACGACCGCAAAGGAAAACTTCTCGGATATTGCGAAAGCGGTGCAGGAGACCGCCGATTCGTTTAAAAAGAACGATATCGAGCAGGACGTTGAAGGCTTTGCAACACAGCTTGACGAGCTCGTCAACAGCGCTCTTGAGGTAAACGGTGCGACGTTCGACACAAGCGCATGGCAAATCGCTTTTCTTGAGAACGATGGTAAAATTGACGAGCACGAGCAGGAGATACTGGACAGTTTCACAGAAATGGGCGAATCAATTGCCGACAAAATAAAGGGTTACGGCAAGGCAATTCACTTGATAACACAGACGGCAATCGACGAAAGCCGCGAATTGACCCAAGCGGAAATTGAAAATCTCGAAGACCTTTACAAAAAGCTCGCGGAAATGACGCTAGTTCAGACACAGGTCGAATCGGAAGCAACATGGGAGCGGCTGAAAAGAGGCGCGTACAGTATTGATAGTTACGAGGAACTTGCAGCGCAGATAAAAGAAGCGCAGGAACAGGAAAAGAAAGCACGTGATGAATTGCAGCAGTCAATGTATAAGGACACTTTGGCTAAGCTCGGAGCCGAACGGGCAGCGGGAGAAATTACCGATGAGGAATACGAGAAACAGAAAGCCGATCTTTTCAAAAAAGCTGATGATACCGTTAAAGAATTGGAGATAAAATCCGCTCGGTATCAGAGGGAGATACTCACTACTTGGGCGAATATGGCGTTTGATAAAATAATTGATGCTCAGGGGTATTCGGCAGAAAATAAGAAAAAGATTAAAGAGGTTTTTGACCTTATGCTCAACGCGCCCGACGGTGTTCGCCCTGCCGATATACTCAACCGTGTTGATGGACGGTATGCAATGAACCTCTCACGCATGGTTGACTATAATCTTGAGGAGCTCAATAGGCAGTTTGGTGTGGACTTCATGTATGAATGGCGTAATTTAAACGAAGTAATCGGAGATACGGGCGGCTCGGTCGACGAGTTTTACGATTCGCTTGATTATCTTCTGAAGCATACGGAAGGTCTTGAAGTTGATAATCTGCTATCAAAAATGGAAGAGTTGAAAGACCGTCCAAAGGAATATATAGAAGGCTTTAAGGAATGGATGGATAAAACAAATTTTGATCCAATACACATGTCCGTCGAGCTTGATACAACCGAAGCGGATAAGTGGCTTGATGAGGTTCTCACCAAATATAACAACGGCGAAATAACACTAAATAAGCAACCCGTATTCCCCACACCGTCAAGCTATGCATCTCAAGCTCCTTTTGCCGCAGGTATGCAGCCCGTACAACAGGAATTTACATTCCCGATAGTAATTGACGGTGTTACCACGGAGACCGTCAAAGCCAATACAGAAACGGTATTGCGTCCGGACTGGCGGCACAATTCCATGATGGACAACGGAGGAGGGCGATAAAATGAACAAAGAGACTTTTGCGGTATTGAAAATACTCCCCGAGGAGGGCGGCGACGAGATACCGCTGGGCTACGGGAATATAGCGTCGTACAAGGGTCAGCTGATCGACATAGACGGCGACGGCGCGGGAACGTCGGAGGACGGACACACTATCCGGGATATCCGCCGCCGCGGCAAGGCGAAGCTGATGCTGAGGTTCGACAATCTTACGACCGCCAAGTTCACCGCGCTGATGAAAGCGATCTCGCGCGACAAATTCCAATTGACATATTTCTGCGGCGAATTCAGGACGATAACGGCTCACGCGGGCGACCGCAATTTCGAGCTTATAAAAGCGCCCGCCGAGGGTAACGGGCGTTGGCGGCTGGACGTTAATTTCATTGAATATTGAGGTGATACGATGTACGCGGTAAGCGACGCATATAAACAGGCTATAACGGGAAGCGCGCGTGAGTTCAAGATACGCGCGAATATTTATTTCCGCGACAAGACCATTCAGACGTTCGACGACAGCACCATAGAAAACGAGGTGACGATCGAATCACAGATGATGGCGGGATCTCCGTCAGACGAAACCATAGATATCGGCGCGGCGACGTCGAAACGGCTGACGATGACGGTCAGAAACGACAAGACCGACCTGCACCGATTTGCGGGCGCACGGTTGTGGCTGTATGTGTCGCTGCGGCTCGAGAACGGCGCGTTCGAGGACGTGCCGATGGGCAAGTTTTTTATTAACAACAAATCGGTGAGCCGTGTGGGAGATCAGGTCACGTTCAGCGGCTACGACGGCATGATACTGCTGCATTACGAGCTGACGCGTGAAATGCGCGAAGAGCTGAAGGGCAAGACCGCGCTCGAGGCGGCGGAGATATTGTGCCGCGGACGGCTTGCCGTCTTACCGTCGAAAGACCCCGAGGGCAACGCGGTGACGCTGCCTAATTCCGATCTGGAATTGGATTTCGATTCGGAGCAGATCGAGACCGCCCGTGACGGTATCATGTGGATAGCGCAGCTTATGGGCTGCTTCGCGCGCGTTGACCGCCTCGGACGGCTGGAATTCGTACAGATAAAATCATGGTGGAAGATGTTCACGGAGACGACTGGAACAATACTCGCGGTGCGAAATATTGAAGGCGGACAGCGGTTCAAGACGAAATTCGCGGACGACCGAATACATATCGTCGGCGTATCGATGCGCGGCACGGACAACAAGCTGGTGACGCGGCGGTACAGCTATTCGCATGAAAACGAGGAAGACCCGACCTCGGACGTTATCGTCGAAATGGCGACCAACCCGCTTATTATGGATGGAGGTACGCCGCTGTCCGAGGTACTGGAAAATATTCTCGCGGAGCTGTCGACGGCGTATTTTTATTCGTTCAGTACCGAAATGGCAAACGATCCGGCGCTTGACGCGGGCGATACCATACGCCTGCAGGGCGGCGTTATCAACGGCACGAACCACAATAATGACCTGATAGGATTTATCACGCATAACGTCTGGCGGTACCGCGGACATCAGGATATCACGAACGCCAGCTCCGTGCCGATCGTTTTCGACGGCGACGACAGCGAGGGCGGAACGCCCGCAAGATCGCGGGCAAAAGCCGCGGGCGCAGTCTCCGCGCGAGCCGACGACGATCTGAATTTCCTGCCGCCGAAGCCGCAGTCCGAGAAAGCGTTGCAAGGCGTGAGACTGTCGGAACTGGTCGGCAATTTCGGCGGGAAATACGTATTCAAGTGGAAAAGTCCTGTCGAGCTTGTGGCATACGACAACCAAGGAAGAGAAATTTTAAACTTTAACATAGTTGGAAATACGCTTAGGGTAATATGGCTCAGCAATGATATTTATATCAATAACGATCATATAGAGATCAAACTTGGCGGAATCAGGCGAATATACATACAAAAAAACGGAACATTTCAAATATTCGGCGATAACGGCAGTGCGAGCAATATTACCATTCAGCCGACTTCTCACATCAACATCGGAGGTTGGTTTCAAGTAAATAAGGCTACCGGAACGATTCTTTTGAACGGGCAAGAGGTTATTAGAACCACGAAAACATAAGGAGGCACAAAATGTCAAACATCACAACGGTTACCCTCGACGGCACTGAGCTCAAGGTCGAGGGCTTGGGCGGGCAGAATACCGCCATAATCAACAGGTCGGACGGTACGGTGTACGCGTCGGCGTACCCGGATATCGTTCCCGAGGGAGACGGCGTTATCGAGATTGCCGCGGGCGACCGCGACGGTTTGTATGACACGCACGGCACGGTATATCTGCTCGGTACGGGCAAGGTCGAGCTGCGCGGAACGGACTATTCGGTAAATTTTAGGAAGCCGTCACGGTCTGCGGACGGTGGCGGCGATAAACCCACTCCCGCGGTGGAGACAATGCCCGTTATGGACGGGATAACAGCGTGGTTTGACGG
>CANDVA010000008.1 GCA_947389015.1 uncultured Clostridia bacterium | reverse complement strand
AACAAAAAAAAATCTACAACATCTTTTTCTTTAAAACCATACACTTTTTTTTTTTTTTTGGGTGGGGGGGGGGGGGGGGGGGGGGGCCCCCCCCCCCCCCCCCCAATACAGAGCCCCCCCCACTCGATTTATTACTGCCAAAAAAGGGGCTGCCAAAATTGGCAGCCCCAAAGAAAAGGGAGCGGGATATCCGGTCGAAAGCCGGCAGCATTCCGCCGAACCTTGACCGACTTATACGTTGAACAGCAGCTCGTCGTAGGTGGGGTACGGCCAGTACTCCTCGCCGACGATAGTCTCCAGCTCGTCTGCGACCGCGCGCAGGCTTTGCATATCCGCGAATACTTCGTCGTGATAGAAACGCGCCTTAGCCTCCTCGCCGTCGATAGACTGCGCCTTTACCACCGCGTCGGACAGCGCGTGAGCCTTGTCGCTGAGCGCGACCGTAAGCTCGTTGACCTTCTGCGCCATTTCGGTCTCGACGGTCGGTTCAACGCCTATCGCTTTCTTGCTCGCCGCGATATCGCAGACGTCCTTCGCGAACTTCATGACTGCGGGCAAAATCTCGGTCTTTGCCATATCCGCTGCGGTGAGCGCTTCTATGTTAATTACTTTGGAGTAGTTCTCGAGAAGTATCTCCTGTCTCGCGTGCAGCTCGATCTCGCTGTACACGCCGAATTTCTTGAACAGGTCTATGTTCTTTTTAGCGGTGAGCGTCGGGATAGCGTCAACGGTGGATTTCAGATTGAGCAGTCCGCGCTTCTCGGCTTCTACGGGCCATTCGTCGCCGTAGCCGTTGCCGTTGAATATAACGCGCTTGTGCTCCTTAATGGTCTTTACAAGCAGATCGTGGAGCGCCTCGTTGAAGTTCTCCTTTTCAACGCCCTCCAGCTCGTCCGCGAACTCGGTGAGCGAATTGGCAACGATAGTATTGAGTATGGTGTTCGGACCCGCAACGTTAAGGTTAGAGCCTACCATTCTGAACTCGAACTTGTTGCCCGTGAACGCGAACGGAGAGGTCCTGTTTCTGTCGGTGCTGTCCTTCGGGAACTCGGGCAGTGACGATACGCCCACGTTGAACATCTGCTTGCCCGCGCCCGTGTACTCCTTGCCCTCGACAAGCGCGTCTACGACCGCTTGAAGCTCCTCGCCAAGGAATATCGAGATGATAGCGGGAGGCGCTTCGTTCGCGCCAAGACGGTGATCGTTGCCCGGGCTTGCCACGGACAGACGGAGCAGGTCGGAATACTCGTCGACAGCCTTGATTATCGCCGCGAGGAACGTCAGGAACTGCGCGTTCTGCATGGGCGAGCGCCCGGGATTGAGCAGGTTCTGACCGTCGTCGGTGGACAAGCTCCAGTTGTCGTGCTTGCCCGAGCCGTTGATACCCGCAAAGGGCTTCTCGTGCAGCAGGCAAACCAAGCCGTGCTCAAGAGCGATCTTCTTCATCAGCTCCATGGTGAGCTGGTTCTGGTCGGTCGCGAGGTTTGCGGGCGCGAAGATCGGCGCGTTCTCGTGCTGCGACGGAGCGACCTCGTTATGCTTGGTCTTGGAGGTGATGCCGAGCTTCCACAAATGCTCGTCGAGATCCTTCATATAGTCCGCAACGCGCTCCTTTATCGAACCGAAATAGTGGTCGTCAAGCTCCTGACCCTTGGGAGCGGGAGCGCCGAACAGCGTTCTGCCCGTGAAAATAAGGTCTTTTCTCTTGTCGTAGGTCTCCTTGTTGACGAGGAAGTACTCCTGCTCCGCGCCGACGGTCGCGACAACGCGCTTTGTGGTCTCGTTGCCGAACAGGCGGAGAATACGCAGAGCAGCGTCCGAAACCACGTCCATGGAGCGCAGCAGCGGTGTTTTCTTGTCAAGCGCCTCGCCCGAGTATGAATAGAACGCGGTGGGAATGTACAGCGAGCCTTCCTTTACGAACGCGTAGGAGGTCGGGTCCCAGGCAGTGTAACCGCGCGCCTCAAACGTCGCTCTGATACCGCCCGACGGGAAACTCGACGCGTCGGGCTCGCCCTTGATAAGCTCCTTGCCCGAGAACTCCATGATGACCGTGCCGTCGCCCATAGGCGAGATAAAGCTGTCGTGCTTCTCGGCGGTAATTCCCGTCATCGGCTGGAACCAGTGCGTATAATGCGTCGCGCCCTTTTCTATCGCCCAATCCTTCATTGCCGCCGCCACTACGTCGGAAATCGAGCTGTCAAGCTCCTTGCCCTCCGCTATGGTCTTTTTCAGCGTCTTGAACACATTCTTCGGCAGGCGCTGCTTCATCGTCTCCTCGTTGAACACGTCGATACCGAACTGGTCTACCACATTAAATTTCTCTTCCATTGTCCCTTTCCTCCACATTTCTTAAAATAAAAACGGCGTTTTGAGCGCGGTTATCCCGTACCCGAAACGCCGTTGTTTCTTACATTTACTATTATAGCCGAAAATCCGTCTTTTGTCTACTGACTTACTGCACAAATTATAAAATAATTTGTGCCGATTTTACGTCATTTTGCACAATGAAATGCAGTTTGCCGCTTGAAATAATACTTTTTAAAGGCTTATCCAAGAAAAAACTCGCCAATTCTGCAAGTTGAGAGCTACAAACTTTCACGATTACTTGTTGAACATATCCTTTATCTTGTCAAAAAACGACCTGCGCTTCTCGTAATTCTTCTCGTCGAGCGTTTCCTCGAACGCCTGCAAAGCCTCTTTCTGCTTTTTGTTGAGGTTCTTGGGTACTTCGACGTTTATCCTGACCATCTGGTCGCCGCGGTCGCCCTCGGAGCGCTGAAGCTTCTGAACGCCCTTTCCGCGCAGCCTGAACACCGTGCCGGGCTGTGTTCCCGCGGGGACATTATAGCTCACCTTGCCGTCGATAGTCGGCACCTCTATCTCCGCGCCAAGCGCCGCCTGCGCGTATGTTATCGGGAAATCTATCCAGATATTGTAATCCTCGCGCTCGAAAACGGGGTCCTTCCGCACCGCGATACGCACCTTGAGGTCGCCGCGCTGTCCGCCGTTCATGCCGACGCTGCCCTGTCCGCGGACGTTCAGTGTCATTCCGTCGTCGATACCCGCGGGCACCTTGACGGAGACGGTCTTTTTCATTGTCGTCTTGCCCGAGCCGCCGCACTTTCCGCACGGACTTTCGATTATCTTGCCCTTTCCGCCGCACTTCGAGCACGGTCTCTGCGACTGCATCATACCGAACATACTGCGCTGCTGAACAGTAACGTAGCCCCTGCCCTTACAATCGGGACAGGTCTTTGTGCTCGTACCCGCCTTTGCGCCAGAGCCGTTACACTCGGGGCAGTCCTCCGTCCTGTTGATCGTGATATCATGCGAAACGCCCTTGCACGCCTCCATAAACCCGATCTCGAGCTGCACCGCGATATCCGCGCCGCGCCGCGGAGCGTTCGGATTTGACGAACGTCCTCCGCCGAAGCCGCCCATACCGCCGCCGAAAATATCCGCGAATATATCGCCCAGGTCAACGCCCTCGAAACCGCCCGTGAAGTTAGCTCCGCCGCCGTAGCTCGGGTCGACGCCCGCGTGACCGAACTGATCGTACTTCGCGCGCTTTTCGGGATCGCTAAGCACCTGATTTGCCTCGTTAACCTCCTTGAACTTCGTCTCCGCCTCGGGATCGTCGGGGTTAAGATCGGGGTGATACTGCTTGGCAAGCTTGCGGTACGCTTTCTTTATTTCCGCGTCCGAAGCGCCCTTTTGCAGTCCGAGCACCTCGTAATAATCTCTTTTCTCTGCCATAACCTTGTCTCCTATCTAAAATGCTCCGCAATTTCGGCTCTCTGCGCCCGTATTACCCGGCATTCGCCAAACACGCCAAAACGCGCCGCCGTTAATAATCAAAAAGATCGGGATCGACCATAGGCACGATAAGCTCGCATACCTCACCGCTCTCGTCAAAGCCCCAATAGCTCTGATAAAATCCGTCGCCGAAGCCCGAGCTTATCTGCACCATTCGCTCGCCGCTGTCGGGGTTCGTCCACTCTATAAAGTCGCCGCCCTCGCGCTGATACGCGGGCAGTTCCTTGTCGCTTTCCGCGAAAAACGCCGCGAAATAGTCGTCGTAATGATTCTTTCCGGGGTTTTCCTTATGCCATTTACCGAGAAAATCGGCGTAATTCTTCGCCGCGCACGCGTCGATAAAGCACATCATTCCCGCGTCTACGGGAAAGCCGTGCATAACGCCGTCCCTGCACTTGGCGGCAGCCGTTTCCTCCTCGGACTCCGCAAGCTCGTAGCGCACCGCTTCGGTATCCTTTATCTTAAGCCGCGCCGTACACATTCTTATACCGACGTTCTCATTGCGGCATATCGCGATATCCGCGGGATAACTCCCCCTCGGGATCTCACGTTTAAGTACGGGCGCGATAACGTGCTCGCCGAACATATAACACAGCGGATCGGCAACGATGACCTTGCCGCTCGGAACGTCCACCGTTCCCACCGTGAGAAAAAACCGCGTTTCTGTCTTGACGAACTGCCGCGCGATCTTCTCCGCGTCGACCTCGGATCGACTGATGTACTTCAGATTCTGCTCGAATACCGCCTGAATTTTTTCCTTTGCATTGAAGTGAACAATAAAATCCGCCATTTTAAACGCCAATTCTATCGCCTCGTCCTTGTCGGACGGAAACTCGTCAAACCCGCTGAAAACCGCGCTGCAATCGGTGCTCTCTTCGTCCTCGAAGCCTCCCGCGATACCGATAAAATACTTTCCGAACGCGCCCTTTTTGAACCTGAACACGAAAAAGATCCTGTTATTGTTCTGCTCGTCCCTTATCGCAAACGCGAATTCGATCTTCTTCGGCGACTTGCCGTCCGTTTCCTCCCGTTCGGCGAGCCAATCACACAGAGCCTTTTGCGCGATATCTTTCTGTTTATCGTTCATATAAAACCTTTCAAAATCGGCAAATACACCGTGTGAAAGTACACGGTGTACCGCCAAATTACTGAATTACTTCTCGGTGAATTCAACGTCTACCGCGCCGTCGTCGTTACCGCCGTTATCGGAAGAACCGGGAGCGGCGCCCGCGGCACCCGCAGCGCCCGCCATATCCTCGGGATTGCCGCCGTTCGCCTGATATACCTTGCCCGCAACCTCGTAGAACGCGGTCTGCAGCTCCTCCTTGGCTTTCTTGACAGCCTCGATATCCGTGCCCTTGAGCGCTTCTTCGAGAGCCGCGATCTTCGGCTCTACCTTTTCCTTGTCCTCGGCGGTCACCTTATCGCCGAACTCGGTCATCGACTTCTTCATCTGGTAAACCATGGAGTCCGCCTCGTTGCGCGTGTCAACGTCCTCCTTGCGCTTCTTGTCCTCTGCTGCGAACGCCTCGGCCTCCTTGACCGCCTTATCAATATCTTCCTTGCTCATGTTGGTGGACGCGGTGATGGAGATATGTTGCTCCTTGCCCGTGCCGAGATCCTTTGCAGATACGTTTACGATACCGTTCGCGTCGATGTCGAACGTTACCTCGATCTGCGGTATGCCGCGGGGAGCGGGAGCGATACCGTCAAGACGGAAGTTGCCGATAGACTTATTGTCCTTGGCGAACTCGCGCTCGCCCTGAAGTACGTTGACGTCAACGGACGGCTGATTGTCCGCGTAGGTCGTGAACACTCTGCTCTCCTTGGTCGGGATCGTGGTGTTGCGCTCGATCATTCTCGTGCATACGCCGCCCGCGGTCTCGATACCGAGCGACAGCGGGGCAACGTCGAGCAGTACGATACCCTGTACCTCCTTATTCAGTACGCCGCCCTGAATGGACGCGCCTATAGCAACGCACTCGTCGGGATTGATACCCTTGAACGGATCCTTGCCGAGGAAGCCCTTTACGGCGTCCTGAACGGCGGGAATTCTCGTGGAACCGCCGACAAGCAGTATCTTGTGGATCTCATTCTTATCAAGACCCGAATCGGATATCGCCTGCTTGAGCGGACCCATAGTAGCCTCGACAAGATCAGCCGTGAGGTCGTTGAACTTAGCTCTGGAGAGCGTAACGTTCAAGTGCTTGGGACCGTTGGCGTCCGCGGTGATATACGGAATGGAGATGTTTACGGTTGTGGAGTTGGAAAGCGCGATCTTCGCCTTTTCAGCCTCGTCCTTCAATCTCTGCATAGCAAACTTATCGTTGTTAAGATCGATACCGTCGGACTTCCTGAATTCCTCTCTCAGGAAATCAATAATTCTCTGGTCGAAATCGTCGCCGCCGAGGTGGTTGTTGCCCGCGGTCGCGAGAACCTCCTGAACGCCGTCGCCGATATTGATGACGGAAACATCGAACGTACCGCCGCCGAGGTCATACACGACGATATTCTGATCCTCTTCCTTGTCAACGCCGTAAGCGAGCGCCGCCGCCGTCGGCTCGTTGATGATACGCTGAACGTTCAGACCCGCGATCTGACCAGCGTCCTTGGTAGCCTGACGCTGCGAGTCGGTGAAGTAAGCGGGAACGGTGATTACCGCGTCCGTTACCTTTTCGCCGAGATACGCCTCCGCGTCGCCCTTGAGCTTCTGAAGTATCATCGCGGATATTTCCTGCGGCGTGTACTTCTTGCCGTCGATGTCGACTTTATAGTCCGAACCCATGTGACGCTTAATGGAAATAACCGTCTTGTCGGGATTCTGTACAGCCTGATTCTTCGCGAGCTGACCTACAAGGCGCTCGCCGTCCTTTGTGAACGCAACTACCGACGGAGTGGTTCTGCTGCCCTCGGAATTCGTGATAACAACAGGCTCGCCGCCCTCGATAACGGATACGCAGCTATTAGTCGTACCCAAGTCAATACCAATGATCTTAGCCATAATATATTCCTCCTAAAGATACTCTTTAAAAAATTTTATGTTAAAGTTCAACGCAATGCGCCAAACTAGTTAGCAACGCTTACCATTGCAAATCTGATGACCTTTTCGCCTATTTTGTAGCCCTTCGCAAACGTCTGAACTACCGTTCCGCTTTCAGCGTCGGCACTTTCCACGCGCTGAACCGCCTGATGATAATTCGGGTCGAACGCCGCGCCGTCGCTCACTATTTCCTCTACGCCTAGATTTTTCAGCGTTTCCATGAAGCTGTCGTAGATCATTTGCACGCCGTTCTTGTAATTCTCATCGGAGCATTCCGCCGTGAGCGCACGTTCGAGATTGTCCATAACGGGCAGGAATTTCGAGGTCACGTTTGTGATTATCTCGGCTCTCAGCGCGTCCTTTTCGCGCGCCGAGCGCTTTCGGAAGTTGTCGTACTCCGCCATTGTCCGCACGAGCTGATCCTTTACCGCCGCAAGCTCCTCGGAGACCTTATCGCCCTCCGTTTCGGCTTCCGGCTGCTCAACCTCAACGCCGGCTTCCTCCGTCGTTTCCTCGTTCAGCTCCTGCTCTAATTCTTCGTCATTTATCATTATCGCTGTCGTCCTCGCTTTCTATCTGCGGCACGCTGCTTTCGGAAAGCATACGCGTTACCTTCTGACTTAAATATTCTATATATGGTATAACCTTTCGGTAGTCCAGTCTTATCGGTCCGATAATACCGAGCGACCCCGCGGGTTTACCGTCCTTGTAGTAGCTCGCGCTCACCATTGCGCCGTTTGATATAGCAAACGTCCCGTTCTCCTCGCCGAACATAATGTTTATGCCCGAAAGCGCGTCGCCGAGCAGTTCCGAAAGCTCGCTCTTGCGCTCGATAAACTTTATCACGTCCTGCATCGGGAACTCCGTACACGCGAGCAGATTAGCCTCGCCCTTGACCTCCACGCTGTCGCGCATCATCTCCTCGGACAACTCGTAGACCGCATGGAGCAGCGGAGCCAGCGACAGCATATAACCGCCGAGCGCCGCGGTCAGACCGCCGATATACTCCTTGGACATATTCTCGAGGTTCACGCCGCGTAAATGCTCGTTCAGAAACCGCGTGAAGTCCGCAGTCTGCTCGTTGGTCATGTCGAACTCCATTCGGCAGACCTTGTTCTTGATCGCCCCGTTCGACGCTATCAGCAGCAGCACATACATACGCTTTCCCGTCGGGATAACGTCTACCTTTGTGATAACGGAAAACTTCGACGCATGATTGGTGGATATCGCCGCGCATTTGGTTATCTCCGCAAGCGCGGTCGAAGCGTTCTGTATTATAGCCTCGTCGGTGACGGCGCTGTCGTCGAGCAGTCTGTCGATCTCGCTTATCTTGTCGTTGTCGATAGGCTCGGGAGCCATAAGGTTTTCGATATAGTACCGAAAGCCCTTGTAGGTCGGCACCCTTCCCGCGCTTGTATGAGGATGATCGAGATATCCCTCCTGCTCGAGAGCCGCCATGGTGTTGCGGATAGTCGCGGAGGAAACTCCGATCTCGGGCTTTTCCGATAACGCCTTTGAGCCTATCGGCTCACCCGTGCGGACGTACTCGTCAATGATCGCGGACAATATTTTCGCGGCTCTGTTATCCACGGTCAACACACCTTTCCTGCCCTTTGTTTCAGAACCCTTGTCTCCGATTAGCACTCTATCTCCCCGAGTGCTAATTATAATTTAACACATTTGAACAGATTTGTCAAGGGTTTTTGGAAAAAAACATCACAAACTCGTAATGTTTTTTTAATAATTCATTGTGCAATATTACTACTTTTGCCGAAAAAGGGCTGATTTATGCAGACAGACGATCTGTAATCGTATTGCATTTTCCGAAATAAAGTAGTATAATATAAATAACGACAGCTTCAAAAAGGAGGACGATCCAATGGTACAGCCCGCAGAAAAGGAATATTACACATTCGCCGATTATCTGACATGGGACGAGCATGACAGGATAGAGGTGATCAACGGATACGCCGTTATGATGGCACCGCCCATGCGTGTTCACCAAAAGGTTTCTGCTGAAATTTTCGATCAAATTTTTTCATTTCTTAAAGATAAACCTTGCGAAGTCTACTATGCGCCATTCGGTGTGCGGCTTTTCGAGGAAAACGGCGACTCTCCCGAGGACGTTGACACGATAGTCGAACCCGATATCTCGGTCGTCTGCGACCACGGCAAGCTCGACGATTACGGCTGCAAAGGCGCACCGGATATGATAGTGGAGATACTCTCCCCGTCAACTCTGCGCCATGACCGCATTGTAAAGCTCAATCTGTATCAGCGCGCGGGCGTTCGCGAATACTGGATAGCCGACCCGCAAAGCCGCAGTATCGAGGTATACCTCCGCGACGAAAACAACTACCTGAAACCGCACGAAGTATACACCGCGGCGGATACCGCAAAGGTAACGGTACTCGAGGGCTGCACCGTAGAGCTTGGCAAGGTATTCACCGAAGAAAAATGACCCAAACAGGCGGACAGCGCTTTTCTGTCCGCCTTAACTCTTGACAATTGTGGTCGGATATGCTATAATATTCACAAACGCAATTTTAATGAACGGAGAATATTATGCACAAGGTACGTGTAAAGGGGATACTGAGCGCGAAAAACGGAATGAACGTCTATCGCGGCTGCACTCACGGGTGCATTTACTGCGACGCGCGCAGCGACTGTTACAATTTCAATCACGATTTTGAGGATATCGAGGTCAAGGAGAACGCTCCCGAGCTGCTAGAAAAGGCGCTTCACGCAAAGCGGCGGCGCTGTATGATAGGTACGGGCGCGATGTGCGATCCTTATCTCCATGCGGAACGTGAGCTTGAGATAACGCGGCGCTGTCTGGAGATCGTTCACAAGCACGGCTTCGGCGTTACGCTGCTCACCAAATCCGACCTGATAATGCGCGATATCGACCTTATCGAGAAGATCAACAGCGGCGCGAAGGCGGTCGTGCAGATGACGCTCACGACCGCCGATGAGGAGCTTTGCCGCATCGTAGAGCCGAACGTCTGCACCACCGCGCGGCGGCTTGAAGTCCTGCTCGAAATGAAAAAGCGCGGAATACCGACCGTCATCTGGTTCACGCCGCAGCTGCCTTATATAAATGATACCATCGAAAACGTCCGCAGTATAGTTGAAATGGGAGCGGAAGCGGGAGTGCGCGGTATCATCACGTTCGGCATGGGATTGACCCTCCGCAGCGGCGACAGAGAGCATTATTACGCGCAGCTCGACCGTCACTTCCCGGGGCTTAAGCAGCGCTATATCCGCGAATTCGGCGACCGCTACGAGATACCCTGCCCGAACGGAAAGGCGCTTTGGGAAACGTTCGTCCGCGAATGTGAAAAATACGGTATCGAGCGGCGGCAGGATAAAATTTTTGAATATCTGGACGAGTTCCTCGAGCCCGAGCAGCTCACTTTGGGAATATAAGGAAAAAAGGTTACAAAAAAATAACAAATAATTACAGTTTCGTAACTTTTATTGACAATCAAAAAGCCGTGATATATAATATATTTATACAGCAAAAACATCTTCATATAAATACGGAAAAGAGGCATATATCTTGAAAAAAGTTTTAGCATTATTATCGGCAATTTCCATTATCACGCTCGCGGGCTGTGAAAGAACAGACCTGCCCGTTATGAAGTCGTCCTCAAATCCCGCAAAAGAAAGCGTATCGTCCGAAACGGACGCGGATATCCCGCCGCCCGATAATACGGGGATCGCGCCGCCCGAGGACTCCGACTTCCTTCCGCCCTCCGTAACAAGCGAGCCGCAGAAGCTGCTGCCCGCGGACGATTACGAATACGTCGCCGATATCCACGAGTGGGAATATGGAAACCGTTTGTACAACGGCGACGGTACATATGACTTCGACGAAAGATACTTCTCCGAGTTCACGGACGTTGAAACGCCCGCCGTGCTCTGGCGCAATTACAATGAAAACAAGGCGGCGCTCGACGAGATATACGACGCGGATGCCGCCGTTGAGTTCGCAAAGGCGCATTGGGACGACGAGCTTGACCTCTGTGCACCGTTCATCTCACGGTGCCTGCGCGCGGGCGGGCTCTCGATAGGCTCGGAAAGCTCCACGTCGCTCTGTCTGAAGCTGATAAATTCGGGGCTCGGTTTCGGTCAGTTCGTACCGATAAACTCGGACAAAACGGTGACCCTGCCCGACTACGCCCGCGAGGGAGATATCGTACAGACGTACTGCCCGTATGAGGGGCTTATGCTTCACTCCCTGATATTCGTCGGCAACGACGAGAACGGCGATATGCGCGTGTGCTGTCACAATTACAGAAACAGCGGTACATACGCGTTCCACACCGACAGGCTCTGCTACGACTGCTCAACGCCGCTTACGGACGTGTTCTATTTCCACTTCTACGGCGAGGACGAGGAGGTCTATACCGGAAGCAAGGACGTTATGCTGTTCGAGAACAGCGGCTACAAATTCGACGAGACCTACGACCGCCATGCCGCCGCCGATTACGCGGAATACAATCCCATGGACGGCCTCGGCGAATACGGCGCGCGACACCTCACGGACTGCTTTCTCGAGGGCGGCATTTCTGTGGGATATCCGTTTCAGTCGGCGCTGTTTTTGCAGCTGCTGAAATCGAGGCTCGGCTCTGCGTACACTCTCCCAATCAACCAAAACAGGACGGTGTATCTTCCCGAATTCGCCGAGGAGGGCGACGCGTGCTTTATCTACTGCCCCGAGGACGCGATAATGTTCAGCTCGTTCATAGTGTCGGGCAAGGACGAATACGGCAGAATGACCGCGCACTCCTATGATCTGCTCAACGACGGGCGCTCGGCGTTCAAGGTCGACAGTATCTGTCCCGGATGTGACTGCAAAGTCGACGAGGTAGTTTTCTACCACTTTGATAATTAAAAAACGCGGTGCCGTGATCTTTCACACGGCACCGTTGTTTTATTTACTGTTTAAAAAAGCTCCGAGCTTCTTGTCCTCGGTACGGATATGCGATATCAGAATACCGATATGGCTGTTCAGCTTCATCATCTCCGCGATAGACGCTCCCGACGAGGATACCCCCGCGGTGATGTCCTTAAGCGTTTTCTTGTAGTTATCGTGAAACGCCTTGTGAGCCGCGTAACCGGGATAGCCGCTCTGCTTTTGCAGCTGCTCCTCGTGCAGGAAGTGACGGTCGACGTAGCCGTTGAGAAAGTCGATAGTTTCGTTTATCCGATCGTGTACCTTACCCTCGCTGCACGCGTCAAGCAGCTTGTTCACCGCGTCGATAAGCTCGCGGTGCTCCTTGTCGATTATCGCGCTGCCCGTTTCGAGGCTTTTGGTAAATTCATATCTTGCCATTTTAATCAGTCCTTTCTTCATTATTCCCTGCCGTTTGCTTTCTTAGCTCTCGACCGCATAAGCCACAGGAACGCTAACACCAATACCGAGCCTATGATAAGACAGATGACCGCGTTCTGTACAAATCCCGCGATAAGGAAGCAGATAAAGCTTATCACCGCTACCGCGACAGCATACGGTATCTGCGTGGAGACGTGCAGGACGTGAACGCACTGCGCTCCCGCGGAGGACATAATGGTGGTGTCGCTGATGGGCGAGCAGTGATCGCCGCAGACGGCTCCCGCCAGACACGCGGAAATTCCCACGAACAGCAGCGGATCGGTCGGCTCGAACATATTGCACACGATCGGGATAAGTATACCGAACGTACCCCACGAGGTACCCGTCGCGAACGCGAGCAGGCACGCCACGATAAATATTACCGCGGGCAGGAAGTTCGCAAGCTCGGGAGCTGCGTTCTTCATCATAGCCTCGACGAATTTCGCCGAGCCGAGGAGGTCGTTGGAAACGTTCTTCAGCGAGGTCGCGAAAGTCAATATCGTGATCGCGGGAACCATCGCGATAAAGCCCTGCGGAACGGATTCCATAGCCGCCTTGAACGTGATGAGCTTACGCCCGATAAGATACGCGATAATGATGACCAGCGCAATTATAGCGCCCCACGGCAGACCGACGGTAGCGTCGGTGTCGGCGAACGAGGAAATGAAATTGCCGTAATTCGAGTTTTCGGGGTCGAGTATTCCGCCGACATAGACCAGCGCGAACACCGAGATTGCGATAAGCACGATTATCGGCAGTAAAAGGTCGATCACCCTGCCCTTTTCGTTGGCTTCGTATTGACTTCCCTCAACACGCTCTTCCGTCGAGAAGATGTCGCCCTTTTCTATCGCGTTGCGCTCGTGCTTGGCCATGGGACCGTAATCCGCCTTGAAAAAGACGAGACCGATTATGAACACGAACGTCAGCAGCGAATAGAAGTTGAACGGGATAGAGCGTACAAACAAGTCGAGACCAGACATTCCCGTTCCCTCGGAATAGCTCGCCACTGCCGCCGCCCACGAGCTTACGGGCGCGATCATACAGATAGGCGCGGCAGTCGCATCTATCAGATACGCAAGCTTTGCCCTCGATACCTTGTGGCTGTCGGTTATCGGCAGCATTACCGAGCCGACGGTCAGGCAGTTGAAGTAGTCGTCGATAAATATCAGAACTCCGAGCGCGAACGTTGCGAGCTGAGCGCCGAGCCTCGTCTTGATGTGAACCGCCGCCCAGCGTCCGAACGCGGCGCTTCCGCCCGCCTTATTGATTAGCGAGACGATAATGCCGAGTACCACCAGAAACAGGAAAATACCCGCCGTACCCTTGACGGCGGCGATAAGACCGTCCGAAACAACGTGGTCGACGGTATTGGTCACACGGCTGCCCGCATAGGCAGCGACGTCGCCGTCGTCGTTGAACGCAAGAGGGCTTCCGAGTATCGAGCCGACAAGCAGTCCGACAAACAGCGAGGAATACACCTCTTTTGTGATAAGAGCAAGCCCTATCGCGACGATAGGCGGCACAAGCGCCCAAAACGTGGCGTAGGTCTCCGTCCCCGTCGCGACCACGATCACCGCCATAACTATGACCGCCAGCGCGACGACAAGCGCAACGAGATTTACACGGTTCTTTTTCATAAAAACTCCTTTCAGAATTGAAGTAAATACATTCTGTTCGGGAGTTTTTTGAACGTTCCCGCCGAGCCTGTTTTAACTTCATACTATTCTTATTTTACTCTAACTTGTTTTGCCTGTCAATAACTTTTGTGGATTTTTGGCACTTTATATACAATATATATGGTTTTTTTATGGATTTTTACGAAATCAGGGTAAGAAAAGAGGCAAGGTCGCCCTTACCTCTTGATATTAAATTATCAGATCATAGACGGCTGCCAGCTGTCGGGAGCGGTCAGACCAAACATATTTACGACGGTGGGCGCAACGTTGGACAAGCCGTAGCTGCCGTCCTTGATCGTGTACTTAACGTCCTTGTCGTAGATGATGAACGGAACGGGATTCAGCGAGTGCGCGGTGCGTACCTGAATATCGCCCTTCTTATTCTTCTCGAGCATTTCGTCCGCGTTGCCGTGATCGGCAGTAACAAGCATTGTTACGCCGTACTCGTCGCAGACCTTTTTCAGTCTCGCGAGACCGATATCCACAGCCTCAACGCCGATTATCGTAGCCGCCATAGAACCCGTGTGACCTACCATATCTCCGTTCGGGAAGTTGCAGCGCAGGAAGTCGTACTTCTTGGACTTGATAGCCTCGATAAGGTCGTCGACGATATCCGCGGACTTCATCCACGGGCGTTCGTCGAAGCTCACCTTGTCGGAGGGGATCTCCTTGAACGTTTCCAGCTCCTCGGAGAACTTGCCAGAGCGGTTGCCGTTCCAGAAATAGGTAACGTGACCGTACTTCTGAGTTTCCGATACCGCGTACTGATTGAGACCCGCTTTTACCAAAACCTCGGAGAGCGTGTCGTGTATCTCGGGCGGGTTGACAAGGAAACGCGCGGGAAGCTTTAAGTCGCCGTCATATTGCAGCATACCCGCGTAGCAGACGTCGGGCTTCGGTCCTCTGTTAAAGTGCGTAAACTCGTCCATATCGAACGCCATAGACAGCTCTATCGCGCGGTCGCCGCGGAAGTTGTAGAGTATCACGCTGTCGCCGTCGACGATCTTGCCTACGGGAACGCCGTTCTCCGCGATAACGAAGCCGGGGAGGTTCTGGTCGTCCGCCTTGCCCAACTCGGTGCGGTACGTCCGGACAGCCTCGGTCGCGGACGCGAACGCTCTGCCCTCGCCCTTGACGTGAATGTTCCAGCCGCGCTCCACCATTGCCCAATCGGCTTGATAGCGATCCATTGTGATAGTCATACGTCCGCCGCCGCTCGCGATCTTGCCGTCGAACGAGCCGTCGTTCAGCTCCTTGAGGACGTCCTCGAGCTGCTGAATATAGATCAGAGCGGAATCCGACGGTACGTCGCGCCCGTCCAGAAGAACGTGAACGCGAGCCTTTTTAACTCCCTCCGCCTTAGCCTTTTTCAGCATATTAAACAGGTGGGAAATATTCGAGTGAACGTTTCCGTCGGAAAGCAAGCCGATAAAATGCAGCGTGCTGTCCTTTGCCTTAACGTTCGCGACGATCTCCTTCCACGCGGACGAATCGTACATCTTGCCGCTCTCGATATTCTCGTTGACGAGCTTCGCGCCCTGCGAGTAAATCTGTCCGCAGCCGAGCGCGTTATGCCCGACCTCGGAGTTGCCCATATCGTCGTCGCTTGGCAGACCCACAGCGTCGCCGTGCGCTTTAAGGCGCGTATTCGGGCAGTTGGCGAGCAGCCAATCAAGCGTGGGCGTGTTCGCCTCGGTAACGGCGTCGCCGAGCCCCGTCTTGGAGTAGCCCACGCCGTCCATTACAACCAATAAAACAGGTTTTGCCATTATAATTCTCCTATCTGATTAAAAAAACAATTATTTACCGATTTTAAGAGGGCAGCGTTTATTGTAACAAACGCATACCATAAGCGTTAAAGAGACTGCAAATAACGGGAGCAGCAGATTATCAAGGAAACGCACCGCATTCGCGTGATAGCCCGCCATAGCCACGCCCTGCGTACCCCACTCAACAGCTGTTACACGGGAAATAACGCTCGGAACGATACCCTTAACGAGCCTGTCAACAACGACCGCGCTTGCCGCAAAAATCGCCGCGCCCAAACACCACAAATAAGACGAACGCTTTTTCAGCAGAATGTCAAGCGCGATGGTTCCCGCCGAAATCAGCAGCACCGACCCCGCTATGAGCGGAGAATATATCCGCGGAATTATCGTCGGAAAGCTTATCGCCATATCAGAATGCCCGCGTATCCAATATTCATACTGAAAGAAATATCCCGCGAGGAACAGCACAGCGTACGCCGCCATAATTCCAATCGAAATATTCAGCATTATCCGAGAGCGTTTATCCTCATTCATTTTCATTTCTCCGAAAATCAGCCGTTCTCCGCAGCCTTGATGATAGTCGTGAAGTCGGGAGCTTTAAGCGAAGCGCCGCCGATAAGACCGCCGTCAACGTTGGTCTTGGAGACCAGTTCCTCGGCGTTGCCCGCGTTCATGGAGCCGCCGTACTGAATGGTGACAGCCTCGGCGACGTCCTCGCTGTACAACTTGGCAAGCTGAGCGCGGATAAACGCGCAGACCTCCTCCGCCTGCTCGGCGGTAGCGGTCTTGCCCGTGCCGATAGCCCAAACGGGTTCATACGCGATAACGCACTTCTTTACGTCCTCCGCGGAGATCGCGAAGAAATCAAGCTTGATCTGACGCGCGATGACCTCCTCGGTGATGTTGCACTCGCGCTCCCAGAGCAGCTCGCCGACGCAAACGATAGGCTTCAAGCCCGCAGCCAGAGCCGCCTTGGTGCGCTTGTTGACGGTCTCGTCGGTCTCGTTAAAGTACTGACGGCGCTCGGAGTGACCGAGAACGACGTACTCAACGCCCATTTCCGCGAGCATATCAGCGGATATCTCGCCCGTGAACGCGCCGCTCTTCTCGAAGTGGCAGTTCTCCGCGCCGATCTTGATGTTCGTGCCCTCGGTCGCCGCGAGCGCGGTCTCGAGGTTCGTGAACGGTACGCAAGCCACGATCTCAACGCCCTTAACGTCCGCTACAAGGGGCTTCAGCTCCTCGAGCAGAGCCTTTGCCTCGGGACGGGTCTTGTTCATTTTCCAGTTGCCCGCGATGATTGCTTTTCTTACATTCTTTTTCATATTACCATTCTCCTTACGGTTACTTGTGATTGTCTTTGTAAAATCCGATAAGCTCCGAAATATTGAAGCCGTTGACCGTCATTCCGTCAAGCTTGCAGTCGATGAACTCAACACCGGAAAAGTCGCAGCTCTCGAAAGCGACTCCGCGCAGATTTACGTCCTCAAACGCCGCGCCGCATAAGCTTGAACGCTCGAAAGCCGCGCCCGACAGGTTGACCTCTTCAAAGTAACAGCCGCTCATATCGGAGCTAGCGAAACGATTTCCCGAAAGATTGGTCTGCTCAAAGTCACAGCCTTCAAAGTCGCACTCCGAAACAACAGCGCAGACCTTGGATGCCTTTATCTCCGCGTTGCCGTCGGTAAGCTTCATTACGGTACAGTCGGTCATTCGCTCTATTTTTTCATTGCTTATATTCATCTGATTTCCTTTCAACAGGTGAATAGGGCGAATTGCTCCGCCCTATTGCTTTGATTACTTATCCTGAATAGCGTCGATGCCGGGCAGACCCTTGCCCTCAAGGTACTCCAGAGAAGCGCCGCCGCCTGTCGAAATATGGCTCATCTTGTCGGAGAAACCGAGCTGTACGACAGCCGCAGCCGAGTCGCCGCCGCCGATGATCGTGGTAGCGTCAGCCTCCGCCATACCCTTAGCAACCGCGATTGTGCCCTTTGCGAGGATCGGGTTCTCGAATACGCCCATAGGACCGTTCCAGACTACGGTCTTAGCGGACTTAACTTCATTTGCGAACAGTTCCATAGTCTTGGGTCCGATATCCAGACCCTCCATATCGGCGGGTATCTTGTCGGAATCAACAGTGGAGACCTCAATAGGAGCATCGATCGGATCGGGGAAACCCGCTGCGATAGTTGTATCAACGGGGAGCAGCAGCTTCTTGCCGTTCTTCTCCGCCTTTGCGATCATTTCCTTGCAGTAGTCGATCTTCTCATCGTCAACCAGCGACTTGCCGACTTCCATACCCTTAGCCTTGAGGAACGTATACGCCATACCGCCGCCGATAATGAGCGTGTCGCACTTCTCGAGCAGGTTGGAAATAACGTTCAGCTTATCCGCTACCTTAGCGCCGCCGAGTACAGCAACGAACGGGCGCTCGGGGCTTTCAACGGCGTTGCCGAGGAACTCGATCTCCTTGTTCATCAGGTAGCCGACAGCGGTCTCCTTGACGAACTTGGTAACGCCGACCGTCGAAGCGTGCGCTCTGTGGGAAGAACCGAAAGCGTCCATAACGAAAATCTCGCCGTTTACGAGGTCTGCCAGCTCCTTGGAGAAGCCCTCGCCGTTCTTGGTCTCGTCGGCGCCGCGGAAGCGTGTGTTCTCCAGAACGACGATATCGCCCTCGTTCATCTCCGCAACAGCCCTCTTTGCGTTTTCGCCGACAACGTTGTCGTCGGGAGCAAACGTTACCTTGCCCTTTACAAGCTCCGCCAGTCTGTCGGCAGCGGGCTTAAGTGAGAACTTAGCCTCGGGACCGTTCTTCGGCTTGCCGAGGTGCGAGCACAGAACGACCTTAGCGCCGTTCTCCGTCAGCTTGTTGATGGTGGGCAGAGCCGCGGTGATACGGTTGTCGTTGGTGATCTTGCCGTCCTTGAGCGGAACGTTGAAATCAACACGCACAAGCACGAGCCTGCCCTTGACATTCAAATCTTCCACATTCTTCTTATTGAGCTTAGCCATAATAATTATTTCCTTTCGTAAGTGAAATTTGTCAAAAATTGCCAAATGACAAAACTTTGACTATCTACTATATATTGTACAATATTTAGTAAAAATTTTCAAGTATTTTTTACCGATTATATAGAAATATTTTCAAAAAGCATAGCGCCGGACTTTTCAGCCCGACGCTTCGTTTTTTACTTGGTTTTCCTGCACACAGTGAAGTATGCCAACAGCACGGTCAAGGCGATCATGGTCGCGCAAACGGGTATTCCCAAAATAGCTTTTCCCGTCCAGATAACGGCAGCCGTGTCAAGCCGACTTAGATCTATCGCCGTTATCATGCCGTATGTCAGCAACGCCAAATACAACACAACGGACGATATGGAAACCGCGACGGCAAATTTCTTCAGCGAAAAACTGTTGATATTCGCAAAGAACGCCCCGACCGCTATAAGCTCCGCAAAACCCAAAACCGCGTTCGGAACGCTGAAAAATCCCGCCGTTTCGGTCACAACAAACAACAGCAATAAAAGAATCGTCGCGGAAACTCCGCTGAAAATAAGTCTGCGCGGTTTCTTCTCAAAAAAGCCCTCGACTTTTTCAATAAACCTTTTCTCCTTGGGCATAGCCTTTTCCGCCGCGTTTTTAACCTTTTCCGAGATTATAATAATCATCCTTTCACAACAGCCTTATGATCTACGTAAGCAGAACGATCGTCTAAAAGCTCCGACACCTTACGACGAACGGTCGTCTTACGCATTCCTTTTTCCACGCAAAAAGAGCGCTCCTGTCAATATAGCGATCCCCAATGATATGGAGAGCATCGGCGCCGTATACCAAAGCAATTTTTCAACGACGATCCAAGCCTCGGCGACTGAGCCGGCATACAACGTTGTAAACACACCCAAGAACGCCGTAACTCCCCACAGCGCAGCTGTCGACACAACTGCGCCCGTGTTAAATTTCCATTTCTTAAAGCAGCCAATGCTCGATAAAAGCACCGCGCCGCTTATGACAGCAACTGCATACAGCACTACGCTCAACACATACGAGAAAACGGTATTCTCCATAACGTACCAACCTAAGTGCAGTTCTCTTATGCAGAAAACCGAGGAAAATAACGCTATCAAAGCTGTTATTACTCTTGTCCTCTTCTTTTTGAATACCCTGTTCAGCAAAACTGTAATCAACTCCGATTCGCTGCACTCTTTGTATTCCTTGATCATAATAAAGCACCTCCCAAAATTATATCTTTATTTTTTCCTCACCTCTAACATTTATATCAAACCACAACCTAAATTCTTTTTTAAAATGTGCCCAGTTCTCAACAACAACAATATACTCTATATAAGCATATTTACTTCCAAACAACCCATCCAGCACAGTAGCACCTTGATTGCTGTCGTATTTAGGATATCCAGCTTTAGCGTATATTTCTACTCCATCATGTGAATAATGCTCTATCCACGCTTTAACATTACTTACTTTAGCCTGATCCATTTCCTCATCCCATTTAAAATCACCACTTATCCACATTATGGCATATAAATTTCCAAATGTATTCTCATTTTCATATATTGATCTTGACTTTTTAACCGATTTGCTTCCTTTGTTCCCCGCCCGAGGTGATAAAACAGTTAATTCATATGTTCTGTCAACAATTAAATAGTCACCATCTTTATTCACCTCCTCCGAAACAAGCACATACCCCTCATCATCCGTCTCAGCAGTCAAGACGGTTTGAGACAACAACATACTGCTGTCACAATCGCTCTCCGCACTTGCGCTAACGGACATAGACAGCGCAGTCACCGCTGCCATTACCAAACACAACAATTTCCTTAGCTTTTTCATAAATAATTACCCTTTCCGTAAAGTGTGATTTAATCCCGCCTTTGGCAGAATTTTCTTTACACTTTCATTATATCACTTTTCGTCACAAATGTCAACAAAAACTTTTCATCTAATTCAATAAATACGAAAACAAAATATAGTCAGTCCGCACAAAAGCAACAATAAAATGTAAATAATGTCGGCAAAATCACAAAAAAGGACGGCTTATGACCGTCCCTTTTTTCATATAATTTTCGAGTTCAACGGCAATATAAGCATTGCCTCTATCTCCGAGGCGGGCAGAGGCTTGCTGAAATAGTAGCCCTGCGCGAGATCGCAGCCGATCTCCCCGAGAAGTCTGCTCTGCTCGTTTGTCTCCACGCCCTCCGCGAGCACGACCATTCTCAGCGCCTTGCCCATAGCGACGATAGCGCCCGTGATCCTGCGCGAGGTATCGTTCTCATTAAGGTCGCACACGAGACTGCGGTCGATCTTCAGCACGTCGAACGGTATCGTCTTAAGCGACGCGAGCGACGAATAGCCGGTACCGAAATCGTCCATTGAAATGGAAACACCCAACTCATGAATCCGCCCGAGAACGTCAACGGTGTGGTCAATATCCGTCATCGCCATTGTCTCCGTGACCTCGATCTCAAGGTACTTCGGATTAAGACCCGTAACCTCAAGCGCCTTGGTGACCGACGCATAAACGTCCGTTCTCAGAAACTGCGCCTGCGACATATTCACCGAGACCTTAACGGGCGGCAAGCCCATATCCTGCCAATGCTTGCACTGCCTGCACGCGGTGACGAGACCCCACTCGTCGATCTTCGTGATTATCCCGAACTGCTCCGCCAAAGGGATAAAATCGCACGGCGGAATAAATCCTTTAACGGGGTGATGCCAGCGGATAAGCGCCTCCACGCCCAGTATATCGCCCGTCTTAAACGAGACCTTGGGCTGATAGTACAGCTCGAACTGTCCCAGCCTAAGCGCGTCCAGCATTTCCGAGCGCAGCATCTCGTTTTCCACCATACGACTCTCCATATCGGGAGTGAACTCCGAAACGCGCGAGCCGTCGGAGTGCATAAGCAGACAGAGATTTGCCTTGTTGTACAGAGTGTAGATATCGTCGTGACCGTCGTAGCGGCAGATACCCGCAAAGTAATTCACCTGCTCCGACAGATCGCCGTCGGTAATGATCCCGCGAAGACTTTTCTCAAAGCGCTCAGCCGCGATATGCGGATCCATATTTGTAAGCAGCGCAAAGTCGTCGGTATTCACGCGTCCGACAACGTCGCCACCGCTCTTTATATCGTTTATCGCCGCCGCGAACGCACGTATTACGTCGTCGCCGCGGTCGGTGCCGAAAAGCGTATTGATAAGCCCGAGCTTATCAACGTCGAAGATCACCAGCGACATATCCCCGCCGCGTTCTAGCGCCGATCTGCCCGCGTGCATAAAGCCGTCGCGGCTGAGCAGACCGCTCATCTCGTCTGTCTCGACGCTGCGCTTTTCCGCGTCCTTAAGCTTTCGTATAGTGTAAACGGCAAAAGCCAGTGCGCCCAGCAACAAAACAGACAGCGCACTTAAAAATAATATGGCAGTCTCCATTAAACGGCACTCCCTTCATGCTTTCCCCGTCACACCGGTTTCTTTTCTGTTAATATTATATCACAATATTTTCCAAATTTCAATAGTTTTTTTTAAAAATATTAAAAGTTTTTATTAAATTAGCACAACGGTTTTTAAAATTTTCTAAAAAGCACCACATATTGTTACTTTAAAATAAACTGTCGGGCATAAGAGGTATTGCGGAAAAGTCAAAACAAATATAAAAAATTCCGCCGTAAAAACGGCGGAACGCAACCATTACTGCTTATCCTCAATATACTTGATTATATCGCCAACGGTCTTGATATTCTCGACCTCGTCCTCGGGTATCTCGATGCCGAACTCGTCCTCAAGAGCCATTACAAGATCTACAACGTCCAGACTGTCAGCGCCGAGATCGTCGGTGATGGAAGAACCCTCGGTAATGCTGTCCTTATCCGCAACGTCGAGCTGATCCGCGATCAAGTCTCTAACCTTTTCCAAAATATCCATGCTGAAAATACCTCCAATTATTCTGCCACTTGCTCGTAGCTTTGTCAAGTACTATTATAAATCATATGAAAAAAATAATCAATACCCAACGCTCAAAAAAAATAGGTAAAATTAACCAAAATTATTCGGTAAACATACCAATTTTTCTAAATTTCGTATATCGGTCATTCAAAAGCTTGGTTATCTCCACAGATTTATAACGCGACACCGCGTCGACAAGATACTCGTAAATACTGTCGGCGGTCTGCTCGGGAGCGTTGTGCGCGCCGCCCTCCGGCTCCTTTATGATTTTATCACAAACTCCGAAGCTTGTCAAGTCCTCGGCGGTGATCTTTAAAATTTCACACGCTTCCCTTTCCTTTGACGAATCCTTCCAAAGAATAGAAGCCGCGCCCCTCGGCGATATCGCACTGTACAGCGCGTTCTCGAGCATAGCCAGTTCGTCGCAGACCGCCAGCGCCAGCGCGCCGCCGCTGCCGCCCTCTCCGAGAATTATCGAGATTATCGGCGTTTTCAGCGTCATAAACTCATACAGATTTCGCGCGATAGCCTCGCCCTGACCGCGCTTTTCCGCCTCGATACCGCAGTACGCTCCGGGAGTATCGACCAGACATATCACGGGTCTGCGGAACTTCTCCGCCTGCTTTGCCAGTCTCAGCGCCTTGCGGTAGCCCTCGGGGTGCGGCATCGAGAAGTTGCTCCTCTTATTCTCCTCGAGATTGCGCCCTTTCACCTGCGCAATGACCGTAACGGGCGTTTCGCTTAAGTAACCGATACCGCCGATTATCGCCGCGTCGTCGCCGAAATACCTATCCCCGTGGAACTCCATAAACCGCGTAAACATCGCGGGAATGTAATCATTTACAGTCGGACGGTTCTTGTTGTGAACTATCTCCATCCGCTCCCAAGCCGTTAAATTACTCATAAAACCGCCCCCTATCTCGCAGTCGTTTCTTTCGGGAAACCGTGCAGCTTGAGAATATTCGACAGCCGCTTTCTCATCATTCCGCGCTCGACTATCATGTCCACGAAGCCGCAGTCCTGCTGGAACTCCGCGCTCTGGAAGTCGTCGGGCAGCCGCTGACGTATCGTGTCCTGAATAACGCGCCGCCCCGCAAACCCGATAAGCACCTTCGGCTCGGCGATCACGATATCGCCCAGGCTCGCGAACGACGCCGTAACGCCGCCCGTCGTCGGGTCGGTCATTACCGCGATATACAATCCGCCCTTGTCGCTGTGGAGCTTTACCGCGCCGCTCGTTTTCGCCATCTGCATAAGAGAGATGATACCCTCCTGCATTCTCGCGCCGCCGCTGCTCGCGAACATCACCACGGGCAAGCCCTTTTCCGCCGCATACTCAAACGCGCGGGTGATCTTCTCGCCGACCACGCTGCCCATGCTCGCCATCATAAAGTGGCTGTCCATTATCCCGATAACGCAGCGGTAGCCGCGAATAGTACACTCTCCCGTTACGATAGCCTCGCGCGTATCGCACGCCTCCTGCATTTTCGCGATCTTGTCCTCGTAGCGCGGGAAACCGATAGGGTTCAGCGACCGCATTTCCGCGTCGAACTCCTTGAAGCTGCCTGTGTCCGCAGTCAGCTCGAGGCGCTCCTGCCACGTCAATCTCGCGTGATAATTGCACTTCGGACATACCTTCATAGCGCGCACGAATTCCTCGTTGTACACCACGCCGCCGCATCTCGGGCATTTAAACAGCAGATCCTGCGGTATCGACACGTCCTTGGAAGCGGGCGCGGAGTGGCTGTCGTCGGTAAAACGCGACTTTACGACCTTAAACAAATCCTCTATCGAAGCCATTTATTCAGTCCTCCATTATGTTTGTGCGGTTTAAAAAGCCGTTGTCGAACTCGCCGCGCTCAAAATTCTCATTCCTGAGAAGCCTTAACTGAAAATCAATATTCGTTTCCACGCCGTCGATTATGAACTCGGCAAGCGCCACGCGCATTTTCATAATAGCTTCTTCCCTGTCAACGCCCTTGACGAGCAGCTTCGCGATCATGCTGTCGTAGTACGGCGGTATCTCGTAGCCCGCGTACACCGCGCTGTCGATACGTACGTTGAATCCGCCCGGCACGTGTATCGAGCGTATCGATCCCGGACACGGACGGAAATTGTGACGCGGATCCTCGGCGTTTATGCGGCACTCGATAGCGTGACCCGTCACCTTTACGTCGTCCTGCGTGAACCAGAGCTTTTCGCCCTCCGCAATGCGTATCTGCGCTTTTACGAGATCGATACCCGTGACGAACTCCGTGACGGGGTGCTCGACCTGTATACGCGTGTTCATTTCCATAAAATAGAAATTCTTGTCCTTATCCACCAGGAACTCGATAGTACCCGCGTTGCGGTAGCCGCACGCCTTTGCCGCGCTGACCGCCGCCGCGCCCATTCTCGCGCGGAGCTCGTCCGTCATAATGGGGCTGGGGCTTTCCTCGAGCACCTTCTGATTGCGGCGCTGAAGCGAGCAGTCGCGCTCGCCGAGGTGAACCACGTTTCCGTAATTGTCAGCGAGGAGCTGGAACTCGATATGACGCGGATTCACGACAAATTTCTCGATATACAGATCTCCGTTGCCGAAATTCGCGAGCGCCTCCGCCTGCGCCTCGGCGAACTGCTTTTCAAGCTGCCGTTCGTCCTCGACCAGACGAATACCGCGTCCGCCGCCGCCCGCCGTTGCCTTGACCATAACGGGATAACCTATTTCGCCGCAGATTTTCTTAGCCTCGACGATATTCGGAACGATCCCGTCCGAACCCGGAATAACGGGAACGCCCGCGCCGATCATAGTCTTGCGTGCGTTCGCCTTGTCGCCCATTTCGTCCATACATTCGGGCGCGGGACCTATAAACGTTATCCCGCAGGTCTCGCACAGCCTCGCGAACCCCGCGTTCTCCGAAAGAAAGCCGAAGCCGGGGTGAACAGCGTTCGCGCCCGTTGCCTCGCACGCGGCGATTATCGCCTTAGTGTTGAGATAGCTGTCCTTTGACGGCGCGGGACCTATGCACACCGCCTCGTCCGCGATCTGCGCGTGAAGCGCCGATCTGTCCGCAGTGGAATACACCGCAACGGTCTTTATTCCAAGCTCGCGGCACGCACGCATAATGCGGATCGCGATCTCGCCGCGATTAGCAATAAGTATCTTGTTGAACATTTTCAAGTCTCCAAAATTTTATTCTGCTTTGGGGTCTGCGACCGCGAACGATATCTCGGCGGTAACTACCTTTTTCCCGTTGACCTTTGCGACCGCCTTTCCGAAGCCGACAGGACCTTTTTTCTCGGTCATGACTACGTTCAGCTCGAGGGTATCCCCGGGGAGCACCTGACCTCTGAACCTCGCCTTGTCGATACCCGCGAAAAACGCGATCTTTCCCTTGTTCTCCGGCAGCGCCAGAGCGCACACCGCGCCCGCCTGCGCCAGCATCTCGATCATCAGAACGCCCGGGGTCACGGGCTGACCGGGAAAATGTCCCTTATACCAATACTCATCGGGCTTGAGGTACTTTTTTGCCGTGACCGAAACGCCCGGCTCCAGCTCCGTCACCTCGTCGATCAGCAAAAACGGATCGCGGTGCGGGATTATCTCCTTTATCTGCTCTTGATTTAATACCATATGCAACCTCACTCGATTCTCATTATCTTCTGACCGTACTCGACAGTATCGCCGTTGTTGACGTAAATTTCCGCGACCCTGCCCGAAAACTCGCTGTTTATCTCGTTCATGAGCTTCATGCTCTCGATAATGCACACCACGTCGCCCGCATTGATATTATCGCCGACCTTGACGAACGCAGGCTTCTCGGGAGCAGGCGACGAATAGAACGTGCCGATTATCGGCGACGTGATGATATTCCCCGAAACCGTTTCCGCGGGCTTATCCGTTACCACAACAGCCGCCGCGGAAGCCGCAGCGGGCGGCACCATAGGCGGCACCGCTCCCATGGGAGGAGGCGGAGGACAGCGTCTGCCCTCAATGACTATATCCAAGTCCTCGGTGCTTATCTTTATCCGCCCGAGGTCGTTCTCTTTAACTATCTTCGCGAGCGCCTCAACGCACTCGATAGTGTCCTCTATCTGATGTGTATCTTTATCCTTTAAGTTCATTCTGACCTCCTATCAGTCCTCAACGGGCTTAAAGCACAAGCACCCGTTATGTCCGCCGAAACCGAGCGAATTTGACAGCGCGGCGGTTATCTTAAGCTCGCGCGAACCCTCGGTAACATAATCGAGATCGCATTCGGGATCGGGGATCTTGTAGCCGAGCGTGCGGTGTATCTTGCCGTTCTTTATCGACATTGCCGTGACTACCGCCTCAACTCCGCCCGCCGCGCCGAGCAGATGTCCCGTCATCGACTTTGTGGAATTTATCGCGATATTCCTCGCGTGCTCTCCGAACGCCGACTTTATCGCCATTGTCTCGGTGGAATCGTTCATATGAGTGGACGTTCCGTGTGCGTTGATGTAATTTACCTCGGTCGGGTCGATACCCGCCTCCGCGACCGCGAACTCCATTGCCTTCGCGCCGCCTCTGCCCTCGGGATCGGGACTTGTCTCGTGATACGCGTCGCAGGTCGAGCCGTAGCCGCATATCTCCGCGTATATCCTCGCGCCGCGGGCTTTCGCGTGCCCGTATTCCTCGAGAACGAGTATACCGCAGCCGTCGCCGAGCACGAAGCCGCTTCTTTCCGCGTCAAACGGAATGGACGCTCTGTCAACGTCCGTCGAACGCGTGATAGCTTTCATATTGTTGAACGCCGCGTAGCAGAACCCGATATCGGAATGCTCCGTACCGCCCGCAATCGCCGCGTCGAGATAACCGTGCTTTATCGAACGAAACGCCTCGCCTATTGACTGCGTGCCGCTCGCGCAAGCCGTGGTAACGCAGAAGTTGCTGCCCTTGAAGCCCGTCCTTATCGCGACCTCGCCCGCCGCCATATTGCCGATCATCTTTGTGATCGTGAACACGGAAACGCGCTTATTGCCCTTTTCGTTGTAAGTGTTCAGCTCCTCCTCGGTGGTACACAGCCCGCCGATACCGCTGCCGATAATGCACCCTACGCGGTACGGATCAATATCCTTCAAGTCGGTTCCCGCGTCCTTTAACGCCTGCTCCGCGCAATACACCGCGTACTGAACGATAATGTCGTTGCGGCGAAGCTCCTTTTTATCAAAGATCACGGTAGGATCGAAGTTTTTTACCTTTGCGACGATACCCGGAGTCTCAGGCTCCTCGGGGAACCAACTGCCCAGCTCGAAGCCGTGACGTCCCGCCAGCAGGCTCTCCCAGAGCTCTTCGGGAGAATTCCCGCAGGGCGTCAGACACCCAAGCCCCGTAATTACCACTCGTCTCTCATTATTCATTATTTATATCCTCCGAATTATTGACGCTCACCTTAGCGACCGTCAATTTATTACATACTCAGTCCGCCGCTTATCTCGATGGTCTGCCCCGTCACATAAGCCGCGTCGTCGCTGCACAGGAACGCCACCACGCTCGCGACCTCCTCCGGTTCGCCGTAACGCTTCATCGCGATCTGCGCCAGCATTGCGTCTCGCTGTTCGTCGGTCAGCTTGTCCGTCATCGGCGTCTTGATGAACCCGGGAGCTACCGCATTTACGTTGATCCCGCGCGAGCCGAGTTCCTTTGCGGCGGTCTTGGTCATTGCAATAACAGCGCCCTTCGACGCGGAATAGTTCATCTGCCCGGGATTTCCGTACAGCCCCGCCACCGACGCAAGATTGACTATCCTGCCGCTCTTCTGCCGCAGCATGACCGCGCCGACAAACTTAGTCATATTGAACACGGACTTCTGATTGATACGGATAACGTCGTCGTAATTCTCCTCCGCCATTCTCAGCAGCAGACCGTCGCGCGTGATACCCGCGTTGTTGACGAGCACGTCTATGCTTCCGAAGTCCTCCCTGACCTTTTTGACAAAGCTCTCGCACGCCTCGTGACTTGAAACGTCCGCGATATACTTTTCGCACCTCACGCCCAGAGCCGTTATCTTTTCCATGATATCGTTGTTCTCAAAGCTCTTCTCACTTACGTCATTAAGCGCGATATTGAAACCGTCCTTTGCCAGTCTCAGCGCGATAGCCGCGCCTATCCCTCTTGCCGAGCCCGTGATTATTGCCGTTTTAGCCATATTTTTAATGTCCTTTCGGTTATTTGTTTATTTGCCGTATATCTTCAAAAAATCCTCAGCCGAGATAGCTTTTACCTTGCTTTCGGCGAAATCCTTTTCGTTTCTCGTTATAATGAAGTCCGCTCCGCACGCGGCGGCACATTCGTCTTGAACGCAGTCCTCAAAATCGGAAAACTCGTTTCTGCTCAGCGCGCCGATTATTTTGCTTTCATCTACTCCCGCCACGGAAACGATTTCGCAAATATCCAACAGAGCTGTCCGCCTTTCCTCGCTCGTCATAAACTTCCTAAGAATAAAATACGCGTTTGTGATAGAATGTGCGGCAACAACGCACTCAAGCTTATCCGATATGCACAATTCAAAAATCTTGTTGGAGTAGACCGTATAAGGATCGCGCTCCAGAATATAATCAAGCATTATATTCGTATCAATAAGCACTCTCAATATCCGTACTTCTCCTCCCTGTACTCGGCAAGCTCCTTATCATAATCAAAATCCTTGGGAACTTTTTTACGCATTTTCTTAATCTCCTCATGCGCCGCATACTTTCTTCGGGTCTTCTCATCAACAGCCTGATTCGCTGTATCGTTCACAGCGTCGGTTTCATCGAAAGCGTCCGCTCCGAACATAACCAAAAAACCCTCAAGCTGCTTTTCCGTCCAATTATCAATGATCTTGATCACTCGCTCTTTTGTACTCATAAATGCACCGCCTTTCCGCAAAAACTGCCTCATATAAGCAGTATTGGAAACGATCACCGACCTTATACCTCCATAATAGCCGCGCCGTAGGTAAGACCTGCGCCGAAGCCGACGAAGCATATCTTCATCCCCCCGCGCACTCTGCCCGCCGCAAACAGCTCGTCGAGCGCCACGGGAATGCACGCGCTCGAAACGTTGCCCATATGCTCGATATTCGTGTACACCTTATCGGACGGTATTCCGAGAAGCTCCGTCGCCTTTTCGATTATGCGCAGATTGGCCTGATGAGGTATCACGAGATCAAGCTCCGACACGTCGAAGCCGCCCTGCGCCGCGACGTTCTTCACCGCGTCCGCCATTGCGTTCACGGCGAATTTGTAGACCGCCTTGCCGTCCTGCACAAGGAAATTCTGCTTGGCAAACGTATCGAACCTGTGCCCGTAAAATTCGTCGATATCGCCGAACCACGGGCAGTTGCTCTCATAGTGTATCTTACAGTACAGAGCCTCAAATTCGTCTCCCTCCGCTCCGAGGAACGAATTGAAGCGCTTATCGCTCTTTTTCAGCAGCACCGCGCCCGCCGCGTCGCCGAACAGGATACTGCTTGCGCGGTCGGTGTAGTCGGTCTGATTGGACAGCTTTTCGCTCGAAACTATCAGCACGTTCTTGTACTTATCGGTTTCGAGATACTTCTGCGCGATATCGAGCGACGAAATAAATCCCGTGCAGGCGCTGTTCACGTCAAAGCAAGCCGCGTTCTTAGCGCCGATCTTCTTCTGTATCAGGCAGGACATCGCGGGATAAAAGAAGTCAGGCGTACAGGTGGAGACAATTATCAACTCCACGTCCTCGGCGCTCACACCCGCGCTTTCGAGGGCTTTTTTCGCCGCCTGCGCCCCCATATAATAATTCGGCTTATCCGTTGCGATATGCCGCTGCTTGATGCCCGTTCTCGGGAATATCCACTCGTCCGAGGTGTCGAGTATCTCCGAAAATTTATCGTTATCCGCCACAAATTCGGGAACATAACTGCCCGTTCCCAAAAACTCTATACCGCTCATTAAAAAAACTCCTTGATTTTATTTTGTAAATAATGTATAATAAAACTCGGGGGAAATTCCCCGTATTTCGGGTCGGCGAAAACGCCAAGCCTTTAATTTACCAAAACATACCACTTTATATTTTACCCTATTTTCGGCAATTTGTCAACCCATTTTTCAAATCGTCAATAAATTTTCATATTTTACGGAGGATCTTTATGAAAACAGCGTTTTTATTTTCGGGACAAGGCTCCCAATATCAGGGAATGGGCGCGGAGCTCGCGGCGAAATTCGACGCGGCTAAGGAAATATTGGAGTGCGGCTCGGATATTCTCGGCTACGACCTGTTGAAAAAGCTCACGGAGAGCACCGCCGAGGAGCTGGCGCAGACGAGACTGTCTCAGCCCGCCATATTCACGACCTCGCTTATCGCGCTGTGCGCGGTACGCGAGAACGGCGTCGAAAACGCGGCGGTCGCGGGTCACTCCCTCGGCGAGTACGCGGCGATGTACGCGGGCGGTATGCTGTCAATGGAGGACGCGTTCAGGGCTATCAAGCTCAGAAGCGAGGCAATGGCAAAGGCGGCGGAGAGCTCTCACGGCGCTATGGCGGCGATACTGAACACCGACAGCGCCGTTATCGACGAGGTTTGCGGCTCGGTCGGCGGATTTGTCGCGCCCGCGAATTACAACTCGCCCGTACAGACGGTCATCGCGGGAGAGGAAAAGGCGGTCGACGAGGCGATCGCGAAGTTTACCGAGCTTGGCAAGCGGAGCGTAAAGCTCGCGGTATCGGCGGCGTTTCACACAAAGTTGATGCAGTCCGCCGCGGACGAGTTCAAGGCGGCGGTATCGGGCTTTAAGTTCGGCGCGCCGAACTGCGACTTCTACGCCAATCTGTACGGCAAAAAGCTTGAGGACTTCTCGGATATGCCGGACTATCTCGCGGCGCATATCTGCTCGCCCGTGAAATTTGTCGACGAGCTGAACGCCATGAACGAGGCGGGTATCGAGGCGTTTGTTGAGCTCGGCCCGAACAAAGTTCTCACGGGCTTGGTGAAGAAAACGCTCAAGGGCGTTGTGAACGTCAACGTCGAGAATGCCGAAACGCTGGATAAGGCGCTCGCGGCGCTTAAAGGATAATTATAAGGAGATACGCAGCAATGAGAAAATTTTGTTTGATAGGACACCCGCTCGGACACTCTTTGTCGCCGCAGATACATACGCGGCTGTTTGAGCTGTCGGGAGAAAAGGTGGAGTACACACTTAAGGATATAGCGCCCGAGGACTTGAAAAACAAGTTCGGCTTTTTGTCGGAATTTGACGGGTTCAATATCACGATACCGCACAAGGTCGGGATAATCGGTTACTGCGACGAGCTGTCGGAGGGAGCGGAGCGCTACAAGTCCGTGAACTGCGTCAAGAACGGTGAAAAGAAGATCGGCTATAACACGGACTGCATAGGATTCACGAAGTCGATAGAGCTGCTCGGCGCGTCGCTCGGATCCAAGGTACTGCTGATAGGCTGCGGCGGTGTGGGGCGTATGATGGCTATCGAGACCGCTCTCGAGGGCGGCGAGCTTACCATCGCGGCGCTCGAAAACGATCTCCCGCTTGCCGCGAACGTTATCGGCGAGATACAGGCAATGAAGCCGACCGCTAAGGTCAAGGCGGTGAAGATACCCGACGACGGGCTTTCCAACGCCGCTCTCGGCGACGAAAAATTCGACCTGCTCGTCAACGCCTGCCCCGTGGGAATGTTCCCTAAGATCGACAGAATGCCGTGCCTGCCCGAGGTTCTGGATAATGTTAAGTTCGTGTTCGACGCTATCTACAATCCCAAGGAGACACTGCTTGCCAAGACCGCGCGCGAAAAGGGCTGCAAGGCTATGACGGGAATGGCTATGCTGGTATTGCAGGCGGTAGCCGCTCACGAGATATGGGACGGCGCGGAGTACCGCAAGGAGGATATCGACAAGCTTATCGAGGATATGGAGGCTCTGGTATGAACAAGCCGTTAAGCGTATACCTGTGCGGATTTATGGGCTGCGGAAAGAGCCATATCGGACGGCAGCTCGCCGCCGCTCTGGGCAGACGCTTTGTCGATCTGGACAGGTATATCGTCAGCGCCGAGGGAATGACGATCCCCGAGATATTCGACAAGTACGGCGAGCCGCATTTCAGAAAGCTCGAGGCGAAGTATATCCGCGAGCTGTCCGACGGAAGCATAGTCGCGACGGGCGGCGGCGCGCTGATAAACGACGAGACTGCGAAATTCGCGAGGGAGAGCGGCTTGTCGGTGTACATCAACACGGCTTTCGTGGTCTGCTACAAACGGATAAAGGGCGACACGAACCGTCCGCTGGTAATGAACAACACCCCCGAACAGCTTGAGGAGCTGTACAACAAACGCTCCGTTATCTATCGGCGGAACGCAGTATGCATGGTAAACGGAAATACGCGCGATACGATCATTACCGAGGAAATAGCGAAGCTGGTAAGGTATCACGAGAGCTTATGATGTTATATTACATCGGGCTTAACTGCAAAAAAATGAAAAAAAGAGGGGGAGAAAGAATTCTTCTTTCTTCTTTTCTTCTTAATAAGTATGCTTGTCGTTTTGCTTGTTGCTTGTTTGACGTTTGTTTGTCAACACGCTTGCCGAATTCAAGGCGATAAAGCGCCTGTAAGCGACTCCGAAATACGGTGCGAGGGTTTGTCGACACTTTGCCGTTCCGCTTGCCGATTTTTGCGCTATGGTTTGTCGTTCACCTTGCCGACCGCTTGGCAATGCGGATTTTTTAAGTATGCAGTAATTTGCGGTTATGTTGATTATAATATATTAGAGGGCGATATTTATGGTTATCACGAATGTAAAAATAAAAACAATGTCCGACAAGGACTATGAAAACGGCTTTGTGCGTTTCGGAGAGATAATCACCGAGATAGGAGATATGAGCGGATATATCCCGACGGACGAGGAGGAGATCGACGGCTCGGGAAAAACACTGTACCCCGGGTTTATCGATGCGCACTGCCATCTGGGAATGTGGAGCGACTGCTACTCAATGCAGCTCGAGGGCGACGACGGCAACGAGATCACCGACCCGTCCACGCCGCATTTGAGGGCTGTTGACAGCATAAACGCCATGGACAGGTGCTTTGAGGACGCGGTGAGCGCGGGAGTTACCTGCGTTTGTACGGGCGTCGGGAGCGCAAATCCGATAGGCGGTTCGTTCGCTCTGATAAAGACGTTCGGGTCAAAGCGCGTGGACAAGCTGATAGTCAAGTCGCCCGCTGCGATAAAGTTCGCGCTGGGAGAAAACCCCAAGTCCTCCTACAACGACCGCGACGAGACTCCGATAACGCGTATGGCGACCGCCGCGATAATCCGCGAGCAGCTCCAAAAGGCGCTCCGCTACAAGGAGGACATGGACGAATACAAACGTACCAAGGGCACGGACGACGAGGTATCCAAGCCCGACTTCGACGCGAAATGCGAGGCGCTGCTCCCCCTGTTTAACAAGGAGAACAAGCTGAAAGCGCATTTCCACTGCCACCGCGCGGACGATATCTTTACGGCGATGCGTATCGCAAAGGAATTCGAGCTGGACTACGTGCTGATACACTGCACGGACGGCGGAGTTATCGCGGACGAGCTTGCCGAGGACCGACCCGCGGTTGTAACCGGTCCCCTGCTCGGCGACCGCGGAAAGCCCGAGCTGGCCAATCACGACGTCACAACGCCGCGGATACTTCACGAACACGGAATAAAGTTCGCTATCTGCACCGATCACCCCGAAACGCCGATACAATATCTGCCCATGACCGCCGCGCTCGCGGTTCGCGGAGGGCTTTCCGAGGAGAACGCGCTGCGCGGTATAACGATAAACGCCGCCGAGGTGCTCGGCGTTGACGGAATCCTCGGCTCGGTAGAGGTCGGGAAAAACGCCGACTTCGTGCTGTTCGATAAGAATAAATCGCCGCTGGACATTATGAGTTTGCCTTATATGGTGGTCGTGGACGGGAAAATCGCGGTTAAAAAATAATTTGATGTTGAATTCCACGATAATTTGTGATACAATATCTAAAGCGGAATGTTTCGTCAAGGAGGAATACAGATCAAAATGCGTGAAATAAACACAACCGAGATAACAAAGGCGATAGCGGCGCTGTGCGTTGACGCTAATCTTCACCTGCCGCGCGGTATGCGCGAATGTATCGAAAGCAGCGCCAGAGCCGAGGAGAGCGAGCTTTGCAGGAGCGTGCTCGGCGATATCGCCGCTAATATCGACTGCGCGGACGAGCTCGGCGTGCCGATATGTCAGGACACGGGAATGGCTGTCGTGTTCGCGGAGATAGGTCAGGACGTGCATATCGTCGGCGGCGGGTTCGAGGACGCGGTCAACAGGGGCGTTGCCGAGGGATATGTGAACGGGCGGCTGCGGCTGAGCATAGTAGGCGACCCTTTGGAGCGCGTCAACACGAACGACAACACCCCCGCCATTATCCATACACGGATAGTGCCGGGCGACAAAATAAAGCTCACCGTCGCGCCAAAGGGCTTTGGCAGCGAGAATATGAGCCGACTGAAAATGTTCACTCCGTCGGCTGCTAAGGAAGATATCGTGAAGTTCGTTATTGAAACGGTATCCATAGCGGGAAGCAATCCTTGTCCGCCCATCGTTGTCGGAGTGGGTATCGGCGGTGATTTCGAGTATTCGGCGCTGCTGGCGAAAAGAGCGCTCTGCCGCGACCTCGGCATTCGTCACCCCGAACCGCTCTACGCCGAAATGGAACAGGCTATGCTGGACGGCATCAACAGGCTCGGAATAGGCTCGCAGGGCTTCGGCGGAACGGTCACAGCGCTGTACGTCAACATCGAAAAGGCTGCGACGCATATCGCGGGACTGCCCGTGGCGGTCAATATCGGTTGTCACGTCACAAGACACGCCAAATGTGAAATTTAATTTTTTTTCTGAAAAAATGAAACCATCTTGACATTCATCGGGTATTATATACAGAAGCGGAGAATTTTATGGAAACATTATCTCTCAACACGCGCGAGAGCTTTGACGCGGTAATGAGAATGTACACGCCGACCGTGTACGGGATAGCCTATACGCGGCTGCGCAGTCCCGTCGACGCGGAAGACGTCGCTCAGGACGTATTCGTGCGGTACTTTAAAGCCGATCTTACATATGAAAGCGAGGAGCACCGCAAGGCATGGCTTATACGGTGCGCGGTCAACTGTACGAACAGTTACGCGAGATCGGCGCAGTACCGTCGCAGGGGCGAAAGCGCGAGCCTTGACGAAATTGCCGAGCTGCCCTCCGCGGACGATACGGCGGAGCGCGCCGAGAGGTCGGAGCGCAAAAGCGCGGTGCTGAACGCCGTAACGGCTCTTCCGCCGAAATACCGCACGGTCGTTCATCTGTATTACTTCGAGGATATGTCCGTAGCGGAGATCGCCGAGGCTGTCGGCGCACGTCAGTCCACCGTGAAAACGCAGCTTGCGCGCGCGCGCGACAGACTGAAAACGCTTCTGAAAGGGGAGGTGGAGTTTTAATGAATTTCAGAGACGAATACAAAAAGGAAATTTCGGGGCTCACTTCCGACGAGACCGCCGAGCGTATCCGCAGGGGCGTTGCGAAAAAGCTTGCCGAGCCAGAGGTCGCGAAAAAGAAGCCTCTCCCCCTGCGCAGAATAGCGGTTATAGGAGGGTCTGCCGCGGCTTGTCTGGTCATAGGAGTTACGGCGCTTGCGCTCACGGGCGGCAGCAAGTATTTCTTTGCGGGAATTTCAAACGAAATGATGAACGGCAACACTGATCGCAAGCCTACGGCAAGTGCGGGCGGAGCAACGGGTGGCAGTCCGAATATGTCGTCAAGCGTACCGAACTACATTGACATCAACGGAGGAGACGGCATTGCCGACGAAGGACAACAAAACACAGAGAACTTCGTCAGCGGCGGCAACAGCAAAGACACTACCGGTGACCTCTCTCCCGACGCATCGATTCCCGCGAATGGTGAAACGGAGCCGTCCTCTTCCGATACGGCGAGAGTAACTCTTGACGGAGATACGCTCACCCTGGAGTACAACGGAAAAACGACGGTGTTCGGGAAGATATCAGACAACATCGACAGTGGGCTTACCGAAAGCGATCACCCTGAACTAAGCGATTCGTCTGCCGAAAACGGGGAGTGCATTGAGGTCGTGAACTCAAATGGCGAAAAAATGTTCCTTGAGAGCCGCGGTGATGAAGTCGTATTGTTTGACAGCGAAAAAAGGCTGCTGGGAATATATGTCACGGTTGACTGATTTTGGTTTTTTCTATAAATTTTATTCACATATATTTTCTTTATTTGTAAAAAATAACAATTTTTTTATGAGAAGCGGAGCGTAATTTACGCTCCGCCTATTGTTTTTTTACACATTTGGGCACTTTTGAGAATTATTAAATAAAAATTTATGAAAAAATTGTGAAAATCACGAAAAAGTACTTGAAATGTTGAAAACTTTGTGATATAATGTATACAGTGAAAGTGGAGAATAACGAAGAAATACTTTGGCATTTATTCGTTAAAATATTTATATAATAGATTTGCGCGTCTTATGTGCGGGGAATTATGGCAGGACGTGTAAACGATTTCAATCAAGGGGTGAGCGTAATGACAGGACTGGAACAGGCGGTAAGGAACAGCGGTAATTTCGCTTTTGTGATGAGGTATCAGCCTGATTTTCCCATAGAATTCCTGCTCGGGGATAATCCTTTCTCAAACGAAAAAACGGCGCTGCTCGGGGATATTATCTGCCCCGAGGACTATCAGCCGTTCTGCGATATAGTGAGCGAGGTCATCAGCGGGCATCAAAGCGGCATAAATGCGCACGTCCGCCTGAAATGCGCGGACGCGTACAGGTGGTACTACATAGCGGCAGCGCCCGAGTTCCGCGAGGACGGTTCTCTTCGAGTGCTGTCGGGTATGCTGTTCGACGTGACGGAGTATCTCGACTGCGAGGGCAACGACGCGGTAATTTGCTCGTTCAGGAACAAGGCGGAGGGCTCCATGGGCTCGTCAAAGGACAATATGCCGCAGCTGCTCGATATTCTGGGTCAGGATTATCTGGAACGCGTACAGCTCCCGTTTGCGCGTATCGAGGGTATGTACTCCGCGATAGTCGGCGAGGACGGCAAAATACTCGCCGCGGCGCAGGACAAGAAGATCAATCTCAACAAGATGAGCTATCAGCGCAAGAAGAATATCCGCGTAAAGCATCAGACGGTGGCGGCGTGGGTAATCGCGGGCGAATCGCTGGAGGATATCAACGACTGCGTTCCGCTGCTGGAAACTATGGTGCAGACCGTCTCCGAAATCGCGAACTCGTATGTGGTGATCTGCGAGGAAATGGAAAACTCGCAAAATGCGAATAAGCTGCTCGGTCAGAACTTCGAAGATCAGATACTCGTCAACAATATCTACTCTCTGATACTTCAAAGCAGGAGCACCGCCGCCTCGTTCGGCAGCATAATCCCGCTTATCCGCGATTACTTCGGGCTAAGCGACCTTATCTTCTGTTCCGACAACGTCAGCCCGATAAAGGTGTACCGCTGGAGCGAAACGGGCGATATAATACCGACGGTGTCGACTGCGCCGTTTAACAAAGATGTCGACAGGGAGCTTGAGAACAACGCGGTGGTTTGTATGCACGAGGACGATCTGCGCGGCGCGGAAAGCAAGGGCAGGAGCGTCGCGATGTCGAGAGTGTACGAAAACGGCAATCCGCGCGGGCTTATCGTATTTATGTCGAACGACGGCGACCGCGTGTGGACTAACCGCGACAGAAAAATGATCCGCAATATCACGCAGATAATCTCGACGGTCATCTACCGTTCGTTTATGGAGAACGAGCTCGCGGTGTCGCAGGAACACCTGCTCCGTCTGGCGTACTTCAACACTACCACGGGCATACCGAACCGCAGCGCGTTTGAGCGCGATTTCAGCAAGTCCATAGCCGAGGGCGTGAGCGGCTCGGTGATCTCTATCGAGATATCCAATCTCAAGGAGCTTTCCGAGATATACACCCTGCGCTACTCCGAGGATATTGTAAGGAGCATTGCCGAATATATCGCCGCGATACCGACCGAGAACGCCAAGAAGGTCTATATGTTCTCAAACGATATACTGTTCGTTACCTTAAGCGGCTCGTCGCGCGAGGATGCGCTCGGTTTGGCGCAGACGATACTCACCAAGTTCCGCTCGCCGTGGTTCCTGAACGACAGCGAGAATCAGCTTGACATCTACGCGGGTATCAGTATGTTCCCGAACGACGCGGACGACGTCGCAGACTGCGTTCGCGTAGCGACAAGGACGCTCAGGCTCGCCAAGGACAGAAAGCTGCATGACGCGGTAAGCTACTCGGACGGTCTCGAGGAAAAGCTCGACAACAATCTCCGCGTAAGAAAGCTCGTCATGGACGCTGCCGAGAACGATTTCAAGGGCTTTTACTTCCTGTACACGCCCGTTGTCGACGCGCGTACGGGAGAGCTGCAATGCTGCGAGGCACACCTTTTCTGGAGCAACAAAGATATTATTGTGTCGCGTGACAGATTTTTGCCCGTAGTCGAGCGCATGGGGCTCGCCAATGAAATATACGAGTTCGTTGTCGACAGGATATGCGAGTTCTGCGCGGCCGTGCGCGAAAGCGGATTATCGCATTTTCGCGTGGCGTTCAGCATTCCCGAGAATATCCTCAACTCCGAGACGGGGGTTATCATACTGCGCAAGGCGCTGCTGGAGTATTCCCTGCCGCCCGAGGCTATCAGCGTTTCGGTATCCGAGAGCGAAGGAACGCTCGGTATGCGTAACAACTTCCTGAAACAGATGGCAAACAGCGGCGTAAACATAATCGCCGACGACAAGGGCGGGAATTTCTTCACCGCCGCGCCGCTTGAGAACCCGTATGTCAAATGTATCAAGCTGAGGAGCCGCCGTCTCAGCGACGACCCCGTATCCGCAGCGTTTGTGCGTTCCGTCATAGAGCGCGCTCACGAAAAGGGAATAACGGTATGTATCAAGGGAGTCGACAACCTAAAAGCTCTTGAGAATGCCCGCGGCTTCGACGCTGATATGATACAGGGTATCATCAACGGCAGACCGCTCCACACCTCGGAATTCATCAAAAAAATGGTCATCAAGAATACCGCGGCCAAATAAAGCAACGGCACCGAGCATTTCGTTCGGTGCCGTTTTACGATATTTATCAGCCTTTTTGACCCCTGCTCTGCCTTACCATATCCTCTACCACAATATCGTAAATTTCACCGAGCGAGCGGCAGTATTCAAGTATCAGCCACGGCTCGTTGGTGTGGAAATGCAGCTTTGCGGTCGACACGCCGTTTTCGTCCTCGTCGGCGATAACGAGCAGCGAGTCGCCCTTGAAGTGCGCGCGGATATACCCGTCAAGTTCGTCCTCAACGTCGTCCGACGGGTCGTCCACATCAAGCAGCAGCTGTGTGTCGTATCTGAATTCGATCTCTTCCATAATTTAACCCCATTTCATTGAAATATCAAACGCCTGCACGGAATGTGTAAGCGCGCCGAGACTGATTATGTCAACTCCCGTTTCCGCTACCGCCCTGATGTTATCGAGCGTGATGTTTCCCGAAGCCTCGGTCTTTGCTTTTCCGTCAACGAGCCTGCACGCCTCGGTCATCTCGTCGAGGCTCATATTGTCGAGCATTATCACGTTTACGCCGCAGCTCAGGGCTTCTTTTACCTCGTCGAGGTTACGGGTCTCGACCTCTATCTGCAGCATATGCCCCGCGCGCTTGCGGAGCGTTTTTACCGCCGCGGTAATACCGCCGTAAGCGTCGATGTGGTTGTCCTTGAGCATAGCCGCGTCTGTAAGATTGTATCGGTGATTGCGTCCGCCGCCCACCGTGACCGCGTACTTCTGGAGCGCTCTCAGCCCGGGTAGCGTCTTGCGCGTATCGGCAATAGTCGCCCGTGTGCCTTCGACAGCGTCAACGCATTTGCGCGTATAGGTCGCAATTCCGCTCATATGCTGGATAATATTCAGCGCGGTGCGCTCCGCTTTGAGCATTTCGCGGGTGTGACCGTTTATCGAAGCGATCTTCTGACCCTTTGAAACACGCTCGCCCTCGTTCACGAGGAACCTCACGTCAATGGACGGGTCGAGTATCGTGAACACACGCGCCGCGACCTCCGAGCCGCAGACAACGCCGTCCGCCTTAGCCATTAAATACGCGTCGGAATAGCTGTTGTCGGGGATAAGCAGATCGGCGGTGCTGTCGATATAGTTGATATCCTCGGACAGCGCCGTCTTGATTATGTCGTCAACATAAAACGGTAGTAAGATCATCTATCGTTTCTCCTTTCAATAACTTCTGTAAGTATAATATACGCGCAAGTCACAATGGACTTGGTCTCCACAAAATCGGACGTTACCGCCCAGCCGCCACGGTCAATCTCGTTTTTAAGCTCGGTAATGCGTTTCAGTCCCTTTTCCGCCTCGGGATAATTCGGATAGACGAAATACGACTTCTGCATTATATGGCGAACCTCGGTGCGTATTCCGTGCGGCAGTTCCCTACCCTCGGGAGCGGGCATGGGATATTCGACCTCGCCATCGGTGCCGTGCGTTATCTTCCCGTTGATATCCTCCGCGATAAGCCGCGAGAACACCAGCGCCTCGAGCAGCGAATTGCTCGCCAGACGGTTCGCGCCGTGAACTCCCGTGTGCGAGCACTCGCCCGCAGCGTACAAGCCCTCGATATTGGTCGCGCCCTTGCCGTCAACGTTTATACCGCCCATTAAGTAGTGCTGACACGGATATATAGGAATAGGCTCTTTCGTCATATCATAGCCCTTTTCGAGCACTTTATTATAGATCATCGGGAAGTGGTTCTTGACGAATTCGGGGTCTTTGTACGAAATATCGAGCCAAAATTCGTCGCTGCCCGTTTTCTTCTGCTCCTCCATAATGCACTTGGAAACGACGTCGCGCGGGGCTAATTCCTTGCGCTCAGGCTCGTAGCCGGGCATAAAGCGCTCCTTGTTGCAGTTGAGCAGATACGCGCCCTCGCCGCGGACTGCCTCGGAAATAAGGAAACACTCCCTGTTTTCCTTGTCGGCGAACGCGGTCGGGTGAAACTGAACATACGACAAATTCTTGATCTCTGCGCCGAGATTGTACGCGAGCTGAATACCGTCGCCCGTAGCTATGGCGGAGTTGGTGGTGAAGTCGTAAACGCGCCCGATACCGCCCGTCGCCATAATTACCGCGCCTGCGCAGTAGTATTCGTACTCGCCGCTTTCGGTAACGACCTCGGCGAAAAACGTTCCGTTCTCCCTTTCAAGACGGCAAAGCACGGAATTATTGATAACGGTGACGTTCGTGAGCTTCTGCACCTGCGCAATGAGGTTGGTTTCTATCTCAAAGCCCGTGGTGTCCTTGTGGTGAGCGATACGCCGCCGCGAATGTCCGCCCTCGAGCGTGAGCGCGAGCGAGCCGTCCTCGTTGCGGTCGAAGTCCACGCCGTATTTCTCAACAAGCCGCTCGACGTCGCGCGGTCCCTGCTCGACGAGGATCTTCACGTTGTCGAGGTTGTTCTTGTACTGCCCCGCGATAAGCGTGTCCTTGATGTGCAGCTCGCTGTCGTCGTGTTCCCTGTCCATAACCGCAGCCACACCGCCCTGCGCCAGCGCGGAGTTGCACAGCGTTAATTCGCGTTTCGACAGCATAAGCACGGACAGCGAGCTGTCGAGGTTCAGCGCCGCGTAAATGCCCGAAATGCCCGTGCCGACTATCAGCACGTCAAATTTTTTGAATTTCATAATTACCACCTCATATCTGTTAAATGGTCTGTTTTATTTATGATAAGACTTATATTATCGTCAACAGGCTTTGTTACGTCTGCTCGAGCGACTTGTCCTTTAAAGTTTTTATCCATCAAACTGCAATGATACCCGTTCCCATAAAACTATTTATCCTCGTAAAATATCCTTGAGATACGAACCTCGGAGTGCCATTCATCGCGCTCCGTGCCGTCGGGACGCTCCAGACCCAGGGTATCGTAATATTCGTTGGTATATTGCAGCTTGTCATAGGGAAAATCTTTTTGAATATCCTTGACATATTCAAACGGCTCCTCCATTGGTGTAATACCAAGCTCCGCGATTGCTTTCAACGCCTTTTGGACTTCCGGCTTGCTGTTCCATTCCGCATTATCGGGGTCGTTAAGTGAATCCTCAAACATTTTTTTATCCCACCACATAATTTGCTCGATCGGGCAAGTATTTCCGGCGGCGAGTATCAGTCGGAGAAAATCGCAGAAATTCCTGGCAATAGGAAAAACCAAATGTTCGCAGCAACATTCGGCGTCAACGGCGAAGACCGTTTCCCCGAAGCCGTCTATAAAGCAAAAGTGTATCCCGTTATCCCAGCCGAAGGTTTCCGCGCCGATGGGCGTGCAGAACCACGGGTCGTTTCCGCCCGCTTCAAGTCCTATCCAACTGCCGTCGATATTCAGTTCCTTGTATTTTTCAAAAATATCGTTCATTTTAATTCCCTCGAAATATTTATGGTTGACAAACCGTAAATTATTTGCTATAATGATTAAGTTACTCATTCCTCAATCTCGTTAAAGGAGGAATTTATATGCAAGAAAAAACCATTGAAAAAGCAATTCTGGTATCCGCCGATATCGGTGAGTACGACTGCGAGGTCTCCGTCGACGAGCTTGCGGAGCTTGCGAAAACCGCGGGAGCGGAGGAGATTGCGCGCGTTATCCAGAAGCGCGAGGCTTACGATTCGGCGACCGTTATCGGCGAAGGCAAGCTCAGCGAGGTCAAGGAGCTTTGCCAAAAGCTCGGAGCGACGCTGCTCATCTTCGACTGCGAGCTTACCGCGTCGCAGATACGCAATATCGAGGACGAGACCGACGTGCGCGTTATCGACCGAACCATGCTCATTCTGGACATCTTCGCGGGGAGAGCCGTCTCGCGGGAGGGCAAGCTTCAGGTCGAGCTGGCGCAGCTCCGTTACAGGCTGCCGCGGCTAATGGGCTTGGGTACGAGCCTGTCCCGTCTCGGTGGAGGCATCGGCACGCGCGGTCCCGGCGAGACCCAACTCGAGACCGACCGCCGCCATATCCGCCGCCGTATCGACAAGCTCGCGGCAGAGCTGAAAGAGCTTGAGGAACGCCGCGGATATTCGCGTGAGCGCCGCCGCAAGGACAACGTTCAAGTCGGCGCTATCGTCGGCTACACCAACGCGGGAAAATCCACGCTGCTGAACCTTTTGACGGGCGCAGACGTTCTCGCCGAAGACAAGCTGTTCGCGACACTCGACCCGACCTCGCGGTCAATCGAACTGCCCGACGGACGAAGTCTCCTGCTGGTGGACACGGTAGGGTTGATACGCCGACTGCCGCACCACCTTGTGGAGGCGTTCAAGTCGACGCTCGAGGAAGCCGCCTGCGCGGACATCATAATTCACGTCTGTGACGTAAGCGACCCCGACGCCGCCGAAAAAGCGGACGTTACCCTGAAAACTCTCGCCGAACTAGGCGCCGCAGAAATACCCGTCGTGACCGTGCTCAACAAATGCGACAAGATAAGCGAGAACATTCCCGCGGACGATAAGACCGCCAAAATAAGCGCCCTTAAAAACGAGGGAATTGACGAGTTATTGGAAAAGATATCCAAAAACCTTCCGCAAACAAGCCGCCGGATGAAGCTGTTGCTGCCCTATGACAAGGCGGGCTGCACCTCGAAGCTGCGCGAAAACGGCAAGGTGTTCGCGGAGGAATACACCGAAAACGGCATAGCCGTAGACGCGCTTGTCGACATAATGATGATAAAACAGATGAGCGAGTACGAGGTAAACTAAACAAATCGGGGAGGAGATTTCCTCCCCGATTTATTATTTTTGTTCGTCTAGCAGGACCTCCGCACCGCCGACGGGTCTTACGGTAAGTACGTGGCACGAGCCTACGCCGAATATCTTTTCCATATTCATTTTGAACTGCCCCAACGCGTCAAACGGCACAAACGCCTGTATCGTTCCCGCGAAGCCTCCGCCGTGAACTCGGCACGCACCCTTGCGGTGGAGCGTGTTCTCGGCTACGTTGAGCGCTATCGACAAGCACTGATGACGCACGTCGGAGCTGGGGTAGATGTTCTGGAGGTACTTGAACGAGCTGTCGCCGCTTTCCTTTACCGCGGCGAGAAAATCGTCAAAACGCTCGTTTTTCAGCGCGTGAACGGCGCGTTCAACACGATTATTCTCGTGGAAGAAGTGTATAGAGCGGAGCACGGCTCTGTCGCCAAATTTCTCGCGCAGACCGTTGATGTTCAGCATAACGTCGTCGAGCGCGATAGAGCGGAGCGTTTCGCAGTCGAAATATCCCGCGATCGCTTTCATTTCGTGCGAGATAGCAGCGTATTCGCCCGTGAGGTCGGCGTGATCGCCCTTTGCGTCAACGATACACAGCGCGTGACCGTAGCTCGCAAAATCGCATGGAACGCTTTCGATAATGGGAGTGTCGTTGTCCTTGAAGTCGATAGCGACAAATCCTCCGACCGAGCAAGCCATCTGATCCATAAGTCCCGAGGGCTTGCCGAAGTACTCATTCTCGGCGAACTGCGATATCTGCGCTATCTTTACGGGAGAAATCTGCCCGCCGTTGTAAAGGTGGGAGAATATCGTGCCGACAAGCACCTCAAACGCCGCCGAGCTTGACAGTCCCGAGCCTTTCATTACCGTTGAGGTCGTGTACGCGCGGAAACCTCCGATCTTATGACCGTTTCTGCGCAAGCCCCTCGCCACGCCGCGTATAAGAGACGCGGAGGTATTCTTCTCCTCCTCCTTGACTTCAAGGTCAGAAAGGTCGAGCTTATCCTCGGGAAAGCCCTCGGACTTTATAGTGACGATATTGTCGTCGGTCTGCTCGACAACGGCGATAACGTCAAGATCGACGCTCGCCGCGAAAACCTTGCCGTTGTTGTGGTCGGTGTGATTGCCGCATATCTCGGTGCGCCCGGGCGCGGAGAAAAAACGGTGCTCGCCGAGCGCCCCGAAATACTCCGCGAAACCGCATTCGGCGGTCTTATAGCGCTTTTTCTGAGCCTCAAGCTGAGCCTCGGGATAAAGAACGCCGATATTTCTTACGATAGGTTTCATAAAAAGTTCCCCTTTCGGTAAATATTGTAAATATTTATTCCTCATAAAACATATGCTTTGCCTTTTCCTTGTGAGCCGAAACGCTCAGCACCAATCCCATACAGGCGTGCATCATTATCATAGCCGTACCGCCCGTGCTTATAAACGGCAGCGGTATGCCGATAACGGGGACTACCGACAACACCATTCCGATATTGATGATACAGTGGAACAGCACCAGAGCGAACACTCCCACACAAATCAGCCGCCCGAACGGATCTCCCGCGCCCGACGCGTTTGAAAGCAGCTTGAGACACAGCACCGCCAGCGCGATGACCACCGCCATACAACCGATAAATCCCATTGTCATACCTATATACGAGAACACAAAATCATTGTACACCTCGGGAATATCGAGCGTTAAATCATCGGGATTAAATCCCATACCCGTAAGCTGTCCCGCTCCGAGACCTATCTTGCCTTGATTTTGCTGATAGTAAACATTGAGTATCTCTTCCTTTTGCAGTTCCTCGTCAAACAGTATCAAAAAACGCAATCGGTGATGATCCTTCATCACGTAATTCCACGCTACGTAAATTACGGGCGGAACGGCGGCGACCGCAGCGATTATATACTTCCATGAAACTCCGCCCATAAACAGCATTACGATAAAAATAAACAGAAACACCAGCGCCGACCCAGCGTCGCCCTGCGCTATTATAAGCGCCGTGGGGAACAGCCCGTGAGCGCATACCAACAGCAAATGCGGCAGAGAATTCAACTTGTCGCCGAGCTTTGAGATATGCAGCGCGAGCGTGATTATAAACACGAATTTGAGTATCTCGGAGGGCTGGATGGTAATGCCGTTTTTACCGCCTATCTGTATCCACGCAACGTCGTCGTCGCGCTGCACTCCTATCGGCGACCACACCAGAAGCTGCAATATCACCGCTACGGGGGCATAGATATACCACAGCTTGGCGATAAACTTATAATCGATAAAGCTTATCACAAACGACGCGAGAATTCCGAGTACCGCCGCGATAAACTGCGTCCTCACCACTCCCCGTGGTATATATCCCGTTTCATACATCGAATTCACCAGAAACATATCAAACGCCGTTATAATAATGCATATCGCGGGCAGTATCTTATCGACGCGCTTCAGATGACCCGTAAAAAAATCAAGTATTTCTTTCATTGTTCTCCCAATATTTTCCAACAATATATTAAAACGATCTAACATATACACACTTTATATTATATACCTTTTTTCCCGTATTTTCAAGAGTATTTCACCGAATTTTGCCTTTTACGGAAAATTCGCCAAAAAATAAAAAAAGCCGAGGATTGTTGAAAAATCTTCGGCTTTTTATATAATGTATATTCGCGATACCGCCGTTTACTCGGGGAGAACCTCGTCCGTACCGGAAATATCGGGCATATGATCGTAAGTCGCCAGACATACGCCGAAACCGGTCCCGTCTATCCTCCAGCGTCCTCCCGAATTCCCGATTATTCCTATCTGCGTACCCGCGGTCACCTTGTCGCCGACGTTTACGCTCACGCCGCCGAGATGACTGTAACAGTAATAATACAACTCGTCGCGGACAACGACGTATCGTCCGCGCCCGCCATTATCATTGGGCTCCGCGTCCGCGGCGACGACCTCGCCCTCGCAAAAGGAGACGACGGCGGCGTTCTCGTCCACATTGCAGTAATCGTAAGCGCCGATGTAGTCAAGGTAATCATCCGTATAATCGGCATGATCTCTGAGAACATACTCGCTGCCCGAGATAATTTGGGGGATCACGGGGTGCGAGGAATCCTTGAACAAGACGTCGGGTGAATTCATACTCGAGACGTGCATACCCTTTAAATCCGTATACTCAAGCATGATCTCGCGCTTGCCGTCGTTGTCGTTATCGTACAGCCATACGCAGTTTATCAGTTTGTATTCGTAAACGTCGGCTATGTTGCGCTCGGAGCCGTCCTCTCCGCGGGCATATACGCCAGATCTGTCCGCGCGGAACGTTATCCCGGGCAGCTCGTCCATAGTCCACTCGGCGGGCTCGGTACCCTTGAACACGTGAACGCTGCCGGAATTCGTCATCATATCAAGCGTAAGCGGCTGCTCGGACACAATATTGCTCTCATTATACTCGTATTTCCGGACTTCAAGAACGCCGTTATTATCGCGTAGCTTGAAATTGTTATTACCGCTGTCTTGAAGATCGTAGCGCATACCGCTGTCAAAATCGAACGCATAAACGTGTTCGTCGAAAACACCCGATGTGAATGCCGCCGTCGAGACTATCTCGCGGTAACCGTCTCCGTTAAGGTCGACAAGGTAAACGTCCTCGACGGGCATGCCCACATACAGAGAATAGCCGTATTCGCCGTCCGCGAGTACTGCCACATAATTGCCGTCGCAGCGGAACGTAACTCCCGGGAATTCGGACATTTCCCAATCCTCCGTATCGCTCTTGCCGTACTCGTATACCTTGGTAACATTCGTTGCGTTGTCGGGAACGCTCGGCTCATCGGGATCCTTATCGGCACTTTCTTCCTCTATCGTAAGCAAGAACTCGACGGTGTGCGCCGTGGCTTTGCTGCTCGTATCGTTCGGATCGGACAGCAGCGTTATCGTCGCCGTACCTTTATATTCGCCGGATTCCGGACGATGACTGCTCCAAACAGGCTCTCCGAACGTCATCTCCTGAACATATTCCTCACTCGGCTCAACGATATGCGAATCCATAGCAGCATTAAACGCCCAACCGTCGGCGTCGATATCGGTAAGACTGTACTCCCCGCGCGAAATGCGGGTGGATATCTCCGTATGCGAGCCCTCGCCCATTACGGGCATAAGCAGCCCTATCGGCTTGTCGGTGGTGTTACGAACGGTCGCCTTGACCCATATACCCTCGTTGGCGGTAAAGCTGTCCTTCTTCATCTTGACCGTCAGAATAACGCCGTCGAAGTTCTCCGATACGGTGTGCTCAAGCGTCTCAAGGGTCTCAACAAGTTCCTCGTATACCTTATCCTCGTACAGAACAGGGTCACCGTAATAGCCGTACTTGCCGCAGTCTTTGAGCACCTTATTATTGCTGTCGGGCAGCGGATAACGACCCTGCAGCTCGCTTATGGGATAATAGTACCCGTCCCTTTCCTCAAGAAAGTATACCCAATTGTCTCCGCAGATCATCGGGGACATCTTATAGTAATATATCTTTCCGTCGTAAACGATATCGGGCTGAGTTATAGCTATCGCGTCACCCGTCTTTTTATCGCCTTTAAGAACCTTATCAATATAAAAAGTATTGTATGACCGATATTTGTGGGTAAAATCAAAATCCTCGCTTGGCTCGATCGGTCGTGTCTGATGCGCAATATCGGTAAACTTTCCCGAGACCACCAGATCGCTGAGTTCTGCCAGCAGTTCATAGCTTGAATAAACCTTATTGTCGCCCTGTATCACACCGCCGCGCTCCAGCTCGCCGTAATCGCCCTCGTAGACATATTTCGCCTCCTCGGGATATACTGCGGGCACGTGCGAAGGATCTTTGCTAACATCCACCGTAGTTGAAGGATCGGACGCGGGAGACACGGGCGCTTTGCCGTTTACATAATTCACGGCGTGAACCCCCCCGACGATAAGCAGCGCGGCACATGCCGCCGCGGCGACGGAGCCCGTAACTATCTTCCACACGGGAGCGCGCCTCAACTCGACCGACTGCCCGTCGTAGGTATCTATATGCTTTGCATTCACTATCAGCTCGTCGTCGAGCTCTGACAGCGCTTCAAATAATTCATCGTTTTTCACAGCTCATAGCCTCTCTTTCGTAAGTATTCGCGTAAAGCTTTTCTGACACGGTTTAAAGTTATGTAGACCTTATTTTTGTTTATGGCGAATTCGGCGGCGATCTCGGGAACGCTGTCACAGTACCAGTATCGACAGACGAATATGTTCCGCTTAATCTCGGGAAGCGTGTACAGAAATTCGTTGATCTCGCGCACCAGCTCTTTAAGATCGTGCGTGTGTTCGACGCTCTCACTGCCTATAAGCTCGGACAGCTCCTCGAAAACGAGCTCCGCCTCTCCCCTGCCGCGCTTTCCGGCGAGCGTTCTGCGCCGTCTGTTTATCGCGATGTTTCTCGTCAGCTTGCCGAGGTATGTCGAGAGCATTTCAGGCTCGTGCGGCGGAATGCTCTCCCACGCCTTCATAAGAGCCTCGTTAACGCAGTCCTCAGCCTCGTCATACGATCCGAGAATGTTCGCGGCGATCTTCGAACAGTAGCTCGTATACTTTGCCGAGACCTCCCTTATCGCGCTCTCGTCGCGCTCAAGAAACAATCCGACGATATCACGGTCGTTCATCAGCTCACCTCGCTTTGCGGTTATTTGTCGACAAATAGCAGGGCGTTAAGCCCTTTCATCTATATACACAAAAAATAATTCCTTTTCTTTCACTTTTTTCAAAAAAATTTTTTTATGATGACTTTTTTCGATAAAGATGCGCCTTTACAAAGTTTATTTCAAAATATTGTGCAAAATCACAGTTGACTTCTACAATATATTGTGATACAATAATAATGCACCTAAAAAGCAAGGGGGGAAGAAAAATGGTAGACGTTAATGTTACGGGAGGAAAACTGCCCAAGGAAGAGATAGATTACTATATCGAGTGCGCACGGACAAAATACCCCGACAAGCACCTCAGATCGATCGAGCTTGAGCTTGACGGAGATTTCGTAAACGCGAAGTATCATTTCTCCGATGTGCCGTTCCAGCGTATCAGAAGAATTACAGGCTATCTCGTAGGCACGCTTGACCGATTCAACAACGCAAAGCGCGCCGAGGAAAAAGCCCGCGTCAAGCACGAAATGCAATAATTTTGCAATAATAAGCTCCGCCGTTACCACAGCGGAGCTTTTAATTTTTAATCCATAGTGCAGACGATAACGTTCTTACCGCTCCTCTTGCCGATATACAGCCGCTTGTCAACCATGGATATCAGCAAATCTATACCAAAGTGATGCGGTGATTTTATCGGCGAGCTGCTGTCCGCAACGCTTTCGTCAATGCGTCTCGACGCAAGCGCCGCGCTCTTTTCCTCGCTGTCCGCGAAGCCGAATGTCATCGTCACCCTGACGGGCATTCCGTCACTCGTTATACCGAGCGAACTTATCTCCGACTTTATGACGCTTATCCGTGCGTAGCAGTCCTCGCGAGTGCCGCGCATAATGATCAGCATTTCCTCGCCGCCCCAGCGGCACGCCATTTCATCGTCGTTGGTGTTCTCAATTATTATCGCGGCAACGGATTTAAGCACTACGTCGCCGCAGTCATGACCGTAGGTGTCGTTGATCTTCTTGAAATCGTCAAGGTCGCCCATTACGATACAGTAGCGCTCGCCGCTTTTTTCAAGCTCGTCAAAAAAGCCCCAGAGACTGTGACGGTTGTTAAGTCCCGTCAGCGAATCATGAGTTGCCGTGTAGTTAAGCTTTTCGTTGGTGCTCTTGAGCTTATCGAGAAGCGACGACACCTCAAGGTAGAACATCAGCACGAACGCCACAACCATTACCAGTGTGAACGTTATGTTAATGCTGCGCAATACGATGATCTCCGAATGTGAAAGCACATGCATATTTGTGATGGAATACAGCGTACCGACGTTCTCGACCATAGCCAGCGTGATCATCAACGAAAAGAATGTTATCATGCCGAACGCTACCGCCGACTTTATAAAAGTATCCCTGCCGCAATAAACAAAAAGATAATATCCGTACAGCGGAAAAGCCATCAGCGGGTACAGGAAAAAGAAAACCTCTGTTCCCTGTATCGCTGTTACAAGAACGGCGTGCAGCATGATCTCGGTGAAAAACACGATTATCCAGCCGATGGCATGCCCCTCAATGTTGTGCCGCATAGTATATGTTCCCGAAACGACGTATATAAGCACGCTGAAAACGTTTATAAGTACCATCATGTATAATTTAAAACACGCGAATGTGATAAGGAACGTCAGGTGCATCAACCCCGCGGCATAGCACATAATATGGAAGCTCGAGCGAGCTTCTATTTTAAACCTCGTTCTCATTTTTTCCATAATCTATCCCCAATCCCGAGGCGGAGAACATTCCCGCCCTTCATCCAATTGACCACACAAAATAACATATTATCATTATATCATATTTTATAATAAAAATCAACTCAAAAAAGCAATAAAATAACGTCCTAAAGTTAAAAAAATGTATAATATTGTTATTAAACGAAAAAAATTTTTGAACCTATTGACAAAAGTCATATAAAGTGGTATAATAAATTTATCGTTAAAACGATAATCATTACTATTTTGGAGGTTTTTTTATGAAGTATGTATGTCCCGTTTGCGGTTATGTTCACATTGGCGATTCCGCTCCCGAAAAGTGTCCGCAGTGCGGAGTTCCCGGAAGCAAGTTCAAGGCTGTTGCGGAGGACGACAAGCTCGTTTTCGCTTGCGAGCATGAGATCGGTATCACCGACGGCGTTCCCGCTGAGATCGTTGAGGGTCTGCGCGCTAACTTCACGGGCGAGTGCACTGAGGTAGGTATGTACCTCGCAATGGCAAGAGCTGCTCACAGAGAGGGTTATCCCGAGGTCGGTCTGTATTACGAGAAGGCTGCGTGGGAAGAGGCGGAGCACGCTGCAAAGTTCGCCGAGATGCTCGGCGAGGTAGTTTCCGCATCCACCAAGGACAACCTTACCAAGCGCGTTGCCGCGGAGCATGGCGCTACTCAGGGCAAGCTCGATCTCGCGAAGATGGCTAAGGAGAACAATCTCGACGCTATCCACGATACCGTTCACGAAATGGCAAAGGACGAGGCTCGTCACGGTAAGGCATTTGAGGGTCTGCTGAACAGATACTTCAAGTAATCCCGCTTTATATTATATGAAATCCCCCGTGGAAAGTCCACAGGGGATTTTTTGCGTCAAAATTCACATTTTATGTACGTTCAGACGCCGTATTCACTCTCGTCACTGCAAAGCAGGAGAATGCCGCCAATCAGATTGCAGAAAAGCAGAACCAGAACACAAACCGCCGTAGAGGGCTTCTGCGTCTTCATCTGATTTAACGCAACAAAACCGACGATCGGAGCGATGATGGTAATAAATCCCACAACGATACCGATGATGATAAAAACCTTTGCCGCTGTTTTCATAAGTAATTCCTCCAAAAAAATTCATAGTTCAGCCAAACCATGGCTTACCGACAATTTATTATATCATATATTTTGTTGCTTGTCAATACAAATTGTCAAAATAGTTCACAATTTCCAAAAAAATGCGAAAAAATCCTCCCGTATAAACGGGAGGATAAAAGGTGTTTGAAGTAATTAACCCTTAACCGCACCGAGTGCCACGCCTTCAACGATGTTCTTGGAAACGAAGATGTAGACGATGACAACGGGAATAATCGACAGGAAGATGAGCATATAAACCTCTCCCATATTACCCGCCTCGGAATTGATTCTCGAACGAACCGCCGCCAGCGCGATAGGAAGCGTCCATTTGCTCGAGCTGTCCAGAACGAGCGCGGGAGTGAAGTAGTTGTTCCAGGAAGCAACGAACGCAAATATCAGCTGTACCGACAACGCGGGTCTCAGCATAGGAAGCGCAATGATATTGAACGTCTTGAACTCGTTCGAGCCGTCAACACGTGCAGCTTCAATAACTTCCATAGGCAGCGAGCCTTCGATATATTGCTTCATATAGAAGAATACCGAGGGAGCTGCGATAGCGGGAATAATGAGCGGCCAATATGTGTCTCTCATTCCAAACACGCCGACCAACTGCAAAAATCCGGCTGCGGAGATCTGCGTAGGGATCATCATTATGACAAGAATAAACTTAAACAGCATATTTTTTCCCTTGAAATCATAAACGTGAATACCGTAAGCCGTCATAGCGGAAAAGTAGCTTGTAAGAATACTTGCCAAAGCCGCAATGATAAAGCTGTTCAACAGCGCCATCGGGAAGACAAACATCGTTCTGTCGTTCCACGCGGTTTTCAAGTTATAAAAGAAGCTGGTGCTGGGAATAAGCGTAAAACCTGCCTGAAGCTCCGAATGAGAACGTGTGGAATTGATTATCAGCAAATAGAACGGAAACAGCGAAAGCAAGGTAACAAAACCGAGAAATATATAGGACAAAACCCTTGCGATGTTCGTTTTTGCGCGAGTACCCTTAGTCTCGCCGGTTGATACATATGTAGTTGCCATATCAATTAACCCCTCGCTTTCTTGGATTTCTTCTTGCCCTTGTCGGGAGAGTTCATTGTCTTAAATACAATAAAGCTCAAGATCGCTGTAATAACAAAGATTATTACCGACAGAGCGCCTGCCATACCGTAGTTCTTAGACGTACCGAAATAGTTATTCAGATACATGATAAGCGTCATCGTGCTGCGGTTCGGAGAACCGTTTCCGGACGTCATGATCTGAGGAACATCGAACATCTGCAAACCGCCGATAAGCGAGGTAATAGCAACGTAAACCAAAATAGGCATCAACAGCGGCAACGTGATCTTAAAGAAAACCTGCCCGGCACTTGCGCCATCAATTGAAGCCGCCTCGAATATACTCTGATCAATACCCATAATACCCGCCATCAAGAGGATCGTTGTATTACCGAACCACATAATGAAGTTGATAAACGCAATGACCGTTCTCGCGGGCCAGACCTGACCCAGGAAGTCAAATGTCGAACCTGTTGCGGACATAATGATCTGGTTGATAGGACCGACATTGGAAAGCAGCGTAAAGAACAGCAATGAATACGCGGAAGCCATTATCAGGTTCGGCATATACATAACCGTCTTAAAGAAACGCTGTCCCTTGATCTTCAAGCGATAACTTGTGTAAATTACGGAAAGCAGCAGCGAGAAAACCAACTGCGGAACCGCACCGATAATCCACATTATCATCGTATTTCCAAAATAGGTGAGAAATCCTATCTGACCGTTCGAGTCGGGCGTAAACAGCGTCGCGTAATTTTTAAATCCGACAAACTCCGGACCGATAACCTTCAGACCGGAACGGTAGTAATCGAAAAAGCTGTAATAGAACGTGGACAAAAGCGGAATCAGCTGGAATACGATGTACACTATAAAAAACGGTGCGATAAAAAAGTAGCCCCACTTAGCATAGCTAATGGACTTGTGCTTTTTGGTCATCACAAAACACCTTACCTCTCATTTTCATTTTAGCCGTACCGCAAAATCCTAAAAAAAGAGGTGAAGCGAGCGTTACGCCTCACCTCTTAAAGGTTAGGATTTTAAATCAATACGATTTTTATGCCCTGTAAATTAGTCAAGAGTCAGCTTCTCGGGGAGCTTGAGCTCAGTGTAAGCCTCATTGATCGTCTTTACATAGTTGCCCCATGCGGTATCGAGGTCAACGGTGCCCTTGAAGTAATCCTTCAGGTTGTCCTGAAGCTTCTCGTTGAGCAGCTGATCGTAACCGGTAGCGTTCTTCAGAGAAATGTCCTTAGCGCCGTTTGCAAAGATAGCCCAGTCATTCTGATTGCCAAGGATCTCGTTACCGAAATCAGACTTGGTTGCATAGGAATCATTGACAGCGCTGTTGTTTACAAACTGGCTGTCGATCTCAACCATCTGCTTGAGGATCTTCTCGTTGCTTTGGAAAGCATTGAAGATATCAGCAACGATCTCGGGATTATCGGTCTGAGCGCCGGCGAGCAGCCATGTGCCGCCCCAGAAGTAGCTCTGCGGACCTACGCAAAGACCCCAGTCACCAACGGTGTTTCTCTCGCCATAGGTCTCGTCGATTACGTTGCCGTCAGCATCCTTCTTCTGATCCTTGATGTTGCCCATGGAGAAGTTGTAGTACCAAGCCGGACCAAAGTAGCAGAGAACCTTACCGTCCTTAAACTGGTGAATGTTGTTGCCGTCTTCCCAAATACCTGCCTCGGTAGTGTAGCCCTTATCCATATAGTCCTTAGTCTGCTTGATCCAGTTCTTGATAGCAGGATCAACGGTTACGTTGCCGTCAGCATCAACCCACTTGCCCTCGGTATTGTTGGAGAAAGTTCTATAGGTCGCAGCAAAAGAACCGGTCATGTAGTAACCCATATCCTTAGCCTTGCTTGCTACCTCGTCAAACTTATCCCAAGAAGAAAGAGCTTCCTGAACTGCTGCGGGATCATCGGAACCGATTACTTCCTTAGCAATGGAACGTCTGTAAATCAGACCTGCAGGGCAGCACTGGAAAGACATACCCTTCTGAACGCCGTTGCTGTCTGTGCAAGCGTCAGCGGTGTAGCTGTAGATGGTGGAAGCATTGCTGAAACCGATGTCAGCAATATTCTTGGTGTAGTCGGAGTCAACATACTTCAAGATATAATCAGCCTCTGCGAGGAAGATATCGATCTTATCATCAGCGGCAGCTTTGTCCTGATTAAGAAGAGCATCATCCAACTTCTGCTGGTAAACGCCGTTCTCGGAAGGATTGATAGTCCACTTTACGGTATATCCGTCCGGAACCTTGTAGTACTTTTCAAACATCTTCTTAAACTCATCGTTCCAAGCATAGATGTTAATAACCTTTCCCTCGGAATCGGAGGGCTTGATGCCGGTATCGATCAACTGAGGTTTTTTCTTGTCAACAACAAAGTCATCACCTGCGGGCGTACTGTTGTCGCCACCGTTGCTGGAGCTGTCTCCGGTGTTGCTGCTGGAACTGTTGCTGTTGCTGTTGCTGTTGTTTGCACCGCTGTTAGAGTTATTGTTGGTGTTACAGCCTGCCAAAGAGAGAACAGCTGCGGAAGCTACCAAAGCTGCCAAAATTCTTTTCTTCATAGGTTTATTCCTCCCAAAAATGGTTTCTGTTCTTTACAGGACTCACAGCGAGTTTCCTGTAATATTGAACAGCCTAAGATTTATTGATCGGGTCGTCGAGTAACTCGTTTCCCGATTTCATTGTTAGTTTATCACAAATTAAGAAATTTTTCAAGTGCTTTTTTGAAACTTTTTTTCACAAATGTCGCCGAAAACGTTTTCATTTTCAAACGGTTGTTTAAATTGCCAGTCTCGTAACCTAATAACCTAAAAATTTATTTCAAAAACCATTTTGTATTTTTTCGCATAATAAAGCCATTTATTCAGCCCCCTAAAAAAATTAATTTTTAATCAAAAAACTTTAAGAAATTTTGTAACCTTTTTGTAACTTTTGTTTGTGCAAAGTGCCAAAATTTTATTCAACCATTTTGTAAACGATAACAAAAACCAAAATTCATCAAAAAATCCCCGTCTGTTGGAGACGGGGATTTCTTCATTTATAATTATACGGGGTGAACCTTATTGACCTTGTCCGCGTGGACAGCGTCAACGCCGACCTTTTTGTCGCGCTGCTTCTCGAAGAAGCCTGGAGCCACCTTCGGGAACATCGCGTAGGTGAGGATGTCCTCGACTGTCGGGTCGTCTACGTAAGCCTTTGCCTCTTCCTTCATCTTATCGAACTCGGGAGCGAGCTGATCAGCGGGACGGCAGGTAATAGGCTCTTCCGCGCCGAGAATCTTCTTGCGGAACTCGGGATCTATATCGACGGGCGTCTTACCGTACTCGCCCTTTACAAGACCCTTGAACTCCTTGGTGACGGTCTTGTAGCGCTCGCCCATAATGATATTGAACACCGCCTGAGTGCCGACGATCTGCGAGGTCGGCGTAACGAGCGGCGGGAAACCGCTGTCCTTGCGCACTCTCGGGACTTCGGCGAGAACCTCGTCGAGCTGATCCGCCTTGCCCGCCTGCTTGAGCTGCGAGAGCAAATTGGAGAGCATTCCGCCCGGAACCTGATAGATCAGCGCCTTTGTATTTGTAGCGAGCATCGACGGATCGAGCAGACCGCTGTCGATATACTTCTTGCGCAAGCCCATAAAGTATTCGCGAACCTCTCCGAGCGACGCCAGATCGATACCCGTATCGTAATCGGTGCCCATAAACGTAGCCACAATTGACTCCGTGGGCGCGTGAGACGTACCGAGCGCCAGCGGCGACATCGCCGTATCGACCATATCAACGCCCGCCTCGACAGCCTTTATAATACACATCGAAGCAAGACCCGAGGTATAGTGCGTGTGGAGCTGTATCGGAACCTTAACAGCCGACTTCAAATCCTTTACAAGGCTCTCCGCCTCGTAGGGAGTGAGCAGCGCCGCCATATCCTTGATACAGATGGAATCAGCGCCCGCGCTCTCGATCTGCTTAGCGTAATTCATATAGTACTCGTGAGTAAACACGTCGCCCGTTGTGTACGAAATAGCGACCTGAGCGTGACCGTTCTCCTTTTTGGCAGCCTTGATAGCGGTCTCGAGGTTGCGGATATCGTTCAGCGCGTCGAAAATTCTGATAATGTCGATACCGTTGGCGATAGACTTCTGAACGAAATACTCTACCAGATCGTCCGCATAGTGACGGTAACCGAGCATATTCTGTCCTCTGAACAGCATTTGCAGCTTGGTGTTGGGCATTTCCTTGCGGAGAATTCTCAAACGCTCCCACGGATCCTCGTCGAGGAAACGGATACAGGAGTCGAACGTCGCGCCGCCCCAGCACTCCGCGGAATAAAAGCCGATCTTATCCATTGTCGACAAAATCGGACGCATATCGTCCATAGACATTCTCGTGGCGAGCAAGCTCTGATGCGCGTCACGGAGAACGGTTTCTGTTATTTTCAATTTAGCCATATCCGGTCTCCTTTAGTTAAGAGTAACAACGGGAGCGCCCGTCTCAACGGACTCGCCCTTGTTTACGCAAACAGCCGCAACAACGCCGTCCTTGTCGGAAACAATGTCGTTTTCCATCTTCATAGCCTCGAGAACAGCGACAACGGTGCCGTTCGTTACCTTATCGCCGACCTTTACCTTAACGTCAACGATAGTGCCGCGCATAGGCGCGTTGATCGGAGTTCCGCCCGCGGCAGCCTTGGGCGCGGGAGCGGTCTTTTTGGGAGCGGCGGCCTTGGGCGCCGCCGCGGGAGCGGAAACATCGCCGCCCGCTTCTTCGACAGTAACGTCATAAGCGTTTCCGTTTACGGTGATAACATAATTTTTCATATCTCAATACCTCACTTGTATTTTTTTAAAAAGTATAATTCGCGCGCTTTCTCGCGAAATTCTCGTTTTTGGAGCCGCACATTGCCAACGCGCCCGAAACGGTATCGCGGGTGTCGTCGGGGTTGATAACGCCATCGATCATACCCAGAGAAGCCGCCGCGAACGGATCTGTCGTCAGTTCCTCACCCATAAATACCTTGCCCGCCTCGGGGTTCATCGGAGCGATCCGAGCGCCCTCCCACGCATAGCTCATATCCGCGCTGCTAAACGCCGCAAATGCCGCGCCGAAAGCCTTGCCGCTTATCAGGTTGATCTTTACGGTTGTTGCGGTCGCGTAGATCTGCGCCAATCTTGCGCAGTCGCGAACCGAACCGCCAAGCTCCGCCGCCGAACTGCCCTCGAAGCCCTCGGTATTTACGATAGTCACAACGGGGATCGAGAAAACGTCCGCAAACTGAACGAAACGTGCGATCTTCGCGCAGTCCGCGCTCGTCAGCTTTTCCGCCTTATCCGTAGCCACGAACGCCACTGTATTGCCGTTCACAGCACCGAGAGCGGTATAAGCCGCCTTGCCGAACTTCTCGCCGAACTCGATAATACTGCCTTTCTGAGCAACAGCAGCCGCGACGTCCGCGCCTTTCATTGCCGCGGAAATAACCGCGTCATTCTCGGGAGCCGCGTCGTTATAGCCCACGCCGAGATTGTTCTCGGGAAGAACGGAAACGAGCATCTTCGCCTTAGCGACAGCCTCGTCGGCGTCCTTTGCGAGTATTTGAACAACGCCCGCCTTAGACGCGTTAGCCGCCGTACCCGCGCCCTCGAGCTTGCCGTCCTCGTTGTTGAACGGAGCTGTCAGGAACAACTCGCTGCTCTCCGCCGCGATAACAACGTCCGCCATAGCGGCGATCATCGCCGCGCATCCCGCGCAAACGCCCGTTACGACCGCGATCTGCGGAACAACGCCCGATACCTTAGCGGAAGCCTTCATGATGTCGCCGTACTCGGCGAGCACCGCCATGCCCTCGTTGATATCAGCGCCCTTGCTGTCAAAAAAACCGACAACGGGAGCTCCATTCTTTGCAGCCAGCTCGTACACTCTCTTGATCTTCTGCGCCGCCGCCTTGTTTACAGCGCCGCCCTTTACGGAAACGTCCTGCGCGAACGCGTAGACGGTCAAGTCGTTAACGCTTCCGCAGCCAGCGGCTACCGAGCTTACCTCGCCATCCGCAGACAGGAACTTGTCCAGCTCCGTAAAGCTGTCCTCATCGTAAAATGCCGCGAGCCTTTTTCTCGCGTCGCTGTCGGGAACGCTCTGTTCCATTTCAGCCAAGGATTTCATTAATGCCATGGTATATCCTCCATTTATCATAAGTATGGCAAAACAATGCCAAAAATTTATCCATAATAATTATACTACTTTGGGAATTAAATAACAAGGGCATTTTTCAACTAATTTTATTTTTTACGTTTTGCAATAAAATCTTTGCGCTTTTTTAGTAATTATTCACAAAAAACCTCCGAATTTGCTCAGAGGTTTTCATATTATTAAATTTTCTCGGAATAAACCATCATCTGTATATCGTTTACGGAATAAGGCTTTCCTCCGAAATCCGACCATACCTCATTTACCCTCATTCCAAATGAAGCCATAATTTCTTTCACTTCAGCCCGCGAATACAATCTTGTGGGATTTCCGTACTCTATCAAAGGCTTTCGAAGCTCTTTCCCATATTGAAAATCAAGCTGTCCGTACAGCATTATCCGTGTTTGACTATTCCATTCAAACTTGGATAGCGTAAGCCCATGTTCACCCTCGTCCCAAAGCTTGCACGGGAAATGACTGTCCGCGTAATCTGCGCTCATTATATCCATAAAATGCTTGCCGCCGCGCTTAAGAGCCCTTGAAACGATATTGAATATTTTCATATTCTCTTCATCATTTTCAAGATATCCCACAGCTCCGTCAGCCATATTCAGAACAACATCAAATTCTTCGGCAAAATCAACGCCGCGTATATCCGATAAGATGAAGCGCGCGTCAAGCTTTTCCTTTGCGGCAAGCTCCGAGGCGTAATTAACATAATCTTCGGTGATGTCCACACCCGTTACCGAAAATCCGCGCCTTGCCAGTTCGATCGAATGCCTTCCGAATCCGCACGCAAGATCGAGAATTTTTTCCCCGCCGTTCAAGTGAAGCTTTTCGGCTATAAAATCCACCTGCCGCTTCGTATCCTCGACCCATGACTGATCTATAATATCAAGCGTCCAGATTTTCTTATACCAATCCTCTCCGATTGACTTCATACACTTAATTGCACCCCCTATCAAAAAACGCCGAGATACTATGCATTACGGGCTCGTCGTTAACGAACCCGAGATTTTTTAACCGTCCCATTTGCTCTGGCAGATCAAATCGCGCCATGTCGATACCGTGAAGCGTCATTAAATTCAGTATCGCGCGCACAAGACCGTCCGTGAAGAAATCCTCGCATTCAAGCTCGTCTATTACGAACGTGTCGCCGTCGAGCCAACCCGCTATCCTGCCGAGATTTTCCTCTCCGTCACGCGCGCAGAACTCAATTTTATCTGAATTTTCCTTATTCTGGAGTATCTCTATCATACGCTCACCGTCTGTCCCTTTGTGATTTATTTGTTGACTTACCGACAGCCGCGCGGAGAATACGCAGCTCATCCTTTGTAAGGTCGCGCCACTCGCCGGGCTTGAGCATACCGAGCTTTACGCCGCCGATAGCCACGCGCCGCAGTCTGCCGACGTTCAGACCGACCGCCGTACACATTCTGCGTATCTGCCTGTTCAGCCCCTGCTTGATAACGATACGCAATACCGTACGCTCAGGCTCCTCGACAAGCACGTCGACCGTACACGGCAGCGTGACCGCGCCGTCGTCCAGCTCCACGCCCGTCGACAGCCGCATTAACTGATCTTCGTTTACCCTGCCGTCTATCGTGACCCGATATGTCTTGCTCACGTGCCTTGACGGATGAGTGATCTCGTTCGCAAACATACCGTCGTTCGTAAACAGCAGCAGCCCCTCGGAGTTCCTGTCAAGTCTCCCGACCGGCACGACGCGCTCCTTTACGCCCTCAAGAAGCTCAACCGCCGTTTTGCGCCCCTGCTCGTCGCTCATCGTCGTAATGTAGCCGCGCGGCTTATTCAGCATTATGTAGCGCTTTTCAACCGGCACAGCGCCGACATTCTCTCCATTCACCTTTATCACGTCGCGCCCCGCGTCCGCCTTGTCGCCGAGCGAGCAGGGTCTGCCGTTCACCGTGACAGCCCCCCGCGCTATCAGCTCCTCCGCCTTTCGGCGAGAGCAGTAGCCGCTTTCGGCAATTATTTTCTGTATCCTAACTTCCATTTTTACCCCTATCTAAAACAATACGCGGCTAATGGCGGTACGTCTTTGACAGTACCGCCAAAACCATTATACATAAATTCCGAAAACCGACAATATCTTCTGCCATGCGTTCAGCTTGCCCTGCTCCGCGGAGACGTTCGTATCCGCGTACAGCGGCACCGACCTTACCGTCTTCCCGTCCAGCAAAAACTCGATACTGCCGAGCACGTCGCCCTTCAGCACGTCGTTATACACCATTCTTGGCAGAAGCACACGACGTTCGAGCCGAGTACGCTGTTCGGGAGTGAGCGACATCGTCACGCTGTCAGCATAGACCCCGACGGTACGCCCCGTTCCCGCTATCGCGATCTTAACCGAGCAGCCCGTCTCCAGCGGATACGCGCTCACCTGCGTGAAGCCGTAGTCAAGCATTTTCGTGTGATCGTTCCAGTCGTCGCCCGCGTTAAGCGTTACCGCGATAAGCGTCACGCCGTCGCGCTCCGCCGCCGAGACCAGACACCTCCGCGCGTTGTCGGTAAAACCCGTTTTCACACCGATAGCGCCCTCGTACCGTCTGAGCATTTTATTGGAGTTGTAAAGAGTGCGCCTGTACGGCGGATTTCCGAACTCCACCTCCGCCGATCGGCACTTTACGATCTCGCGGAACACCTCGTTTTTCATCGCGTAAGCCGTCAGCATGGCGAGCTCGCGCGCGGTGGTATAATGCCCCTGCGCGTCAAGCCCCGACGGCGTCGCGAAGTGCGTGTTCGTCAGCCCCAGCTCGGCAGCCTTTTCGTTCATCAGCTTGACGAACGCGGAAATACTTCCCGATACGGAGACTGCGGCGGCGTTCGCCGCGTCGTTTCCCGACGGCAACAGTATCCCGTACAGCAAATCCCGCCGCGAGACGCGGTCGCCCTCACGCAAGCCCATAGTCGTGCCCTCGACCATTATCGCCATGGTGTCCACGGTGAATTCGCTGTCAAGGTCGCCCGCCTCTATCGTCAGTATCGCCGTCATTATCTTGGTCGTCGACGCCATTGCGCGCTGCTCGTCCGCGTTTTTCTCGTACAGCACCGTACCCGTTTCCGCTTCAATAAGCACCGCGCTCACAGCCGACGTGCTCACAGCCGATACGTTAACGGTGAAGATCGGCAGTATTATCGCCAAAGTAACAATAAAAACGATTGTTTTTTTCATTAGCTCACCCCGTTGAAAATATTCTCAACAGGTATTTTGCACCGAATTTTACAAATTATTCCTTATTTTCGTCGGGTTTATCCGATTTCTTCATACCCTTCAGCTTTTCGATAAGCCCGGGAATAGCGTCGATAATGCCCTCTACGGGAGAAGTCTTTCCGCCGAGCTCCATAAGCTGAACGTCGCCGTCCGACTTGATAACGATAAACGCAACGGGCTTTACGGTAACGCCCGCGCCGGAGCCGCCCGCGAACTTCTCCGCGACAGCCGTCGGCAGATCGCTGCCGCCCGACGCGAAGCCGAACGATACCTTGGAAACGGGGATTATCGTAGTCCCCTCCGGCGAGCTGATAGGGTCGCCGATAATGGTGTTGACGTCCACCATTTCGCGGATCTTCTCCATAGAAACTCCCATAATGCCCTCAATAGGATGTGCCATAAATTTACTCCTTTCAAAACCGCAATGCATACCTTTTAAATATACATTATATATTACTTTTTAATAAACTTATCAACAGCCGACTTTGCCTCGCCGTGGGAGCAGTAAAATCTTATCGCCCTCCCGAGCAGCGTGAATACAAAAGCCAGCGCGGCGATCAATGTAAGCCTTGCCTCGCAGTGACATTCGGCGGATGTCTTTTCGCTCTGAAAATCCACACCGATATGCAGATCGTCGACGGGCTTCAGCGTAAAGAAACTGTCTATCCATCCCAGCGCGTTCCCGACGAGGATATTCATTCTTCCGTAGTTCAGCGCAGCCTTTGCCGCGTCGCTGCCGCCGCATACGATCTCAAGACCGAGATGCGATATTCTCGTCCGCTTTAGCAGCTTTTTCAGCGGCTTTCCAAGACTGTCCAGCACCAGCTTTGCCACCTCGAAAATATCGCCGAGAGTTTTCTCCTTTGCGGGCTTGTCCTCCGTTTTCGCGGACTTGCCGTCGGATTTTTCCTCGGAGACCTCTCCGCTTTCTCGAGCGGTCTCGGCAGTTTCGGCGGTCTCGACTGCGGACTCTGCGGCTTTCTTCGCTTTCTTATCCTTTTTACGGGTCTTTTTCTTTTTCGCGGGTATCTTCATTATCGTGAAAAACAGATAGCTTATCCTTAAATAAATATCCCCGCAATAATCGAAAATAACCGTCACATCGCACAAAAGCAGAATCAGCAGCACGATAAGCACCGCCCCCGCTATTATCCAGCCCAAAACATCACCTCCGGATAAATGTCACTCGGAAGTATCTACCGCGGTGTCGGCGCTCACGTCCTCGCTGTCCTCGCCGAAGCCCGTCATTTCCTCGTACTCGTCGAAGTCGATCTGATCCGTACTTCCGGGTATCGGCGGCAGATTTTCGAGACTGTTCAGCCCGAAGCACCTCAGAAACGTATCCGTCGTCCTGTACGCTATCGGTCTTCCAGGCACGTCGTTCAGTCTGCCGTGCTCCTCGAGAAGATCGCGCTCGGTAAGGCTCCTCACCACGCCCGAGCTGTCCACTCCGCGCACCTGATCTATAAATCCGCGCGTTACAGGCTGATTGTACGCGACTATCGCCAGCACTTCAAGCGCCGCGGGCGACAGCGGAGTCTGCCTGCGCGTCTCCATCGCCGTCTTGATATACCGCGCGAATTCGGGCTTAGTCATCATCTGATAGCTGTCTCCGAGCTTACCTATCGTAAACGCGCTGCCCTGCTCGCCGTAACGGTCGTTGAGACGCTCCACAATGCGCTCAACGGTCTCTTTTTCGATCTCCGCGGCAGCCGCGAGCTTATCCGTCTCGATAGGCTCTCCGTGCGCGAAAAGCACCGCCTCGACAGCCGCCATTCCCTCGCTGAATTTCACTCGCCGACCTCCCCGTCATCCGCGTTATTATCGTTTACGTTATTTTCGAGCGCCTCCAAGGCTCTCGCCCTGTCCTCGGCGGTCGCCAAACGTATGCTCTCGCCGTCCTCCGAAATGATTATCCTGCCGTCCTTCGACAGCTCGAGCATCGCCAGAAAAGTCGCGACCTTTCGCGAACGCGGCTGACCCTCGTACAGCTCGCCGAGCGTTACAGTGTTCTTTTGGCGAAGGCTTTTCAGTATCGAGAATACACCCGTGAACACGGTCACATAGCTCTTCTCGACAACAGGCGCGGGCGGACGCATATTGAACGACGCCCTGCGCCGCGAACGCTCCGATATCGCGCTGTACGCGAGCAGTATCTCCTCGAGCTGATGAGTAAGCCGATAGGTATTGTCGATATCTATTTTCACGGGCTCGCGTACAAAGATAGTATCGCCCTGAAACCGCCTTTTCAAACGCCCCGCCATGGTCTTGCAGAGCGCCAGCTCAATAAGCGCGCCCTGAAGCTCGCGCTTCATCTGCTCGGCTTCCTCTTTCGGCAGCAGAGCCGCGGACTTTATCAGTATCAACCGAGCCGCCATTTCGAGGAAGTCCGACGTGACCTCGATATCCGCCTCGGTCATACGCTCCAGATACAGCATAAACTGATCGAGCAGCACGGTTATCTCGATATCCTGAATGTTCAGCTTATGCTTTTGTATAAGCATAAGCATAAGATCAAGGGGACCCTCGAAGACCTCCAGCTTGAAATTAAGTTCCGTCATGGCTTAACAAATGAACCTCGTGATAAGGTCGAGGAACTTCCAGACCGCGTTTTCAAGAAACAAGAGCGGTCTATCCAGAACGTTTGATATCAGCAGCACGAACACGATAAAGTGGATTATCTGCCCGTTCTTCTCCATGAAAAACAACGCCTTTGCGGGCAGAAAGCTTGCCAGAATGTGATAGCCATCGAACGGAGGTATCGGGATAAGGTTGAATATTCCGAGGAATATGTTTATCTGAATTATCTGACTGAGACCGACCAGAATATAGTACACAGTCGGCTGAAAAACATAATTGTACGCGACCATTGCGTCGGAGCCGAATTCGCCCGAAATAAGAGCCGCCTCAAGCGGTACGCCCACGGTAACGACCACTATTTTTTCTATCAGCATAACAATGAGCGCGAGCAGGATATTTGACAGAGGTCCCGCCAGCGACACCAGCACATTCGCGGTGCGCATTGAGGTCTTGCGACAGTTGCGCAGGTCTACGGGTGTAGGCTTTGCCCAGCCTATGCAGCATATGCACATACATATCGCGCCCATGGGGTCGATATGCGCCAAGGGATTCAGCGTAACTCTTCCCTGCCGCTCCGCGGTATCGTCGCCGAGAATTTTCGCCACCAGCGCGTGCGCGCATTCATGTATCGGAAAGCACAGGAAAATAATTACGAAAACCGAGAAAAATCTGATTATGACCTCAAGCAGATCGCATTTTCCCGCAAAAAAATCGAATAAATATAATAAAGCGCCCTTCACTTTTATCCTCCAAAAATAATGTGTAGTTAGTTCCAAAGATATACAATATATATTATAACTCAATTTGTCATTTATTTCAAGGGGTATTTGTGAATTTTTACAAAAAATTGTCCTCTCCCGCATTTTGAGAGAGGACGGCTCTTAATTTAACTTATCGACTATCTCGCTCAGCACGTCTACGGAGCTTTTCAACTCGTCAAACTCACCGTAATTGTCACGGTACAGCTCCACAATAAACGCGCCGTTGTAGCCGTGCGAGAACATCTTCCTCGCGAACGTCGGGAAGTCGAAATTCCCCCTGCCTACGGGCAGGCAGTCGCGGCTCTCGTCGCCGTCCGAGAGGTGACAATGCACGATACTGCCGCCGAGCGCGTCGATGTACTCGAGAGGATTCTCTCCGCTCCGCCGCGCCTGTTTCAAATCAAGCACGAACCTCGCGTCGTCACCCAGCTCGCGCTTCATCATCTTTAGGAACTCCAGCCGTCCCGACAGGCAGTAATGCACGTTCTCCTGCGCGACGGTTATGCCGTATTCCCTGCCGACCTCGCTCAGCATACGGAACTGCTTCAGATAATGCGACACGGTACATTTGCTGCTCAATATAGCCCCGTGCAGCACGAACACCTTAGCGCCGAGCTTGTTCATACTGCCGAAAAATCCGCTGTACATTTCGATCATTTCCTCGACGCGCCTGTCGTAGGTCGAGAACAGAAACACGCTCTCCATAGGCGACGAGAACGGATGAAACGACGTTACCGTCATTCCGTTCTTATCGCGGATATCGCACATCTGCGAAATATAAGGCTCGCCCGCCTCGCATGTTGAATTTGCAAAAACCTCCGCGCTTTTCACGCCGAGCCGCGCGATCTCCGCGAACGCGTCCTCAACGTGCAGCGGATATAATGAAGCCGTTGAGACACCGATATTTATTTTCATAAAAGTATCCTCACTGTATGAAATATCTCTTGTTAAAATTATAACATATTTCAACGGAAAAATCAAGAATATTTTTAACATTTTGCCAAATACTATCTTAAAATATTTAAAAAAGACAAGGAGTGCTTATATGGCAATCGTTTTGATCAGAGCGGTTATTTTATACATCGTCATCACATTTTCGTTAAGGCTTATGGGAAAGCGGCAGCTCGGGGAATTGCAGCCGTCGGAGCTTGTCGTTACCATACTCATCTCGAACATCGCGGCGATTCCCGTCGAGGACAGCTCCGTTCCTATGATAATGGGCATTGTACCTATTCTGACTTTGGTATGTCTTGACGTTATAATGTCGGGGATAATGCTCAAATCAGCAAAGGTGCGCAAGCTTATGATCGGCAGTCCGCGCATTATCATCTCAGAGGGCGACATTCTCCAAAAGGAAATGAAGCGTCTGCGCTACACGGTCGACGACCTCACCGAGGCAATGCGCGAAGAGCAGATATTCGACATCAACCAAATCCACTACGCCATTGTCGAGACTACGGGCAAGATAAACTTCCTGCTGAAAAAGGACTATCAGCCTGCCGAAAAGCAGGATGTTCAAGCGGGCGGCAGCACGAACAATCCCCCGTCCGTAATAATCCGCGACGGAATAACCGACCAAGAACAACTTCGTCTGCTCGGTCTCGGAGAGCAGTGGCTTACCAAGATACTCCGCGAGAACAACGTCGGCATAAAGGGCGTTTTCCTTATGACCGCCGACAGCAACGGAAACCATACCATAGTCAAAAAAGCGGGGTGAGCAAGTGAACAGGATAATTGTAAGCATTGTGATACTCGGCGTTATGTCGGTGGGCTGCTTTATGTCGGTGGGCTATGTCGACAGCTTCACCGACAAGATGTGCGAAAAGATAGACGAGGTGGAAAAGGCGTTTGTCGAAAAGGACAAGGAGCGCTCCTCCAAAGCCGCCGAGGAGCTTCAGAACGAATGGAACAGCTTCCTCAATATGGCGATACTCGTCAACGACCTCGGTCATTCTCTTGAAATAACCAGCTCCATAGCCGAGGTCTATTCGTTCGCGCAGGAGCAGAACGAGGAGCTTTACGCCGCATGCGACCGCGCACAGGCACAAATAAAGATGTTCCGCGATATGCAGGCCCCGACCCTTTGGAAGATATTGTAATCATCGTGCGCATAATATTCCGTAATCGCGGAAAAATACAGGCGATAACCCGATAGGAGAATACAATGGAAGAAAATGTAAATACAAAATTATCCCCCGAGCTGCCCGTGGATATCTCACTTGACAGAAACCTTGAAAATATCAAGAAATACACGGACAACTCGTCCGACGTTATCATCAAAGCGGGAATGGTATGCGGGAACAGGCTTGCCGTGCTTACCTGCGAGGGAATGACGGGCACGGGCACACTCGCCGAGCTTATCTACGGAAAGCTGAACGATCTGGCGAACCGCGAGCTTATGCCGCCCGAAACGCTTATGTCATGCTTTTTCGAGGTGTACCTTATGGCGGCTGAGCAGCTGGACTTAAAAAACCTCGGCGATATAGTGCTGAAAATGCAGTCCGGCTTCGCGATAATTCTCGTGGACGGTTGTACGCGCGCGATTGGTATAGGCATACAGGGCTACAAATCGCGCGGTATCGACGAGCCGTCGAGCGAGCTTAACGTCCGCGGCTCGCGCGAGGGATTTGTGGAGGTCATACGCACAAATATGTCGATGATACGCCGCCGCATAAAGTCGCCGACCTTGGTATTCGAGCTTCAGACTCTCGGCGACCGCTCCAACACCGATGTATGCCTTTGCTACATCTCAGACAAGGTATCGCCCGAGCTGCTTAAAAACGTCAAGCGGCGGCTTAAATCGGTCAAGCTGAACACGATACTCGAAAGCGGCTATCTGCAGCCGTACTTCGAGGGCGACGGCGGCTGGTTCTTCTCGGAATGCGGAACCTGCGAGCGTCCCGATACGTTTGCCGCAAAACTGTACGAGGGGCGAGTGGGCATACTCGTGGACGGCACGCCGTTCGCGCTGGTGGTGCCGCATCTGTTCATCGAATGCTTTCAGACCCTCGACGACTACACTCAGAAGCCGTTCTACGCGTTTTTCATAAGGATAGTGCGGCTTTGCGCGTATTTTATAACGCTGTTCCTGCCCGGAGCGTATGTGGCGATAGCCTCGTATAATCCCGAAATGCTGCCGTCGGCGCTGATACTGAACCTTGCCGCCGCCGAGCAGACCGCGCCGTTCTCGCTGATGGTGGAATGTTTGTTCATTCACTTTATGTACGAAATTCTCCGCGAGGCGGGGATACGTCTGCCTCGCCCTATCGGTCACGCTATCGGAGTAGTCGGAGGTCTCGTTATCGGCGACATCACTGTGAGCGCGGGACTCGTCGGGGCGCCTATGGTGCTTGTAGTTGCGCTGTCGGGACTGTGCAGCTTCGTAGTGCCGACGATGTACGAAAAGACGGTCGTGCTGCGGTTTCTGTATATAATCGCGGGCGGAGTTTTCGGATTGTACGGTCTGCTGATAATGGCGGGCGCGGTCGTGATAAAGATGTGCTCGCTCAACACCTACGGGATCCCCTATATGGCGCCGATCTCGCCGTTCTCGCCCAAGGCTATGCGCGATATGCTTGTTAGGGTCGGGTGGAAGAAAATGGCTAAGGGCGACGTTACCGTGCAGAGCCTTAACGGTGCAAGTTCGGGAGGTTAATATGCTCAAAGAAAACACCATCAGCACCTCGCAGCTGTTCTGTGTGCTGCTTTTGTGCCGTCTGAGCGCGGAGGTTGTTTATCCGCGCACAGTCTCGGGAACGGCTGGCGAGGCGATACTTGCGCTTATAATTGCGGAAACCGTTCGTTTCGTACTTGCCTTGCCCGTTATTATCTACTCGTTCAAGGGTATGAATATCCACCGTGCGGTGTACAAAAAAAACAAATTCTTCGGGTGGTGCGGCGCGTTATTCGCGGCGCTGCTGCTTGTCGGCGCGGCGCTGCGGACGCTGTTCAACTCGTCGCAGTTCACGGTTAAGAACCTGCTCAACGGTGGGATAAGCTGGATGGTTTTCGCGATATCGGCGGTATTTGCGGTATACGCGGCAATCACGGGAATTGAGGCGCTTGCGAGGTCGGGAGCGATATTCTTGATAGCCGCCGCGCTTATTACGGTCACGGTCATGCTTGCGGATATCCCGTATATGCATACGGACGGTCTCGCGGCACGCGGCAGCTTTTCAGCGCTGCTCGGCGACACGGTCGAACGCGTGCTCCGCGGCGGAGATTATCTGATATTCGCGGCGCTGCTGCCGTATGTCAACAAAAAGAAAAGCTCCTCAACGGGGCTTACGGCGATGTTCTTCGCGGTGTTCTCGCTGCTGGGCGGTCTGCTTATAACGGTGACGAGCTGCCTTGTGCTCCGCGATATGTACGGACTGTGCGAATATCCGCATATTGCGGCGGCGTCTCTGTCGGATATCGCGTTCTTCAAGCGGCTTGACGGCGCGTCGGCAGCCGTGTGGACGCTCTGCGCGGCGTTCAGGAGCGGCGTTATGCTGTTCGCGGCGGGCAGCGCGGTCACGGAGGTCTACCGCGCGGGGCATACGTCAGCTGAAAATAAGGTACGGCGAGGTGCGCAATGAAGAAATTGGTATTGATTATTATCGGCACGCTGCTGCTCACAGGCTGCGAGGCGGATCTGACGGAGCTCGGAAATCGTGCCATTATACAGGCGGCGGCTATCGACTTCAACGGAAATTATCAGGTGAGCGCTCTGCTGTTCAGCGGCGGAGGGAGCGGCGGCGACACGATAGACGCGTCGCAGGAGAACGTCATCAAGGTCTCGGGCGAAGGCGAGACATTATCCGAGGCGATAGACAATATCTCACTTATCGACGGCAAAAAGCTGTATATGGCGGAGACCAAGCTGCTGATACTCGGCGGCGGCTTTGAAAAGGTCAGCGCCGCGGACGCTCTCGAAACGCTGTACTTCGATATGCGGTGCAGCCTGAATATGCCCGTCTGCTGCGCGGAAAGCGCCGAATTCCTCACAGATCTGCAATTCACCGAGGGGATAACCTCCGCCGAAAAACCCCTTTCCCTTATTGAAAACGCGAACCGAATGGGAATATCCCCCAAGACCACGCTGCTCGACCTGCTCGCGGACAACGCGGGCGGACGAGCCTCTCTCCTCCCGAGGCTCGCGCCTACGAAAAACGGCAGAGGGATGACCTCGGGCGAGGACGGCAGAACTGCTGTACTGAACGGCTCGCGTTATATGAAGGACGGTATGCTCAGCGGCTATTACAGCGGCGTTGAGACCGCCGCGCTGATGATCCTCTCAGGCAAATCGGACAAGCTCATGCTCAATTACCTCCACAACGACGAGGAGCGCACCTGCGAAGCGTACAGCGTCCGCGCCGTGCCCGAGGGAAATAATTGGCGCGTTTCGGCAAAATTCCGCACGCGCAGCGGCGGAGCGCTCTCCGAAAGCGAGCAGCGCTCGGCATTATCCGCGCTTACGAAGCTTATCTCAAGCGCGGCATAAGAAAGAAAAACCGCAGTGGATTTACATTAATGGTCTTTTTTTCAACGTGAAATGACAATATCACGCTACAAAAAAGCCCGCGGAAATGCCGAAACACATTCCCGCGGGCGTTACTATTTGAAAAAGTAATTCGAGAAAAGCCCCTGCTGTCGAATATTGCCTTCTCTGGATCGGAACACAGCGGTTTCCGAACTTCAGCAGTTAATGGCGCTTTATTCCCATTTTTGATTACTTTTCAGCGGTCTTCATGCCGATTCCGTAATAGAAGCTGAGCAGAAGGAATATCGCTGCGAGTGCGATCGCCGCGCGAATTCTTCCGCCTCTCTTGCCCCAGGCGATAAGGCTTGTAAATACGCGCTCCTTACTTTCCTCGGACATTCCGTTTCTGCCTGTGAACAGCGTCAAAAACAGAATTATAAGCAGCATAACGGAACCGGTCACTATAAGATACGTTCCCGTCGGAGCTACACCTGTGCTCGGGTTTTCGTCGGGCGCGTTCACCGAAACGTTTTCTCTGTAAGCCAGCGCGTAGGTCGAGAATTTGTCGGTCTGCACCGTCACCGTGTCGGGATCGCTGTCCAGATCCGAAAGCACGTCTGCCGCGCCGTCGTGAACGCGTATCAGCACAAACTCCCTGCCGCTGCCGCGGAGCGCTTCGGGAACGTCTATCGTGATCGTAATGGGTTTGTTGAGCCGTGTAATTCCTGTTTCAACTCCTCCCGCGATCTTGTACAGATTTATTTCAAGATACTGTCCGAGCTTCAGGTTCTCCGAGCCGTTCAGAGCCGCTTCAACAGCCGCCTTGTCCTTATCGGAAACGATCGTTGTGCCGTCCTCCAGCTTAAGCACGATCCTGATATCCTCGCCGTTCTTTACGGATTCGCGCTCTTCGGTAGTAAGCACCGCTTCGGCAAGAGCTTCTGTGGAAGTGACAATCTCTGCGTTCGGAACGTTGTCTCCACTCTGCGTATCCTTGGAAATATTTCCGACGTTGCCGGGGTTGCTCGTGTCGTCGGGGTTGCTCGTGTCGTCGGGGTTGCTCGTGTCGTCGGGCTTGCTCGTGTCGTCGTGCTTGCTCGTGTCGTCGGGTTTGCTTGTGTCATCGGGTTTGCTTGTGGTTTCCGCCGCTCCGCAGACCGAGCATACCCCGTTTTCAAAATGGTGTTCTCCCGTTGCGGGGATAACCGCTCCCGTTTCGGTATAGCCGCAGTTTTCGCACTTTTGGTCGGCTTCCTTGCCTGCCTCCGCGCAGGTGGCAGCCTTTGCGCTGCCGGGAACCTCTTTCATATCGTGAGGGAGCTTTTCGCCCGTTTTGGGCGTTCTGCTTATCTCCGCGCCGCATTCCGTGCAGTATTCGACCTCGTCGTAAGAGCCCGCCGTTGTGCAGGTCGCGCCGGATATGTTTTCATGCACGGGTTCGCCGGGAGTATGCGTTCCGGTTGCGGGGAGGGTTTCACCCTCCGTTAGGTCGCCGCATCTTGAACACTTCTGATCGGGCTCCTTGCCCGCTTCGACGCAGGTAGGCTCTTTTCCGCTGCCCGGTACATCCTTATAGTCGTGTCCCAAGGCGGGCTTAACGCTGCCCTCTTCCATATAGCCGCAGTTGTCGAGGCATTTGTAACCGGTACCCTTGCCGTTTTCCGTGCAGGTCGGTTCCTTCCCAACGTCGTTGGGTCCCACACGATGTTTTTCTTTTGTGCTTGCCGCGCCGCACTTTGTGCAGACGTGCCAGTGATAATCATCATCTTTTTCCCACTTTGTACCCCATTCATGTTCACATTCGGCGGCAACAACAGTTATCACTGCCGTGCCTGCTATTTTGCCGTTTAATTTAACCGTAAGCGTGGTCGTAGGGTCGGTCGCCGCTTTACCGATCAATTTGCACTGGTTGTTATCTACATCTACTCCGGTTGTGATTATATCCACATAAGTTTCATCAATTTCCCATGTGGGTAGCTCTTGGCCGTCATAACCCTCAAGAGTAAATATCTGGTAATCGCCTATTGTTATCTCTTTTGCAGAGGGAGTTAAGTTGTATGACGGTTTCGGTTCCTCTTCACCGCAGACCGTACACGTGCCGTTTTCATAGCTGTGCTCGCCGAATTCAATAGAGAACGTTGGCTTTATCCCATTTCCGCAGTCGTATGTATATGTTGCGGTGCCTGTTCCGTAAATATTATCGCCGGTCACTTTGGCGTTTTCCCAGTTGCTTGCCTTTGTTAAATCAAAGTATCCGGGGAGGTCGTCGGCGGCGATCATACAGCGGGAAACGGTATATTTGTTGTTTTCAAAAGAAGTATGTTTCAAGCAGGTGATTTTGCTTAAATCCAAGGAGGTGAGATTATTATTATCGCACTTAAGAAATTCCAGCTTTGTGTTTTGGCTTACGTCTAAAGCGGCGAGATTATTTTGATAGCAGTAAAGCTGTGTCAGTTCGGTATTTAGGCTTATGTCTAAAGCATTGAGAAAATTACCATCGCAGGAAAGAAATGTCAACACGGTATTTTGGCGTACATTTAAAGCGGTGAGAGCATTTTCATAGCACTCAAGATGTTCCAGCGCAGTATTTTTACTTACATTTAAAGTGTTGAGAGAATTTTGACCGCAGGTAAGAAATGTCAACGCGGTATTTTGGCTTACATCTAAAGCGGTGAGAGCGTTATGCTCGCATCGAAGCATTGTCAGCTTTGTGTTTTTGCTAATATCTAAAGCGGTGAGAGCATTATACTCGCATTTAAGCGTTGTCAGCTTTGTGTTTTTGCTAATATCTAAAGCGGTGAGACGATTATTATTGCATAAAAGTGTTGTCAGCTCGGTGAAATGCTCTATTCCCGTCAGGTCGTCTATTCCTTTATTGAAAACGTTGATATTTTTAACTGCTTCTATTTCATCGCTCTGTAAAGTACCGTCTTTATTAGTATCACAGTTTTCACTAACGTAATTTCTGAAATTCTCGTCGGGGAAGTTTGTTTCGTCTATGGCAACATCGGCAGCGGGCTGCGCCGTCTTGCCGCATATCCGGCAAACGCCGTTATCCTCGGCATGGGTGTGCCCCTCCTGCGAAACCTTGCTCCGCGCGCTTTCCGCGACGGAAGCAACGTTCATTTCGTCCGTGATAGCGACGCTTGTTTTGCCGTTGCCGAGAGTGATTTCAGTTATCTTGCGCTTACCGCCTTCGGTTTCGTATTTGAGCTTGGTCGTCGTGCTGTCAAACACATCATAATATCTTATTGCCGCTGCGGCGGGATAAAGTGCGTATTCGAGTTTAGAGCAGTAGTAAAACGCCATGTTTCCTATGGAACCAACAGTATCGGGAATATTTATTTCTGTAAGATTGTTACAATGTTCAAATGCGTTGCTGCCAATAGCCAGAATGCTCTCCGGCAATTGTATTTTGGCAAGCGCTGAGCAGGAGTCAAACGCACCGGCACCAATTGAAGTTACGCTTTCATCTATGCTCACTGATTCAACATAATTGCAGCCACAAAAAGCATTGTTGCCTATATTTGTAACTCCGCTTATTTGAATTTCTTTAATACTATGTATTTCTTTATACCAAGGCGTGTTTACGATGCCCCCGTCTCCGCTGACCCAGTCTGCCATTGCCCCCGTTCCGCTTATCGTAAAAACGCCGCCGTCAAGCGACCATGTAACGTTGTTTTCATTGCCCTCCGCGCCGCAGGCGCCGCCGGTAACGGTTTCCTCCGCGTTTGCGTTATACGGCGTAATGCTGTTCAGCACAATTCCCAGAACGATAGCCAGCGCGGAGGTCACCGCGACGGCTTTTCTGAAGATCGCCGACTTTTTCAGCATTTCCTTTGTGAAAAGATTTTTCATTGTTTATCCTCCGTTTCCGAAAAATTTATCCTTATATAATCTATAGCATTTTTTCGACAGAAAATCAAGGCGTTTTGCGTGAATGGTCTGTTTTTCAACGTGAAACGACAATTTCCCGCCGCCGAAAAACGCCCGCGGAAATGCCGAAAGCACATTTCCGCGGGCGCGGTTATTTAAAAAAGTAATCCGAGAAAAGATCCCGCATTATCGTATACTGCCTTCTCGGTATCGGAATACGGCGGTTTCCGAGCATAAGCAGCTCGCAGCGCTTTATTCCCATCGAGTAATCGAGATTTACGATATAAGCGCGGTGCGGCATATAGAAGTTTTTGTGTCCGCTTAAGGCTTCAAACAGCTCCGAGAGCGCGGCGGAGGTCTCCAACACGCTGCCGTCCGACATGGTGAGCGCCCGCGTGTGGTTGAAGCTCTCGATCATCACAAGCTCGTGCAGCCGTATCCTCCGCATTCCGTCCTTGGTTTTGACGGTGATCGCTGCGCTTTGCTCGTTTGTGAGCTTCCGAACGGCGCGAAGCACCTCCTCGTCAAAGCTCGGCTTGCTCACCGGCTTCAGCAGATACCCCGACGCGCGGACCGCGAAAGCCTCCACGGCGTACTCGCGCGAGATCGTCAGAAACAATATCTCCGCTTGCTCGCCCCTGCCGCGTATTATCTCCGCAAGCCGTATCCCGTTCATTTCAGGCATCATAACGTCGAGTATATACAGATCAAAGCCGCTGCTTTCCTCAACAGCCGTAAGCAGCTCCGCCGCCGAGGTGAACGCGCTCAGCCGTATCGGAAATTCCGAATGCTCCGCGGCAAAGTCCGCGGCAAGGGCTCCGATCGCCTCGACGTCCTCGGCGTTATCGTCGCATAACGCAATCTCTATCAATCCGTTCACCTCACAATATCTTCTATAACTTCGCTGTTAATGAAAAACCGCGGACTGCCCATAGGACCGGGCGCGACCTCGTATTCGTCGAAAACGATAACCAGCCTGTTAAGGGAGTCGATGTAGAAGTCCGCGTCTTCGCTTATTTCGGTAAAAGCGTCGTCGCCGTCGACAAAAAAGTCTCTGCCCTCGAACTCGTTTTTATATTTCATCTGTTTAAGTATCTCGGCGCTTAATACTCCGATGTAATCGCTGCCCTCCTTGAACAGATCGGCAAGCTCCAGCACCTTTTCCGCGCTCTTATCAAAGACGATCCAGCGCCCGTAATCCATTGAACTGCCCGCGTTTACGGTAACCTTGAACTGCGCGATAAAATATTTCTCGTCGTCGCGTATAACGGTATAGTACATATCCTCCGCAACATAGCCGTTATACCTGTGGTTAAAGTACCACCAAAACTTTTCTTTCGCTTCATCGGTGTAGCTCTTCACCGCGCTGTTCAGCTCGTCCGCTCCGTCTCCCTCAAATTCGGGTTTTTCGATAGATATCGAGTTGTCGCCCCAGCCGAGAAAGAGATCCCTTATCGTGCGGATATTCACCGAGAGCAGCGAGGAAGCCGCTTCCGCCGCGGAGGGCATTATATTCAGCATAAGCAGAACCCCCAAGCCGAGACACATCAGCGAGGAAACAGCCCGCTTGGACTTGTTCCCCGGCTTTTCGCCCTTTTTCACGGGAACGCTCTCCTCGCAAAACAGCGCCGCGTGAAACACAAACTCGCCTTTTTCGAGCCTGCAGCGCAAAAATCCGTTGTACTTTTCGGCGATACTGTTCACGGAGCGCAACCCGACGCCGTGCTCCTCCGAGCGCCCGTCGACAACGGGCAGTCCGTTCTCGTCAAATTCGAGCGCGTCGGCGCAGGGATTTTTCACCGAAACGAACAGCCTGCGATTATCGGCGCACTCCGCGGAAATGTTGATATACCGCTCTTCCCGCGGGAGCTTGCCGCAGGCGTTGATCGCGTTTTCAAGGGCGTTCGCCAGCACGATGCACACGTCGTCCTCCGCGAACGGCAGCTTCGCGGGGAACGCAAAGCTTTCCGTGATTTTGCACCCCGAATTTTCGGCGCGGCCGATGTATTCGGAAAGCACCGCGTTTATCTCGGGATTTTTACAGCGGTCGACGTTTTCAAGCTCTCCGAGCGAGCCGTTCATTTTGCCCGTGTATTCGATGATACTGCCGCAGTCGCCCTGCCTTGCAAGCCCCTCTATGATCCTGAGATGATGCCGCATATCGTGGCGGTACGCGCGCCCCGCCTCCATTTTACGGGCAAGCTTGTCGTAGCTGCACCGCTGGAGCTCCATATGATCGGACATTTCTTTCTCCGAGCGCTTCATTCGGATGATCTCCGCAGCCGCGCCGAGCAGCCTTGCAATAATGATAAAGATCGAAACGGCGATCAGCATGGTCAAAAGCAGAACCGTTATATTTGTCGCGCTATTAAGGAAATAGAACATCATCAGAAATACCAAAGCGATCGGCACCAAAAGCAGCATTCGGCTCCGTCGGCTCTCAGCAACGCATAAACGGAACGGCTTGCCGATAAATCCGAACGCGACAAACACAAGCCCCGCCGCCGCAAGTACGACGATCGCGTCGCACACAACGCTCGGCACAGGGTGCGACGCTCCCGCGTTCACAACTATCATAACTATCAACTTTGTCAGTATTTTTTGCAGCGCTTTCAAGATCAGCGCTTCAAGCGTTCCGACAACGCAGACCGCCGCGGTCTCAAAAACGCCGCCGTCCGATAAAAAGTAAAGCAGCACCGAAAACGGAAGATACGCCGTCAGCGGAAACAGCGTCAGCATAAGAGCAAGGTTCTGCGTATCCGACAGCATGACCGCGATATTCGCTCCCGCTATAACTGCTCCCGCCGCGCCTAAAGCGAATACGGTCGCCGACCGCGAAAACCTGCTTTTAAACAACCCCGCGCAAACCAGAATATACGACACAAAAATGATCGTTTCCGTAATTCCCCCCAAATCGACAAACCTAATAAACGACACCCGATCCAACATCAAAATCTCCTTTAACAAAACGAGCCGCGGTTTCCATGTCCAACGTGCAGGGCACACGGTTCCCGAACCCAGCATGCATTAAAACAATACCATCTCATTTTAGATTATAATGATTTTCGGGGGAATTGTCAAGCGAATTTTACAGGTAAAAATTACATTTCACGTACAAAACAGTACCATTCACGCAAGCGATCTTCTTTAGATTAAAAATTACGGGTATTCTTGCCTGAGATCTCTGCGTCTCGGGTGAATGTATTTCTTACTGATGTATCACCGCGAACAACGGAAACACCCGCACGCCTTGCCGGACGTGCGGGTTATGCCATCCTATTTGGTTTTTGGATTTTCTCCGTTAAGGGTATTACCCATTTCCTCTGCGGTTTTGTTGTTTATTTATTCGGATTGAGCCTCTCCCGTGTTCTCCTCGGGCATAACAAACTCCACTATCTTCACGGAGCTAATGATGATATCCTGCACGGGTCTGATCTTCTCGCCGTTCACATCGGTAGTGACCTCTGCCGCCGCTATCTTGTTCAGTACGTCAAGGTTCTCGAAAACCTGCCCGAAAACGGTGTACCCGCCGTCCCAAAGCGGATATCCGCCTACGGTCTTATACTTCTCGACTATCTCCTCGGAGGCCTTCTCGATCATATCGGCAAGATTGGTATAATATGTCTCCATATACTCAACGCCCGCATATGAAGGATCGGAATCCTCCATTTCCTCCTTCTTCGCAGTGAACTCCGCAGCCTTTTCGCGTATAGCCGAGGGATCGTACTGCGTGATATCGGATTTGGTCTGCGCGGTAACTATGTAGAACTGCGTTGTGTTCTGTCCGTCCTGATTGGCGTAGCCGAGCGCGCCGAAAAAGTTGCGCATGTCCGCGTTGGTCTCGATATCGAACGAGTCCTCATTACCGATAAGCGCCGTGCCGCCTGTTCCGTCGCCGTTCAGCGAACCGCCCTGTATGCACATATCCTTAGCCACGCGGTGTATTTTCAGCCCGTTGTAATAGCCGCTCTCCGCAAGCTTGATAAAATTTTCCACAGCGTTCGGAGCGATATCGGGGTACAGCTTTGCTTTTATAGTGCCGTAATCCTCAAAGGTGATCTCGGCTATCTTATCGCCCTCGGTGAAAGTCATACTATTGGAGATATTGCCCGCAGGCGCTTTGTTACAGCCGGTAAGTCCGAGCATACAACCTGCCGCAAGAGCCGCGCTTAAAAGAATTTTCGCAAATCTTTTCATACTTAACCCTCCACATAATTTGAAACATAAACATTTGAGATGATGATATCCTGCACGGGCTTGGACATATTGCCGTCGCTGCCCAATTCGACCTCGACAGCGGAAATGCTGTCGATAACGTCAAAGCCATCGTAGACTTGTCCGAAAACGGTGTAGCTGCCGTCAAGGCTCGGATATCCGCCTCTTCCCTCATAGCTCGGCAATGTACCGAGGAGCTTGACGAACGCATCCTCATACGACTTGTAGTACTCCACGGCGTCGGCTTGTGAATCGCTCTCCGCCTTCTTCAGCAGCTCGCGCACCTCGGCTAGGCTTTTCTCGATCGCTTTTATGTCCTCCGCGGGGTCGTAATCCTTATTGTTGACGATATAAAACTGCGTGGAGTTCTGTCCCCCGGCGTTCGCATAGCAGAGCGCGCCGTAAAAGTGCCGCAAATTATCGTTGGTCTCAATGCCGAACGAACCGCCGTTCACAAGCGCGTCGCCGCCCGTTCCGTCGCCGTTCAGCGAGCCGCCCTGGAGCATAAAATCTTTTATCACTCTGTGTATCTTCAAGCCCTTGTAATATCCCGCCTCACAGAGCTTCTGAAAATTCTCCACGCCCACGGGAGCCGCCTCGGGAAACAGCACCGCTTTTATCGAGCCGTAGCCCTCGATCTCAAACGTCGCTATCAGATCACCCTCTTTAGGGGATACCTCAACTGTATTGCCCGCAAAATCCGTAAGGTCGGCGCTCGGTGCAGAGCTCGTACTGCTCGAGTTTCCCGAATTATCGCTGTTCGAGCCGCCATTGCACCCCGTAAGCAGCATTCCCGCCGCAAGCACGGCGCACATAAATATTCTCTTCATATTTCACCTCTTTGCGATCATTCCGACTGCGTACCGGAAGAACTCTCCTCCGCCGTGCTCTCCTCGGGAAGTCCCTCGGGGTGGGCTGTCGGAAACTCGTCCACTTTATCGCCGTCCTTAAACTGCGAGATCGTCACGCTTTTTATCTTGACCTCTGTCGTAGCCTGCCCCTGATCGTCCGCAGGGATATGCGTCAGCTTTTCCACCACGTCAAAGCCGAGATAGGTCTGTCCGAAAATGGTGCATTCTCCCGCCATTCCGAACACTCCTCCGACCTCGTAGAACTTATCGAACAACGCGAGCATTTTGCTGCGCTGCTCGTCGTCCTCAATAGTCGACGCGCTGCTTTTCAACTCGTTCACCGCGTCTACCGTAAGGTTTTCCTTATCGTCCCAGCACATAAACCAGCGCGCGTCGCTGAATCCCGAACGCTCCGAAAAGCCCATAAGCGCTCCCCTGAACGGCCACAGCTCGGGAGTGTACTCATTTGCCAGAAGCTCGGTATTATCCAGCCGTCCTATATACTGTCCCTTGCTGTTATCAAAGCCGCCCGTAAGGAAATAGGTGTCATTGCGCACGCCCTTTATCTCCATATCGTCGTAAACGCCCTCGTCCACCTTTTCAATGAACGACTTCACCTTTACGGGCGCGTACTCCTCGTACAGCACCACTCTTATCTCGCCGTAATCGGTATCGAAAACCGCGATCTTATCTCCGTCCTTCGGCGGCGAGAGCTGAATGAAATCCATACTCATCGACTTGAAGTCATAGCTCATCATACCGTTTGGCGGCGCGGTCGAACAGCCCGTAAGCGTAACCGCCGCAATAACCGCCAACAGCGCGGCAAAAATCTTCTTCAATTTGTTATCCCTTTCTTACTACGGTTCCCTGTCTTGTCTCTTCGACGATATATCCCATTTCGGTGATCTTATCGCGGATAGCATCCGCTCTTGCGAAATCCTTAGCCTTGCGCGCGGCTTTTCTTTCCTCTATAAGCTCCGCGATCTCCGCGGGAATTTCATCGTCTTTCTTATTATACAACAAACCGAGTACGTTTGTCAATGCCGTAAATTCATCTTGATAGGCTTTTATATCTCCCTTTGTGACCTCGGGGCTTGCCATCGCGGTATTTATCCTGCGCACAAGCTCGAAAACCGAGGCGATAGCGTCCGCGGTATTGAAGTCGTCCTCCATTGCCTTGACAAAGCCGTCGCGAGCCGTTTTTACGTCCTCGAGGGTCTCCGCCTTTGCCTCGCCGTTTTCAACCGAGCCGAGCACTCTTTCCATGCTGTCGCGGCAGGTGTACAGCCTTGCGAGCGCCGCCTTGCAGCTCTCAATGACCTCCAGCGTGTAATTGAGCTGACTTCTGTAATGAACCGACAGCAGCATAAATCTTATCGGCTCGTAGCCGTACTTCGCCGACAGATCGCGCACCATAAAGAAATTTCCCGCCGATTTGGACATTTTCTTGTTATCAACATTAAGCATACCGTTGTGCATCCATATTTTGGCAAGCGGCGAGCCCGTAGCACATTCGCTCTGCGCAATCTCGTTCTCGTGGTGCGGGAAGATGAGGTCGCTGCCGCCGCCGTGAATATCTATCGTATCGCCGATGTAATGCCTCGACATGGCCGAGCACTCGATATGCCAGCCGGGTCTGCCCTTTCCGAACGGCGACTCCCAATAAGGCTCGCCGGGCTTTGCAGCTTTCCATACCGCGAAATCCATGGGATCGCGCTTTTTCTCGCCGACCTCGATACGCGCGCCCGCTTTCAGATCGTCCAGCGGCTGATGCGAGAGCTTTCCATACTCGGGGAACTTTGACGTTTCAAAATACACGTCGCCGTCCACACGGTACGCGTAGCCCTTGTCCACGAGTGTCTTGACGATATCGATTATTATCCCCATATTCTCCGTTACCTTGGGGTGGATATCGGCGCGGCGGATATTCAGACCCTCCGCGTCAACGAAATACTCCTTTATCGCGTTTTCGGAGACCTCCGACGACGTTTTTCCAAGCTCGTTGGCTTTCTTGATTATCTTGTCGTCAACGTCGGTAAAATTCTGTACATACAGCACCTTGTACCCGCGGAACTCCAAATACCGCCGCAGCGTGTCGAACACGCACAAAGCCCGCGCGTTTCCGATGTGTATCAGATTATACACCGTCGGTCCGCAGCAGTATATTTTCACCGTGCCCTCCTCAATAGGCACAAGCTCTTCTTTTTTTCGTGTCATTGTATTATAAATGAACATAAAATCACTCCTTATCTTTCACCCTGTCAAGCTCCGCCTTAAGCTCGTCGACCTCCTTTGTCAGTCTGTCGATATACATAAGATGACTGCAAAGTATCTCGGAAACGGGATCGGGAACGTGTATCTGATCAAGCTCGCTGTTCGCGATCTTGATACCGTCGCGCTTGACGACCCTCGCCGGAACGCCGACCGCGGTACAGTTCGGGGGAACCTCCTCGAGCACCACGGCATTCGCGGCGATCTTCGAGTTATCTCCTATTCTGAACGGTCCGAGCACTCTCGCGCCCGCGCCCACCATAACGTTATTGCCGAGCGTCGGGTGACGTTTCCCCACGTCCTTTCCCGTACCGCCGAGCGTCACATTCTGATACAGCGTACAGTTATCGCCGATCTCGGTAGTTTCACCGATAACCACCCCCGCGCCGTGATCTATAAACAGCCCCTTGCCTATTTTAGCCCCGGGGTGGATTTCAATTCCCGTCTTATGCCGCGAACGCTGCGATATCCACCGCGCAATAAAAAAATGCCCGCGCTCGTGGAACCAATGCGCAATGCGATAGCTCCTCACCGCCTTATACGACGGATACAGGAACAAGACCTCCCAAGCCGAACGGACGGCAGGGTCGCGCGCCTTTATCGACGCTATTTCCTCTTTCAAGCGCTCAAACATTGATCCTCCAAAATAAAAAATCGCGCAATACAACAGTACTGCGCGAAGGCGTGATATACGCGGTCCCACTTCGCTTCGGACACAATTGTCCCTCGTTGCTCCTTAACGCGGAAAACGGGCGCGGATACTACTGTTTCCCCGCGCCGACCGAGTGCCGTTGCGACACCCATACAGCCGCACTTCATCGGCAGCGAATTCCGCGCTTTCAGCGCCGCGCGGCTCTCTGTGCTTCGCAGCTCCGACTACTCTGACTGTATTTCGTCTTTTATAATATATATTTATTATATCACATTTCCTTTAGGATTTCAAGCCGAAAATACGGCGTTTCACAAAATAATTATTGTGCAATTTAACCTAAAAGCACTATCACCAGCGCCAGAATCAGCGTTTTGTCGGCGTTTTCTTTCATCAATATGAAGATAAGCCCCGCTATCAGCAGCATATCCTTGTCCGACATTATCCTCGATATCGGATCCGAAGGCATACTGCGCGCACGATTTTTCGGGCAGTTTTCACAGCTTTTTTTCGCCTCTTTTCGGACGTGATTTTCACCGTTTTTCGGTTCGTGATCACCGCACGGTTTTCCGACGTTTTTTTCAACGTTTTCCTCACGGCGAAAATCATCCTCGGGGCAGACGCCGTTATGTCTGTCAATTGCCCTGTACAATGCGGATTGCGTTGAATTCCATACCATAAAAAACACCCCCGAAAACGACCGAAAAAACAGTCCGAAAATCACTCGAAAAATACTATAAAAACATCTAAAAAAACACCTTAAATCAGCTTGTCAAAAAGACCGCTTTCCCTTAACACGGGCAGAAGCGAAAAAAGCTTCATCAACCGCAGCGCCGAATCGATCTTCGGACGGTTCTCCTCGCGAAGAAGAGGCTTCAGCGCCAACAAAAAGCGCTCGTTATCGTTCGGCTGATTGAACGTCTCAAACAGACTCAGCATTTTTAGCAGCATCTCGGGGTCCAGTCCTGAAAATATTCCGCCGCCCTGCCCGTCCGAGCCCTGCGAGTCTGCTTCGTTACCGCGTTCATCCTCATCGTTATCCTCCGTGAGCGCACGGAGAATGTCCTCGATATTGTCCATGCGCCCCTCCTTTCGCCTGCGTTACTTTCGAGTTACTTTTTCCACAAAATGCGCATTATATCGTCGGGACCCGACGCGCGGCGCAGCTTTTCCATTAGCTCCTTATTCGCCAGCACCTCGCGAAGCTTTTCCTTGTCCGACTTGGACAGACCCGCGGATAACCCCTTTATATCGCCGTTTTCAAGCGTTTTTTTGAGCTTGTCGGGCGACGTTCCGAGCTTTTCGCTCGCCGCGTTTATCAGCTTATCAAGATTTTTTTCGTTCATAAAATGTTCCTCCCGTTAAAAAAATTTGTAAAAAATCCCTATTTCCCCTTTTATTTTTGGGAAAAATATGATATAATTATATTATTATATTCGTCAACGAGCCGCCGTGTTACACCGCGTACCTGAAGAGCGTCAGTGCACTCTCTCCGGCGCAGGCTCGTTTTTACAGAAAGGGTCAAATTATGAAGATTTTGGTCGTATCGGATACCCATAAAAACTATGCAGTGCTTGAGACCGCGGTGAAGAAAAACACCGACGCGGATATGCTTATTCATCTCGGCGACGGAGAGCACGAGTTTGCCGATATCAACCGCGCGTTTCCGCAGCTTCCGATGGTCTACGTCGGCGGCAACTGCGACTTCGGCACGCACAAGCAGACCCATGTAGTCCACGCTTGCGGCGGGATAAAGATATTCTGCTGTCACGGTCACACGCTCGGCGTACGAGACGGTCTGGGACTGCTCGTCAACACTGCCAAGCAAAACGACTGCAGGATCGCGCTGTACGGTCATACTCACCTCTACCGTACCGAGGTCGTGGACGGCGTGTTCGTGATGAACCCGGGCAGTCTCGACTCCCCGAGGGGCAGAAACAAGCCCACTTTCGGCGTTATCGAGCTTAACGAAAAGGGACAGATCAAAATGAATATCCTCGCAATGGAGACGAAATAAAGGTGGAAAGCATTATTTTCTTGGATGAGGTCGACTCTACCAACAACTACCTTAAAGCGCGCTACGGAGAGCTTTCCGACGGTACGGCTGTCACGGCGCGCGTCCAGACCGCAGGCAAGGGACGGCGCGGTCACGCGTGGTCGACAAACGACGGTATGCTCCCGCTGTCGGTATTGCTCATAGATCCTCCCGAATGTGAAACATTGACGGCGCGTACGGGGCTTGCTGTGTGCTCGGCTATCGCGGAAATGTACGACAAACCGCCCGAGCTCGGCATAAAATGGCCGAACGACGTTATAGTCTCCTCACACAAGGTCTGTGGTATTTTATGCGAGAGTATGCGTTTTGGTGCAAGTACGGCTGTAATTTGCGGTATCGGAATAAATATTTCACAAGACGAGAATTATTTCCGCGAGGTCGGTCTTCCCAACGCAGGCTCGCTGCTAATGCTTACGGGTGTGGCTCCCGAGAGGAACACGTTGCTCGAAGCGGTGGTCCGCGAGGTGAAAAAACGTGCCGCAATGCCGTTCGCGGACTGTCTCGACGAGTACAGACGGCGGCTCGTCAACCTCGGTCGGAGCGTGAAGATACTCGGTGCGGACGGCGAACGCGCCGCGGAGGCTGTCGACGTCGCCCCGAACGGCTATCTGATCTGCCGCGGCGAAAACGGATTTTTCGAGGTCGGCTCGGGAGAGGTCAGCGTCCGCGGGCTTAACGGATACATTTAAAACCTGTTTTTGAGGTAATTATGATAGAAAACGAATTTAAAATAATGCTCACTTCCGAGCAATACGAGAAATTACTTTCACAATATAAGTGGGATAAAACAGTAGTGCAGACCAACCATTACTACGACACAGACGATCTGCGGCTCTCGGACGCGCATATAACCTGCCGAGTGCGAGAAATCGACGGGTCGTACTTCCTGCAAATGAAGTTCCCCGCGGCACGGGAGTATTCGCGCGTGGAGCTTGAAAAGCCGCTGAGCGCGCTCCCCGAAACAATATCGGCGGACGATTTGCTTAAGTCCGACGGTCACGACGCTCTTCCCGATGTTAAGCGGCTCGGCGCGCTCACAACAACGCGCTCGATAAAGCGATTTAACGGCGCGGAGATCGACCTTGACAAGAGTGAGTACTTCGGCATAACCGATTTCGAGCTTGAGATAGAGTTTACCGACGAAACGGCAGCGCGTTCCCTGCTCGCCGAGATCACCGAAAAGCTTTCTCTTCAGCCGAACTCCGAGGTCTGTACGGGAAAAATACGCCGTTTTCTGGAGGAATACGCCCGTCAAAAGCAACAAATATTTTCGTTATAATACACAAAGATCCCCGAGGTATTCTCGGGGATCTCTTAATCAAAATAATTCTCACTCAGAGAGCTTTTTGCGTATATACTCCTGAATAGCCTTGGGCGACGCCGCTCCCTTGAGCGCCTTGTTCGCCTGACCCATAAAGAAGCCGAATACTTTCTGATCGCCGCTCTTATACTGCTCTACGGGCTTGGGATTGTTCGCGATGATCTCGTCAACCACCTTTGCAAGCAGGTCGTTGTCCTCCTTTATCCAGAGGTCGTCGCGGTCGGCGATATCCTTGGGAGAACCGCCCTTATCGATCATCTCGCGGAGAACGGTCTTTGCGTTCGCCTGCGAGATCTTGTCCGTCTGCATAAATTCGACGAGCTGCGCAAACTCCGCGCCGCCGAATTTAAGCGCGTCCATATCCGCCTCGCCGAGGTTGATACGGCGCATAAGCTCGCCGATTATATAGTTCGCTATCGCCTTGGGATTGTCGTATTGAGCGATCGCCGCGTCAAAGAAGTCGCACACGCGCTTGTCGCCAACGATAATGTCCGCGTCCGCTTTCTTAATTCCGTACTCGTCGACATATCTCGCCACGCGCTGCTCGGGCAGCTCGGGAATGGAACGCTTTATCTCGTCAAGCTCCTCCTCGGTGAAGATTATCGGCGGGATATCGGGATCGGGGAAGTAACGGTAATCGTGAGCGTCCTCCTTGGAGCGCATAGCGGTGGTCTCGCCAAGCTGCTCGTTGAAGCGGCGCGTCTGCTGAATAACGCGCTCGCCGCTCTCGAGAAGCTCCTCCTGCCGCTCGATCTCGACCTCGATCGCTCTCGCTATCGCCTTCAGGGAGTTGAGGTTTTTAAGCTCTGTGCGCGTTCCGAGCTCGTCCGAGCCCTTGGGCGCTATCGAAATGTTCACGTCGCAGCGGATAGAGCCCTGCTCCATTTTGCAGTCGCAGATACCCGCGTATTGCAGCAGCAGCTTTATTTTCTCGATAAACGCTATTACTTCGTCAGCCGAATGGAAATCCGGCTCGGTGACTATCTCGATAAGCGGCACTCCGCAGCGGTTGTAGTCCGCGAGCGAAATGCGGTTTACGTCGTCATGGACAAGCTTTCCCGCGTCCTCCTCGAGGTGGATACGGTTTATTCTGATAACTTTATCTTCACCGTTGACGTTAATGTTGACAGTGCCCGAAAGGCATACGGGGCGCGGCATCTGCGATATCTGATAAGCCTTGGGAAGATCGGGGTAGAAATAGTTCTTTCTGTCCCATTTTGTGAACCGCGAGATATCGCAGTTCATAACGTACCCTGCCTTGATAATGTACTCGACCGCCTTTTGGTTGAGCACGGGCAGAGTTCCCGGCAAGCCGCTGCAAACGGGGCAGCAGCGCGAATTCGGAGTTCCGCCGAATTCCGCGGAGCAGGTGCAGAACACCTTGGATCTTGTCAATAATTCCGCGTGGATCTCAAGACCCATTGTGGGAAAATAAGCGCTCATTTGTACACCCCCTTACAGCTTCGGAGCAACGGGCGAAAAGCCCTGCTCGAACGCGTCCGCGCATTGCAGAATTGTCTGCTCGTCAAAGCGCTTTCCGATTATCGACATACCGACAGGCAGACCGTCCTCCGTGTAGCCGCAGGTCGTCGAAACACCCGGCAGCTTGGCGATATTTACCGTGACGGTGCAGATATCCGCCTGATACATCTTTACGGGGTCGTTGTCCTGCGAGCCTATTTTATACGCGGGAGTTGGCGCGGTAGGCGTTAAGATAACGTCCGCGCGCTCAAAAATTTGATTGTACTGACGGATGATCTCCTGTTTAAGCGCGAGGGCTTTCTTGTAATACGCGTCGTAGTAACCGCTTGAGAGCGCGTAGTTGCCGAGAAGTATGCGGCGCTTTACCTCCTCGCCGAAGCCGCGCGAACGGCTGTCGCGGATAAGCTCCTCGAACGTTCTGCCCTCGCCGCGGAAGCCGTACTTTATTCCGTCGAAGCGCGAGAGGTTTGAAGCCGCCTCCGCGCAGGCTATCAGATAGTATGCGGGTATCGCGTATTTAAGCCCGGGCATAGAGCAGTCGACGAGAACCGCACCCTGTTTTTCAAGCTCGCGAGCCGCGTCCATGACGGCTGTTTTTACAGCGTCGTCAACGCCCTCCGCGTAGAACTCCTTGGGCAGCGCTATTTTCATTCCATTTATCGGCTGACCGAGCTTTTCGGTGAAGTCGGGAGTGTCAACGCGCGCAGAGGTCGCGTCGTGACGGTCGTGACCGCATATCGCGTTGAGCATTATTGCGCAGTCGTGCGCGTCGCTGCATATCGGACCTATCTGGTCGAGCGAACTTGCGAACGCGACAAGACCGTAACGCGAAACTCGTCCATAGGTCGGCTTGATACCCGTAACTCCGCAGAACGACGACGGCTGACGAATTGAACCGCCCGTATCGCTGCCGAGCGCCGCGGGAGCAAGCGAAGCCGAGACCGCCGCCGCCGAGCCGCCCGAGGAGCCGCCCGGGACACGTCCGAGGTCATACGGGTTTTTCGTCTTGGCAAACGCGGACGTCTGGTTCGAGCCGCCCATAGCGAACTCGTCCATAGATGTGCGCCCGAGCAGAACGTACCCCTCGACATTCAGCTTTTCTATTACCGTCGCGTTATACGGCGGCACGAAATTCTCAAGCATTTTACTGGCACACGTTGTCCGAACGCCGTCGATACAGATATTGTCCTTTATCGCGAGCGGAATTCCCGTCAGCGCCGTTGACTTGCCCTCGTCGATGAGCTTCTGGGCATTTTCCGCGTCCTTCAGCGCTTTTTCCTTTGTCACCGTGATGTACGAAAGCAGCTCGGGGTCGACCGCCTCGATCCTTTTGAAATATTCCCCGCAAAGCTCCGCCGCGCCTATTTCCTTGCTGTCAAGCGATTTGCGTAGCTCTCTTATCTTAACTCTTGTCAAGTTCATAATTCGATTTATCCCCCTTATTCAACGACCTTGGGAACTACATAGCACCCGTCGGTATTTTCGGCGTTGGACAGCAGCTTCTCCGTCGGGAAGCTCTCCTCGGGAACGTCCTCGCGGGTATCGTCAAATCGTATCTCGTTGCCGTCCTTGGTATCGTCATACGTAAGGTCGAATTCCTTTATCTCGTCCATAAGGTCGATAATATCACTCATCTCTCCCATTACCTTTTTCATGCCGTCCTCGTCATAGTCGAGCTTGGACAGCTCGCACAAATGCTGAATGGTCTTTAATTCCACAGCCATAAATTTTTCTCCTTATATTGAAAATTTAACATATCCCGCGCTAAAAATCATACATCTTATATTATACCCTATTTTGCAGGTTTTTTCAATAGCAAATTGGCAAAAAATCCATTTTATACAAAATAACGAATTTTTTGCATTATTGCTTTGCATATTCTTGCAATTGCAACTAAAACATTTGATAGACTGCGGAATATCAAGCGGCAATATCCAATATTTGTATTTTATGTAAATAATATCTTACATAAATGAAAGTTTAAAATAAAAAACTTGCAAAAAGTGCTTGACATTTTCTGCAAACGGTGGTATAATATCAGTGTTGCGAAATGTTGAAAAACCGCTGTCTTTAGTTTATTTAACATAGCTAACAGAGTTTTCGACAATGCGGCGGCGGAAAAACTCCGGCTTGCCCGTTGTGAAATTTTTCCGCGCTGATAATTGCGCAAGGCAGACAATAAGGTCGGTTTTCCGTCCTATAAAGGAGTAGTGAACTTTAATGTTACAGAAAGAGGGAGCAACACGAATTCCCGCGGGCTGCGCGATCTCGGGCTTCATAAACAGAAGCGGCAGACGAACGAACGGCAGCGTCATAGTGAATTCGATCGGCTGTATGCACGAGCGTTCAAACGGCTTGGGCGGCGGCTTCGCGGGGTACGGGATATACCCCGAGTACAAGGACCAATACGCGCTGCACGTTTTTTACGATTCGAGCGAGGCGCGCATCAAGGCGGAGGCGTTTCTCGATCGCCATTTCGACGTAGTGAACCTGTCGAGAATTCCCGTCCGCAAAAACCCGAACATCACCGACGAGCCGCTTATCTGGCGCTATTTCGTCAATCCCCTGCCCACTAAATTGCAGGACAGTCAGCTTGACGAGCGCACTTTCGTCGCGAAATGCGTCATCAAGATAAACGACAAGATAGACGGCGCGTATGTGTTCTCGAGCGGCAAAAATATGGGCGTTTTCAAGGCGGTCGGCTATCCCGAGGACGTAGGCGACTTCTACCGCCTTGAAGAATACTCGGGCTGGGCTTGGACAGTTCACGGACGCTACCCGACGAACACTCCCGGCTGGTGGGGCGGCGCACACCCGTTCTCGCTGCTGGACTACACTATCGTCCACAACGGCGAGATATCGTCCTACGACGCGAACCGCCGCTTTATAGAGATGTTCGGCTACAAGTGCAATCTGCTCACCGACACCGAGGTCATTACATATATAATAGACTACCTGCACAGACGGCTCGAAATGCCCCTTGAAGATGTGGCAAAGGTAATAGCGTCGCCATTCTGGAGTGAGCTGGAGAGCGGAAAGTTCTCCCCTGAGGATACCGAAAAATTCCGTCATTTCAGGAACGTTTACTCGAGTTTGCTGATAACGGGTCCGTTCTCGATAATTCTCGGCTTCAACAACGGGCTTATGGCGCTCAACGACAGACTGAAGCTGCGCTCCATGGTAGCTGCCGAAAAGGACGACACTGTTTTTATTTCGTCCGAAGAATGCTCGATACGGACAATGTGTCCCGACGTGGACAGGATATGGAGCCCGCGCGGCGGCGAGCCTATTATCGTCACGCTCGATAAGTAAGGAGGGAAGATAAATGATAAATTATATGAACCCTCTTTTTGAGGTTATAAGAGACCCCGACAGGTGCATAAAATGCCGCGTCTGCGAGCGGCAGTGCGCCAACGAGGTACATAAATACGACCCCGACCTTGACAAAATGGTCGCGGACGAGACGACCTGCGTGGACTGCCAGAGGTGCGTTTGCCTCTGCCCCACTCACGCGATAAAGATACGCCCGAACGAGAACCAATTCCGCGAGAACGGAAACTGGACGCATACCGTTATGGACGAGGTGTACAAGCAGGCGGGCAGCGGCGGAGTTCTGCTGTCGGCAATGGGCAACCCCAAGGACTACCCCGTTTATTGGGATAAGATACTGCTGAACGCTTCTCAGGTGACGAACCCACCCATAGACCCGCTCCGCGAGCCTATGGAAACCAAGACATTCCTTGGCAAGAAGTCGCAGAAGATCTCCTACGACGGGAACGGCAAGGCTCATTTCGAGAAAACGCCCTATCTGGAGCTTGACGTGCCGATAATGTTCTCGGCGATGTCGTTCGGCTCGATATCCAAGAACGCTCACGAATCGCTGGCACGTGCCGCCGAGGAACTCGGAACGTTCTACAACACGGGCGAGGGCGGTCTGCACGAGGACTTTTACAAGTACGGAGCGAACACTATCTGTCAGGTGGCTTCGGGACGCTTCGGTGTGTTCAAGGGCTATCTTGACGCGGGCGCCGCTATCGAGATAAAAATGGGCCAGGGCGCGAAGCCCGGTATCGGCGGGCATCTTCCGGGAATGAAGATAAACGACGAAATTTCCAAGACGCGTATGATACCCAAGGGCACGGACGCTATCTCCCCCGCTCCGCACCACGATATTTACTCTATCGAGGACTTGCGGCAGCTCGTTTTCTCGCTTAAAGAAGCGACGGGCTGGGAGAAGCCTGTTATCGTGAAGATCGCGGCGGTACACAACGTCGCGGCTATCGCGTCGGGCATCGCGCGCTCGGGCGCGGATATAATCGCGATAGACGGTTTCCGCGGCGGCACGGGTGCTGCGCCTACTAGAATTCGCGACAACGTGGGTATTCCCATTGAGCTTGCGCTGGCAAGCGTCGACCAACGGTTGCGCGACGAGGGAATCCGCAACGACGTTTCAATCGTCGCGGGCGGCTCCATGAGGTCGGCGGCGGATGTCGTAAAGGCGATAGCATTGGGCGCGGACGCGGTCTATATCGCTTCAGCGGCGCTGCTGGCGCTTGGCTGTCATCTGTGCCGTTCCTGCAACACGGGTAAGTGCAACTGGGGTATCGCCACTCAAAGAGCGGACTTGGTAAAACGCCTGAACCCCGATATCGGCTACAAGAGGCTTGTTAATCTTGTGACCGCTTGGGATCACGAGATAAAAGAAATTATGGGCGGCATGGGCATAAATTCGATCGAGGCTTTGCGCGGAAACAGACTTATGCTGCGCGGTATCGGGCTTAATCAGAAGGAGCTGGATATTCTGGGTATTCAGCACGCGGGCGAGTAAAGGGGGCGGACTAGATGAAAAAAGTATATGTAAACGAGGATTGGTGTCTGGCTTGCCACCTTTGCGAATACTACTGCGCGGCAGCAAACAGCGGAGCGCCTAATATGATAAAGGCGTTCAAGAGCGGCAAAAAGCCTATTCCCCGTATTCAGGTCGAGGAGGGCAGCGAGGTGAACTTCGCGGTTCAGTGCCGCCACTGCGACGGAAAAGCCTGCGTTAAGGGCTGTATCACAGGCGCACTGTCAATCGTGGACGGTGTGGTGGTGTGCGACGAGAACCGCTGCGTCGGCTGCGGAACGTGCGTGCTGAGCTGTCCGTTCGGGTGCATCGTTATCGACGAGGAAAATCACCGAATACAGAAGTGCGATCTGTGTACGAAAAATCACGACGGCGACCCGGCTTGCGTACAGGGCTGCCCGAATAACGCGATAGTATTTGAAGAGAGGTGAGCGGAATGAATTATGTAATTATCGGAAACTCCGCCGCGGCGGTCGGCACTATCGCGGGTATACGCGAGATCGACAGCACGGGAAAGATAACCGTCATCTCGGACGAGAAGTATCACACCTATTCAAGACCGCTTATCTCGTACTGGTTACAGGGCAAGGTCTCGGACAAGAATATCTACTACCGCGATCCCGATTTCTATGAGAAGAACGGCGTGGAAACCGTTCTCGGGAAAAAGGTTGTTAAGATAGATACCGCCAACAAGTCGGTAATTCTCGACGACGGTCTTGCCGTGCCATATGACAAGTTAATGGTAGCAACGGGCTCAAAGCCGTTTGTTCCGCCCATGAACGGGCTCGACAAAGTGCACTATCACACGTTTATGAGCTACGACAGCGTAAAAGCTATACGCTCGGAGATCAAGGACGGAATGAACGTGCTGATAATCGGCGCGGGACTTATCGGTCTGAAAGCCGCCGAGGCGCTTCACGAATACAACGCGAATATCACCGTCGTGGATATGGCGGACAGGATACTCCCGTCCATACTCGACGTGCGCGCGGGTATGAAAATGCAGAAGCATATCGAGAGCAAGGACGTAAAGTTCATTCTCGGAACGTCCGCGGACGAGTTCACGGAACATTCGGCAAGGCTTAAGAACGGTATGAACGTGGATTTCGATATGCTGATAATCGCGGTCGGAGTTCGCCCGAACACCGAGCTTGTCGCCGACGCGGGAGGACGCGTCGAGCGCGGAATAATCACCGACGTTACACAGAAGACCTCGCTTGACGACGTTTACGCGGCGGGCGACTGCACGGTATCTCACGACGCGTCCTCGGACACGGACAAAATACTCGCGCTGCTGCCTAACGCCTACATGCAGGGCGAGGTCGCGGGAAAAAATATGGCGGGCAGAGAGTTCCGCTATGTGAACGCTATCCCGATGAACGCTATCGGCTTTTTCGGACTGCATATAATCAGTGCAGGCTCTTACGACGGAGACGAATATGTCGATGAGACCGAGAATACATATAAAAAGCTGGTATTCCGCGACAATACGCTGAAGGGTTACATTCTTATGGGCGACGTGCGCCGCGCGGGAATTTATACCTCTATGATAAAGGAACAGACAGACCTCGGCGAAGTCGACGTTGAAATGCTCAAGGATAAGCCGCAGATGATGATGTTCGGCAAGGCGCGGCGCGAGGAAAAGCTGGGAGGTATATTCAGATGAGAATTGACGCGGCAAAATATGAAAACACCGAGCTTAACAGGCTTATCCGCGAGAGCGCGGACGAGAAACTGGAGCTTGAAAACGTGCTCGGACACAGATATATCGGTGCGGGGCTGTCGGGCAAGGAGATTCTGATAAACGGTACGCCCGGAAACGCTCTCGGCGCGTATCTGAACGGCTCGAAGATCATCGTTCACGGAAACGCTCAGGACGCTATCGGTGATACCATGAACGACGGCGCGATAATCGTTCACGGAAACTGCGGAGACACCACGGGCTACGCAATGCGCTCGGGCGAGATATATGTCGAGAAGAACGCAGGCTACCGCGTTGGAATACATATGAAGAGCTATAAGGAGCTTTACCCGATAATCGTTATCGGCGGCAAGGTCGGGGATTTTCTCGGCGAGTATCAGGCGGGCGGAATTATTATCGTGCTGGGGATCGGCGCGGAGGGCTGTCCCGTCGGCTCGTTCTGCGGAACGGGAATGCACGGCGGCGAGATGTTTATACGCTCCGAGACCGCGCCCGCCGGCTTGCCCGTTCAGGTGTGCTGCACGGAAGCGACTGACGAGGAAAAGCAGTCGATAAGGCGCTATATAGAGCGTTATGTAAAGCATTTCGGGAACGATACCGACGAGCTGCTGAAGTCGCGCTTCTGGAAACTCACGCCTAATTCGGCTTCTCCCTATAAGCAGCTTTACGTGAATAACTGAAGATGATCCCGATCGAAAAATATAGGGACGACCCGTGCGGGACGCTTTCCATACAATCAAAGACTTAAAGCCCGCGAATAATCGTATACTTTAGAAACTTTTCGGGGAGGTTAGCAATGAAAATATTTATCAACGCCAGAACCGAAGAGATATGCGGCAGCGTCGCGGCGGCGCTTGACGAGCTCGGTGCGGAGTGCGTTCTATGCGCCGACGAAAACGCCGTGCTCCCCGACTGCGACGCGGTGATCGTGTCCACTCCCCTGCGCAGCGAATTCGGGCTGAATTTCGTCGCCGAGACCTCGAAAAAGACCTCCGCGCCGATAATCGTTTTAGCTCGCGCGGATATCGCCGAGGACGTTCAGAGCCGTATAAAATTTACGGGAGCGTTTGTGCTCGCGAAGCCGTTCCCGAAAAGTCTGCTCGCGCAGACGATAAAGATGGCGCTCGTCGCCAAAGAAAACATCAACCGTTTAGAACAAGAGAAAACCGAGCTGCTCGGACAGCTCGACGACGTGAAAACCATTGACCGCGCAAAGTGCTGCCTTATCGAATATCTCAACCTCACGGAAAGTCAGGCGCACAGACATATACAGAAACTCGCAATGGACACGCGAAGAACACAAAGAGAAATAGCCGAGGACATTCTCAGAACGTACTCGGGAATGACGACTTTATAAACAGAGATACAAAAATCGGCACGCAAAACGCGCCGATTTTTTTACGCAAAGAAATAAAAAACAGCCAAAACCTATTGACATTGTAGGAATAATATGCTATAATAAATCTACCAATAAAACGGAGGTAAAATGTTATGAATATTTACAGATCGGTGACCGAACTGGTCGGGAAAACTCCCCTTATGGAGCTTACGCGTATCGAAGAAAAAGAGGGCTTGGAGGCGAAAATATTTGCAAAGCTCGAGCTGTTCAACCCGGGCGGGAGCATAAAAGACAGGGTCGCCCGCGCGATGATCGAGGACGCGGAAAAGCGCGGCGTCCTGAAAGAGGGAAGCGTAATAATCGAGCCTACGAGCGGAAACACGGGTATCGGGCTGTCTGCGATAGCAGCGGCAAAGGGCTACCGTATCATCATCACGATGCCCGAGACCATGAGCGTGGAGCGACGCAATCTTATGAAAGCATACGGCGCGGAGCTTGTGCTTACCGACGGCGCTAAGGGAATGAAAGGCGCTATCGAAAAAGCGGAGGAGCTGTCTAAGGAAATACCGAACAGCTTTATCGCGGGTCAGTTCGTCAACCCCATGAACCCTCTCGCCCACGAGCAGACCACGGGCGTTGAAATATGGGAGGACACCGACGGCAAGGTCGACATTTTTGTCGCGGGAGTGGGCACGGGCGGCACGATAACGGGCACGGGACGGTACCTCAAATCGAAAAATACCGACGTAAAGATAGTCGCTGCCGAGCCGAAAACCAGTCCCGTGCTTTCGGGAGGTCCGGCGGGCGCTCATAAAATACAGGGAATTGGCGCGGGCTTTATCCCCGAGATACTCGACACGAAAATTTACGACGAGGTGATTCAAGTCGATAACGACGACGCGTTCGTCACGGGCAGACTCGTCGCGCGAACCGAGGGAGTACTTGTCGGGATAAGCTCTGGCGCGGCGCTTTGGGCGGCTCTCGAGCTGGCAAAGCGCCCGGAAAATAAGGGAAAGAATATCGTGGTGATACTTCCCGACACGGGCGAGCGTTATCTTTCAACGCCGATGTTTTCTTAAATGATCCGCTCCTCCGCCATTTATCGGAGGAGCTTTTTCTGTCAATAATAAATATTACAGAATTGTAAGTTGACATTTGCGGAAAAATGTGGTAAACTATATTTAAGTAAATCTTTTGGGGAAATGTGGCAGGAAAATCTTAACCGAAAATTAACCTTTTCTTTTTACTCAAGCTTTACTTTCTGTGCTATAATACATATAAACGGAAAGGACTGATATTATGAAAGTAAACTGGAATAAAAAATATACCACTATCGCCGTGTACGCATTGGCTGTTATTGCCCTCGCGGTTTTGTTCGTGGTGTTTGTGTTCAAATTCGAGGACTTTACCAAGACGTTCTCATGGGTCGGAGGAGTTGCCGCGCCTATCATCTGCGGCATCGTTATCGCATACGTTCTCAATCCGCTGATGATGTACCTTGAAAACAAGGTGTTCCGCAGGATCAAAGAGGGCAAGCCGCCCGAGCAGAATATCGTAATGCGCAAGCTCCACAACTCTCCCGTCGGCGACAGCGTTGTAGTGAGAACTCTAGAAAAGCACAGCGCTCCCATGGAGAAAAAAATGCGGACGCGCCGCAAAATAGCTCGTATACTTTCACTTTTGACGACCTACATCATTATTATCGCACTGATCGTCGGTATCGGAATAGCGGTGTTCCCAAGCGTGACGACAAGCGTTATCGACCTCGCAGATCAGATGCCCGGGTATATTTCCAAGCTCGAAGTATGGGTCAACAAGATGTTCGAGGACTATCCCGACATCGCAAAATTTATTTCGACCGAAGTGCACAACTTCGCGGATCTGATCAGCAAGATTGCCGAGTCGATACAGCCGATAGCAGGCGACCTTCTCGGCAACGTCTCGGAAGGACTGATAAAGTTCCTCGGCTCGCTGTTCGTCGGACTGAAAAACTTCCTGCTGGGCTTCATCATCGCGATCTATCTGCTGTACAGCAAAGAGCGTCTTCTTGCGCAGTGCAAGAAGATAATATTCGCTTTCTTCCGTTCGGACAGGTGCGAGATGTTCTTTGACGGCTGCGCACGCAGCAATGACATCTTCAAGAAATATATTATATCCAATCTTGTGGACGCAATGATAATCTTCGTTTTTATGGCTATCGGAATGTTCGCAATGGGTATGCCGTATCAGATGCTTATCGCGGTGGTATGCGCGGTGACCAACCTTATCCCGTTCTTCGGTCCGTTCATCGGGGCGATACCGTGCGGTCTGCTGATACTGCTCGTCGACCCTATCAAGGTCATTTGGTTTGGCATTTTCGTGCTGGTATTGCAGCAGATCGACGGAAACGTCATCAAGCCTTTCCTGTTCGGCGAGACTATGGGTCTGCCCGCAATCTGGGTGCTGATATCCATTATCGTCGGCGGCGGTCTGTTCGGTATTCCGGGAATGCTGCTCGGAGCGCCAGTGTTCGCGGTGTTCTATATGCTGTTTGCGGAGCTGGTATCGAACAAGCTTGAAAAGAAAAATCTTCCGAGCGAGACCGAGCTGTATACGGGTTCTATCTCCAAGTTCACCGAGGATTATATACCCAAACTGCCGGAAAACTCCTTGCCTAAGCCAGCATCCGAGACTGCCGCTCCCACGCCGAAACCCAATATTACTAAAACGCCGCCGCAAAAACCCAATTCAAAGCAGCAGTACTCGCGCACCTTCAAAAAAAAGTAATCGAATAGAATTATTTCCCCTTGTCCGTAATATAATGGACAAGGGGATTTTGTATTCTTAAATAATATTAAAATAAATCAGAATTTAGCGCAGTAACACTATGACCCAAAAATCGGGATTCCAAAGGGACTGGTCCCTTTGGCGGGATGCAAGGGCAGAGCCCTTGCCGGGTTCGGGCGGAGCCCGAAATGCCGCGTAGCGGCAAAAATAAAGAGCGCTAAAAGGGCTTGGGGAAAAACAAGAGTTTTTCCCCAAATCGGTGATTTTGCCAACAGGCAAAATCGCCGATAAATCACTTTTTTCTGCCAGTGGCAGAAAAAAGTGATCCGCGCTCTAAGCAACACATTATTGATATAAATTCTGATTTACATAATAATTGGAGGTTCAATGAATACGATATCATTCATCAATGACAATATAGTATGGGGCGCGCCTATGCTCTGTCTTATGCTGTTCACGGGCGTAATGTTCACCGTGCGGACGGGGTTCTTTCAGCTGCGGAAATTCCCCGTAATATTGAAGTCGACCGTGTTCGCGAAGTCCGACAACCGCGACGCGGACAGCGTCTCACCTTTCGCGGCTATGTGTCAGGCGCTTGCGGCTACACTGGGAACAGGCAACATAGCGGGAGTTTCAACAGCTGTCGCTATCGGCGGAGCGGGCGCGGTGTTCTGGATGTGGGTGTCGGCATTGTTCGGCATGATGACGGGCTTCGCCGAAAACGTCCTCGGAACGCTTTACCGCCGCAAGCAGAACGGCAAATTCAAGGGTGGCGCGATGTTCTATATCCGCGACGGGCTTTCCGAAAGCCCAAAAACGCGCCCGTTCGCGCGTCCGCTTTCGATCATCTTCGCGGCGCTGTGCGTTCTCGCAGGCTTCGGAATGGGCAATGCGGCACAGATGAATTCCGCGTCCGAGGCGCTCCGCACAAGCTTCGGAGTGCCGCCGCTCGTCACGGGGATCGTTCTTGCGGTTTTGGCGGCGGTTATCGTATTCGGCGGCGTGAAGCGCATTTCCGCGTTTACGGCGCGGCTCGTTCCGTTTATGAGCGCGTTCTACATAATCGGCTGTCTGTACATCATAGTCGCGAACGGGAGCGAGCTGCCGTCCGTGCTCGGAAATATAGTGAAGTCTGCATTCGGGCTTACGCAAATAGGCGGCGGAATTGCCGGCGCGGCGGTCAAGACCGCAGTATCAATGGGCTTCAAGCGCGGCGTGTTCTCGAATGAGGCGGGGCTTGGAACGTCTGTGTTCGCGCATATCTCAAGCGGCGTAAAAAGCCCCGTGGTATGCGGAATGTGGAGCGTTTTCGAGATCTTTTTCGATACGATAATTATGTGCTCGCTGACCGCGCTTGTGCTGCTGACGGGTAGTTGTCATTCCGAAAAATTTTCCGTTATCGACGTTAACGAAAAAACGAAGTATTGCCGCCTGACAGATAACGAAAGCCTGATAACGGACGGAATTGAGCTGCCCGAAACGATATGTCTGCACACTATTCAGGGCGAGTTCCTTGAAGTAAAAACAAATGGCGAAATCACGCACTCGAATATCATAGCGGTGACGGGTATCGCAGACGAAAGCGGACACATCACCGCCGCTAAAGTCGAGCCGCTTAACGGCGTGGGACTTGCGGCATACGCGTTCTCGTCGAAATTCGGGAGGTTCGCAGGGGCTATCTTGTCGGTGCTGGTAGTGATGTTCGCGTTTTCGACGGTGATCGGGTGGTGCTATTTCGGCGGCGAGGCTGTGGCGTTCCTATTCGGCGACAGAGCGAAGAAACCGTTCTGCGCGTTGTTTATCGCTTTCTCGGTTGTCGGCGCGACTGTAAATATGAGCGTCGCGTGGGGAATTGCCGATATGCTCAACGGTCTTATGGCGATACCGAATTTAATTGCCGTGCTGTGTCTGCGTAAAAAAGTTTTCGCGGAGATAAAAGAATATTCGCGCGGCAGAGTTCACGAAAATCAAAAGATCCGCTTAAAAACATAACAAAAAGGCGAGGTGATACCTCGCCTTTGACCTTTATATCAGCCGTTTAGCTATTGGAAACTCCGGGCTTAGCCTTGAAGCTCAGGCAGTCTGTGCACTGTACGACAGTGGGATTCGCCTCGTGAGTGCCCACCTCGATCTTGTCGAGCGAGCAGAAATCCTCGCAGCAGCAGTGGTGCTCGCAGTTGTGGATAGTGCAGCCGATGTGTTTGTTTGCATATTCGGTTCCCATAATAATTACTTCCTTTCGTAAAAGAAATTGTGATTTCTTTTGTACAGCAAATCGCTGTAAAAATATTATGGGTATTTTTTCGCGCGGTATTCTCGGAGAATTTTGGAAATCATTGCTTGGCGTTTTTGTCCTTGTCAAACAATTCCGGAAATTTTTTCTTGCAGCAGATATTCGGTATCGCCAGGGTCAGCACAAGCGCCGCAAGCGCAATGAGCGTTACGGAATCGCTCATATTTTTAAACCCAAAAAGTCCCGTCTCCGCGTTCCGCGTAAGCGCGAGGGCTATCGCCGAAGTGACCCCGATCGCTATCATTATCCTCGCGGAAAGCACGTTGCAGAATTCCTGTGTCTGCTCGTTTGCGGACGCCGTTTTCGTTTTGTAGGCAAAGACCGTGCTTGTAGGGATCATCAGCATAATAACGCCAGTTATTATCAGTATCGCGGGTATAATAAAATATTCCCACCTCATTCAATTGCCCCCTTATCTGCGGCTGTTGAAAATTTTACGGAACTTGAATATAAGATACCCCAGCATAAACGCGGCTATCGCAAACATAATTATCCCCGGCAGCCATAAGCCGTCATCCTTTATAAGCATAACTCCCGTGAAAATTATCAAGCCGAACGCTCCGCCGAGAAACAAAAGCAGCAATACCGCGCAGGCAATTCTCAAGCCCAACGGCAGCCCTGTGCTCGTTGACCCGGTATCGATAACGTCCACAGCACCCTCCAACAAATCGCTCAGCAGCTCCCCAAAAAAGTCTTCCATAATCTCACCCGTCCTTTCATTCGCTGTGACGGCGTACCGTCTTGACTACCTGCCGGATCACCCCGCCCGCTAATCCCGCGGCGGCAATGAACAGCAATACTCCAAGCGTTCTTCCGCCGTTAATCTCGTTATTATGAAAGCACGCCAGCCCCGCCCACACAATAAGAAATATCACGCCGCCGTACAATCCGACCACGAGCACCGCCGCGAGTATCCTCAGCGGCAGCGGAACGTGTCGGCTCTTAGCAAGCTCGACCGTGCCCTCGATGATCATCTCAAAAATAAACTCAAATATCTCCTCCACAGCCTACCTCGGCTTTCCGTCCTCGTCGAATTTCTCTTTAAGCTGCCGCTCGATAACGGCTATAATGACGAACAGCGCGGCGACCTGTCCGCCTGTGACCGCCATAAACGTAACAAAACCCGCTATCTCGCCGAATTTTATAAACAGCGCCGATAAGCCAACCGCAAGCGTTACCGCCGACACTACCGCAAAAGTTATCGTCGCGTAACGTCCGTAGGCGGTCTGAGCGAAATCCCACGCCTCGTTGCTTTTTCGGGAGCGCTTGGTGTTGTAGCCGTTCTCGCCGAATTTCGGCGGAGATCTCCACATAGACCACGAAAACGCCATAATTATCAGCGGCAGCGACAGCTCGCCGATAAGATACAATATGTTGATCGTGTTCTCATTCACTGCGCCCACCAGCCTTTTTCAGCAGACGCTCCACCGCGATATTCACCGCTGCAAGAGCCGCAATTTCAACGCCGACCGATACGCACATAAGAATAAATTTTCCGTTACTGTCCAAGCCGTTTTTAAGTAATACAGCGCAAACCGCCGTGACCGCAACCGTCAGCGGCGCGCAAACCGCCGTTAAAAGCCGTCCGCAGAGCCTTTGTGCGGTATTCCACAACTCGTCGCAGCTCATTGACAGCTTGGTGCGGTAACCGAAAATGACATTGCGACACGGAGGATTACGACGCAATATTATTCCCGTAACAGCCGATACGAACGGCACCGCAGCCACAGCCGCCAAAATAAGAAAATCACTCATTGCATTCACCGCCCTTGCGATTTCCGTCTTTGTCGAACCGACTCTTGACCTTCCCGTCGACAATGCCGATTATAACAAAAAGCGCAATAAAATCCGCCAAATTCACCGCCATGACAACTATGCTTAGAGCAATTTCGTCGGCTTTCAGAATTATCGGGATCACTCCGCTTATCAGCGTGAGGAACGACAGCACTGCATAGACCCGCGTGCATATCAGCCCGAAAAGCTCCTGAGCGAGCGCCCACGTCTCCTTGCTTTTAAGAGACCACGTTGTCCGATAACCGAACGCGTCGCCGTAACCGGGCTTGGTGAGCCAAATCATCAGCCCAAGCCCGAGCAATGTCAGCGGCAATAACATATTGACAACCGCGCAGATAATACGTTCACCCATTGCCGTCACCGTCCTTAGCGTCAGTGCCGTGCTTTTTGCGGTACTTCACGCACTCCGTAAGCAGATACTCTATCTGCCCGTTGACCGAGCGGAAATCGTCCTCCGCCCACTTCATAAGCTCCGCGTACAGCGACGACGAAAGCCGAAGCGGTATCTGCTTTTTCGTATTCTTCTTTTCCTCGTCGCTCAAATCTTTTCACCCCTTATAAACAGGTCTGCGCGTAACTTTTGGCGTATTTCACAAAGTTAAACACGGTTTACCTCTCATGTTTTGCCGTCGGGCAGCTTCTTTGACAGCATTGCCGTACCGAAAACCACCACGGCGACGAACACCGTCATTATCACATGAACCGCGGGAATACCTGTAATTACTCCCGTCTGAAACAGCACCGCGGGAACGTCCAGCAGCGCGTGAAGCAATACCGCCAGCGGATACAGCCACAGCTTTCCGCGCTGCGATACCGCCTTATATACGACTACCGACATACACACGTGGAACACCATTGCGATAACGCGCTCAAACAGCGCCTGGACCGTGGATACAGCGGTTACGGCGGCAATTGAATCAAGCTGGCTCCGCACCGTATCGGCGACATCCGAGTTGCCCGCTGTGCTCATTTCGATAAACTTATTGATACCGACAGCGTTCACCGTCAGCGCAATAAACGCATACGTTATGAAATTCAGTCCGATGAGCAATACAGCCTCGCAGCCTCCGTGACCTATTCCCATATAAACCGCGTTTTTCGTTGAATAATGCCGTTTCATCAGCGTCTTATACGCGATAAGTCTGCCAGTTTCCTCGAATATCCCCGCCGCGAGAGCGCCGTAAACGCAGTACAGCACGGTGTTCCCGCGCACTATCGGGAGCATTGCCGCGTGAAGTATCTGCTCAAGTATCATTGCAAATACAAAAAACGTTCCCGCGCCGATAAACACGCCCGGCAGCCACGTTTCGCGGTTCTTCACTTTAAATATTACAGCAGCCGCTATCGGGATAATAAACGCCGCCAGTCCTCCAACAAACAGAGATACAATAGCTTCCGCGCCGAACATAATTTCACCCCCCGCATTCCGTCAATCCGACATTTAATAAATACTTCCGCTGTTCACGATAGGCTGAGCGTCCTTGTTTCCGCAGAGGACTACCAGCAGATTGGATACCATCTGCGCCTTGCGCTCCTCGTCAAGCTCGCAGATATTGCTCTCGTTGAGCTTTTTGAGCGCCATTTCCACCATTCCCACAGCTCCGTCCACTATCTTTTGTCTTGCCTCGATTATCGCAGTCGCCTGCTGTCTTTGCAGCATTGCGGCGGCTATCTCCTGAGCGTAGGCGAGATGAGCGATACGCGCCTCGATTATTTCCAGACCCGCGATCTCAACACGCTCCTGAAGCAACTCTTTCAGCTTCTCCGAGACCTCGGTGGACGAACCGCGAAGAGTTTTCTCGTCGCTGTCAGTGCTGTCATACGGGTAACATCTCGCGACGTCGCGGAGCGTGGTGTCCGCCTGTATCGACAGGAACGCGCCGTAATTCTGCACGTTGAACACCGCCTTAGCCGTATTCACAACGCGCCATGTAACCACGATACCCACCTCGATCGGGTTGCCCGAGAGGTCGTTGATCTTCTGCTTTTCGTTGTTATGGGTCATGGTTTTCAGCGAGAGCTTTCCTCCGCCGACGGGCGTGCAGAACGGGTTAATGAAAAAGAAGCCCTCCTTCTTCAGCGTGCCGACGTACTTGCCGAACAATGTAAGCACAAGCGCCTCATTCGGACGCATTATCTTCAATCCGATAAGCGGAAACCATCCGATAGCCATAATAACTATTCCGATAATAAGCGCCGCCGCGGGAGCCTCGTCCGTGGATTCGATACCGCCCCAGATAGTCAGCGCCAACGCCCCGACCATAAGCAAGATCGTAATAAACAGCACCGCCCAGCCGTTCACGGGGTGAATCTCCTTTTCCTCGTAAGTATAAGTCTTTTCAGCATTCTTCTCCATAAAAACACACCCTTTCAATCACTCTGTTGATATCAAATTGATATCTTAATGAGATTATAACATATATATCGGATTTTGTCAAGGGGTGTAGGAAAAAAATTTTTTTGAGCTGTTGCGGTTAGCCCCCAATTATGAGTAAAGTCAAAATAAAAAATCGGGAGCTTTACGGCTCCCGACCTTTTTATTTTGTTATCATATCATTGATAAGCGCCTTGAGGCGTTCAACGGCGTTTTCGGGCTTAAGCTTCTCGGAAAGCGATTTATCGCGGCTTGACAGCTCGAACACACCCTCGTCGAGATTTCTCGGGCTAACGACTACGCGCAGCGGAACTCCCAGCAGATCTGCGTCGGAAAACATCACGCCTGCGCGGACGTTTCTGTCGTCGTAGATCACCTCAACTCCCGCGTTCTGCAAGTCCTCGTAGAGCTTATCCGCAGCAGCCTTGACGCGCTCGTCGTCGGGACGAACCGCGCACAGGTGAACCTGCCACGGCGCTATTGCCATAGGCCATATCGGACCGTAGTCGTCGTGAGACGCCTCGCAGACCGACGCGGCAAGTCTGCCCACGCCGATACCGTAACAGCCCATTATCGGGGTCTGTTCCCTGCCGTCCTTGTCGAGGAAGGTCATGCCCATGGATTTTGAGTATTTCGTGCCGAGCTGGAAGATGTTGCCGACCTCTATTCCGCGTGAAATGGAAATCGTGTGCTCGCCGCATTCGGGGCAGATACCGCCGTCTATCGCCTTAGCGAAATCGTGATATTCGATATCGGGGCAGTCGCGCTCCAAGTCCAGACCCGTAAGGTGGAAGTCGACCTTGTTAGCGCCGCATACGAGATTATTTGTGTTCTTCAGGCTCTCGTCGAACAAAACGACGTGCTCTCCGTTTACGGTAAGGTTTACGGGACCGATAAAGCCCGCCTTTAACCCGCACTCGCCGTCGATAACGGCGGGGTGGATATCGCAGCCGAGGAAGTTCGTGAGCTTAGTTTCGTTTACGTCAAGATCGCCGCGGATAAACAGCACAACAAAGCTGTCGTCGGTGTTCTTCTGGTAAATAACGGCTTTCAGCGACTTCTCCTCAGGCGCTTTGAGGAAATCGCACACCTCCTCGATAGTGTGACAGGCGGGAGTATTCACCTCGTTGAGCGGCTCGGAAACCTCGTCGCGCATATTCTCGATAATGGACGGCGCGGCTTCGACGTTCGCGGTGTAGCCGCAGTGCTTGCATATGGCGATACTGTCCTCTCCGATAGGCGTGAGCAGCATAAACTCGTGCGATACCGAGCCGCCGAAAATCCCGTTGTCGGATTTCACCGAGATGACGTTCGGCGCGCCGCAGCGGCGGTATATATTCTCATAAGCTCTGTGAGCGCGCTTGTAGTACTCCTCCAGATCCTCCTGCGAGGTGTGGAACGAATATGCGTCCTTCATTGTGAACTCGCGTACGCGGATAAGACCGCCGCGCGGACGAGCCTCGTCGCGGAACTTCGTCTGTATCTGGTAGATCATAAACGGATATTTCGTGTACGAATTCGCGTACTCGCGGACAAGCTGCACCGCCGCCTCCTCATGGGTCATACCGAGCACGAGCGGCTGCTTTCCGCGGTCATGAAAGCGCACCATTTCGCTGCCGATAGACGTGTAGCGTCCGCTCTCCTCCCAGAGAGACGCGGGCATTACGACGGGAAACATTACCTCCTGTCCGTCTATCGCGTCCATTTCCTCGCGGATTATCCGCTCGATCTTGCGCGTTATCCTTTTCAGCGGCGGATAATTCGAGTAAATGCCGTTCGCCACATACTTGATATACCCTCCGCGAACCATAAGCGCGTGACTGTCGATCTGACAGTCGGACGGGCGCTCCTTAAATCTGTCGCCGATTAACTTATCCAATTTCATTTTTGGTCCTCCTTATTTGAAAGGCAAAGCCTTATATTGCTATCCACCAACAAACCCCGTACTTATCAATTACCGTAGCACAGCATTTGCTCCATGGAAGTTCATGTATCTCCTCAATTACCACGCCGCCCTCGCGCAGAACGTCAAGAGCATTTTTTACCGTTTCGGGCGAGCCTAATTCAAACGCGTTAAAGGTCATCGTCTGCCATTTCAGGCGGTGAATAACGCTTACGTCATAATCTTCGGGCGCTTCCGCCGCGGCAAGTATCGGCTCGCCGTTTACCGATAACTCGCAATGCTCGTAAGCGGTGCCGTCCGCGTTTCTGATCTCAAAAGTCACCTCTGCTCCAAAAGCTCTGCAATATGTTTCAACCGCCTCAAGGCTGTTTTTTACGTATACCTGCGTATAGCACTTCAAACCTGTTTCTCCTTTTGCGTACAAATAAAAAACGCCCTTAACCAATAGTTAAGGGACGAGTACTCACACCCGCGTTACCACCCGAATTCGAGGATCGGCATTGCCGACACACGCAGCTCAAATCTCGTAACGGGAGATAACCGTCGCCGCTTAATCAACGCTTTCGCGGCGCGCTCCAAGACGGGTTCAACGCTTCGGATACCGCGGCTCGCACCAACCGCCGCTTCTCTGAATACCTTTCGCGCCTACTGTTTCTTGTCACAGCTTTGCAATATTCACTTTAATTATTATATCACGATATGCCGATTTTGTCAAGCCCCGTTTTCCGCAAAAAAATTTAAATAATTTCAATTTTTGTATTGACAAATGAAAGGAAATGTGTTACAATATCAACTGTAAATGTGTTCAGAACGGAGAAATGCAATGAAGATAATGGCGGTAGACTACGGCGACAGCAGAACGGGTCTCGCAATGAGCGACGAAACGGAGACCTTAGCGTCGCCCCTTGAAACGATATACGAACACCACTTCGACAGGTGCGTCGAACGCGTGGCGAAAATAGCGGTCGAGAAAAAGGCGGCGATGATAATCGTCGGCGACCCCGTAAATATGAACGGCACGCGCGGCGAACGCTCCGAAAAGTGCAGCGAATTCGCGCGGCTGCTCCGCGAGTTCGTGGACATCGAGGTGATAATGTGGGACGAGCGTTCCTCCACCAACACCGCGATAAACTACATGAACGAGATCAACAAGCGCGGCAAAAAGCGCAAGCAGGTACTCGATCAGGCTGCGGCAGCGGTCATTCTCGACAGCTATCTCGAATACCGTAAACGACAGAGCGGCAATAAATGATATGTAATAATTCGATTTTTTTGATCTATGAAACCTTTTCGACGGTCATTTGGTATTATATGTAAAGGCACACCGAAAGGAGCTTTCATATGAAAAGATCAATTATAACGGTACTCGCGCTTATAACGCTTTGCGGTTGTTCAAATCAAGCCGCTCCGTTGACAAACGGCTTGTCCGACGGTTCTTCTTCGGAAGAAATTATTCAGCCCGAGAGATCGGACCCGCCCGACAGTTCATCTTCCTCATCGAAAGAGATCGTTCAGCCCGAGGAATTAAGGCAGTTCGTGTTCAATTCCGCAGAGGACGTTATGGCGCTCTCCAACGACGATATTATTTATATCGCCGTCAACGACCGACGCTATTCAAATTCGGATTTCTTTTCCGATATAAGCGACGGTGTTGACTTGTTCGGAATTCCGCTTCTTGAAATGGATATAAACGGAAAGTCCCGCACGGAACGCGTCGAGACCTATATGTTTCAGACCGATATCCCGATAGAAGAGCTTAACGTAAACGAGCCTATTCCCGACGACGTTTTTAAAGGCTATACGGACGAGCATTGCGCGGAGATGATAAGCTACGCCAACTTTGTACGCGACGACGGCACGGGACGGACAACAAAGGACGAGGAGATAATCTTCTGCGGCGAGAACGACGCCTGCCTTGAATACAGCATAAGGTATACTTCCATTGACAAAACACGCATCAACGGAGAGATCGTAACGACCGAGACGCCGCGTGCATATCGGAGATGCTTTCTGAAAAACGAGCTGATGACGCCCGCGGGAGAACGCACGGGTCCCGTTTATTTCGGAGAGCTGTCCTTGGAAAGCGTAAAAGCCGCAGGAGACTTTATGCTGTCCTTGTCCGGCGGTTCCGGATACGTATACAGAGAGGTCTCCGAAACGGACGACGCTTTCATTTACTCGTTATACGGAGTAACAACGGAGACGGGCGAGCCGGGGGAATGTTTCAGGGCGTGTCTTGCGCGGCATGACCACATATACGATAAAGAAACTCACGTACTTTCGGATAAAGGCGTCATATTAAAGGAGACGGAGATACCCGGAACGAAATGGTATCCGGAAATATGGTAAAGAGGATAATATGTACAGAATTTCATTTACGGGCTACCGCCCCGAAAAGCTCCCGTTTTTCGGCGAGGACGACCCAATGTGTATTGATTTAAAACAGCGCCTTTCGGAGCAGATCGGCAAGCTGATAAACGACGGCGCGGACGAGTTCTATACGGGAATGGCGCTCGGCGTTGATACATGGGCGGCGGAGGCTGTTCTCGAGCATAAAAAAGCGCACCCGGAGATAAAGCTTATCGCGGTGCTCCCCTGCCCCGAGCAGTCCGACAGATGGACGCCCGCGGACAAAGCGCGCTACAAGTCTATTCTCGAAAGGTGCGACAGGACGATGATGATCTCGCCGCGTTATGTCAAGAACTGTATGCTGAAACGAAACCGCGCGCTCGTGGAGCTGTGTGATATGCTTATCGCCGTGTACGACGGAAAACGCGGCGGAACGCAGTATACCGTAAATTTCGCGAAAAGCAGCGGGAAAAGCACTATCGTGATACCGCCTATGTGAATATAACATAACGGGTCGGCGTTCAGCCTACCCGTTAAAAATTTACCGTATCTCCTTGTCGTCTCCGAGGATCAGCTTTTTAATATTTTCGTTGATCTCGTCTTCGCTTAATCCCCGTTCGATCATGGGACGTATCACTTCGCGGCTTTCTCTCACATGCGGCAGTTCCGAAGCAAGACGAAGAGCTTTTTCCGCTCTCCCGCATTTCAGATACAAAAAGCACAGCACGGCACGAGTAGTCGATTTTTGCTTTTCGCTATCGGATAACGGCAGACCTCTCTCGATCAGCTCGATAGCCTCCTCCGATTTTCCTTTCAAAGCCAGCGCGCCAGCCAGCCCCAAGATCATTCCGAGCTTATTGGGATAAACAAGCAGCGCGTCGCGATAGACTTTTTCAGCCGAAGCATAATCGCCGTTCCGCTGATATTCCGCCGCCGTCTTGTGAATATTGAAACGGGTCTTTTCCGCGCGGATATCGTCCATACCGATGAGCAGATCAACGCTCGTTTCAAATATGTTCGCCAGCGCGGGCAGGAAAGTAATATCGGGATAGCACTCGCAGCGCTCCCATTTTGACACGCTCTGCGGCGTAACGCCGAGATACTCCGCAACGTCCTCCTGCGTAAGGTTTTTCATAACGCGGTATTTTTTCAGGTTTTCCGATAAATATAACATAGCACTGCTCCTTTGCTTTTTATGATATCTATATTATAGCAAAACGCGGAAATAAATTCAATAACGCATTTGTTGATGTAAATTCAACACGCTTAAAAATCATACATTGAAAAAACATAAATATTGCATAAAGTTACAGAAAATATTTTTGCTTTTATCATTAAATCATCACAATATTGCGGTATAATACAATCAACAACAACGAAAGGACAGAGATAGATGGCATACGCTAACACCTTTAAACGGCGCGAGATGAAGTTCCTTCTGAACGAGGAGCAGTACGCCTTTCTCCGTGGCGAGATAGAAAAACATATGACAGAGGACGATTTCGGGCGGCATACGATATTGAATATCTACCTCGACAATCACAATAACGATCTTATAAGAAGTTCGCTCGGAAAGCCCGTTTACAGAGAAAAGCTGAGACTGAGGGCTTACGGAAACGTTGAGGACGATTCCGAAGCGTTTCTGGAGATAAAGAAAAAGTTCCGCGGGATAACCTACAAGCGAAGATTCGAGCTGACCTACAAGGAGCTTCACGATTACATAACCGACGGCACTCCCCCCGACAAGCGCGGGCAGGTCTTTGAGGAGATAGACTACATAATACGGCGAATGAACCTGGAACCGAAGATCGTTATCTGCTACGACAGAGAGGCGTACTACGGTAACGACGACAAGGAATTCCGCCTGACGTTCGACGGAAACGTGCGATTCAGGCGCGACGAGCTGGATCTCCGCTCGGGCGATCACGGAGAATATCTTATCACGCAGCCGTACACGGTAATGGAGGTAAAATCCGCGGGAGCTATCCCTATATGGCTCGCGAGGACGCTTTCGGAGAAGAAAATATTTCACGGCTCGTTCTCAAAATACGGCAATATATTTGCCGGCGAAATAAGACAAAAATATAAAATGGGAGTTTAATCCCGCTGAAAAAAGACGTAAATGGGAGTAAAAAAAGATGTTTTCGAGTATAATTGACACAACAACGGGACTTACCGCCCAAAGCGCGCTTTTCTGTACGCTGACCTCGGCGGCGCTTGGTCTTTGGGCAGCGTTTCTTTACAGGCTGAACAATCCGCGAGCGTCAAAAAATCTTATGGTGACGCTGGTGGTGCTGCCCGTACTGGTGCAGGCGGTGATAATGCTGGTGAACGGCTCCATAGGCGCGGGTATCGCGGTAATGGGCGCGTTCAATCTAGTAAGGTTTCGTTCGGCGCCCGGAACGTCGAGAGAGCTGTGCTACGTTTTTCTGGCAATGGGAATAGGGCTTGCGACGGGCATGGGTTATCTCGGTTTTGCGATTATCATCGCGGTATCGGTCGGCGTTATACTGGCGGCGCTCGGGTTTATCCCCGCATTCGGCATAGTCAAGACCGCAAAGCTTTTAAGGGTGCTTATCCCCGAGGACGTGGACTATATGACCTGCTTTAAGGAGATATTCGCCGAATATACATCAAGCTCGCGTCTGATAATGTCAAAGACGGTGAGCATGGGAACGCTTTACGAGCTGAGATACGAGATAATCCTGAAAAACGCGGAAAAGGAGAAGGAATTTCTCGACAAGATCCGCGTAAGAAACGGAAATCTTACGGTCGCTTGCAGTGTTTTGACGGACAATCACGAGGAAATGTAAACGTTCGGAACGTTTCGGAGGTGTTGAGATGATTATGAATTTTAAAAAGCTCGCGGCGCTCTGCGCACTGTCATTCGCTATGACGGGCTGCGCGAACGAAAGCGCGGACAACAGCTCGGGCGTAACGTCAAGCCCGCTTATCAACAGCAATGTCGAGCAGCAGAGTTCCGTAAACGCGGCGAGCGATCCCGTCGTTGTTGATGAGGCGCAGTCCGCTGACTGTTTGATAACGTTCTCGCAGGACAAGATCAACGTTGACGGAAACGGCGCGGCTGTCAAGGACAACGTTGTGACGATATCCAAGGCCGGCGTGTACTCACTTTCGGGAAGCTCGAATAACGCCAAGGTGATAATAGACGTCGGCAAGCAGGACAAGGTCACGCTGCGACTGAACGGCGTTTCGCTGAAGAGCAACGACGGCAGCGTTATCGACTGCGAGGGCGGCGATACGCTCACGCTTTATCTGAACGAAAACACTGAAAATTCGCTTTCGGACAGCGCCGAATACACTCTTCCCGACGGTGATACCGAGCCGGACGGCGCTGTATTCTCGCGCGCCGATCTGGTGATAACGGGCAGCGGAAGTCTCAGCGTAACGAGTAATTACAAGGACGCGATAAAATGCAAGGACGGATTGTCGATAAAGTCGGGGCGGCTTGATATAACCGCCGCGGACGACGGCATAGTCGGCAAGGATTATGTGAAGATAATCGGCGGCGACATCACGATAAACGCGCAAAGCGACGGCATAAAGTCAACGAACGATACCGACGAGGGGCGTGGATATATCACTGTTTCGGACGGAACGCTCAATATTACCGCCGAAAAGGACGGTATTCAGGCGGAAAAGGAGCTTAATGTCGAGGGCGGAAGCATTACGATTTTCGCGGGCGGCGAGGACGCGAACGCGGAGGTCAAGGCAAGCTCAAATCCGTTCGATCGGGATACCAAATCGGACAACACCGAAAGTCAAAAGGGACTTAAAGCAAATACGGATATTTCTATAACAGGCGGTGAGATAAATGTAACGTCCGCCGACGACAGCATTCACTCCAACGCAAATGTAAGCGTTTCTGGCGGCGCGCTCACCTTATCGTCCTGCGACGACGGCATCCACGCCGACGGGTCGCTTACAGTCAAGGACGGTACGATCACCGTAATAAAAAGCTACGAGGGACTTGAAGGCAAAAATATTGAGATAAGCGGCGGGGAAATAGACATTAAAGCAGCAGACGACGGTCTGAATGCCGCAGGGGGCGACAACGGCAGCTTCTTCGGCTTCGGTGAGAGCAGCGACGAATACTATATCAGCATTTCGGGCGGTAATATCACCGTCAACGCCGACGGCGACGGCATCGACAGCAACGGCACTATCGCTCAGAGCGGCGGGTATATCGTGGTATACGGTCCGACCAATTCGGGCAACGGCGCAATAGACTACGAGAGGTCGTACGCCGTGAGCGGCGGTACGCTTATAGCTCTCGGTGCGTCCGGTATGGCGCAGGCTCCAAGTACGCTTTCGCAGCCTTGCCTGTCGATCAACGCTAACGTAAGCGCGGGCAGCACCGTCGAGGTGCGCTCGTCGGACGGCACAGCGGTGCTGTCGACGGTAACTCCCAAGCAGTGCCAGTCGCTGATATTCACGAGCGACAAGCTGATAATCGGCGAGGAATACGGTATCTACGCGGACAACGAGCTGCTCTCCACGCTCACCGCCGAGGAAGGCGTTACGGGCAACGGCGCTAACGGCGCGGGCTTCGGAGGTCCGGGCGGATTTGGTCACGGCGGTTTCGGCGGCGGAACAGGAAGACCCGACGGCGGCAGAGGAGAACGTCCCGACGATAATTTCGGCGGAACTCCACCCAACGGCAACCCACCTGATAATTTCGGTGTCGGACCCAACGGCAATGTTTAAATACAAAACTCCCTGCGGATAATTACTCCGCAGGGTAATTTGTTATAACTTCACAACTTCAAACTGATTTTGCACTATAAGCCAGTTCGGAACAAAGCAGCGGTTTATTGTCCACCACGACGCGCCGGCGAGGTCAAATTCTTCGACAAGCCGCAGCTTCGCGTCGATACTGCGCGGATCGTCAAACCATACGACATGACGAGTACCGTTTTCGGTATAGTTGAAATACGGCGTTTGTGAATTCTCGTCGAAGTGTATCTCGGAATTATGCTGCACTGCAAGATCGGTCGCCGCTATGAAGCCTATGCTCTGCGCCGCCGTGCCGCGAGTGTACGGAAGCGTCCAGTCGTAACCGTAATTCGGCATTCCCATGAGTATCTTTTCGGACGGGATCTCGGATACCGCGTAGATAAGCACCTTGCGGACTTCCTCAATAGGCTGAACGGACATGGGAGAGCTGTATGTATCTGGATATGTATGATTATGTTGATTTAATATTGTGATAGTTACAGTGGTTATAGTGTAGCTCCGAAGAATCCCGGTATTGCATGTCTCGAATGCTATCGGAAACGCTCCGAACATTTTGAGCCCCATAACCGCCAATAGAGAAGAACCCGCGATATATTTCACCGTTTAATCTGCCAAACGATGAGCATAAAGAATTATTAAGGTCCATTATCCCGAGCAATATCGACTTTTCAACCTCGGACATCATATCGAGCTTTTTGTTGATCTCCTCAAGAGTGACCACTTCCGTTTTTGCTTTGCCGGGCTTTGACAAATCAACTGCCATTTACGTTTCCTCCTGTTTTTGTGTTTCTTTAATTATACCATATTAAAATAAGAATGTCAACAAGTAAAGGGAGCGCCGAAACGCTCCCTTATGTATTATCCTTCCTCGATTTGCTTAAGGCATCTGCGGATAGCCTCGCGATCCTTGTCGTTGTCCGCATCGTCCATCATGTCGCGGAGATGCTCGATCATGCCGGAGCGACCGTCAGCGCGGCTGCATCTTCTGCGGCTGTCGCGTCTGCCGGAATATCCGTCATCATGGCTGTAATGTCCGCGCACATAGTGCTGACCGCGGTTGGCGTAGCTGCTCTCATTGCCGTAGTTTCCGCCCGCGGACCACTCGGCCGCCTCGCTGTAACCGCCGTTTTCCAGCATTTCGATCTTGTAGGTGTTTTTAATGCTGTCGGTAAGCTTATAGATGTGCTCGAGATTAGTCGCGTTGATCGTCTTCTCACGGGCAATTTTTTCAAGTTCCGTCCAGAGACTGTCGCGAAGGTCTTCCAACGTATTCATATTCATATGTGTTTTTCTCCTTTCTGCGAATTAAGCGGTCGGTGCCGCGGGAGCGGCGGGAGCCGTTCCGTTAATGCTCGCCAGGTTGTTCGCGGGGCAAGGTGCAGCATTGCCCAGCAGTCTAAACGAGCCGCCCGTACCGTTGGTAACAACGACTGTCGAATAACGTGTCCGAGTACGGATACCGCAAGCGGTGATCTGTGCGCAGCAGCGGTTTGTCAGCGGATAAAGCTGCGTACCCGTGCCGATAGTCACGAATACGGGAGCGTTTATCGTCGCGGTATCGGGAATAGCCTGCGCCACGACGATACAGTACTTCTCGCCGTTGTTATAGCTGCCCGCGGGGAGATTGATGACCAGGTTGCCGCCCGTGAAGGTCACGGACTGACTGATGACCAGTCTGTCGCAGAGCCTGCATACAGGTTTACATGCCATTTTGTTCCTCCTAGTAATCAGGGGCGACTGCTGCCGCCCCGAAGTTCACGGTCAAGCCGGATAGTTACGCGCAGTATCCGCACGCGGAGTTGTTTCCGCAGCCGTTACCGCCGAAGTTGACCGTCCCGCAGCAGTTTGTGGGAAAGGTCACGGGAGTGGGCGGCTGAACGATATACGCCGCAGTTGGGCACTCCGCGCCCGTGCGTCTGAGTATCTCCGCCTTATTTGCGTCCATAGCCGCCATAAGCGCAGCGTTCTGGTTGGACTGCGAAGCGGCCAGCTTAAGAGCCTGATTTTCGTTGCGCAGATTGCCGATCTCCTGCTGGCAGAGATAATCGAGAATAGCGCGGCTGTTCGCGTTCTGATTGTCGATGATATCGCGGGTGTTGTTGTTCATGGTGTTCTGCAGGTCGCAGGTATTCTTCGCCATGTTGTAGTTCACACCGTCGATAGCACGCTGAGTCGTGCAGCAGCAGTCCGAAAGCTGGCTTGAGAGGTTGCAGAAGCTGCGTTCAACGCCGTTAAAGCCCTGCATCATACCCATGTTGGTATTGTTGAAACCATTGGTTATGGTGTTGTTGAGAGCGAACGTGCTGTCGCATTCGCCACGAGTCAAGCCGTCGAGCTTGCCAATGATCGTCTGAGTATCAAGCGATCTCTGAAGAATAGCCTCTGTAGGATAGCCGCCGCCAAAACCGCCGAAACCTCCAAACCCGCCCATTCCAAAGCCGCCGTAGCCGTACATACCGCCGAGGAGCAGGAACAGAACGAGATAGCCGAAATCACCGCCCCAGCCCATACCGCCGCAGTTGTTATTCGCGGGGGCGAGGGAGAGGTTGATAGGGTTCTCACAATTAAGTGACATAAGAAATCTCCTTTACAAAATTTATTTACATTATCAGCGCTGATATAATGTACAAATTAATGGGGCTTTCCCCCGAACTGTCCCAAAACGCTCCACATCTGTTGAGCTTGCTGTTGGGCTTGGTTAAGCTGTTCCTGGCTTACCTTACCGCTCGAAATCAGCTCCGAGAGCATTTGATTGGGATCTCTTCCCTTCATCTGCTGCATAAACTGCTGGAACTGCTGAGCCATATTCGCCATGGGATTTGTCGCGGCTTGATTGCCGCCCATTGCCTTGAAAAACGGATTAGCCATTGCGTTTGTCCTCCTTTGGCTTGTTCACATTCGCTCTGTTCTCTGCGGGTTTAGCCTCATATTCGCGGCTGCTTTCCCGTTGGAGAAGCTCGTCGAGCCTTGCCTTAAGCGCGTCAAACTCGCCGCGCGTGATATACTCGACGTTCGGAACAGCGGACATGGGCTGCTCTTTCGGGAATGATACGCGCTCCTTAAGATCGAAAATGCGCATAGAGGGCATACCGCTTTCGTCCGCCGACTTAAGATATATCACGGGGTTCTCGACGTCCCACAGCACGACGGTGCTGTTACGCGCGACCATATACGCCTTAGCGCCCTCCTCGCCCTGCACCCATATCGGGTTGTTCTGCGGCGCGTTAGAGGGCATATTCGCGAACGTCGGCACGTTCTGCGCGGGCATTTGCACGGGCTGCCCCTGCTGCTGATAAGGCGCTCGGTACTGCCCCAGTCTGTCGGGAACCGCGCCCGCATTGCCGTAATACGGCTGAGGATAACCGTTGTTGTAATAGCCGTTGTTATAGTCCATTTATCATTTCCTCCGTTCCCAATAGTAGATCGGCACTTCGCTGCCGCTGTTCCACGCGTCGTAATATATACCGTCAACAACGGTCACTACATGCCCCGAGCATGCCAGAATATACGTTCCGCAGGGGTTGTCCGCGCAGAAATCGCTCACGGAATAGTCCTCGGGAAGATGCTCGGGAAACGAATTTCTCTTGAAGCCCTTGCGTTTCAGATACGCTCCCCACACGGAATTCGCGCTAGGCATATCGCACATCTTATAGCCCTGAACGCACAAATCTATGTAAGTCGTTTCCCACGTCTGATCCAGTGCTAGCGAAATAGCCCTTATGGTGCAATCTCCAACCGATTTTCCGCAAGGATTTATATTGAATTTTTTATAATAATGATCCGACATAATATGTTCATTTAACTGTCCTTATCTGTTGGTTTATAATTTTATTATAAAGCAAAAAGAGGACTCCCGACATGTGGGAAATCCTCTTGCTTTATGCTTGTTTTATGCGTCAAAACTGTTAAAAATTTGCTTTAATTCTGCTGATTTTCGTTCTGACGCTCTTTGAAACCGCGTTGACCTTGCTGTCGCTCCAGTACTTCGCCATTGCTATCTGCAAGTGCGTTTTATGCTGAGCGCGTTCGTTAAAATAGAAAAGCTCATCGGGAGTGAAATTGCACAACTCCCTGAACATATCCAACTCGGGCTTTGTCAATTCGTGAATTTTCATTATATCTTACCTCATAAGTTGATTAACGCGCGATTGTACCGCATTGTAATCATACCCGGCGGCGGTAAGCCGCTTTTTGCGCTCGTCGCCGTTGCCCCAGTCGCCGCGGATGACCTCTCGGGCTATCTCGTCGAGGGATTTTGTCGCGGAATTGACGTCGGCGGCATTGACCCAGCCGTAGACGGTAGAGCCGCTGCCGTCGTTCACGAGGTGGATCGGGTGCGCGGTTCCGTTAGCGATACGCGTGATCTTCGCCTTTCCGGGTTTGCAGGCGGTACCGCGCGTTCCCGTGGAGCTCGTATAATGCGTCGTTCCCGTGAAATTCACGATATCTCCAACCTTGAAGCTCGTTGTCGAAGTCGTCGGCTTAGCGGAATTCGCGTATTTCAACGAGCCGAGGCCGAGCACGGAGACGGGGTCTAACGGCTCTCCAGAATAGTAAATATTCGGTTTTTTATCGTAGTTATCGAACAGTGAAAAATGCAGATGATATCCGTAGCTGTTCTGTTTTTTCCCTGTGCCGCCGACCTTGCCGATCATCTGACCGCGCTTGACTGCTTGTCCGACCTTGACGGACGCGGGCGCGATCATGTGCGCGTACAGAGATACGCGACCGTCTGCGTGCTTGATCAGGACGCGGTTTCCGTAGTTATCCTGATTTGCGGTCATTGTATCGGCGTTGATCACCGTGCCGTCTGCGGCGGCGTAAATGGGCGTATTCGCGGCGCAGGCGATATCCACGCCGTTGTGCCAGCCGCTGTTCCAACAGTCGCCTTTTTCACGGAAAACCGCCG
>CANDVA010000007.1 GCA_947389015.1 uncultured Clostridia bacterium | reverse complement strand
CCGCTCAATCTACACACCACAACGCGCTCATATCCGTGCAGAGAGCGGAGGCGCAATCAGAGTGGCTGCATTATCCGCCAGATGAACCAACGGCGAACTCCGTGCGATTTGCACACCGCCACGCGCTCATATCCGCGCGGAGAGCGGCGGCGCAATCGGAGCGGCTTACACTCCACCGGACGAACCGTCAGCGCACACCGCTCAATCTACACACCACAACGCGCTCATATCCGTGCAGAGAGCGGAGGCGCAGTCAGAGCGGCTGCATTATCCGCCAGATGAACCAACGGCGAACTCCGCGCGATCTGCACACCGCCACGCGCTCACATCTGCACGAATAGCAACTGCGCAATCAGGGCGGCTGCATTATCCTCCAGATGAACCAACGGCGAACTCTGCGCAATCTGCACACCGCCGCTCGCTTATATCCGCGCGGAGAGCGGCGGCGCAATCGGAGCGGCTACATCTCTACGGACAAATCGACAACGCGCACCGGCAATCTGCACACCGCAAAGCGCCCATATTCGCGCGGAGAGCGGCGGCGCAATCGGAGCGGCTTACACTCCACCGGACGAACAGTCAGCGCACACCGCGCAATCTGCACACTGCCACGCGCTCATATCCGTGCGGAAAGCAGCGGCGCAATCAGAGCGGCTGCATTATCCGCCAGATGAACCAACGGCGAACTCCGCGCAATCTGCACACTGTTACGCGCTCATATCCGCGCGGAGAACGGCGGCGCAACTGGAGCGGCTTACATCTCCGCCAGACGAACCAACGATGAACTCTGCGCGATCTGTACACCGCCACGCGCTCATATCTGTGTGGGGAGTGGCAACGCTTTGACAGCAGTAACGCAAAGCTACTTTTGACACTTCTCTCGTTCCTCGTTTCGTTTCAAAAGACTTTGCGCTCTCCGAGAGGTAAGGAGGGAATTCATCTAAGCATACTCTTTGAGTAATTCGGTAACATTCAAAGACAAGCCATTCAGCAGAATAGCTGTAACCCACTAAGACTATTTGCGCACAAATAGTCCGTGGAATAAGGAGCATTCGCTCTGATTTTGAAAGTATACGCATACTTTCTATGGCTTGCTGGATATTCCAACACAAGCCGCTCATATGTGGTTATGAGAACGTGTGAGCTGATGAGAGGCTTGTTATATCGCCAGCACCCCAAAGTTTACCTCGCCGCTTTTTTGATGAGTTTTCTTAATATCCTATTGACTTTCTTGTTGATGTGTGTTATAATAAAAATATGGTTAAATTCGTTGTAGCATTTATGCTTCAGCAAATGCCTTGCGCCAAGTCCTACAGGCGCGAGGCATTTTTTGTGTATTTAGACTGTTATGAGCGGCTTGTGTGAGATCATATGACGGACAGACTTGACAGGACGCGACAAACATTTCATAAAAAACAATTTTACTTTTTTGTTATATAAATGAATAGGTGCGCAAAACTTGATGTGAATAAAAATGTCCGAGTTATTAACACTCATTACAAGCCCGTCAAAGCGGCGCACCGCCAATTTAAAAAATCAAATTATTTTAGAGTATCAAAGCACCATTTCTGCATATTGCTATCACAGATGAGCGGCTGGCTAAATCCTTAAATTGTTTTTGTTTTGTCGGAGTGGCATTGAACAAGCCGCCGCTCGCTCCGTTTTGCGTCTTGTTTTTCCCGGCAACGGCTTTCTTATCAGCTTAAACCGCGCAAATTGCCGCCCTGTAACCTCATTTACACCGATTTCAGATTCAATGCAAGTCCAATTTTTATATATTTTCTCAACCTCACTTTTTATATCATCATTCCGCGCAGCTTTTTGGATTGTCCGCATTCGCTTTCGGCTTATTGCATTATCGTCCGTTATAATGTCCGGGCGTTTCAGATGAGTTGAACAAGTCCATGCGCGTTTGTGCTTCGCTGCGTTTTTCTGCGACTTCTCTAAATACCAACATAATTCGGTCAAACCGCTTTCGTTCGGCTGAAGTCGATCGACGTTGCAGTAGCCCTCATGCCACAGCTTTTCAATCTCATCTCGCATTATCGCCCTATTTCCGCTATTCAGAATCAAGTGATAATGTAATCTGTTGCCGCTAGCTCTATCCTCGGTTACAGCAACATAATCAAGCCTTAATCCTTTTTTTCTGTATAATCGGCGTAATCGCTTGATAAAGTTATCAAGTAACCTTTTTCCTACCTCGTTTGTTGGTTCTTCTGCAAATGTCAGCGTTGCCGAATAATCATCTTTGCCGAAATTGTTCTGCACAAGCCACTCAAACATATCCCTTGAATGTTTGTCGTTCAGACTTTTGTTTTTGGGCAGCGTTGCAAGCTGTCTTTGCTTTCGGGAATGTCTCGCCGCCTGTTGTTCTTCTTCGGAATATTCAAACCAATCAACAATTTGATAGACACAATTTTTCCTGTAAAACGACTTTTCTCTAATAAATGTATGTTTCATAACTCACCTCAATCTCGTATAGTTCGCTCGACTTGCTTATTTTTAAAGCCCACTAAAAAGCGGGCTTTTTGTAATTATTTGAGCCGAATGGGTATAATTCCTTTTCGCGGCTTCATAGATGTAATGTCCAGATCAGGCATATAATTTGAAATGGTAGCAGTTTCTTCCTGTTGGTATGCGCTGATACTCTCGCCGTTGAGATAGTCAATCAGTCTATCAATGTTAATCAAGAATTTGCGCCCGGCGCGAACGGCTACGATCTCGCCACTAAGAGCTTTTTGACGTAGAAATCCATATGATAACCCTGTAAGTTCGGCAGTCTCTTTTAATGTTGCCAATCTTGGAATTTCAGTTGTCATTATAATCACCCTCCAGGCTATGAGCGATCTCCACCCCCAAACAGCCGTTAATCTGCTCCGCAGTTTCGGGGTCTGCATATATTTTAAAGTTAGGGTCATTGTTAGCCGCCTGAAGAATTCCGCTTAAAAAATCAGAATTTTCAAACTTTTCTGCTTCAAACTCTTCCATCATTGAACCGTAGCTTTTCCGTCTGGAGATTGGTAAATGTACTTGCTTTCTCATTATTTTTATCCTCACTTTCAAAAGGTATTGTATTTTAGGAAATAATGTGCTATAATGTAAATGGATATAGTTAGCCCATTATTCCATACGGGTTGAATTCCACCGCCGTCCGAGTGTTGCGAGCGCTCGGACGGTTTTTTCTTAACCGCTTGTAACTAAATGTTTCAAGCGGTATATTTTATTTTGTGCTATTTTGTGCGCGCTGTTCGCTCGCCTTTTTCTCCCAGAAACGGCGATTATACTCTCGCACCTTGTCTTTGTTCTTTGCCCTCCACTGCTTGTGGTAAGCACGGCGAACTTCAGACACTCTCTCATCTTGGGTCTTATCCATATATTGCTCCTCCTTTAAATTTATTTTTGCTTATGCTTGACAAATTCATTGAGATTTGCTATAATGTGATTATACCATAAGCAAAACAAAAAGTCAATATATTTTTGCAAAATAAAATAAGTGCAAGTTTGAATGGATTGGAGCGTTGCGTAATGAAGAAAAGCAAAAACACATATAATGCCGACAAGGAAAATAGCATTTTTGCTACCAAGTTAAGAGGGCTATTTGACGAAACTAAAAAAACCCAACAAGATTTAATTGATTTTATTCAGCTAAAGACAGGGAAATCCCCAACACGTCAAGCGGTTAGTATGTGGTTGCATGGCAACAGTCCAGATATTAAAACCGTTCCGATTATCGCCAATTTCTTTGGCGTATCTACCGATTATCTGTTAACCGAAACCGATATTCGTCCTATCGATGTAGAATTAAGAGCGGTATGTGATTATATCGGACTTTCCAAGACGGCGGTTGAATTTTTGCATACAGCACAAAATATAGTAAATGGTGTTGAATTATCTCCAAAACTGCTTGATCATATAAACTTTAGAGAAAAACTTTGCGATAATTTGATAAGCAAAATCAATACTATTTTCTTAGAAAACCCAGAAGTTTGGGAAATCGCAAACGGGAAACAGAAACTATATCGCGGTATAGACGGCATAGAGGCACATAGAATACTTGATAGAATTATATCAAATGAACCGGGCGGTTGTCCTAATGAAATATTTGGTTATTTGAACGAACTGGCACTAGAAATAGATGAGCCTAATCATATTGAAAGATATAAATCTCAAGATAGATATGAATACGGAAATGCTTTACAGGCGTTGTCGAAACTGCTCAGTGCGCCTGACGGTTTGAAATTTCTTTATTTTTTATCGCTTTTTATTTATACAGATTTTAAAGATGATAATAACAGGGGTATTGATATAACTACGGTTGATAAAAGCTCAATTGATAATTTTACTAAAGGTAGGATTTCCAGTGAGGAGTATTTTCAAAATACAAATTCATTTCAGCTTGATAGCAGTGTTATAGACGGAGCTTTATTATCTGAAATGCAAAATATTATTAGGCAATTGAAATCGCAAAAAAGTAATGCGGTCTTTTTAACAGCTTCATCTGGGGTAAACATAGAAACATTTAACGAGAGTTGCAAATTGGAGGACGAAGAAGATGGCTAACATCACACCGCGCCGCAACAAGGACGGCTATATTACAAGCTATTCAATCCGCGTTTCCCTCGGCGAGGACTACTACGGCAAAAAGATATTGAAGAACGCGTCCTTTAAACGTCCGCCCTATCTGACCGAAAAGCAAGCCGAAAGAGAAGCCCGCCGCTTTGCTGACGATTTCGAGCGCAAATGCCGCGCCGGGATAACGGCTAACGTCAATATCAAATTCGGCGATTATTGTCAAGAATATTTGAAAACCGCTAAAATAACGCTCCAGCCCTCTACATATGAGTATTACACAAAGGCTATCGGAACGTTGATTATTCCGGCACTGGGCAATTTAAAGCTGCGCGACATCACCCCGGCGCATATCCAGCAGTTTGTGAATATGCTTGCAAGCCTGCCAAAAGACAAAGACAACGAGGAAGGTAGCGGAGAAACCTTATCGGCTGCGACGGTCAGAAGATATCTAACAATCGTACAAGCTATTTTCAAGCTGGCACTCAAAAACGGTCTGATTGACAGCAGCCCCGCAAGCGTTGAGCGGCTTACGCTGCCGAAACAGACCAAATCAGAGGTTGAGATATTCACACAAGGCGAGGTCGTGGAAATGGTTAAGGCTCTGAAAGCCGAGCCGCTCCAAATACAAGCTGTTATATATCTTGATTTGTTTACGGGTATGCGGCGCGGTGAGCTTGTCGCGCTGAAGTTCTCCGACATTGATTTCGCAAATCAGACTATAAAGATCAGACGAGCGGCTTACAAGACAAAAGGCGAGGACAGTGCCACCAAGCCACCAAAAGACTATGAAACACGAACCATAGACATAAATCAAAGCTGTTGCGAGATGCTTAAACAGATGAAAGCTGATAAGATATCAAACGCACAACGGCTCGGAACGAAGTGGGTAGAGGGCGATTGGGTCTTTACTCAATGGAACGGCTTAATGATGAATCCACAGACCCCTACACGGCAATTTTCCAAATTCTTGGAAAAGAATGGACTGCCGCACCGAAAATTTCATGCGCTGCGGCATACACACGCCACTTTAATGTTGGCGGCTAGCAACGATATTATGGCGGTTAAGGAGCGGCTTGGTCATAGTAGCATTGAAACAACGGAGAAATACTTGCATTACATTAACGGAGCGGGCAAAAAGGCGGTAAAGGATTTTGACATATTCCTTGCGCAGTCTCCCGACCACAACGCAGACGTTCCGGACGCTGAAACCGAGATTGAAACAATGTTCAAGTTCGCGTAATATAAGCCGCTCGATCACACAATTGAGCGGCTTGCTTTAAAATTCAAAGTAAAAGTACACAAAATGGTACACAATTACAAAAAGATATAAAAATAGAACCGTTTGCAGAATCTCACAAACGGCTCTATTATGCGGTTTTTCTGGTCTGAGTGACAGGATTTGAACCTGCGGCCTCTACCACCCCAAGGTAGCGCGCTACCAATCTGCGCCACACCCAGATATCTAACGATAATATTATATCACAATCAAAGGTATTTGTCAAGGGGGTAAAAAAATTTTTACTAAGATGTTGGTACGACAAAGTGAAGTATTTAAGGGAAATATGTTAAAAACGTACAGGCAAATCTACTAAACCGAATGTACGTTTTGCACAAAAAAACATTGTAAAGTTATTAATAATTGTAAATAGGGTTGACTTTTACTCATTGCTCTGTTATAATGTATATAAATAACAATTTTTTGTAATATTGCTTCTGTTTTTTGTTGATTATGACTGTATCATTGGAGAGGGAGGGGGTAAGCGTATGAAAAGCGTTGCATTTGACGTTGCAGCGTTGATTATGCTTGCAGTGCTGTTTGTAACGGTTATTATACGTAAAATGACGAAGGGAACATCAAACCGTTTGTTCCTTTTGCAGATAGTTATCGCTACAATCTCCACCTCATTTGATATTTTCGCCGTGACCCTTGACAATTACAACAGCCAAAATTATTTCTTGTTGAATTTTGTACACACCGGATACCTAATCGTTCACAATATTCATCCGTTTGTACATATGCTGTTTGTTATCAGTCTAACGGACACATGGCATAAGATATTCCGTAATCGCGCTAAAATAGTATTGTTTTTGCTGCCCTACGGGCTGGATTTTTTCCTTCTAACTACAAATCCCTTTACACATCTGATGTTTACGGTAGAAAACGGATATACACACGAAGTACTGTTCCATACGCTGTATGTCTGCATTATGCCGTACATAATACTGAATATTGTGTATATTATCCAACACAGAGCGCTGTTAAACAGGCGGAAAATTTTTTCGTTGTTCTCAATGACCGTGTTGAGCTTTTTAGCGGTTCTGATACATTTTTTTATTCCGGCATTGCTGGTGGAATGCTTTGCCATTACAATGTCGCTGTATATTGTAAGTGCGGGTGTGCTGCGCCCCGAGGATTACATTGACTCGTTCACCGGACTGTATAAGCACAGCGCATACGCCCACGATATGAAGCGCTCGTTCTACAACGACAAACGTGTGAACATCGTTATGCTGAATATCGGCAATTACAACACGCTTACAAGTATGCTCGGCTACGATATGATGACGGATATACTGTACAAGATAGCTGATACCATCGGCGATGTAAATAAACGTTTGCGCGGAAAAGCCGATTTGTACTTCCTTGACAGAGGACGTTTCCGTATGGTTTTCGGAGAACGTGACCGCGACAAAGCGGAAACTGCGGCGGTCGTGCTGATGAACGAGCTGAAAATGCGGTCGCACGTCAACGGTCTTGATATCAACTTTACGCCTTATATAGTGCTTGCACGCTGCCCTGAGGAGATCGAAAGCTTTAAGTCGCTTATGGCATTCGGTCAGGATTTCCACGAAAAGAACCATTACAGCGGACAGGTAATGCTCGCATCAGACGTATACGACGCAAATCAGTTCGCTATACAGAATGATATTGACAAAATAATAGAGCGCGCTCTTGACGGTAATAAATTCGAGGTCTATTATCAGCCGATCTATTCTATCAGCTCAGGAAAGTTCGCTTCTGCCGAGGCTCTTCTCAGACTGTATGATGAGGAGCACGGCTTTATATCGCCCGAGATACTAATTCCCGCAGCAGAAAAAAGCGGCGCGATCCATAAGATCGGCGAGTTCGTGTTCGAGGAGGTTTGCAAATTCGTTTCCGGCGACGAGTTCAAGAAGCTCAGACTGGACTATATCGAGGTAAATCTCTCGGTCGCTCAGTGTATGCACGGAGATCTCGCGGACAAAATTCTTTCGATAATGCGCAAGTACGATGTTTCACCAAACAGCATAAACCTTGAGATAACAGAGACCGCCGCGTCCTATTCGCAGCGCGTGATGACGGAAAACCTAAACAAACTCTCCCGTGCGGGACTGACGTTCTCGCTCGACGATTACGGCACGGGTTACTCTAATATGAAGCGCGTTATACAGCTTCCGCTTAAGATCGTCAAGCTTGACAAGTCGTTTGTTGACGAGCAGCATAATCCCAAAATGTGGATATTCCTGCAGAACACCGTGAAAATGCTTAAAGATATGAAAATGGAGATTGTTGTCGAGGGTATAGAAACCCAGGAAATGGTGGATGCTTTCTCCAACCTTAAATGCGATTTCATTCAGGGATATTTCTTCTCGCGACCCATATGTAAGAGGGAATTTATTGAGTTTATCGCAAGCTCTGCGGGCATAGCGCTTGAGACAGCAGATGAATGATCTATATCGTAAATATCCCGCCTCGGTTTTGAAACGTGATATTATGTATGTAACTTGCTAGAAGACGAGCTATGGCTTATTAAGCCGGCTGATACGTAGGTTGACTTTTGGATTAAGTCGCGTTATAATATTGTCAGGAAAGTGGTATCTTATGGACATCACCAAGATGAGTGCGTTCTTCGCTATGCTCCGTGGGGAATTTCCCAAATCCATATGATCACTTTTCGTCTTGTGTACCCAACCGCTAAGCGTTCCGCCGGGTGTCCCCTATTCCGCTGCCACTGCTTTCGTTATCTTGGATTTTACCAATTTTACTGTCTGTACCTTGTATACACCTTGTCGTAACTTCTTGTTTATCTCGTCTTGATGCCATCCTTTTCTTTTGTTTTTACTTCTTTGTGATAATCGTGTTAAGTTTTATTATACAACATCAAAAGGCGTTATCTTAACGAGATAACGGTTTTCCGCCTTTTAAAAAGTTTATATTTTTGTAAGATTTCATATTTTTTAACGTCCTTATTATTGAAAGGGAATTATTTCCCATAAATATATTTGGAGGTAATAGTTATGAGATCGAAAGTTACAGTCGGCGTTTTAAGCATAATGATTGTGGCTTGTTCGCTGTCAGTAGGCGGCTGCTCAGGCAGCGGCACCGAGAGCACGACAGAGCTTTATCGGAACGATATCGGGCAGCCGAGCAACAATTCGAAAAGCTACACAATATCGGAGAATTCACAAACTGACATTGCATTAGGCGATCCGCCCCTGCCGAACGGAGAGCCCACCATACTTATAGGTCTTGACGGCGAGCCGATACTTACCTCGGAGATAGCCGAAGTATACGATATTCACGGTGACCCGACGACCACCGACCAGATCACACCCGAAAATGATGGAGCGGAGATCGTATGCGAGGGCTTTCAGTACTTTAGAGAACCAGTGGACGCAGCTTGCGACAATTACAATAACCCCGAATTGTTTAAGGATATGGAATTTATTGGAGAAAAAACCGAAAACAAAAACGAGTGGAAACGAGTAAACGTCGGCGACGAAATATGCGGGCTGAAGCTTATCAAGGCGACCACGGGATTTCTTATATCTCAATCGGTTTACGAATACACCGGAAGCTATTACTGCTCGGATCTGAGATATATAGATCAATTCGTTGCACAATTTGAAGGTACGGTCACGATAGAGGGTTTTATGAGTTCAAGTCCGCGCAATTCATATGAGCCCGACGGCGGTTCGCTGCGGTTCACTCCTGTTGAGGATAAACTGCCGATAATCGGAAAATACTTCGGGCATGAAACGGATTTCGATATAATGACCGCTTGCGACGCGCACCAGCTGTTAAGTCTTAATGAATCCGGGCAGATAGGCATAGACGAGCCCAAATGCGATATCGGCGATCTGGGGATCGGCGACGTTATGTACGTCCGCGCAACTCTCAGCAACATAAGGTATTACGGGGTTTACGCAACCGCGGAGCTTGAGGATATGGAGATATTGTCGGATGTACTTGTGCATATTGATGACTATATCTAAAGTAAAATATACAAAAGGGCGGAGCATAAACTCCGCCCTTATCATTATCAATGAAAACCGTAAAGCTGCACCTGCTCGAAGCCGTCCAGCAGAGAATCGGACATTTTGAATGCCTCGTCAACGCCCCGCGCCACGCACTCGATAGGATTATCCGCGATAAAACACGGTGCGCCCACTCTGTCGGTTATCAGCTCGGGCAGTCCTCCTAGAAGCGCTCCTCCGCCCGTCAGCAGAATACCGTTGCTGAGGATATCGCCTACCAGCTCGGGCGGCGTGGATTCCAACACCAGCTTGACCTGCTCCACTATCTCCATGGCGTTCTCGTGAAGCGCCTCGTAAGTATCGAGATCGCTTATTTCAATGCTCTCGGGCAGACCCTTGAGCAGATGTCTTCCGCGGACGACCATCTTTTTCATTCCCGTGGGTTTGAACACGTTCGCAATTTCCATTTTCACTTTCTCGGCGGTTTTCTCGCCGATCAGTATCTTGTATTTCTGCGTGATGTGGCGGATTATCGCCGCGTCCATTTTATTACCCGCCATTTTTACGGAGCGGGACTGAACGATACCGTTGAATGACACGATAGCTACATCCGATGTTCCTCCGCCGATATCCACAACCATCGTACCGTTCGGACGTGAAATGTCGATACCCGCGCCGATAAGCGCCGCGATAGGCTCCTCGATCAGGAACACCTTACGCGCTCCTGCCGACAGCGCCGCCTCAACGACCGCCCTGCGCTCAACATCCGTGACTGAACTCGGAACGCACAGTACGATACGCGGCTTTACCATAAACCCGCCGTTGACAATATTGATAAACTCCTTTATCATCGCCTGCGTCATATCGTTGTCTGAGATAACGCCGTCCTTGAGCGGACGCACCGCGACGATGTACTCCGGCGTTCTTCCGATCATTTTATACGCCTCTGTTCCTACCGCGACGACAGCCTTTTTCTTCTTATCGTAAGCCACGACAGACGGCTCTTTAAGTGCGATCCCTTTGCCCGCAATAGTGATTATAATGTTTGCCGTTCCAAGATCTATTCCGATATCCAAAGCCATTTTTTACTCCTGTTGATTTCACGATGAAATTACTGAATTTCAAACAAATTTCCCATATATTCCTTAACTAACATATTATACCACGTTTTGACCAAAAATTCAACAAGTAATAATTCCCAAATTATTCATCATGGAAACAGCGTTTTTTGTTACCGATAAGCTCCCTAATCATCTCCGACAACACGATCTTGCGTACGGGCTCCATTCGCTCGCGTAGCTCACGCGAACCCGAACGCGCCGATTTGTTTATCCTCGCGAAACGCGCGGGGACTTTTTCGGAAATCATCCGCGAGAACACCTCCACGCACTTGTGACAGCTGCACGCGTTAAAGCGGTCAAGTATCTCGGGCGCTTCGTATTCAATAGCCGCCTCGGTAAGGTTCACGACGACAGAGTCCTCCGACCTGTCGTCAAACTCATCGCCCAGATTCATTCTCATAAGCCGTGACAACGGCTCACGACCGCGAAGCTGCTTCGGAACGCGGCTCTTCCCCGCCAGAATAACGGGATTTACCGCGTATTTATCCTGTTCGACCAACCGCATTACCTGTGGGGTCTTATTGCCCGAATTGTCAGTCTTGACCTCCTCGACTTTCTTCGGAGACCTCGATTTTGTTTCGGGACTGCGAGGTTTTCTGCCCATTTATTTCGCTCCGTTTTTCTTAGGTTTAGCTTTTTTTTCGTGCGGAGCTATAAGCTCCTTGATAAACGCTTTGTATTCCACAGTCGCCCTGCATTTCGGCGAGTAAGTTATAACGCTCTCTCCGTGTGCGGGTGCTTCGGCGATACTTACGCAGGCGCCGATCTTGGTTTTGAATATCGACGTATCAAGCTGCTGAGCTATCAGCTCCGCCAGCTCCTCAACCTCCTTAGTAAGCGTATAGCGCGGATTATACTTATTAAGCAATATTCCGCGAACACAAAGCGCCTTGTTGTAATAGCGCTTTACCGCAAAGATAGTCTGCTTGAGCTGTGCGATACCCTGTAACGACAAAATCTCGCACAGCATCGGGATAACAAGCTCGTCCGACGCGGTGTACGCGTTTATCGTCAGCACCGACAGTGCCGGGGGCGTGTCCAGTATGATGTAATCGTACTTCTTGGCAACGTCGCCGAGCTGCTCGCGGAGAACATACTCTCTGCCAACGCCCGTCATCTCAAGCTCCAGCCCCGACAACAGTATATTTGACGGCACCACGTCGCAGGTCTCTCCGCTTATTATCGCGTCGCCGATATCGCAATTGCCCTTCATTACGTCGTAGATCGTGAAATTATCCTCGACCTCCACACCCAAACTAAAGCTGAGATTACCCTGCGGGTCGAGATCGACAGCCAATACCTTATATCCCATAGCGGAAAGTCCGCCGCAGAGCGCGCTGCACGTAGTCGTCTTTCCGACACCGCCCTTTTGATTAGTTACCGCAATTACCTTTGCCAATACAATCAGTCCTCCGGAAAAATTTTAGTGAATAAGGGCGCGAGAATAACCGCGCGCCCTTAGTTTTATTCAAACTATTCAAAATCTGCCGACCGCATCAATAGCCCTCGGGATCGATATACTCACCGGAAGCACTGTCCTCCGGAACGTAAACGTGATAGTTGGTCTTACCGTTCTTCTTAACGAAGTACATCGCCGTATCCGAGAACGACAGCAGCTCGTTGACGTCCTCCGTATGATCGGGACAATAAGAGATACCGATAGAAGCTCTTACGTTTATAAGCATTCCCTCAGCGGTAGTATAGCCGAGATACAGCTCATCGATGATATCCATCGCGATCTGTTCGAGATTTGCAACGTCCGTCTGATCGGTATAGCAAAGTACAAACTCATCACCGCCGAAGCGTCCCGCGAGACCGCCCTTGTCGTCAACCTTTTTGCGAATCGTATCCGCAACGAAGCGAATAACCTCATCGCCGACGGTATGTCCGTAACGGTCATTGATAAACTTAAAGTCGTCGACGTCTATAAACATTACGCCGATCTTCTTCGGTCCTCTGCGGTCAAGCTCGGAGGACAGCATTCTGATAAACGTACTCCTGTTGTAAAGCTGAGACAGGAAGTCGTAGCTTGCGCGCTCGGAGAGCTGAAGCTCCATCTTCTTCTCATTGTCGATATCCGTCATAACGCCGATTACACGAAGCGGTTCGCCGAGACGATCTGTGATACAAGTCGCGCGGAACGACACCCAAACGGTAGCGCCGCTCTTTGCCTTAAGCTGATACTCCGCGCTGTAGCCGGACTGATTTTTCAGCAGGGTATTTATGTCGCGCTTGTACTTCTCCGCGTCCTCGGGAGTCATCAGCGAATCGAGGAATTTACCGTTTGAAAGCGTCGCGCCCTGAGTGTTAAGATCGAACTTTGCAAGCGTATTGTCCGAAACGTACATGGTCTCCTTATGGAAATCCCACTCGAACAGCATATTGTCGGACAGCTCGGCGATAGTCCTGTAACGCTCACCGTTGATATAAACCTCGTCGAGGAAGTCGTTGAACGACGCCTGGATCATCTCAAGCTCGCTCTTGCCCTTCTTGATATCGAAGCGCAGACCCGAGATACCCTCTTCCGTGTTGATATTGCTCATGGTCTTGAGCATTTGCTGCATACCGCCGATAAATCTTCCTATAACGATCATAGCGATCACAGCTGCCAGAACCGCCATAACAACGATCACGATCCAACCGATAATATTCGTTTTGAACGCGAATGACGTAAACGTCGAGGCATCGACTATACCTACCCATCTCCAGTTAGTCACATTCGTGATAGCGCCGCATGAGTATGCATACCTGCCCGCCCTGCCGGTTACGAAGCCCGAATTGCCGGAACTGTCTCCCGAAACGTTCTGCGTGAGATTGAAAAGATTGTCCTTTTCGGCAGTCAGTGCCGCATCTACCTCGCCGCTCTTCTTTGCGGAGCCGTTATTGTCGAAATTCAGCATATTGCCGTCATTGTCTATAAGCGCAAAATATGCGTTGGTCTCAAGGTATGTACCCGAAAGAGCCTTCATAAGCATACTGTCAGCTTCAGGGGATATTATCAGGCAGACATAACCGAGCTTTCCGCCTGTTTTGTTGTCGGGATTTGCATAAATCTCACGGCATACATACATAGCGTCAAAGCCGTACTTTTCCCACGATACAAGACCCGATACCACAGGCATTCCGTCCGCATTGAAGTGCTCAAAGCTGCCCTGCTCGATATTCTTTGAAGATATAAGGACATTGCCGTTTGTATCGACAATAAGCGTATCATAAATATCCGCTTTATTGTCTGTGAAAGAATTTATCGTGTCCAAAGCCACGCGGTCGTTGTTTTTCGCATTCTGAACCACCGTGTCCATCTTTGACAAAGCAGTCGCGTCAGCGATATATCCCGACATAATAGTCTCAACCGCACCCGCCTTTGACAAAGAAACGGTGGAGAGCTCGTTCATTCTTACATCGTTGCTGTACCCGATTATCGAAAACGTTCCTACTACTCCCAAAATAAGAACGGGAGCTATTGCAAAGATAAGCAAAATGCCTATCAAAGCAAATTTAAGAGTTGATTTTCTCATCGTCTATCCCCCTAAAAATAATTTAAATTTATGGTGGCGCCCGCCGTGCTGCACGACTGCGTCAAAACATCTCTTCTCTCGCGGCCTCTTTCTGCCGCTGTTCGGACTGCACCCTATAAATGAACCGCCCGATGTAATCCTCCTGTGCCGCGGTAAGCCCTTGGAACTCGCACCCGTAACCGCTGATATTGCCCTCGGGATCACGCTGTACTCTCAGCACTCTCACCGCAGCGTTCAGCGGATAATCCACAAACAAACCGATCTCCACACAAATCAGATCATCAAGCATAAACTCCGCTTCGTCCGGGTCGCACATTAGAAACACGCCGCCGACGTTTATGTCCAGCACCTGTATCGTTACAGGCTCATCGAACCTTACGGTTTTCTCGTCGCGGACGAAGAACATAGCCTTGCCTGTTTCATGCACCTTGATCTTGAAGAACCTGCGGCGCTCCTCCAGCACCTTCGTATCTCCCGAGCGCAGCAGCTGAATGTTCATCTGCGTCTCCATTGATACCGACACCGCGCCCGAATATCTTATTCTGTCTCCGCTTTTTGTCGTTGTAACGACCGAAACGATCTTATTATGGTCAAGCTCGGGGAGGTCTTTTCCCTTTATCATCACGATACAATCTTCATCGGACTGCATATTTTTAGGAACGACAAATCCCTTTTCGGCTGCGATTATGATATTTCCTTTCTCATCCAGCACCTCGACCTTTATGACCTTGCTGCCTAAAATCAAACGCATCAAACCCTTTTTCAACCATATTTTCAACGCACTGTGTCAAAATTACACTCTTGTGCAGAATAATCCTTCTATCATTATACAATATTCACTTAAATAAATCAAGTATAATTTAAAAAAATCTAAAAAAATTACAGTTTTTTTTTTATTTTTTGGCTAACATAACAATTAAATTGCGGATAACGAAACATTTTGAGCTTGTTCATTGATATGTCCTTGCACGAAAATTCTCAGGGAATATACAGTTTTATTCTTTTCAAACATAAACTCACGCTGCTCGGAAAGTACCTCGCTGCCCTGCTCCTTGAAAATAGAGATCTCCGAGAGCCAGCCGTTTACGCCGTCTATGGTCTCCTCGGCAAGGCGGCTCTCGGTATAGTAACCGTTCACACGGTACTCGAACACCGTGCTGTCGTGCGTTGTCCTCGCGAGCGAGCCGACAGTCAGTTCCTCATTTGCGCTGTCCTCAAGCGACTGCGACGAAAAAAGCGCCAGCGCGTCCTCGGCGGTCGCTTCGGCGTAAACTATGTAATGCTCCCCGTTTTCTTCCATATCCTTTTTCAGTTCATCCGCGGAGGCGTAGCTATCAGGACTGCGGCTGTATGTAACCTCGTAGATATCGTCTCCCGTATAGATCCTCCATTCCACGGGGAACGCTATGCTCACTCCCGCGGCGGAGACCTCGGCAGCATTCTCGTTCACGACAACCTTACCGGAAGAACACCCGCTCAACATTACCGTCAGAGCGAGAACCGCGCACAATAACCGTTTCTTCATTTACTCAATTAAACTCCTTATATCCTTGGGGAGTTCGCTCTCAAGCGATATGCGTTCCCCCGTCACGGGCTGTGAAAATTCCGCCCGTCCGCAATGCAGAGCCTGTCTGCCTATCGCCGAACAGTCGCCGCCGTACATATCGTCTCCGCACAGCGGATAGCCGATATGCGCGAAATGAACGCGTATCTGATGAGTTCTGCCCGTTTTGAGCGTTATCTCCAGCAGCGTCCTGCCGTTCTTATGCCGAATGGCTTTATAACAAGTAACGGCAGACTGTCCGTCCTGACTTACAGCGCGCTTTATTATACTGTCTCCCATACGTCCTATCGGCAGGTCTATCTCGCCGCTTCCTTCTATAATTCCGTCCACAACCGCGAAATAGGTCTTTGAAATGCTTTTCGCAAGCTTTGGCGCGGCAAGCCTGTTCTTGGCGCAAACACATAAGCCCGAGGTGTTCCTGTCCAGTCTGTTTACGGAACGGAACACCGTATCGGGGAACATTGCCGCGAAAAGATTGGCGAGAGTATCCGTGCTGTGCTTGACCGAGGGGTGAACAGGCAGAAACGGCGGCTTGTCGAAAACGATCACGTCGTCGTCCTCGAAAGCAACCGCCGCTTTGATATCGGAATTCGGGAGAATGACCCCGCTAGACTTGTCGTCGACGAAGACCGTCACCTTATCTCCCTCGGACACCTTGTCGACGGTTCGTAGCACCTCGCCGCCGCGAGTTATGCCGCCGCTTGCTTTGAGCTTGGTGATGCTGCGCCTCGACACGCCCCGCCGACGCAGAAACGTCAGCGCAGTCTGCCCCGTATCCTCCGCGCCGACGGTAAATTCCAGTTCCCTCATCTTTATCTCGTCAGCGCCAGCTTGGGAATATTGACGTCCTCCGAAAAGCCTATGGCATTGTACATAAACATGATCTCGGTAAACTCGTCCATATTGACAAGGCTGTTCAGCCCCGTGTTGATATAGCGCATATCCACCATTACTATCTTGCTGTAATGCTTTGACAAAAACGGCACAAGCGAATGCGCGTAGCTATCCTTTATCATTAGAAGGTTCTTTCCGTTGTCGACGTTCGTTTCGATGGTCACGATAGGCACGTTGCTGCCGGTATAAGACGAATATTTGTCCTTTTCCTTAAGAAATTCGCGGACGTAAAGGCTATCGTAGACGTTGACCTCGCGGTCGTTGCGGCAGGTCATCTTTACGGTCGGCTCGCCGTTAGCGAGGAAGTAATACTCCATAATATCGGGACTGATACTGTCGTCGAGTGTTTGGGAATAAAGCGTTCCGCGGAAGTCGCGGCTCACGGTCTCGATGTTGAACGCGCTAAGCCCGTAGGCGCTGTAATTCAGCGACTTCGCCGCCGCCTGATACGCGTAAAACGCGCCGAGACTCGTCCAGTGGTGGTCGGTACGGTAGTAGACGTATTCGTTTGCGTGACCCGAGATATAGCTCAGGCAGTCTATCGTGCCGATATTTTCCATTTTGGCGTACACGCTGTCGATAAACGCCTTTTCGCTCATCAGCCCCGTGTAGGAGGGTATCTTCGCGCCGAATATCTCCTGCGAGGTCGGCGCAAGCATAATATACATCGGGATATCGGGGAAACGCGCCGCAAACGTATTCATCGCCTTTATCGAGGCGTCCACCGTCTTCTCGCTGTAACCCTTGAAGGTCTGTACGAGCTGATCGTCGAGCGTGTATACGCCGTTCAGCTCGCGCTGCCCCGAGAGCCTCGACAGCGTGTTCGATGACTTAACCCACATTTCTCTGCCCGCCATATGGTCGCAGAAATAGGTCTCGAAGTCGTCCTTGAACGCCTTGCCCTCGCGATTGTTGATATACTTCCATTTTACCGCCTTGATATAATCGTCTATGCTGTCCGCTTTCTTCCACTTATTCTGATCGATAAGCGTCGGCATTTTCGCGAGAGTTCGGTTTTCGTTTTCGCTCCGTTCTTGTTTGGGGAGCGCCATAGTCGTTATCGGTATAACAAGCAGGATAACCGCAAACAGCGCTATCATAAGCTTATGTGGTGTCATTTTGAATTTCACGGTCTATCCTCCTTTAAAAGTTGAAATACAGGAACGGGTGATAGCTCGAGGTGGTTATAAACGCCACACTCGCTAACATTACCGCCGACTGCGCTATCGGATATCCGTACTGTACCCAAGACGGCGCTTTTTCCTTTATCTTTTCGACAATGGTCTTGAGCGCGTCGGTACTTCCGAATACCGCTATCGCGAACATCACGCCGTAGTTGACGAACGCGTTCGTCGCGTAGTTGTCCGCAAAAACGCCGTTCGCGCCGAACATTGCGCCGATATACGTGAATACCTGATTAAACATATCGCTGAAGTCGATAGTCCCCGGCGCCACGCCGTCGAACATTATCCACCCGAATACCACCAGAACGAACGTATACAGCCAGCTGAATACCGACGGTATCTTCTCGAGCACTTTCCCGAGGAACAGCTTTTCGAGCACTATCAGCACTCCGAAATACGCTCCCCAAAGCATAAAGTTCCACGAAGCGCCATGCCAAATACCCGTTATCGTCCACACGATGAGCAGATTGACGACTGTCCGTGCCGTGCCCTTTCTGCTGCCGCCAAGCGGAAAATAAACGTAGCTCTTGAACCACCCGCCGAGCGTCATATGCCAGCGTCGCCAGAACTCCGAGATACTGCGGCTCATATACGGGTAATCGAAGTTTTCCGGGAAATTGAAGCCCATCATCTTGCCGAGACCTATTGCCATATCGGAGTAGCCGCTGAAGTCAAAGTATATCTGAAACGTAAACGCGAGTATTCCCAGCCACGCTGTGCCCGCAGATAGCTGCGAGTAATCCATCGCCTTGATCTCCGTCCAGAGCATACCGATATTGTCTGCGATAAGAACTTTCTTGCCAAGACCCGTGATAAACCGCGAGATACCGCTGCCGAGCATATCCTCGGTGATCCTGCGGTCGTCGATCTCGTTCTGAACGTCCTCATATCTCACGATAGGTCCCGCGACTATCTGCGGAAACAATGTCACGAACGCCATAAAGCTCGCGGCGTTCTTCTGCACCTTTATCTTGCGGCGGTAAAGGTCGATTGTGTAGGACATCGACTGAAACGTGAAAAAACTGATACCGATAGGCAGCGGCAGGCTGTCGATCTTGCCCGTAAGACCGCCCAGACAAGCGTTGTACGCACTAACAAACGGATTTTGTATATCCAGTCCGAACCAACCGTTAAACGAGCCGATAAGGAAATCCGAATACTTGAATATCCCCAACAGCCCCAGATTCATCACCAGCGACACTATAAGACACGCCGTGCGCACCTTGGGCTTGTCGTCGTTCTTGGCGATAATACGCCCCGCCGTGTAGTCGATAAACGTGCTCAGTATCATGGCGAGGACGTAAATAGGCTCGCCCCACGCGTAGAACAGCAACCCGCTCACCAGTATAATAACGTTCTTGAACTTTTTAGGAACAATATAATAAAGTATAAGCGTTATTACAAGAAACGCGAATAAAAACGTTAAGCTCGAAAAGACCATAAATTACTCCTAAATCAACTCGATTTCCCTGACGACAGCGGAAAAGCTCGCGCCATCCGCGATATCCCCGACGATCACTCTGACCTTGACATACTTGTCGCCCGCGCGCAGCTCGCTGTCAATATCGGCGATATTCCCAAGCAGGAGCCCGTTGCCGTCGCCGTACCAGCCGTAAGAGCTGTTGCCGACATAATGTCGCGCCTTAAATTCATCTTCATAATTTAAATCAAAAAGTGTGCTGGGTATCTTCACGCTTGACGCGCTGTCGGGATAGAAAAAAATTTTTCCGCCGTTTTCGGGATAGAGAGGATGTTCCTCCGTCACCGCAACAAACCCCGTAAGCTCAATGTCGCCCTCAAATTCAATATTGCCCTGTGCGTAATACTGCTCCGAGCCATCATAGCCCGAGGGTTCAAAGCGAGAGCTCGCGGATTTAACGGTCAGACCGTTTATCTTGTCGCCTACGTTTACACGCTTGAATTCATAGCTGTCGGGCAGCTCCTCGCCGATATAGTAATGACCTTCTCCGTCCTCGCTCGTTTCAAAAAGCTCGGGGTTTGCCATAAAATCCACCGATGGGCGCGGAATGTAAACGTATGTAAAGCCCTCGCAGACCGCCGAAAAGTTTTCGGGGTCGAGAGTATCTGTGGGAACGTCCTCTTTCTTTTCGATATCGTAGGTGGTCATCTGCGTTATCTCGCTTGTGTATATCGGCTCGCCGTCCAAGCCTGTCAGAAACGTAGGCTCGCCGTCGGGCTGCTGTTTTTCGGGAACGTCGGGAACGCTTTCGGGGCTGTCCGTGCTCTCGGGAGCGCTCTCCGTCGACGAGCTGTCGGGCTCCGACGGAGCAGTCGAGCTTAACTGTGTATCCGAATTCGGCACGCTCTCCGAATCTTCCTCCGAATTATTGCACCCCGTAAATACTGCCAATAAAGCCGTTGTCAATAAAATTGCCGTGATTTTTTTCATAATGATTTACTGATCCTTCCATAATTTTTGGTAAGTTTTGAGCTTACACAACAATTATAGCATATTTTCACGCGCAATTCAATTACAAAACGGTTACAATTCGGTTACAAAATGGTTACAATTAGGTTACAGTTTTTCAAGCTCCGCGAAAAATTCCTCCCGAGAATACATCACGTTTAGTATCTCCAACAGCATATTCGCCGACAATCTCACGGGCAGACCGAGACCGCGCTGCAATTTCGCGCGTTTGTCCGCGGAGTTTTCGCCGCCGACAAGTCCGCGCTCCATAAGATCGGCTTTGGTTATCGGGTCTTTGGGGACGGCACGCTCCTCGGCGAACACTCCCGCCTTGCGGAACGCCTCAAGGAGTATCTCGTCGTCAACGCCCTCCACGCCAAGCTTTCCCTCCGCGGAGGGGGAACGTTTGCGGCGCTCCTTGCCCATGATATCGGGAATATAAACGTTGATGACCTCGCCGCCGCGAGTAATGCTCCGTAGCCGCGAGCGTATCTGAAAGCCCGCGCTGTCGCTGTCGGTCAAAATTATTATGCCCGTTTTTTTCGATAACATTTTGATAAGCTCGACGGTTTCCTTATCCCTGTACAGCTCAAAGCCGTTAGTCGGGATTATCACCGCGTCCACAAGGTTTGACAATCTTATTTTGTCGTATTTCCCTTCAACTATTACGGCTTGTTTGATTTTCAGCATTGAAATCTCCCGTAAATCAGAATTTAGCTTTTTCTTATAGCCATATTACATCTTCCCCAAATTTCATCATTAAAGCGAAACGCATTATCCGTAATCGACCGTTCCGAAAAACCCGCGCTTAAATAGCATTTTCTTGCTATCGTATTATTGGAAAACACATTCAATTGAACTATATCCGCTTTCGTAATTTCAAAGGCATATTTTACAGCTAAGGCAATCATTTCCTGTCCATATCCTTTGCCCCGATATTCCGGTGATATCATTACGAATTTCAGCATACCTTCATTTGTATCCGCATTCACCGAGTAACAGAAGAAACCAACCGATTTTCCTTCATCGGTAGTAGCAACATACGGATTGTCGCCGTATTTTTGCGCCATTTCCGCCAGCTTATCTTCAAAATCCTTTTTTTCTAACGGATACCGTATCAAATTGGCGCACCACAATGAGTGCGTCCGCTCGTCAGTGATCCATTTTCTTATTTCATCAAAATCGCGATTTGATATATATGGCCTTATTCTCATAAATATTGTCCCATGAACTCCAATTTACTTTTCCAAGACCGCTATCTCAATTATAGCCTGCTCGATAAGCTGCCGTTTATCCGCCTTGGACGAATTCAGCAGCTTGTTTGTTCTGTACAACACCGCCACGCACTCCCCGAGATATCTCTCGGACAGTTTACCGACGCTGCGGTATGCGCTGTCCATTACAAAGCTCCTGTTCGGAGGATATCTGAACGCCTTAGCCGCGTCATATGACGACTTCTTTGCAAGTGCCCCGAGCTTTGCCCTGTACAGATCGGTAAAGTGTCCCGATAAAGTTGACAGTATTATTATCGGCTCCGTATTCTGCACGAACACATCGTTCAATATAGACAACGCGCTGTCTGTTCGCCCCGCGAAAAGCTCCTTCGCGAGGTTGTAGATATTCGTATCGATTCGTTTCGGAACAAGACCCTCGATATCCTCGTCAGTGATCTCACCGCCGTTTTTATATGCGCACAGCTTCGCAAGCTCGTTTTCGAGCGCGGTCAGGCTGTTTCCGCACTCCTGCGCAAGAAACGCGGCATTCTGCGGCGATATCGAACACCCCGCCTTAGCCGCCTCGCGCTGCGCTCTCTGCGCGACCTTGCTTGCAGACAGATAATTCATCTCGCACGACACGCCCACGTTCTCGACCGCCTCAATGAGCTTCTTGGTCTTGGCTTTGAGCTTCTTCATATCGTACTCAATGTTCTCCTGAGCTATGATAAGTACACTTGTCTCGGGGATATTCTCAAGCAGCGCCAGATACGCCTTATGCTCGACATTGTCCATGCCGTCGATATCCATATCCTTTATCAGCACGCATTTATACTCGGAGAAAAACGGCATATTTTCCAGCTGATCTGACAACGCGTCGGCTTTCGGGGTCTCCGTATACTTAGCGAAATTCATATCGCGCGCGTCCTCGGGAACGGCAATGGACGTTATCTTGTCCGCGAAAAAGCGCACAAGATAATCCTCCTTGCCGTACAGAAAATACGCCCTCTCAAGCCGCCCCGCTTTCAGATCCGCTTTAAGACGGGTTTCGTTTATTTTACCCATTATACCATACTTCCATTCAGCTGTTTGCCGCCAAGGATATGGAAATGCAAATGCCGAACGCTCTGACAGCCGTGCTCACCGACATTCGATACCACGCGATAGCCGTCGGCAAGACCCTCCTTGCGCGCTATCTCGGCAATCTTGGCAAAAATATGCGCGACAACAAACGAGTTCTCCTCCGTCAATTCATCCACGCCTCCTATGTGCTCCTTGGGTATCACCAGAATATGGGCGGGAGCTTGAGGAGCGATGTCCCGAAACGCAAGTATCTCATCGTCCTCGTAAACCTTCGTCGAGGGAATTTCACCCGCAATTATCTTGCAAAACAAACAATCCATAATATTTCCTCCGTGTTACGTCATTATAGGCAAGAAACAAGGCAGCGGCTGCCTTGTTTCGCCAATATTACCCTATATACTTCACCGCGATATCCGCCGCCGCGTTCAACGCATCGCCGAGCTTGGAAGCATCGGGAACGCCCGCCATAGCCTGATCGGGCTTTCCGCCGCCCTTGCCGCCCGCGACCGCCGCGACTTCGCGGACTATCGTACCCGCGTTCGCGCCCTTAGCCACCGCGCTCTTGGAGCACTTGCAAAGGATATTGGACTTGCCCTCGTTCGTTCCCGCGAGAACCGCGACAAAGCAGTCGTACTTGTCCGCCAGCGAGTCGCCGACCTTGCGCAGACCGTCCGCGCCTGTATTGTCAAGTGCCGCGGTAATGATCTTAACGCCGTTAACGTCTTTTTCGTCAAGATTGCCGAGCTGTGCGTTCGCCGCCGCCTGCTGCATAGCCTCTATCTTTCTGTCCTTATCGCGCAACTCGCTCATTACGCTTTCGCAGCGAGTAACTATCTCGTTCGCGTTCGGTACTTTAAGCGCCGCGGCAGCCTTATCAAGCGTATTCAGCGAGTTGTTGAGCATTTCGAGAACGCCCTCGCCCGATACAGCCTCGATACGTCTTACGCCGCTCGCCACCGAGCTTTCGGAAACGATCTTGAATAATCCCGCCTGCGAGCTGTTTTTCAGGTGAGTACCGCCGCAGAATTCGGTAGAGTATTCACCCACCGAGACAACGCGCACAACGTCGCCGTACTTCTCGCCGAACAGCGCCATAGCGCCCTTTTTCTTAGCCTCCTCGATAGGCAGCTCCTCCGTAACGACGGGAACAGCCGCGAGAATTACCTTATTGACATATTCCTCCACACGCTTTATCTCGTCCGCCGTCATAGCGCTGAAATGCGTGAAGTCGAAACGGCAGCGGTGCGGGTCGACATACGAGCCGCTCTGGTGAACATGGTCGCCGAGAACGCTCCGCAGAGCTGATTGGAGAATGTGACAACTCGTGTGATTGCGCTGAGTAGCCATACGCGTTTTCTCGTCAACAGACGCCGTTACCTTGTCGCCGACCGAAAAACCGCCGGTCTTGACAACGCAGCTGCAAACGAACTGACCGCCGCCGAGTTTCTGAGTGTCCAGAACCTCCATAACGCTGCCGCCGTTCGCGATAGTACCCTTGTCGCCGACCTGACCGCCCATTTCAGCGTAGAACGGCGTATCCTCGATAACAACGGTCACTTTGTCGCCCTCGCCGCACAGCTCCACCATTTCGCCGTCCTTGACAATGGCAAGTATCTTGGTATCGCTTGTCAGCGACGAATAGCCGACAAAGTTGGTCTTGAACGCGTCCAGCGCGGAATTTTTGGCGTTGTCCCAGCCACCGCCGAGCTTTTTATTCTCCCGCGCAGTCTGCTTCTGTATCTTCATGCACTCCGCGAAACCGTTCTCGTCTGCCTCGAAGCCGTTCTCGTGCAGTATCTCCTTTGTGAGATCGAGCGGGAAACCGTAGGTATCGTGGAGCTTGAAAACGTCCTCGCCCTTGAGCGTCTTTTCGCCGGACTTTTTCAGACCCTCTATCAAATCCGAAAGTATCTCCGTGCCCTTATCGACGGTCTTAGCGAAGCTTTCCTCCTCGGTCTGAATGACCTTCTTGATGTAGGCGCGCTTTTCACCGAGCTCGGGGTACGCCGACAGATTCTCGTCGATAACAGTATCGCATACCTCATGCAAAAACGGCTTGTGATAGCCGAGCAGACGCCCATGGCGAGCCGCGCGGCGGAGCAGACGGCGCAGAACGTAGCCGCGCCCCTCGTTGGACGGCAAAATACCGTCGCCCACCATAAAGGTAGTGGAACGGATATGATCGGTGATCACGCGTATAGAAACGTCCTTTTTGTCGTCCTCGTGATACTTTACGCCGATTATCGAGCAGATTTTGCCCATGATATTCTTTACGGTATCAACCTCGAACAGGTTGTCAACATCCTGCATTACGCAAGCAAGGCGCTCCAGACCCATTCCCGTGTCAATATTCTTGGTTGCAAGCTGCGAATAATTCCCGTGTCCGTCGTTGTCAAACTGTGTGAAAACATTGTTCCAGATCTCGATAATCCGGTCGCAGTCCTCCGCCTGCTCGAAATTCTCCAAAGGACCGTACTTCTCGCCGCGGTCGAAATGTATTTCCGAGCACGGACCGCACGGACCGCTGCCGTGCTCCCAGAAGTTGTCCGCCTTGCCAAGCTTGATAATTCTGTCGCGCGGCACGCCGATCTCGTTCGCCCAGATCTCGCCCGCCTCGTCGTCCTCCTCGTAGATCGTCACCCAGAGCCTGTCCGCGGGTATCTCGAGTGTCTTTGTGAGGTACTCCCACGCCCAAGCGATGGCTTCGTGCTTAAAATAATCGCCGAACGAGAAGTTGCCCAACATCTCAAAATAAGTACCGTGACGCGCGGTTTTGCCGACATTCTCAATATCGGGTGTGCGAATGCACTTCTGACAGGTAGTCACACGGTGGCGCGGCGGCTCCTCGATACCCTGGAAGTATTTTTTAAGCGGCGTCATTCCCGCGTTGATAAGCAATATTGAATTATCGTCCGCAGGAGGTACCAGCGGAAAGCTGTTCATACGCAAGTGCCCCTTGCTCTCAAAAAACTTAAGATAGCTCTCGCGGAGCTCGTTCAATCCCATCCATTTCATAATTGTTCCGTCCTTTTTTATTTTAAAATTTTACAGTTATTTCCAATTAAACAGTACATTTTGAAATAACGCATACATTATTATTATAACTCTTTTTCGGAAAAAGTCAAGAGGTAAGCTGTAAGAAGTTGGAATAACGGCATTATTTTCGAAAAGAAAAACTGCCCAAGGGGAGGGCAGCTCTAAGTATGCGGTTTTAATTATCCAAATCACTTAATTATCTGTATCTTACCGATAAGCGGCAGCGGTTTCATATTACCCTGAGCAGCGTTAACAATACCCAAAATCATGAAAACAAAGACCGCGATACCGCCCACAGGACCGATAATGAACCAGCCTACAAAAGGAATGACTGCCGCTATGCCAACGATAATATCAGCAATAAACAGCACCAAACCCTGATTTGCGTGGAACTTCGTAAATTCCGTCTTGCCCGCGAGAAGTCCTACCAGCCACAAGATGCCGAGGTACGACAAAATGCCGAACAGCTTGTCATTTGAATCTTCCATTTCAGAAAACCCTCCATATAATAAATTTACTTGCGGCGCCACTTCCGCATTACTAACAATATACCAAAAAACCGTGAGTTTGTCAAGCTGTAAAAGCCACATTTGTTGTCCAAGCGACACCATTTTGTAACTTTAAACAAATTTTCGCTAAATATTTTTTACACAATCGTAAAATATGTTGTGACATAAATTACCATTTACCGCAGGTAAGGATTACAGCGCTTTTCGGTTTCAAGATCGGTAACGTCGCCGTGACCGCTCAATATCCGCCAGTTACCAGACAGCGATTTTATTTTCGACAAGCTGTCGAGCATTTGTCTGTCGCTACCCGAATAGCCGTCCGTCCTGCCGATGCCGCTTTGAAAGATAACGTCGCCGCTGAACAACACGTTGAATTTTTCGCAGAACAGCAGACAGCTTCCCGCCGTATGTCCCGGGGCAGCCATCACCTTGAATGTCACTCCGCACACCGTGAACTCCTCGTCGTCCGCGAATACGTAATCGGGCGTTACGGGAGCGAACGGAGCGCCCTGCATAAACCATGCCCAGCTTTTGTCCGAGCTTGTCAGCATTTCAGAGTCCAGATCGGGAGCGTAAACGGGCGCGGCCGTTCGCTCTCTGAGCTCCGCGACCCCCGCGAAATGATCGAAATGTCCGTGCGTGATGATTATCGCTCCGACCTCCATATCGTCCCTGTCCATAATATTCATGACCTCCGCCGCGGACGCGGGATCAATAACCACCGCCATATCGTCCTCGCCGGGGACTATATAACAATTTGCCGCCAACGCCCCCAACGGGAGCTGAATAATATTGTCCATAGAAGATCCTCACTTTATTTTTGTTACTTTCGCGCCGCCTTTGGTCTTATTGTAAGAATTCGTCGCCGAAAACGCCTCGATAAGCGACGTTTCCATATCGTTCAGCCGCTTTGCCTTGACGGGTACTATACGCACATACGCTTCCTTTCCGTACTTGATATCCGCGTAGATGTCGCCCTTTCCCTTGCCGTTAAAATGGTTGTGAACACGCTGGCAAACGTTTATTGACTGACCGATATAGATATTCTCCCAGCCGTAAAACCGCTTGAAACGCACGGGCTTGTCGAATATCATTATCACATAGCAGCCCGGGAAACCGTTGTACTTGTACCCCGTGCGCTCCTTTTCGCTGATTATCCAGTTCTCCTCAAACCGCGTCCAATGCACAAATCCTCCGCCTCGAACCTTACGCCGAAGCCGCGCGTTTTTTGATTTGGGAGTGCTCCGCGCCTTTATCCACAGTATCACCAGTATCAGCAGAACGCCGAGCAGCAGCCATTGCCTCAGCTCCATGACTGTTACTGCTTGCCCGTTCTGTCTGCTGAGATAACCCCGGGGATCTTTTTCAGCCGCAGCATAACGTTGGCAAGCTGTTCCACGCCCGCGATCTCGATAGTTATCAGCAGATTGGTGTTGCCGTTCTTGAGACGGTGCATATTCATCTCATGCATGGGGATATGGTTTGCGGCAATAGCGGCTGTGATATCGGCGATGACCGAGGATTTTTGCTCCGCGATGATGTCGATAGTCGCGCGGTAGGTCGTATCGTCTGCTCCCGCCCACGACGCCTTTATCCAGCGATCCTTGTTTTCCTCGCTGTCCATATTGTTGATAACGTTTATGCAATCCATTTTGTGTATCGAAACGCCAAAACCGCGCGTTACAAAACCGATTATCGGGTCGCCGGGAAGCGGATTGCAGCACTGCGCGAACTTCACCATACAGTTATCCACGCCCTCTATTATGATTCCCTTGCGGCGTGCGCGGCGGTTGGTCTCCTCGATATTCTCCTCGCCCGTCGGCAATACGGCGTTTTGCTCCCTCTGCATACGAAGCTGATTTTCCTTAATGCGCTGTACCACCTTCGACATGGACACTCCGCCGTAGCCTATGCTCGCGTACAGATCATCGATAGTCTCCACCCTCGCGCGCTGTGCCGCCTCCTTGAGTATTTCCTCATCGAGCGGTATGCCGTTGCGCTTGAACTCGCGCTCCAGCTCCGCCTTACCGCATTGGATATTCTCCTCGCGGCGCTCTTTTTTGAACCATGAGCGTATCTTTGCCTTAGCCTCGGTGGTCTTGGCGATCTCGAGCCAGTTTCTGTTGGGACCGTAATTCGGAGAACCGCTTGTGAATATCTCAATAATATCGCCCGTTTTCACCTGATAGTCGAACTGCACCATACGCCCGCCGACCTTTGCACCCGTCATTTTATTGCCGACCTCGGTGTGTATGGCGTACGCGAAATCGATAACGTTCGCGCCGAGCGGCAGAACAAACACGTCGCCCTTGGGCGAGAACACGTAGACCTCGTCCTGAGCTAGATCGTTCTTGATAGCATCTGTGATCTGCTCAACGTCGTCCGCTTCCTGCTGACGCTCGAGAAGCTGTCTTATCCAGTCAAAGCGCTTTTCACCCGCGACGCTGCCCTTTAGTCCCGCCTTGTACTTCCAGTGCGCGGCAATACCGTACTGCGCGGTGTTGTGCATTTCCACGGTGCGTATCTGCACCTCGAACGGTATACCCTCCTTGCCGATAACGGTCGTGTGCAGCGACTGATAGCGGTTGGGCTTGGGAGTCGCAATATAATCCTTAAAGCGGTACGGCATAGGGCTGAACAGGTCGTGGATAACCCCAAGAACGTTATAGCACTCAATAACCGACTGCACGATAATTCTCACCGCGTAGATATCATATATTTCGTCAAACGGCTTGTTTTTGACGTACATCTTCTTGTAAATGCTGAAGATCGACTTCACCCTGCCCTCAATTACGGGGTCGGGCTTGATATCGTTGATACGCCCCTTGATACGTGTGATTATAGTGTCGATAAAGCTGTCGCGCTCCTCCTTGTGAATGTCAAGCAGCCGCTCTATTTCCTTGCAGCCGTAAGGGTCAAGATAATGGATGGCAATGCTCTCCATTTCCTCCTTGACGTCGCTCATACCTAATCTGTGAGCGATAGGCGCGTAAAAGTTCATAGTCTCAAGAGAGGTCTTGCGCTGCTTCTCAGGAGGTCTCGCGTAGAGCGTGCGCATATTGTGAAGTCTGTCCGCAAGCTTGATGATGATGACGCGGATATCCTTGCTCATCGCCATAAGTATCTTGCGGATATTTTCCGCCTGCTGCTCCTCCTTGGTGTTCAGCGGTACCTGACCTATCTTAGTAACGCCGTCCACCATCAGCGCCACATCCTCGCCGAACTTCTTGCGTATCTCGTCGAGCGATGTTTCGGTATCCTCAACCACATCGTGCATAAGTGCCGCGCACAGCGTATCTGTATCCATAAGGTAATCCAGCAGAATGGACGCCACGGACAGCGGGTGGGTTATATATTTCTCTCCCGAGGAGCGCATCTGCCCCTCATGCGCCTCATCCGCAAGCCGATATGCGCGCATTATCTTATCCGTATCATACGGCTTTTCGCTCGCGGCGATCTTTTGCATCAACGTGTCTATGGTTATATTGTCCATGTGTATCTCCTATGGATTTATTTTTGAAACTGCTTATTAAGCTCAAAAAGCAACCCGCCCGCGAACAGATCGCGTTTCTCGGTAACGGGAAGTATTTTCGGCACGCAGTCCTCTCCGAGCTCAACCATTTTTGCCTCGGCGAACGCGTCGAGTGTTATCCTCAGCATACAGTAATTTACGCTCCCGTCAAACATTGCAAGTTCCTTTGCGGTACGCTTTCCTCCGCTCTTTTTCACCAGATCGTATATCTTCATCAGTTCGCTGCGGCTCTGCGGGATAACTCTCGGCGCAAGACGCCTGTCGCAGCCCTCGCCGCGGCATATTTCCTCGTATACGCGGCTCGCAGCGATAAATCTTTCCTCGCTGAAATCGGCGGGACGATAGTCCACTAACCGCAGCTCCGCGCTCTCTCTATCGTTATACTCGTTGACCTCCGCCGTCACTATCATATCTATCCTGTCACCGACGTTCGGAATAAACCCGTCGAACGGTATCTTGAACGTGATCGTCCGCAGAGTCACGCCGCCCGACTCTACGTCAAACGAGGTGTACAAGCCGTCCTTCATGGCGCGCTTTGACTTTACCGTGCAATTTCTCAACAGAAACTGCGGCACGGGATTGCGTTCTCCGCACGGCTCTATCCTCGACAGCAGCTTCACCTTGTCGACTGTGAAGTCCGAGCAGGCCGCCTCCATATCCGCGGTGACCGACGGCAGCGGCATTTTCGGATAAAACTCTCTTGCGTACTTGTGTATCAGCTCCGTGAACTCCCCGATCTTATCCGCGGGCAGCGAAAAGCCTCCCGCTTTGGGGTGTCCGCCGAACGTCGACAGCGGCGAGGAGCACTCCATAAGCATTTTGTGCACCGAAAAACCCTCGATACTCCTTACCGAGCCGCGCGTGCTGCCGTTTTCAACGGAGATCATCACGACGGGCTTGTCGTATTTTTCGAGTATCTTGGAGCAAACGATCCCGATAACTCCGTGATGCCAGCCTTCTCCCGAAAGCACGATAACGCGCTCCTTAAGTATGCGCGGGTTATCCGCGGTCTGCTTTTGCACGTCCTTCAGTATCTTATCTTCCTCAGCCTTGCGCCTGTTATTCAGAAGATTAAGCTCCTCGGCAAGACGGCTCGCAGTATCCGCGTCGTCCTCGCACAGCAGCAGTCTCGCCGCCTTTTCCGCCTGAGCCATCCTGCCCGCTGCATTTATTCTCGGGCATACCTTAAACGCCAGATCGGTCGAAGCAATTTTGTCAATATTACACTTTGCCGCCTTGATTAGCATCGTCAGCCCCGCGTTCTGCTCGTTTCTTATATTATCCAGACCGCGCTGAACTATGTAACGGTTTTCACCCTTGAGCGGCACAACGTCTCCGACAGTCGCCACCGCCGCGAGATCGGCGTAGCTTTCGAGCACGAAGTCCTCGTCCTCCTCCAGCGCGATAAGCAGCTTCAGCACCACGCCCGCGCCGCACAGATCCTTGAACGGCGACGGGTCGTCCGCGCGGTTGGGATCGACGCAGGCTCCGCATTCGGGCAGGCTGGCGTTCGGCTGATGATGATCCGTTATCAACAGCTCCACGCCCTTGCTTTTCAGGAACTCCGCCTCTTTTACGGCGGAAATTCCGTTATCGACCGTGATAACAAGCTCCGTGCCTTTGGCGACTATCTTTTCAAGCGCCGCGACGCTCATTCCGAAGCCCTCGCTCCTGTCGGGGATATAGAAATCCACGTCAGCGCCCTGTGCCTCGAGATAACTGTACAGCATGACCGTCGAGCAGACCCCGTCGCAGTCGTAATCGCCGAAAACCGTTATCCGCTTGTCCTCGTCGATAGCGCCGCGCACTATCTCCACGGCCTGCCGCATATCGCTAATCAGCATGGGATCGGAAAGGCTGTCGCAGCCGAAAAACGCGCGCGCGCTGTCCAGCGTCACAATGCCGCGTCTCAGCAGTATGCCGCCGAGGAAGTCGCCGAACTCCGCCGTTATTTCATTATTCGCCGCAGCCACCGCCGCAGGCACTGTCCATTGTTTCATACCAAAACGGCAAAATCCGCTTTGACATCGCCTGCTGCGGATTTTGCACTGCTCCTTTACTATGGTGTTTTTAGTGTCATTTATACACTAAGCTCTGCTTTCTCGCCCAGCAGATCCTTATTGCGCTCCAGCAGCGGCTTGATAAACTCCGCGAGAAACTCTTCGGTCTGTTCGGGCGCTCTGCCGACGTAATTCTCGGGGATAAGCAACGCCTCGATCTCCTCCTTGGTGATCTTGAACGCGGGATCGTTTGCGATACGCTCCGACAGGTCGTTCTCGCCGCCCTCTCTTACCTGTGCCGCAGCCGCGTGAGAATGACGGCGCAGCTCCTCGTGAAGCTCCTGACGGTCTCCGCCGTTCTCAACCGCTCTCATCATAATGTTCTCCGTCGCCATAAACGGCAGCTTCGCCATAAGGCGGCGCTTTATCATCTCGGGGAACACTACTATTCCGTCGGTAACGTTCATCATTATATTCAGGATAGCGTCCACCGCGAGGAAGCCCTCGGCTACGGAAACGCGCTTATTTGCACTGTCGTCGAGCGTTCTCTCAAACCACTGCGTTCCCGCCGTGAACGCGGGGTTGAGGGAATCTATCATAATGTAGCGCGCCAGCGACGTGATACGCTCGCTGCGCATGGGATTGCGCTTGTACGGCATTGCCGACGAGCCGATCTGGTTCTTCTCGAACGGCTCCGCCATTTCCTCGAAATTCTGGAGCAGACGCAGATCGTTGCTGAACTTAGAGCAGCTCTGTGCTATCCCCGAAAGCGTCGCCAGCACCTGACTGTCGATCTTGCGCGAATAGGTCTGTCCGCTTACGGGAACGCACACCGAGAAGCCCATTTCCTCGGCGATCATCTTCTCCAGCTCCTTGATCTTCGAGCTATCGCCCTTAAACAGTTCCACAAACGAGGCCTGCGTACCCGTCGTGCCCTTTTGTCCGAGCAGCTTGAGATTATCGATACGATACTCGACCTCCTCCAGATCCATGAGCAGCTCGTTCATCCACAGCGTCGCGCGCTTGCCTACGGTAGTGGGCTGCGCGGGCTGCAAATGCGTGTACGCGAGACAGGGCATAGCCTTGTATTCCTCCGCAAATTTTGCGAGGTTCGCGATAACGTTCAGCAGCTTTTTCTTCACGAGCAGCAGCGCGTCGCGCATTATGATGATATCGGTGTTGTCGCCGACATAGCACGAGGTAGCGCCGAGATGGATAATCCCCGCCGCCTTGGGGCACTGCTGACCGTAAGCATAAACGTGGCTCATTACGTCGTGGCGTACTTCCTTTTCACGCTTTTCGGCAACGTCATAGTTGATATCGTCGATATGCGCTTCAAGCTCGTCGACCTGCTCTTGTGTAACGGGCAGACCGAGCTTCATCTCCGCTCTTGCGAGAGCAACCCACAGTCTTCTCCATGTCGTGAACTTCTTATCTGCCGAGAAGATAAACTGCATTTCGGGACTTGCATACCGTGTGCAGAAAGGGCTTTCATATGAATTATAATTTTTTGACATAAAAAATCTCCTTAAGATGATAATTATTCAATATACATTGTATCACATCTTCCGAATTTATACAAGTACTTGATTCAACAAAGATTGACAGAGAAATGGAAAAACTTTTGTAATTCGGCAATATCAACAAAAATCAAACGCAGTATTTAGAAAAAATTACAAGCAGTCACTGCTTGTTCTATACGCCCGTCCGCAAGCATATACTGTACAAAATTTCCAAATCAACACGGAGGTATCAAAAATGAAAATAAACAAGAGGTCATTCAAGCTCACGCTTTCAATGATAGGCTGCTTTGTACTGCTCGCAGTATGCGCTCGTATAACCGAAAGAGCGCTGCCGACTGCCGCCGAGGTCTCCGAAAAACCCGTCATAGTGCTTGACGCGGGTCACGGCGGTTTGGACTCCGGAGCGGTAGGCGTGACGGGCGCTCTCGAAAAGGACATCAACCTGTCGATAGTGCTCACCCTGCGCGATATGCTTGAGATGTCGGGCTTCGAGGTGGTGCTGACACGCGACGAGGACATCTCAATATACGACCCCGGGATAACGGGCATACGCAACCAGAAGCTCAACGATATGGACAATCGCCTGAAAATAATCCAGAGCTATCCCGACAGCATTTTCCTGTGTATCCACCAGAACAACTTCACCGATCCGCAGTATTTCGGCGGACAGATGTTCTACAACAATAACAACCCCACCAACCGCACCTTGGCGCAGATAATGCAGAACCGCTTCGCGACGCTCCAGCCGGGCAACGACCGCGAGATCAAGCTCTCCGGCGAGGAGCTGTTCCTGCTCAAATCCAACAAGAACCCCTCGCTGATGATAGAGTGCGGATTTCTTTCCAATCCCGAGGAGGAGGCTAATCTCTCAACGTGGGAGTATCAGCAGAAGGTCGCGTTTACGATCTTGGGCGGCGTTATGGAGTATCTTGATACCGTCGACACAAGCAGGTCAACGACCAACACCAGCACGCCGCAGATCACCGAATAGCGCAAAAACTCTCCCCCGATTTTACTCGGGGGAGCTTGGTTTATTCGGTTGGCGCTTTGTCGGACAATTCATCACAATAACCAAAGAAAATATCATAATCGGTCATCTCATATTCGATCTCGATTGTTTTGGTATTGGTAAAGCGATTATAGTATCCCGCCCTTCTTTTGCATATCACGCCCGGCAGTTTATCGGAATGCCCTCGCAACTCGCCGTAGCCCATAAGTTGATTTCCGCTGTCGACGGCAAATATTTCTCCGCTGACATCGGTCAGTTCGCGGTGCCCGCCCTCAACGATAAATTCCTCGGGGATTTCATATGTTATCAGTTCTTCAACCTTGCGTGCAGGAACTGTCTCACCCCACGGCGCATCATATTGTATATACTCCTCAACTATCTCAACCTTGTACGGAACTTTATTCCCGTTTATCACTACCGAATAGGTCGTCTGACCATTTCCCGCCGCCAAGGTAACGATTGAAGACGCCGCTGCCGTTATCAGCATTGCCGCTGCGATAATCAACAGCTTAAACCTGAATTTCTTTTTCACAGGCTTATCCTCCTCTATCCGCGCAAGAACGGAAGTTTTGACATTGTTGATACGTTCTTCGGGCAAGCAGTCAACATTATCAAGCCTATGCTCCTCAAAAAATCTCCTCATAGTCAAACCCCCTGTTCCTCAATTCCTCACGGAGCTTGGCGCGCGTTCTTGACAGCCGCGAACGCACCGTTCCCTCCGCCATATCCGTTATCAATGCTATTTCGGAGGACTTCTGCCCGTAGAAATAAAACCGCATAAATATCTCGCGATCCTCGTCGGGGAGCGACTTTATCAGACCGTCAAGCTCCCGCATAAGCTCGCCCAGCTCCGCTTTATACTCTACCGATAAGTCATCGGCAAGCTCCAGCTCGTCGATATCCACCGTCGGCGGCTTTGCCGAGCGGAAACGGTTCTTGACGGCGTTTCGCGCTATCGCCGAAAGATACGCCTTTAATCCGTATTCAACGTCAAGCCCCGCGCGGTGCTCCCAAAGCCCGAAGAACACGTCGGAGCATATCTCGTCGATATCCTCCTCGGTGAACGTCCCGCGCGAGAAATTCCGTATCACGGCGCAGACATAGCCCGCGTAGCTGTCAATTATTTTCGCGAGCGCCGCCGTATCGCCCTTTTTCAAAGCCGCAGCGAGCCGCTGTTCCTTGGTGTGCATACATTCCTCCGTTATTTACTGCGCAGTTGAAAGTTCATTTCTGCCCTTTCACTTCTATATACACGGAATTTGAAAAAATGTTGCAAGTCATTCAAAAAATTTTTTATCGATTACAAAGCACAACGCGCCGCCTATCAGATAACAAAGCAGATCGGCGAAGTCGAACGTACCGCCGACTATTATGTCAAGCGGCTTCGGAAGTATCTCGGACAGATTTGTTATCTGCACAAGCTCCACACAAAACGCAAAAAGCGTTACGGGAATTGACAGGTAACGCGTTTTTACGGTAATTATCCTTAACAGAAAGTACACGCAGACTACCGCCAGCACGTCGCCGACATACGGACGCACAAAGCTGTCGTGTACAAACAGCGCGATCAGAATTTCCGCGCTGAGAACCGCGGCGAAAACCGCCGCCGATATCAGTCTTTTTTTCATAGTCACCTCAATTTATCGGATAAATCAGATATTCTGCTTGTGATTTTTCGAGTGCGAAACGGTATTCGTTACCAAACTGCGCATTCCGGCTCCATTCGTAAACACCGTCCGCATTGGCTCTCGGCTCGCAAACGCTACCGCAGGTTTTTTCTGGAGCAAGGAGCGCCGCATATCTTACGCCGTTTTTGTCGATCACGGTAAAGTGTATCCCGAACAGCTCTTGTTCGACCTCGGCGGAGTCAGGAAAATCCTTCGGGAGAAACCTGAAATATTCAGTAGCATTCTCGGGGATATCTTTCTCGAAATCGGCATTCTGTACGGAACGTCCTCCCATAGGCTCTCCGTCAAGGGAGTACTCACACTCCAAAATATAAACGCCCTCGCATTTTACGTCAACTTCAACATAAAACGCGTTCGGGTCAAGATTGGGCTTACCAAATGAACAGCCCGAAAACAGCGTTACAGCCGCAATCAACAAACACGAAATTATACGTTTCATTTGTTCTCCTTTTTCTCGGAAATAGCCTTAAACGCACCCGCGAGCGTATCCGCGCCTACTATTTTTATACCGTAATTCTCGTTTTTCGATAATCCGCGGAAAGAATTCTTCGGTACTATGCATTTTTCAAAACCCAACCGCGCCGCCTCTTTGACGCGTTCGTGAACACGGCTCACGGAGCGTATTTCTCCTCCCAAGCCCACCTCGCCGAACGCCACGCACTTTTCGGGGATCGGCTTGTCGCACAGCCCCGAATACAGCGCCATGGCGACCGCCAGATCGGCGGCGGGCTCGTCGATCTTCATTCCTCCGACGATATTGACGTACACGTCCACGCCGCCGAAAACGAAGCCCGTCCGCTTTTCGAGAACAGCCAGCAGCATATAGAGCCTATTGTAGTCGAATCCCGTGGAAACGCGGCGCGGCGACGTAAAATTCGATTTCGTGACAAGCGCCTGCACCTCCGCGAGAATAGGACGCGTACCCTCCATCGTGCATACGACGGCGCTGCCCGAGACGTTCCCGAGTCTGCCCGAGAGCATCATTTCGGACGGGTTCTCCACCTGCGACAGACCGTCGTCGTCCATCCTGAAAACGCCTATTTCGTTTGTCGAGCCGAAGCGGTTCTTTATCGCACGTAAAATGCGGTAGGAAAGCTGCTTGTCGCCCTCGAAATACAGCACCGTATCGACTATATGCTCCATTATTTTAGGCCCCGCGATTCCGCCGTCCTTGTTAACGTGCGACACGATAAACACGGGTATCTCCTCCGATTTCGCCATACGCATAAACGCGTTTGTACACTCTCGAACCTGCACTATGCTGCCCGCCGAAGAGGACAGAGCGCTTGAGGTTATCGTCTGTATCGAGTCGATTATCACGCACTCGGGCTTGTTTTCTCGAACCGCCTTGATTATGCTCTCGCAGTTGTTGTTGGATGCGAGAAATAAATTGTCGCACGTCACGCCGAGACGCTCGGCGCGGAGCTTTATCTGCCGTTCGCTCTCCTCGCCCGAAACGTAAAGAATAGTGTGATCCTCGCCCATAAATCCGCAGATTTGCAGCAGCAGCGTTGACTTGCCTATTCCCGGATCGCCTCCAATAAGCACCAGCGAACCCTTTACCAATCCGCCGCCGAGAACTCTGTCAAGCTCCGATATTCCCGTATTATAACGCGTTTCGTCCTCGTAGCTGATCTCGGAGATACGCGAATATTTAAAGCTCCCGACGGGTGCGGACTTACCCGCGACCACAGTCACGGGAACGGTCTCCTCCAACGTGTTCCACGCGCCGCAGGACGGGCATTTACCGTTCCATTTCGACGATTCCGCGCCGCATTCGCTGCATACAAAAATCGATCTGTTCTTTGCCAATTCGTTCACTCGCTCTCAAAAAAATTCTATATTATTGTAGCATATTTCGGGGAAAAAGTCAAATCGAATAAATCAGAATTTATATTATTATCTAACTCTTTTTACAACGCAGGCGTCCCGACCCCAACGGGCGACAAGATACTCATGATCGGGATATTGTTCGATCTCATACAGCGTACAGACACCGTCAATTGTTCTACACACTGCGTTATATGTTTCCTTGTACGGCGAGATCTCTTTATAATCGATCTCCTCGTATACCATTCCGTCAAATTGATATCTATAAGTTCCTTTATGTTCTGCTCTTCGTAATATATTTTCCCTAATTATAAACGCCGATATAATAGATATAATTAAGAAAAATATAATCAGCAGGACGACGATCTTTTTTTTGGGTCATTTCGGTTTACCCCCGTAAATTCCGATTTATACGCAAACCCGACTACATCTTCAACACCTCGACCCTCTCCAAAGCCGTCTGCGCCCGGGCTCGCGGAATGCTGAAATACGCGAACCCGTCCTGATATTCATCGACAATTTGAATATCCTTCAGAACGCCGTTAATTTTACTCTTGAGCCTATCGTCCGAGGTGTCTTCAAGCAGCTCCGCCGCGGGCGCCGCCGCCGAATATCCAAGCTCGCCGAACGCGCGAACATCAAGTTCCTCCAGCTCTCCCGACCGATACGCCGAAATATTGTACCGCGCTATCATTCCCTCAAAATCGCCGAAGCACAGCAATCCGAACATCACGGTAAACGCCGCGAACATTACCCTCCAGATCTCATAATCACGTATCTGCAAAACGATTATCAGTACAAATATCACCGCCAGAAGCAGCATAAACCAAGACGTATACACACGCATCAACGTCATTCCGTACTCGCCGATATACATAAGCATTTTCGTTATCGCCGTCGCGATGATAAGCATAGTAAACAACGAGATCGTTACCGTGTAAACACGTAGCGCAAAAGGCTTTGCGTCGCTTTGCTTTCTCCTCGTGAACGTCTGCATTAGCACGATCACCCCGAGATTTATCACCGCGATAGCACACAGCTCGAAAAATCCGCGCCGCGCAAACTCGGAATAATCGAGCGTTTTTCCAATCGCGTTCGCTATATTTCCGAACTGAGTGATAATATAAATAAGGTAAAATATACAGATCGGCGTTACCGCGAAATATGCCGCAATCGGCGGCGCAAAACGGTACGACGGCTCGCCCTCGTTATGCGCGGGGGCAGCGCAACGCATTGAAAACACCGCGCCAAAAATATACATCGCCAACGGTATCGCAAACAGTATCTCCCAGAATACCGAAAACGAAAAATCCGGCAGATGCTTTGAAAACTCGTCCATTGAGTTTTCAAAAAGCTCATCGGAGCGCATAAGGAGAAACACTACCACGATAGTCAGCGGCACGGCGATAAGCAGCCCTATCAGCGCGTACAGCACGTTTTTCGAGCGCGTTTTTCCGCGGAATATCGAAAACGCGCTTCTCGGCTGCCGCGTAAAGTTCTCAAAAGGGCGCGCCATTACGCTGATCAGCAGATCGAGAACAAAATGCCGCCCGAAAAGCTCCGCGCCGCTTATCGCGGCGGTCAGATAGAAATACAGAATAAATGAAAACGCCGCCGCGAGAAAGTTGACGAAATAATTCGCACTGAACAGCGGAACAAAACAAAACAGCTCCGCAATGCTGAAAACCACGATATGCGAGAGCCTTACGCTCACAGACTTCACTTTAACGAATAACGCGCCGAGCACTCCTAAAAGCGCCCAGAAAATTCCGCCCCACAGTCCCCCGAAGTACTTCACCGCAAAATGCGTAAACACAAATCCCAGCGCCAAGCTTGCCCACGCAATCACAGCGTCCGCGGCGGGTACTTTAGGCTTATCGGCGGGCATACCCTGAGTACAGCTTACTTCTTCCATGTCAATCCTCTGTTTCCTCCACATATTCCAATATATCCCCCGGCTGGCATCTGAGCGCCCCGCACAGCTTTTCGAGCGTTGAGAAGCGTATTGCCTTGGCCTTACCCGTTTTCAGTATCGACAAATTCGCGGGAGTGATATCTATTATCTCGGCAAGCTCGTTCGACGATATTTTCCGCTTCGCCATCATCACGTCAAGGTTCACAATTATCATAAGCTCACCTCATATCGTAAAGTCGTTCTCTTCGCGGATAGCGACCGCCTGTTGAAAGCAATTCTTCACCACACGCAGTATTATCCCGAAAAATCCCGCCGCGAACACGATAACGAACGCGAACGGGCGCAGTATCGAAAAGTAAATAAATATCACCGCCACGCAAAAGCAGCAGTACGATATCGAGCGCAGCAGCTTCACGTTCTGCTCGATAAAAGCGCGGTTCTTCCGGATATTCCACAACAACACGTCAAGGCAGACCAGCGCGATGATCGCGGGTGGCACGCAGCACATCAGCGTCGCCAGCAGCGGCGTATACAGCCCCTCCGTGCCCGCTCTCTTCTCGTACAGCTCAACGAGCTTTGGCGCGGCAGCCGCGCACACCACGATCCCGACGTAGCAGATCTTAATAAGTACCTGCGACAAAACAATCGATTTATCTTTATTCCACATAAAGCTACCTCCGTATTTTTATTAAATTTATTATAACACGTCGCTTTCCATTTGTCAATAGTTTTTTATTGTTTTTCAATAATTTTTTATTTATTTTCGATTTGTCACAACAGCTTGTTCTTTTTCCCGAAAACACAGCATAAATATTAGACAAGTACTGTTTTGGGGGTATGGCTATGGGATTACGCGAAAAGCTTATCGAATATGAAGAAACGGCGGGACGGAGATTTTCCGTGACCATGACCGCCGAAAGCGGAGAGGACGCGGAGCTGATTATCGAAAATTGCCGCTGCGTAAAAAGCTGCGACGACAACTTTATCGTGCTGTCCGTCAGCGGGAAGGATATCCGTATCTCGGGAACTCCGCTCGTAATAGAGAATTTCGGCATAGGCAGCCTTAAGATCAAGGGGAAGATACACTCTCTGACGTTTGAGGAGAATTAAAATGAAAACGGAAAAAACGGGATTGAATTTCGGACTTGTGGGCTTTTCGGGATTGGGCGGCTTTCAGGAGAAAATGCTCTCGGAGCTGTTAGACAACGAGATACGCGTGTACGGAGTGCGCTTTGCCGAAGGAAAAATATACGGCGCTGTGTCGCCGTTCGACTACTACCGCACCGCCAAGACCGCCCGAAAATACGGCGTAAAGCTCCGCGCGGAGGAACGTCACGGACTGTATTTCACACTTTTGAAATACCGCCGCAGGATAGGGCTGTATATGGGATTTCTGGTGTTTGCTGCAATGCTTGCGGTGCTCCAGACCCGTGTGCAGGATATCAGTATCACGGGCGACGTTCACAAGGCGCAGGTGTTGAATATCCTGGAGGACTGCGGGATAACCGTCGGCGCGCCGACCGCTTCTCTGAACATATCCCGCGCCGAACAGAAGCTTATGCTAGAAGTTGAAAACTGCGCGTGGGTCGACGTGTCCTGCGTGGGTTTCCGCGTGAACGTCCGCGTGGAAAAGGGCATTGAAAAGCCCGAGATCGAGGATAAGCAGCCGCGGAATATAGTCGCGTCACGTCCCGCTCAGATAGTGCGGCAGATAGTACGCGACGGCGCGTCGGTGGTGAATAACGGCAGCGGCGTGAATACGGGCGACCTGCTGGTATCGGGAACCGTTCCCGACGGACGAGATAAGATCCTGTTCGTGCGCTCCGACGCGGAAATCATCGGGGAGTGGACGGAAACGCAGGAGTTTTTCGTTCCGTTCACCGAGAACGTAAGCGTTGCCGACGGCAATAAAAAGGTCTTTAAGTGGCTTATTCTCGGTGACGACGAATACCCGCTCTTCCTTGGAAAGGCGGTCTCGGATAATTCTCTGTACGTCGAGGAAACAAGCCTTGTACGTATTTTCGGACAGGAGACGTCAATGCTCATCAAAACGGGAACATTCACCGAATACACCGAAAAGACCATAACAAGAAGCTCCGAGGCAGCAGCCTCGGAGCTGAAAAAGCAAAAGGAAAATTTCGAGCAGAATTTCTACTCGGACTATGAAATAATCGACGTGGTGGAAAAATTCTACCCCGCAGAGGACGGTATTCGTCTTGAACTCGAATACACCTTACAGGGCGACATTGCCAAGCCGGTGATTATCGAATACGACGATACCGAGCTGCCTCCCGTCAGCATTGACAATACCGACAAAACAGAAAGTCAGGCGGACAGCTGAATTATTTTCGCCTGAATACGCTTGTACTCCGCGGAGATCAGCGACGCGCCTCTTTGCTTCAGGTAGACCTCGGCGTACACCTTATAGTAGAGCGCTCTTGTGCTGAAAAACCGCTCCATTCTGCGTATCTGCTCATATGTATACACCGTCGATAAAAACATTACCTTTTCACGTTCGGTGGAATTCTGCTCCAGACCGCCCATCATCAGGAAATCGTATATCGTGCCGAGCACGATTTTCACATCCGCGGGCGGGTACGCGCCGTTCGTGATCTCCTCGCACAGCTCCAGCGCGTCGTTTATGCGCTGCATATCCTTTGCGCGCAGCCACACGGCTCTGTCGTAAACGTACAGCGCCCTGCAAAGCGCCTCCTTGACCCTGTTATCACAGTGACAGCGTATTACCAGCAGCATTCCGCGGCGAAGATTTTTGTCGGGCTCCTGCGGATAATTCCCGACGGCGAAGCGCGTTGTCTCATGGTCAAGTCTTGCCGCGTCGGTGAACTGCGCGTTCTCGACGTTAAGGCAGTGCGCAAGTATCTCGGCGGCGGTCTGCTTGAGCGCGGGAAATCCCTGCACCAGCTTCTCGAAGAAGCCTATTGTATAGGACGGCGAAACATACCGCCCGCCCTTCGACAGAAATTTCTTGATAATATCAAGCGCATACTCCAGCGCTGCCTGCGCCATATTCCAGTCGCCTTGGGAGCGTATTTTCTCCGTACATTCGGTGAGGTACCGTTCCCAGTTTTCGGTGTCCTTAAGCCGCAGCATCCCCGATATCATCAGCCCGCAGCGGCTCTCGAAGTCCTCCGGATACCAGTCCAGAGCCTTTGAGAACGCCTTGAACGCGCCGCCGAAATCCCACTTGCCCAGACACTCCTGCGCCGCGGCGCATTCCGTTCTGCACTCGGACAAGCCGTAGGCGTCCGCGCCGCCGTCGTCCTCGTCTATAAGCTCGCTCAGATCGGTCTCTATGACAAACTCATCGGGGATCGACGCGCGAAGCCCCGCCAGCAGCTCGTCGCGCGCGTCCGAATACGCGACATGAGTTCCGCAATAGCAGCAAAATCCGCTGTCAAGCTCGCTGTCGAGCATTATCATGCGCTGACACTTAGGGCAGACGCAGTATTCAAGCATAAGCCGCGCCCCCCTAGTTACTTAATCCCCAATTTATCGGCTCAATACCCTGCGATTTCAAAAATTCGTTCGCCTTTATGAAATGCCCGCAGCCGAAAAATCCGTTATATGCCGAAAGAGGGCTCGGGTGAGCGCACTGCAAAATCAAATGCTTGGGATTGGTTATGAGCCTCGCCTTTGAACGCGCGTTGCCGCCCCACAACAGGAACACTATCGGCTGCTCGCGCTTATTCAGCAGCTCGATGACCTTGTCGGTGAATATCTCCCAGCCTTGTCCGCGGTGAGAATTCGCCTGACCCTCGCGAACGGTGAGCACTGTGTTCATCAGCAACACTCCGCTCTTAGCCCACTCGGTAAGCTCTCCGTGATTGGGTATCGGCAAGCCCAGCTCCGTGTTGATCTCCTTGTAAATATTCTGCAGCGACGGAGGCGGAGGTGTGCCCCTCTTTACCGAAAAGCAGAGCCCATGCGCCTGACCCGCGCCGTGATACGGATCCTGCCCGAGAATGACCGCCTTTACGTCGCCGTATGACGTATACCGCAGCGCGTTGAAAATATCGTTCATAGGCGGATAGATCGTCCGCGAATTGTATTCCGAAATCAGAAATTGTCTAAGCTGTAAATAATAATCCTTTTTAAACTCGTCCGCAAGCAGCGCGTCCCATTCGTTTCCTATATTTACCATATCACTTCACCTTTTTCTTCTTTTTGTGATTTTTCATGTTAACGTCCTTAACGCGCTTTTGCTTGCACGAGAATCCGAAGCTGCCTATTTTCTTCCCGAGCGCGAAATAAGTCCCGTGCGCGTAGGCGAGCAGTCCCGCCTGCTCGATCTTAAGTCTGCCCTTTTCGTCAAGCAGCTCCTTATCGACATTCACCGCGAGGATATCCGCGATAAACATATCGTGCGAGCCCTGCGGTATAACCTCCGTCACCTTACATTCCAGCGTGATACGGCTCTGCTCTATCTGCGGCGCGGAAATGTCGGCGCAAGGCGCGGCGGTAAGCTTTCGCTTGGCGAGCTTATTCTCGTTTTTCCCCGACTTTATCCCGCAGTAGTCCAGCGATTTCACAAGCGTCGACGGCAGCATATTTATCGAAAACTCGCCGCTCTCCTTGATTATCGAGTAGGAATTGCGCTCGGGTCGAACCGAAATATATGTCCGCGGCGGATCGGAACTGATTATCCCCGTCCACGCGACCGTGAGCGCATTCGGCTTTTCAACGCTTCCGCACGAAACCAGCACCGCGGGCACGGGAGCCAAGAGCGTTCCGCCCTTCCATGTAACCTTTTCCATAAATATCTCCTTACATTTTTTATAATCTCTCTTAAATATTTTAACATATTTTCGTTACTTTTTCAATAACTTATTGTTGAATTTTCCAAAAAAATATGCTAAAATATAAATAACAACAAATCACAGGAGGAATAGAAATGCCTTTTATCAACACAAAGTATTCCGCGGATATCACCACAGAGCAGGAGATTGCGATAAAGTCCGCGATTGCCGAACACATACAGCTTATCGGCAAGACCGAATCATGGCTTATGCTCGGCTTTGAACCAAACTGTTCGCTGTACTTCAAGGGCGAGAAGTCGGAGAAGATCGCGTTCGTGGAGGTTAGCATTTACGGAAACGCCTCGAAGTCCGCATACGAGCAGCTAACCGCCGCGATCTGCAAGACCTTGAACACCATACTCGGAGTGCCCGCCGACAAGGTCTATGTCAAGTATTCGCCCACCGAAAACTGGGGCTGGAACGGCGGAAACTTCTAGAGCTTCAAAACACTTATCCCCTCTCCGCCGTAGGCAGGGAGGGGAAATATTTTATCAGCTTACTTTTCGTCTCTTGATGACCTTTTGTCTGGAGAATTCCTCGCGCTCCTTTTCCTCGAGCGCGTTCGTAATAAAGCGCACCCGGTTCTGAAAGCGCGGTATCATTATATTCTGTAACGCGTTGGCGCGCTTCTGGGTCTTCTTTATCGCGACCGCGAGCCTGTAAATGCTGTTTTCGACCTCCGCGAGCCGCACCGTAAGCTCCTTTACTCTGTTAAAGCAAATGTATGCGTAATCAAACGCGGAATTCGTCAGGTGCATAGGATATACGGGCTCGGAGACGGGCTCGATATCCGCGCCGATCTTCGGCAGCTCAACGCCCATAACGCTGCGCACCGAGAGCTTCAGCGAATTCTCCACGGGGAACGTCTCCGCAAGCTCGCTCACGACGCCGAGCGTAGTGTTCGCGTGCTGAAGCGCCTTGTACGCCTCGGAGTATGTGCTGTCGATACCGCCGCGGAGCTCCTTCGCCTCGTCGGTCAGCGACACCATTTCGCGCACGAGAATATTGCGCTTTCTGTCCATAAGCTCATAGCCGAGCTGCGCCTGCTTGAGCTGGCGCTTGGACTTTATTAAATTTCCCTTGGTAGGAAAAATCTGTTCAGCCATAATATGCTCCTGTTTACATCTCGTTGGCTATATCGGCTTTTATATCCGTATCGCCGAAAAATCGCGCTGCGCGTTCGGGATCGTACTTCTCCTCGAGCAGCTTCTCGTCGATTCGGTCAAGCTCATTCTTAGGCAGCGCACACAGCAAGTCCCAGCCGAGATCGAGCGTTTCGTCGATGGATCTGCTCTCGTCAAAGCCCTGATTCAGAAAATGCTCCTCGAACAACGTTCCAAAGCGCATATACGCTCTGTCGCTCTCGGAAAGCTCCTCCTCGCCGATTACCGAAGCGAGCGAACGCGCGTCCTGCACCTTGGCATACGCCGCGAAAAGCTGGTTGGATACCGCCGCGTGATCGTCGCGCGTGTAGCCCTCGCCGATACCGTCCTTCATAAGTCTCGACAGCGACAGCAACACCGACAGTCCCGGATAAACTCCCTTCTGGTCAAGATCACGGTCAAATACGATCTGACCCTCCGTAATATACGCGGTAAGGTCGGGGATAGGATGGGTAATGTCGTCGTTCGGCATGGTCAGAATGGGAATCTGCGTTACCGAGCCCGTGCTGCCCTCGACAACTCCCGCGCGCTCGTACAGCGCCGCGAGATTTGAATACAGATAGCCCGGGTAGCCCTTACGGCCCGGGATCTCGCCCTTCGAGGACGAGAACTCGCGCAGCGCCTCGGCGTAGCTCGTCATATCGGTCATAATGACCAAAATGTGCATATTCTTTTCAAACGCCAGATATTCGGCGGCAGTCAGCGCGCAAAGCGGCGTGAGCAATCGCTCGATTATCGGATCGCTTGACAGGTTCAGGAACATACAAACGCGCTCTATCGCGCCCGTTTCCTCGAACGAGCGTCGGAAATAGTCCGCGACGTCATTTTGTACGCCCATAGCTGCGAATACTATCGCAAAGTCCGCATTGTCCTCGCCCGTGATCTTAGCCTGCTTGGCTATCTGCACCGCGAGCTTGTTGTGAGACAAGCCAGAGCCGGAGAAAATCGGCAGCTTCTGTCCGCGGATAAGCGTCATAAGCGCGTCTATCGAGGAGATCCCCGTGTGGATATAATTTCTCGGATATTGCCGCGCTACGGGATTCAGCGACTGTCCGTTTACGTCTCCCATTTTTTCGGGGAACACCGCGCCCAATCCGTCGACGGGCTTGCCAGCGCCGTTGAACACGCGCCCGAGCATCTCCGACGCAAGCGGTATCTCCAGCGGCTTTCCCGAGAAAACCGTCCTTGTGTTCGTCAGGGAAATGCCGTTCGTGCCCTCGAATACCTGCAAAACAGCCTTGTCGCCCGCAAGCTCTACAACACGTCCGATACGCTCTGTGCCGTCGCTTAGACGTATCCTCGCGATCTCGTCATACGCCACGCCCGTAACGCCTTCAAGCGCTACAAGAGGACCGTTTATGTCTTTCAGTCCTACATACTGCAAACTCATAATAGCCCTCCCGTAACGGTCAAACCGCCGATTTTTTCTTCTATTTCCGCAAAATACCGATCGAATTTCTTCAGCTCGTCATTCGGCACGTCGTACTTTATCTTGACCGCCTTGTCGAACAGCCCCGTAGCCACGATATCGGACAACGGAACGCCGTTTTTCAACGCCTCCAGGGACTTCTCGTACAGTTCTGCGATAACCTTCATCATAAGGCGCTGCTTCTCGAGCGGCACATAAGTGTCGTCCTTATGGTAAGCGTTCTGCTGCAGGAAACCAACGCGCACCACTCTCGCCGTTTCGATTGCAAGCTTCTGATCGTCGGGCAAAACGTCCACGCCAATCAGCTTTACGATCTCCATCAGCTTGGTCTCTTCCTGTAAAATATTGGATATCTTCTGTCGGAGCGACATAAAATCGGGACTTACGTTCTTGTTGTAGAAGTCCGACAAGTCCTCGATATACTCCGAGTAGCTTGAATTCCAGTCGATAGCAGGGTAATGACGCGCATAAGCAAGCGACTTGTCCAGCGCCCAGAAGCACCGCACAAAGCGCTTTGTGTTCTGCGTTACAGGCTCGGAGAAGTCGGAACCCTGCGGCGAAACCGCGCCGATAATGGTAACGCTGCCCTCGGTGCCGTTGAGGTTCTCAACGTAGCCCGCGCGCTCGTAGAACTCGGAAAGACGACTTGGCAGATACGCCGGGAAGCCCTCCTCGGCAGGCATTTCCTCCAGACGACCCGATATCTCGCGCAGAGCCTCTGCCCAGCGCGACGTGGAGTCCGCCATTATCGCTATATGATAACCCATATCGCGGTAATATTCCGCGAGGGTGATACCCGTGTAAATACTCGCCTCGCGAGCCGCGACGGGCATATTGGAGGTGTTCGCGATAAGCACCGTGCGGTCGGTAAGTGGACGGTTGGACTTAGGGTCGATAAGCTCCGAGAACTCCTCGAGAACCTGCGTCATCTCGTTTCCGCGCTCGCCGCAGCCGATGTATACGATAATATCCGCATCGCACCACTTCGCAAGCTGATGCTGCGTCATGGTCTTTCCTGTGCCGAAGCCTCCCGGTATAGCCGCCGCTCCGCCCTTTGCTATCGGGATTATCGTGTCTATAATACGCTGTCCCGTAATAAGCGGACGCTTTATCGAAAGACGCTTTGCAATGGGACGCGCTTTTTTTATCGCCCATTTCTGCACCATTGTAAGCGGCAACTCGGTGTTGTCGGCAAGCTTAAGCTTAATGACAGTATCATTTACCCGATACTGTCCGTTTTCGGCAGCAAAGATAACCTCGCCCTCAACGTTCGGCGGAACCATACACTTGTGCGTGATTAGCGCTGTCTCGGGACAGGTGCAGTAAATATCGCCGCCGCTGAGCTTATCACCGACCTTGACGGTAACGGTAACGTCATACTTCTTCTCTGTATCGAGTGAAAACAGACTGTTTCCCTCCGCGACAAACACACCGTTAAGCTTGGTCATATCGCGCAGAGGACGCTCAATCCCGTCAAAAATATTGGAAATAATTCCCGGTCCGAGGTTGGCGCAGACGGGCGCGCCCGTGCTTTCGATAGGCTCGCCGATCTTCAGCCCCGCGGTGTTCTCGTAGACCTGTATCGTCGTGAACTCGTCGGTAACTCCGATGACCTCGCCGATAAGCCGCTTTTCTCCGACGTATACCATTTCGAGCATGGAGAAATCGCGCGTATTCGCCGCCTTGACAACGGGTCCGTTTATAGAATAAACCGTATTTTTCAAAAAACTCAAGCCCCTTTCGGAGGTCGGATAGCATAAAGCTGATTTACAGCCTCAGCTCCGCCTTGTCGGAGAATTTCTCCTTTTCGTCGGCAAGCGCCGCGTCTATGGACAAATCGGCAAACAAGCCCTTCTCCTCGTCCAGCGCGCATATGCCGCCGAGTATTATCGAGCTGTCCGCGCGAACCTCGTTTTTTGTCAGCGCCCTTACTCGGTCGACGTCTTTTACCGCCGCCAAGATAACGCAGCCATTCCCGAGTGCTCCCTCGGCTCTCTTAATGGAATTTTCAAGATAACCGTCGTACTTATCGGACTTTGTGAACTCGGCAAGCTCCTCGGATATCTCCGTGAAAAAGCTCTCTATAAGCTTGTTTCTGTGAGCGCGGACCGCCTTTGTGGTCTCGAAATCACAGCGCGAAAATTCCTTTTTGTAACGCGCCGCCGCACTGTTATGCTCCGCGTGTACCTGCGCGAGCGCCTCCCTTGCGGCGAACTCCGCCTTAGCCTTGCCCGCGGCGTTCTTCTTCTCGCGTATCCTCGCGGTCAGCTCGGCAATCTCCTCGTCCGCCTGACGGTCGATCTGCGCACGAAACCTCTCCAGCTTTGAGGAGTTGATAACGTCAAAATCCATACTAATTCCTCTCGTATCTTATGATTGCAGTTAATTACAGTTTAATGCCGATAGCCTCCTCGACATAACGGCTGATAGCGTCAACAGCGCCGCTGTTTCCGTGTCTGTCGGGGATCTCAACAATCAGCGGTCTGCGGCGGTTGAGCTTGATATCGTAAACCTTATCGTGGCAAAGCTCCACAAGCTTTTCGGTCATAAGCACAACCGCGATATTCTCGTCCGCCGCGGCGCTCTCAAGAGCTCTCAGCGCTTCCTCCGCGCCGCTCGCCACAACGCCCTCTATTCCCGCGATACGCATACCCATTTTGGTATCGGCGTTGTCGCTTATCAAATAGAATTTCATAGTAATTCCTCAAATTAACCGAACAGGATAAGGATAGAGATAAGCAGTCCGTAGATCGCGACGCCCTCGCCCAACGCTACGAAGATCAGCGCTTTAGAGAAAGACTTGTCGTTCTCGGATACCGCTCCGATAGCTGCGGGAGCGGCGCCGCCAACAGCAACGCCCGTACCGATGGTACCCAGACCCGTCGAGAGCGCCGCACCAATGTATTTCAAGCCCTCCGCAAGACCATCCGTACCTGCTGCGGCAGCGTCAGCGGCAGCCGCGAATGCGCCCGTCATCGGAATCATAGTCATAACAAGCATTACGCCGAAGAACGACGCAACGTTCGCGATGACCGCACGCTTTCTGTTCACGGGCTTCTTGTCGCGCATACGCTTAAGACTTACAAAAAGGGGCAGCATGATAGCCGCTACCGCAATCAGCGGCATAAGGAAAAGAAATACCATATTCATAATTTTGTCCTCCAAAAGATCATAAAATTTAAGTTTCGCTGTCAAGCTTTATTTCAACGGGCTTGAAATCCGTACCGCCGCCCTCGTAGAAGCGGCTGAATATCTCGTAGAATTCCAGACGAAGAACCTGAATTCCCACAAGCAAGCCCTCAATACCCATAACGATAGCGTTGCCGATAATATAGACGATCACCGTCTTGACTGTTATCGGAGCGCCGCTGTTCGCCGTGCCCGCAAGCTGCGATACCACAAGCATAAAGCCCGCGTGCGACAGTACGAAGCCGCCTACTCTCAGATATGACATCGTGTTCGACAGAAAACTTATCGCCGACTCGAACAGTTCAATAAAATTCTCGATTATAAAGTTTCCGACGCTCATCTTCTCCTCGGACTTTTTGCCCGAAATAAGATTTGAAAGCGGGTGCTTAAAGAAGATCAGCAACACGGGAAGTACTATAAGGCAGATGATGTACGCCGCGTTCATAAGCGGGATGCCGTAAAGCATCTGGCAGATAAGCCCCACAACGAGCGACGCATACAGCACTATGCCCGCAACGCCGTTCACCGCAAACAGTGCCTCGCCCTTTTTGCCCGCACGGAAATTGAGCACGGTATTGAAGAGCATCGAGATCAGTATCAGTATAATGCCTATCCCCAGCGAGAACAGCAGCACCACCGTAGCCGCCTGGAATATATTCTCGGGGTGCTCGGGAATTCCGAGATTTCCGAATAACCTGCAAACGCTGTGCCATATCTCCTCACGGTGGTAGATCGGCTTGATAAGCGTTTCAATGCCGAACACCGAGCCGTAAATACAGCCTCCCGCCATTGAAAAAATTCCCAATCTCGTCATTATAGGCGCAAGACCGTTCTTTGTAAGCTTGGTAAGAAGCAGACCCAGCAGCGTGACCACCAAGCCTTGTCCAACGTCTCCGAACATTATGCCGAACAGTATCATATACGTAAATGCGACATAAGGCGTAGGGTCGAACGTGCCGTAGGTCGGCAGCCCGTACATCTTCACGAACATTTCAAACGGCTTCGTAAGCCTGTTGTTTTTCAGCCTTACGGGAACATCGACGCGCGCCTTGCCCTTTTCAACGGGTATCTCCAGCACCCTAAGATCGTCCGAGACCTTTTTCAGCGCCTCCTCGAGTTTTTTGTACTCGCCCGTCGGACAAAATCCCGAGAACGAGAACTTATCGTCCGATATCAGCACCTTTTTCCTCAGCTCAAAGCAGTCCGACTTGTATTTCAGCTTGCACATGACCGCGTTGAATTCTCCGCGGAGCTCGTCCGTAAAGTACGCCAGCTCGTGCTCTATGCGCGTCTGCTCCTTCTCCTCGGCGGCAATGCGCTCGGCAAGCTTTTTGTCTGCGTTCTCGGCATTGTCCTCCAGATAATTCGGAAGCACCGTTCTCTCAAAGCAAAGCGAATTCATCACGGAATCCGCAAAATCCACCAGCGACTTCGGCGCAAGATATATCCCGTATACGTAATCGGAAGTTTTCTCAAACGGAAGGAACACAAAGCACTTCGACACATAGTATCCGAGCTTGCTTTCGTTCTCCGCGGGAAGTCTCCCTATCCTCAGTTTAACATATTTCAGCCCGAACAGATCTTTAAACGAAACGTCCATACCCAGCAAATGCTTCAGATACGCGTCTGTCTCCCTGTGCTCCTCAAGCATCCGAGCGACCTGCTCGCGCTGCGCGTTTATCTCGTCGTATCGCTTGCCGATATCCTCGAAATACCGTTCAAAATCCTCTCCCGTTTCATACGGCACATACTTGAAATCGCAGTACTCCGCCTTGATATTCAGATTTACCGCCATGTCACGCACCTTCGCGTACGTTCCGAGATAAGGATTCTGCTCGTTTAAATTCCGCAGAACCGCGCCGCCCGTCGTTATCTGGAACTGTCTGCTGTCGCAGCACCTCATAAGCGCCTCGTCCAGCCACTCAACCGATCCCTCGACCGACACCAGCGACATTTTCTCAATAGCCATAAATTCACCCCTTATTTAAAAGCAAAATGCGCACCGCCTGCACATTTTGCCATGTTCTCGCATTATGCAGCTATTGGCCGAACGTTAAATAATACGCCGCCGTAAAGCCGCTTAAAATATATTGCCAATATATTTATACGTTTTTATTACCATATAACCATATAGTTTATTTTATTGCAAACACAACAAAATATATCACTAGATAACCAGCATATTCAATATCATTGCGCCGTCAAGTCCGTACCTTATGCCCTCTATCAGTGTTTTGATATTTTTCAGTTCGATCTCGAGCAGCTCGGTCAGCGCGAGATACACGACCGACGCGTTCTGCGACAGCCTAAGCGTTTTCCGCAGGTAATCGAGACTTATCCGCTCGGTCAGCAGCTCCACCGTCTGCGGGACCTCCGACCCGTGCCGATAACCGATATTCTCCAGCTCCGCGGATATTCTGGCGATATCCTTTTCCGCAGACAGCCGCTCTATCGCTTCGTTGGACAGTCTGTACTTAAACGGTATCAGCGAGCCCTTGACCTTGTCCGCGTCCTCGCCGAAAAACATCGTATACCTATGCACCGACACCACGTTTTCCATATCAATGCTCCGCAATACCGTGCGCTTGAATTCCTTTTTCGCCTCGCCCCTGTAATTCTTTTCGATAGCCTTGAGCAGTCTCATATAGTACATGGTATACAGCCGCCGTTCGCAATCGCATATATCCAGCCTGCCCGTTTCCGCCGCACTGACGATCGGCTCCCTGATCACCGCGAAATACGGTGTTCCCTCCAGAATATGCAGCGCCTCGATAAGGCTCTCCGCCATGCCGAGAGCGGGCAGATCGATACTCGTATGCTCCGTAAGAAACATCGGCATTGCCGCGATATAGGTGTCAGCGTTGCCGCGGGCTACGCACTGTATGGCCGCAAGTATCTGCTCGATCTCCAATTGCATTACGATATATTTAAAGTAATTTTTACTTTCCGTATAATCAAACCTATGAAAGCTTTCAAATATATCGAACACCGACCTCCGCATTACAGCCTCAAGCTGCCCGCGGTGAACGGTCTGCGGGTTGACCGCCGCCAATGCTTTTCCGTACCGCGCCGTCTGCTTTAAATACGCGCACACGTCGGGCACGTTCTCTTTAGCCGCAAGCTGCATATAATCCTCCGCCGTCAGCGACCGTCCGAGCACCGCACGAGCCTTTGCGATAACGGAATTGGAAGAAAATGACATATCAACACCCCGTTATCCTACCGATTATTTCGGACTTCCACTCCGCCCTATGCGCATTAAAGCTCTCGTCGAGCCTCGCGCACTGCTCGCCGCGGATCTTTTCCGCCTGCGACAGCCGCTCCGACAGCTTAGCCTCCTGCTCGCGGCAGAACTTTTCGACCTTGCCGCGTTCCTCGGCGACGAGCTGTTCACGCGCCTTAGCGGCAGATTCTCCCGACTCGTCCGACAGACGGCGCTCCTCCTCGACAGCCTTCTCGGCGCGGGCAGCCGCCGCCTTATCCATCTTGATTATCTCCTGCAAAATTTCCATTCTGTCCTCCTATCTGAAAGCAAAATACCGTACCGCACTCGCTTCGCTACGGCAGCGCCGCTTGCCTGCGATATTGCTCCTGCGACATCGTAATGCCGGCTTTTGTTGCAGCCTTTGTCACTGCGGCATTATGACGTTACACCAATACATATTTAAATAGGGCAGCAAATTTTATTATACCCTACTATTTTAAATCAAACTTCCAAAATCGTCAACAGTCAAATTCAACAAATATAACATCGCTTTTGTAATATTTTTTGGAATATTGTCAAAAAAATAACACCTCGTGCAATATTTTCTATGATGAAAAAAAAGCTGATTTTTTATGCAATATCACAAATATCTTTGTAACATCTTGACGAAATTTTTTAAAAATGGTACAATATAATTACAAAGCAAACATTACATTGCTATGTCGCCCGGCTAGCGGGCGAATGCGAGCGGTGAGGATTTTGCTTTCGGATAAGGAGGTTATCATGCCCGAATTTGAACAGTACAAAGGGATAATCATTCCCGCAATAGTAATAATCGCGATCATTATTTTTATGTTCGCGGCAGGTTACCGCAAGGCTCCGCCCGATAAGGCGTTTATCATCAGCGGTCTACGGCGCAAGGCTAAGGTCGTTATAGGCAAGGCGGCTATCAAGCTGCCGTTCTTCGAGCGTTGCGATACGCTTGAACTGGCGCTTATGTCGGTCGACGTAAAAACAGCACAACCCGTTCCGACAGGCGATTACATCAACATCAACGTTGACGCGGTAGTAAACGTCAAGATCTCTCCGGAGCCCGATACCATTGCCCGCGCTCAACAGAACTTCCTTAACAAGAACGTTCAGTACATAACGCAGGTGGCGCGCGAGGTACTCGAGGGCAATATGCGTGAGATCGTCGGTCAGATGCGGCTTGAGGAAATGGTATCCAACCGTCAGGCGTTCGCCGACAAGGTAAAGCAAAACGCCGACCCCGATCTTCGGGCTATGGGACTGGAGATCGTTTCGTTCAACGTTCAGAATTTCGTTGACGACAACGGTATTATCAACGATATGGGTATCGACAATACCATGCAGATCAAGAAAAAGGCGGCTATCAGCAAAGCGGAGGCGGAACGCGACATCAAGATCGCTCAAGCCGAGGCTAACCGCAAGGCTAACGACGCCAAGGTCGACAGCGAGACCGCAATCGCCGAGCGCCAGAACGAGCTCGCGATAAAGCAGGCGGAGCTGAAGCGCGAAGCGGATATCAAGCAGGCGGAGGCGGACGCGGCATACACGATCCAGCAGGAGGAGCAACGCAAGACGATCGAGATCACGACCGCGAACGCTAACCTCGCCAAGCAGGAGAAAGAGGTCGAGATCAAGGCAAAGGAAGCGGAGATAAAGGAACGCGCGCTCGAGGCGGACGTAAAGAAGACCGCCGACGCGCAGAAATACGCCGCCCAGCAGAAAGCGGACGCGGAGCTGTATACCGTTTCGCGTAACGCCGAAGCCCGCAAGTACGAGGATATCCAAAACGCCGAGGCGGAGTTGGAGATCAAGAAAAACGAAGCCGCCGCTATTCTCGTGACGGCACAGAACGAAGCCGCCGCGGAAAAGGCGCGCGCGGAGGCAGCTCGTTTCGCCGCCGAACAGGACGCGGAGGGTATCAGAGCACGCGGTCTTGCGGAAGCGGAAGCCGTCCGCGCAAAGGCTCTCGCGGAAGCGGAGGGTCTCGACAAGAAGGCTGAAGCAATGAAGAAAATGGAAGAGGCAGCCGTATTGCAGATGTATTTCGAACAGATGCCCGCCATCGCGGAGGCTATCGCGAAGCCGCTCGAGAATATCGACAAGATCACCATGTACGGCGACGGCAACACCTCCAAGCTCGTCAAGGACATCACCGAGGCGACCACGCAGGCAAGCTCGGGTCTGCTCGACGGTCTTGGCATAAACCTGGGCGATATGGTCAACTCGTTTGTACAGGGCAAGGCTATCGCGAGCGGCATCAATTCCGAAAAGTCTGTTATTCCCGCTAACGAAGCTGCCGAACGCCCCACCCAGAACGTTTAATTGAATAATTTCAAGGCGAAACGGGGGTACTCGTTTCGCCTTGCGGTATGAAAGGATAGTTTATGATAAACATCAAAAAGGAGCTTGAAAAGGCGGCTCGCAACTCCATTCGGCTGAACATCGCGGGCACCGCCGAAAGGCGAGTCGGCGCAACGAAATTTGGCGGCAGACCGGACGTTCCCGCAGGCTTCAGATGGCCGTATTACGAGGGTGAGGGTTATCTTGACGAAACGCCGAAAAGCCGTCCGCTGTCGTTTATAGCGCAGTTTGACATTGCCGAGATTTCGCGTTACGATACCGACGAGCTGCTCCCGAAAACGGGGCTGCTGTCGTTTTTTTACGAGTGCGAAACCATGCGGTGGGGCTACGACCCGAAGGACAGGGGCTGCGCGAGAGTATTTTATTTTGAGGGCATAAACGCGCTATCCCCCGCTGAATTTCCCGACGATCTCGAGGATGATTTTCGTTTTCCCGAAATAGGCGTTACGGCGTTTTCCGAGAAATCCTATCAGTGTTATGAGGATTTTATAGTTCAGCGCGAGAAAATGGCAATGGAATGGGACAAATTCGACGAAGTTCTCGAGAACATGGGAATCGAGGAGCCCGACGACCTTGACGACCTTTCCAAGCTTCTCGGCTGGGCGGACGTTATTCAAGGAAATATGACGCGCGAATGCGAGCTTGTTGCCGGACGAGGCTACTATCTCGGCGATCCCGACAGCTGGGAGCGCGTCACGCCCCGCGACCGTCAGGAGACCGAGCAATGGGCGAACCGCGACTGGCTGCTGCTTTTCCAGCTAGGCACGGTAGAGGCGGACGGTTTCGAGCTGATGTTCGGCGACTGCGGACGAATTTATTTCTATATCCGCAGAGACGACCTCGCGGAGCGCAATTTCGATAACGTGTGGCTGATACTGCAATGCGGTTAAAAAAACTCACCGTACTTGACATTCCCGTAAAAAAAGAGTATAATAGAAATATTAAACGAAAGGATATTAAATAATGGCAAATATTACATTGGACGACAACGGGAAAATTTCCGATAACGATGAGCTGTATAAGGTTCTTGACGAGTGCTACGACAAAGACGAATACGATAACATAATCGCGGCGGTGCTGAGCGTTCCCGAAGAACAGCGCAGTGTAAAGCTTCGTTTCAGAATGATCGGCGCTTTAAACAACAAAGAGGATTTCGACAACTCAATGCGCGAGCTTGAAAAGATACTCCCCGACTGCCATAAGCCTGACGAAATAGCACGATACCTCTATATGAGCGGATATATACGCTTTATGAACGATAAGGAGTTGGCTGCGCTGACATACTACGAGGCGGGCGTAAACGCAGATCCCGACAACACGAGCGGTCTTGATTTGCCCGCAGAGGTGGATGAGTGTAAGGAATACGTTGAAAAGGATCTCAAGGAGCTGCACGAGCTGGCGGGCAAGTTTTGCGAGGATATCGACAAGCGCTGTGCCGAAAAGCCCGAAAAGCGCAAGATGTCCGACGGAGAATTCACGGTGCTGCTGGGAATTATACCCTCTTTACGTCAGATACCCGTAACGGGAGGCGCGCTCGGTCTGAACGACTTTTTTGCCGAATTTCAGGGCAAAGACAGAGAGAACGTGGCGCAGTGGCTGGAAACGTTCTTCGGCATAAAGGATACCGAAAGCTTCATCAAATTCAATAACAGTGCACGCGGCTGCAATATCGCGGCAATGTTTGCCGACGTAAAGGCGTTTTTTCTCGGCAAGCCCAACTTCGACATAAGTACGCTCAAGGGCGACGGACAGCGTGCGTTCCTCAACACCTGTATGTTCATAAAGCCGATCTATGAATATCTTCCCGAGGCGGGGGTTATCGGCTGGGATCTCAGCGAAAAGGTGGGCTTTTCAAGGCTTGCGTTCTCATGCGGCATGATCTCAAAGGACGACTATCTGGCGTCCATGAAAGCGATAATGGAGGCGGCAAAGAAATGCTTCTCCTCGGCGGCAGAATTCCTGAAGTCTTTGGTTATAGGCAGCGCGGTTTATATGTTCGCATCGGATGAATGGACGATCAAGGGAGCTATTGAGTTTATGAAGCAAACTATGGCACTTATGATGCGGTGTGATCTCGCGGACGGCGAATGGTAAACGAAAAGCGGCTTTCCCCGTATCGGGAGAGCCGCTTGATTTTTTTATTGTCTCAATTATCTCATTGACGCGAAATAAAGTACAATGATCAGCGCCAGGGAAATGCCGCAGATGATCCAATTGCGGACATACGCGCGTTCAAGCCGATTGTCTTTTTTGTTTTTGTCAAAGCGCTTTGCCATATGCGATACCTCCCGATACCGTTATTTTACGTAATTACTGCTGATAATCATAGAGCGCGGACGGGACGGCAAAATAATTGTCGAGTCGATGATCGCTCCCTATCGTGCTGTCGCTGATAAGAAAGTAATTATATCTCAGCGTAGGTCCGCTGCTGGAAATGGGATCGTCCCATGTCACATCAACGTGATACCATGTATCCCCGATCTTGACCATATTCCACATATGATCTCCGTCGGCGTATCCGGCAACGCATACGCACTCATATCCCAGAGACTGCGCGAGATACATAAACGCCTTTGAATACCCCTCGCAGACAGCCTGACCGTATACCACGGGACCGTCAGCCTCATTTCTCGACGCTGTACCGTTATTGGAATATGAGGTATTGTTTACGATCCAATCATGAATATATTTCAGCCGCTCGTAATCGCTGCCCATCTGCTGTGCCTCGGCGATAACGGACTGCGTCGTTGCCTCAAACTGCTCCGATGGTACGCTGCTTCTGCCGTAGTTTATTGCAACGCTTACAACATCGCCCGTAGCCGTATCATAGCTATACGAGTATCCGCTGCCAAGCGTCAGAAAATTCGCGTTGTCATAGTCGAACGCCCAGTACGCTTTCGTGGTATCATCCACGGTCACATTCAGATCTGTAACGTTTATGTCATCGGTGTTGTTTTTCGCGCTTTCAAACAGTCTTGCGTAAACGGCCTTCTGAGAGGAATTAAGCTGATTATAAGCCCATTTTCTGGTATAATCGGTAAACAGCGAGCTTGTATCGGGCTCGGGAACGTTCATGATCTCGGGCAGACTGTAATCGCTTATTATGGTCGACTCCGATGCCGAGCTTACCGTCTCGCTGCCACTCCCGGGATTGCTTGACTCTATCTGCGTACTTGAAGCCTCCGGCACAGCCGAAGAGCTTGACGAGGACGGCTTGGACGATGAATACGGAGACGTAGCCACGGGCCTTTTCGAGGTGGACGAGGTGCTCATTTCATACCGTCCGCTCTCATCATTCCACTTGGGCAGTCTGTTCTTCACGCTCGCCAGCATTTTATCAATACGGTATTTTACGTCGGCGAGGTATATTTCCTCTTGCTTATTAAATCCGCCCGTATCATACTTTTCCAGCAGCCCGATGATCTCCTCGCTCTTTTTGACATAATCCTGAAGCTTCGAGCTGTCAGCGTCCTTATAATCTTTTATGTACTGAGTATATTCCTTAAAAAAATCCTCATATCCGTCCAGCGTTTCCATTAACTTGTCGTCGACCCTTTCCGCAGTACTGTGGGTCGAGGTTGACGAGGAAGGTGATGAAGTGGGTTTTGAGGAGCTTGTATCTGAATTTGGTGAAGAATGTGTAATAGACGCTAAGGCAGGATTTTCGCTGCTGATCTGCGGAACGTTTCCTTCGATATTGGTATTGCACCCAGATAACGTTCCGAGAACCAGAGCCGCGGCAATAATGCTGCTCCATAATCTCCTGTTCATTAAGCAATCTCCTTTCGGATCACAAAATCAAGAAAACACCCGAACCAAATTAACCGTCGGAACGAGACGCTTATATTATATCATTTTTTTCGCGGATTGTCAAGGCAGGATAAAAAAATTCCAATATTTTCAAAGACGAAACCGCCCGTCGGATAACTTCGCACGATACGTCCCGACCCGCGCGGCTTCAGTGACGTCATACACAGGGCTTGACAAAAAGACGAAATAGGCTTATAATAGATGTATTGTATAAAATTCTTAAATTTTAACCGAAAAAAACACCTTTATCAAGAAAGGATATGATAAAAATGCCGATAAAGATACCCGACGGACTGCCCGCGCAGAGCGTTCTCGAAAACGAGCATATATTTGTCATCACCGAGAACCGCGCACTTCACCAGGACATTCGTCCTCTGAAGATCGGAATACTTAACCTTATGCCGACAAAGATAGTCACCGAGACTCAGATAATGCGCTGTCTGTCCAATACTCCGCTACAATTTGAGGTGGAGCTTGTCCAGACCTCTACCCATCACAGCAAAAACACGCCCGAAGAACACTTGATTACGTTCTACAAAATGTTTGCCGATATAAAAGACGTCAACTTCGACGGCTTTATCATCACGGGAGCGCCCGTCGAGCAGATGGAGTTCGAGGAAGTCGACTACTGGCAGGAGCTCTGCGAGATCATGGAATGGACTAAAACGCACGTTCACTCTACTCTCCACATATGCTGGGGAGCGCAGGCGGCGCTGTATTACCACTACGGAATAAAGAAATATCCGCTTGAGCAGAAGATGTCGGGTGTCTTTACGCACAGACTTCTTACACCGAAGTCGCGGCTGTTCCACGGCTTTGACAGCGAGTTCTGCGCGCCTCATTCGCGCCACACCGAGACACGCGCCGAGGACATTCTCAATTGTCCCGAGCTGCGGCTTATGGCGGTGTCGGACGAGGCGGGCGTGTACACCGCGGGCAATCTCGACGGAAGTCAGTTCTTCATTACGGGGCACTCCGAATACGACGCCGATACGCTCGACAAGGAGTACCGCCGCGATCTAGACAGGGGAATGGAGCCGCAGATACCCCGACACTACTACCCCGACGACGATCCGTCAAAGCCGCCCGTGCTCCGTTGGCGCGCTCACTCCACGCTTCTGTACACCAACTGGCTGAACTATTTCGTTTATCAGACCACTCCGTTTGATATATCAAAGAAAATCAAGTAAAAATAATCAAAAAGCACTGTGAGAATTTGTGATATTTGTAAAAAATGACAATATTTTATTGCATTTTTTTTAACAATATGATATAATTTATATAGTGTAACAGGTCTTAATTACAGCAAAAAGGGGGCAGAATTATGTCAGAGAGTGAAAACAAGATCATCGTGCATTCTATGGTGGAAGTTTCCGTAAACCCCAATCATACAGCCGCGTTTATGTCATTTTCAAGACCCGAGAACGGCGGTATGGATATTACGGTAGAAAGAATCATGGCGGCTCTCGACGAGAAAAACGTATCATATGGGATACTTCATGACGATATCAATCTTGCCGTTGAACAAAAACGCTACGACGAGAATATCTGCGTGGCAAAATGGGATATGCCGAAGGACGGCGTAGACGGCTCGATAAAGTATTTCTATAACATAGAAAGCCACGCTGCGCCCGTCGAGAACGAGCACGGCATAGTGGATTACAAAAACCTCGGCGTAGTGAGGAACATCACCGCCGGTACTCCGATAGCGGCGATCACACTGCCGACGGAGGGCGAGCCGGGAAAGGATATCACGGGAAGAGTCGTTATGCAGAAAAAGGGCGTTCCCGTAAAGGTGAACGTCGGCAAGGGTACGTCTCTTATCAACGACGGCAAGGAAATAATCGCGGCTATCGACGGAAATCTTGTGTATAAAAACGGCGCGTTCCAGATCGACGAAACACTTGTGATAAACGGCGACGTTGACGTTTCAAGCGGAAATATCGACTTTATCGGCGCTGTGACCGTAAAGGGCAGCGTATTCGAGGGTTTCCGTGTGACCTCAAAGCGGGATATCAACATAAACGGCTCGGTCAACGGCGCGGAACTGTCCGCCGACGGCAATATCAACATCAAGATCGGCAGCATAAACTCTCAGATCGAATGCAAGGGCGATGTTAAGCTCGGCTTTTGCGAGAACACCAAGATCCGCGCGGAGGGCAGCGTGGAGAGCGCGTCGTTCGTCGGCGGCGAGGTTTTCGCGGACAAAAAGATAATCGCGTCGGGCAAGGGCGTTATAATGGGCGGCAAGTATACGGCGCTTGACGGCATCGAGGCTTCGGTGATCGGATCGGAAAAATACGCGAAAACGCTTATCACGCTTGGCAACAACGCTGTTTTATCCGAGGAGCGCGACAGACTTGAAAAGCAGATCGCGGAGCTTGAGGACAAGGCGGATCAGCTCGGCAAGATGCTTGTGACGCTCAACGAGCTTTCCAAGAAAGCCAAGCTCTCTCCCGAGCGCGAGCAGCTCAAGACCGAAGCGCTGCGCAACCGTCTGAAAATGCAGAGCGAGGTCAAAAAGAGCAAGGTACGCATAAGCGAGATCGACGACACGCTTCAGCTCACGCAAAACCTCTCCGTAGCGTGTAAACGGGTTATGTACCCCGGGGTCACGCTCAGGATCAACGCGTGCGTATTGCAGGTAAACGCCGCGACTAACCACGCGCGCGCTACCGTTGAAAACGGCGAGATAGTATTCAAGCCGCTGTAAGCTGCAAGGCAAAATAAAAATATTTAAGGCTGGGAAGTGCATTTCTCGGCCTTTTTTCGGTGTGTTTAGTATATTTTGACGGTTGACTTTTGTCTCAAAATGTGTTATAATTCATAGTACTGCAAGAGATATTATAATATAGAGAGAAAATGTAAACATGTGGCAAAATTGGAAGGGATTGATAAAATGAAACGTGTAGGACTGGATATAGGCTCGACGACCGTCAAGGCGGCGATCGTCGGAGAAAACAACGAGCTGCTGTTCGGACGCTATCAGCGCCATTTCTCAGATATCCGCAAAACGGTTTCGGATATCATTTCCGAGGTCGGCAACGAGATACAAGGCGAACGCGTGCTTATAGCAGTCACGGGTTCGGGCGGCATTTCCGTTTCCAAGTGGCTGGGAATACCGTTCGTTCAGGAGGTCGCGGCAGGCACGGACGCTATCAGAGCGCTTGCTCCGCAGACCGATGTTGCGATCGAGCTGGGCGGCGAGGACGCTAAAATTACATACCTCACGGGAGGACTCGAGCAGCGCATGAACGGAAGCTGCGCGGGCGGCACGGGCGCGTTCATAGATCAGATGGCGGCTCTGCTGAACACCGACGCTAAGGGCCTTAACGAGCTTGCGAAAAAGCATACGACGATTTATCCGATAGCCTCGCGCTGCGGCGTTTTCGCCAAGAGCGACATTCAGCCGCTTATCAACGAGGGCGCGAAAAAAAGCGACGTTGCCGCGTCTGTTTTCCAGTCAGTGGTAAATCAGACGATAAGCGGACTTGCGTGCGGCAAGCCAATACGCGGAAACGTCGCGTTTCTCGGCGGTCCGCTCCACCATTTGTCGGAGCTTCGTCAGCGCTTTATCGAAACGCTGAATTTGCAGCCCGAAAACATTATCTTCCCCGAAAACGCGAATTTGTTCGTCGCTATCGGCTGCGCGCTTTCCGAAGAGACCTGCGAGCTTGACATCGACGAGCTCGTACAAAGCGTTTCCGTACTCGGAGAAAATCAGCTCCGCGAGGTCGAAAGACTTGCGCCTTTGTTCAAGAACGAGGACGAGCTTGAGAAATTCCGCGCCCGCCACGCAAAGTCAATAATTCCCACCGCCGACATAAATTCCCATTCGGGAGCTTGCTATCTCGGTATCGACGCGGGCTCGACTACGACAAAGGCGGTGCTGCTCAACAAAAACGCCGAGATACTCTACTCGCACTACGCGGGGAATCAGGGCGACCCGCTGAAGTCGGTCATCGGCATACTTAAAGAGATATACGGGCGGCTGCCCGAGAACGCGTACATAGCGAAAACCTGCACCACGGGCTACGGCGAGCACCTTATAAAGGCGGCGCTAGGCGCGGACTTCGGCGAAATCGAAACTATGGCGCACTACAAGGCCGCCGACAAATTCCTCCCCGGCGCCGAGTTTATTCTCGACATCGGCGGGCAGGATATGAAGTGTATGCGCGTCAATAACGGCGAGATCGAGAGTATTCTGCTCAACGAGGCTTGCTCGTCGGGCTGCGGCTCGTTCATCGAGAATTTCGCGAACGCGCTCGGTATGACCAGCGCGGAGTTCGCCGTACTCGGATTGTCGGCGGAAAATCCCGTCGACCTCGGCTCGCGCTGCACGGTGTTTATGAACTCGCGCGTAAAGCAGGCGCAGAAAGAGGGCGCGACCGTCGCGGATATCTCGGCGGGTCTGTCCTATTCGGTAGTCAAGAACGCGCTGTTTAAGGTTATAAAGCTTCGCGATACCGCTTCGATGGGTGAAAAGATAATCGTTCAGGGCGGCACGTTTATGAACGACAGCGTACTGCGCGCGTTTGAGCTTATCGTCGGCAAGGACGTTATTCGTCCCGACAAGGCGGGCTTAATGGGCGCTTACGGCTCGGCGCTTATCGCGATAGAGCGCGACGACGGCAAGCCGAGCGCCATTGCGCCGCCCGATACGCTCGACGGCTTTAAGGTCGAAAAGACCGCCGCGCGCTGCGGAAAATGCTCCAATAACTGTCTGCTTACGATATCGAAATTTCCGGACGGAAAGCGCTATATCAGCAACAACCGCTGCGAACGCGGCGCGGGAAACGTTTCGGCGGGCGAGAAGCTCCCGAACCTGTACGATTACAAATATCATCTGCTTTTCGATAGGGAGAGCCTTCCCGCGGACGCGGCGAAGCGCGGCGTTATCGGGCTTCCGCGCGTTCTCGGAATGTACGAGAACTTCCCGTTCTGGCATAAGCTGTTTACCGAGCTTGGTTTTTCGGTGAAGCTGTCGCCGAAGTCCTCCCGAGATATATACGATATGGGTATCGAGACTATGCCGAGCGAGAGCGTTTGCTATCCCGCAAAGCTGGCTCACGGTCATATTCAGGCGCTTATCGACGACGGCGTGAAGCTCATCTTCTACCCGTCAATGCCCTACGAGATGACCGATAACAACGGCGGCGACAATCACTACAACTGCCCCGTGGTCGCGACGTACAGCGAGGTCATCAAGAACTCCGTTCCCGAGCTGCGTGAGAGCGTAAGGTTTATGAATCCGTTCCTGCCCATATTCAACGAAAAGCGTATGGCGGAGCGCCTTTTCGAGGAGTTTTCCTCCGCGCTCCCCGATATGGATATAACGAAGCGCGAGGTCGAGGACGCGCTTGAAAAGGCGTATGCCGAGGACGCGGCGTTCAAGGAGGATATGCGCAAAAAGGGCGAGGAAACGCTTAACTTTCTTAAGGAAAACGGCAAACGCGGAATAGTCCTCGCGGGCAGACCCTACCACGTCGACCCCGAGATAAATCACGGATTGCCCGAAATGATATCGGGCTACGGCTTCGCGGTGCTGACGGAGGACTCCGTAGCGCATCTCGCGGAGGTGGTGAGACCGATACGCGTCGTCGACCAGTGGACGTATCACACAAGACTGTACGCGGCGGCTCACGTCGTCGGCGCGAACGAGTGTCTGGAGCTGGTTCAGCTGAACAGTTTCGGCTGCGGTCTCGACGCGATAACCACCGACGAGGTCCAGGAGATACTGCGCAGCTTCGGTAAGCTCTACACCTGCCTTAAGATAGACGAGGTAAACAACCTCGGCGCGGCGCGAATTCGTCTGCGCTCGCTTATCTCGGTAGTCGACGAGCGGGCGCGGCATAAGTACAAGCCCGTGCGCGGTCACGTCGGTTACATACGTCAGCCCGAATTCACCAAGGAAATGCGGAAAAACCACACTATCCTCTGTCCGCAGATGGCGCCTATCCACTTCGATATGCTCGAGGCGGCGTTTATGCACAGCGGCTACAACGTGGTGATCCTCAAGGACTGCTCCAAGGACGTCGTGGACACGGGTCTGAAATACGTCAACAACGACGCCTGCTACCCGTCGATACTTATCGTCGGGCAGCTTATACACGCGCTGCTGAGCGGCAAATACGACCTCGAGAACACGTCCGTTATGATCACCCAGACGGGCGGAGCGTGCCGCGCGACAAACTACGTCGGTATGCTGAAAAAGGCGCTCAAGGACGCGGGCTTCGAAAAGATACCTCTCATCTCGCTGAACGTTGTCGGTCTGGAGAAGCAAAGCGGCTTCAAGCTCTCGGCGGGCATAGCGGTGCGCGCGTTTATGGGCATCGTCTACGGCGACGTATTGCAGCGCTGTCTGTACAAGGTCCGCCCGTACGAAAAGGTAAAGGGCAGCGCGAACGCGCTCTACGAGAAATGGCGCCTGTTCTTGCGCGACGAGCTTAAATCGCTTTCGCTGCCGCGCTTCAACAACAACGTCCGCAATATAGTCAAGGAGTTCCTCGAGTTCCCCGTAAACGAGATCGAAAAGCCAAAGGTCGGACTTGTCGGTGAAATCTTGGTTAAATTCCACCCGGTTGCGAATAATGATATCATAGGCTTGCTCGAAAACGAGGGCTGCGAGGTCGTAGTTCCCGACCTTATGGGATTTTTCTACTACATCTGCTCTCACGGTAAGACCAAGTCCGAGCTTCTGTATTGCTCGCGGCTGAAAAAGTTTGCCGAGAATTCGGCGATAAAGGCGTTCAAGTTTATGGAGCGCAGCTACCGCAAGGCGGTCGCGGGCACCAAGTTCGGCTGCCCGGGCGACATCTTTGAAATGCGCGAGAGCGTCCGCCCGATAGTTTCTCCCGGAAACATCGCGGGCGAGGGCTGGTTTTTGTCGGCGGAAATGCTGGAGCTTATTCACGAGGGCGTACCGAATATCGTGTGTATGCAGCCATTCGCGTGTCTGCCCAATCACGTCACGGGCAAGGGCGTTATCGGCGAGCTTCGCCGTCAGCACCCCGAAAGTAACATAGTAGCCGTGGACTTTGACCCGGGCGCGTCCGAAGTAAATCAGGTCAACCGTATCAAGCTCATGCTTACCCAGGCGTTCGCGAGAGCTGGAATTAGCCGCAGAGCGGTCGTTCCGCAGCTTAATGCGGAGAACAAGTATTCCGAGCTTGTCAATATGCAGTAATATGGCAAATGCGGCATAACGCCGCGGACATAAAGAAAAGGAGAACATTATGCAGAAATTTACAACAGAAAACAAAGATGGCGGAACACAGCCGAAATGGGGTCCGATAGTGATCGTTGCTCTGATCGTTCTTGCTGTGCTTATCGTTATTTTTAACAGCTTTACGGTAGTGAACGAGGGCTATATCGGCGTGAAGTATCAGTTCGGTAAGATAGTCGGGCAGAACCTCTCAGCGGGGCTTAACTTCCATATTCCGTTCATCGAGGAAATACAGCAGGTGGATACCCGTGAGCAGGTCTACCCCGTGACGACCGACGCGTACACCTCGGATACGCAGACCGTCGACAGCCTCCAGCTAAAGTTGAACTACTGCTACGACGGCACCAAGCTCCCCGAAATAATCCGCACCATAGGCGTCAGCAACGTTGAAAGCAAGCTGCTCGTTCCGAACGTGGCAAAAATTTCCAAGGACGAGATAGGCAAGGTCAAGGCGGAGGATTTGGTGCAGAACCGCTCCACCGTCCAGAACGCGATCTACAATTCGCTGAAGGAGACCTTGGAGCCGCAGGGTATTATCGTAACAGCGTTCGCTATCGAGAATCTTTCGTTTGACGACGCGTTCGAGCAGTCCATTCAGGCTAAGGTGATCGCCGCGCAGGACGCTTTGAAAATGCAGAACAAGACCGCTGAAAAGGAAGAGGAGGCAAAGCAGAAAGTCATCGCGGCACAGGCGGAGGCGGATTCCCAAAAGATCAAGGCGGACGCTGAGGCATACGCTATCGAGGCGGTACAGAAGCAGCTCACTCAAAGCCCCAATTATATCGAGTATATGAAGATCATGAATTGGGACGGCACACTTCCGCAGGCGATAGGCACGGAGGTAAATCCGTTTATCGCGCTTGACGGAGCGATTTCGGGAAATTCGGGCAACTCGGGAATTGCGAACGCTCCCGCAAATAATAACGGACAGTAATTGACAGAAAAGGATATAGATGAATTATAGAGAATTGAAACAAGCAGCGCTGGAAAGTTACTTTTCCCGCGCGAACGATATGCAGAAAAAAGCGATCTTCAAAATCAACGGCGCGGTGCTGATAATCGCGGGCGCGGGCAGCGGAAAAACAACCGTGCTGGTCAACAGGATAGCTAATATGCTGCGGTTCGGCAACGCCTACCACGACGAGGAGATACGCGAAATAACTTCCGAACAGGAGAGCTTTCTCGCAGACTTCCCGAAAATGGATAAGACCCCCGAAGCGGCGCAGAAGCTCGCGGATATAATCGCCGTAAACCCCGTGAACCCGTGGAATATTCTGGCGATAACGTTCACCAACAAGGCGGCGGGCGAGCTTCGACAGCGCCTTACCGCAATGATCGGCGAGGACGCGGAAAAGATATGCGCGGCGACGTTCCACTCCGCGTGCGTGAGGATACTCCGCCGCGAGATAGAGCACCTCGGCTACAAGTCGGGATTTACGATCTACGACGACGACGATTCCAAGCGCCTGATAAAGGAAATAATGAAACGCCACGACATCAGCGAAAAGGTGATGAGCGCGAAAATGTTCAAGAACAACATCTCGCGGCTCAAGGACAAGATGATATCCGCGGAGGATTACGTTCCCATGGCGCAGGAGACCTCCGAGCTTATAGACCTTAAGACCTCGGAGGTGTATCTTGAGTATCAGAACTCGCTGAAAACCGCCAACGCTGTGGACTTCGACGATATTATTTTCCTCACGGTGCGCCTTTTCGAGGACTTCCCCGACGTGCTGCGCCACTACCGCAATCTGTACAAGTACATAATGGTGGACGAGTATCAGGACACCAACGTCGCGCAGTACAGGCTTATTTCGCTGCTGGCGGGCGACGCGGGCAATCTCGGCGTTGTCGGTGACGACGATCAGTCTATATACCGTTTCCGCGGTGCTACTATAGAGAATATCCTCAGTTTTGAAAAGCAGTATAAAGGCTGCGCGGTCATTCGTCTGGAACAGAACTACCGTTCCACCGAGAATATCCTGAACGCCGCGAACGCCGTAATCAAAAACAACACGCAGCGCAAGGACAAGAACCTCTGGAGCGATCTTGGCGAGGGCGAGAAAATTCAGGTCAACCTCTACCCCTCTGAACAGATGGAGGCAAAGGGCGTGACGGATATTATCGCGGAGGGGGTACAGAATGGAGCGAAATACTCTGATTACGCGCTGCTTTACCGCAATAACGCCATTTCACGCAGCTATGAGACCGCGCTGTCAAGATCGGGAATACCGTACAAAATAGTAGGCGGTCTGCGCTTTTACGACCGCAAAGAAATACGCGATATTCTGGCGTATCTGTCGCTTATCAATAATCCGTTTGATATGGTGCGGTTCCGCCGCGTTATCAACGAACCGAAGCGCGGTATCGGCGACGCTACCGTAGACGAGGTGGTGCGCATTGCCGAGGGACTGGGTATAAGCCCTATCGAGGTATGCCGCGACTCCCTGCAGTTTGAAACGCTGCAAAGAAAGGCGAATTCGCTCAAGGCGGCAGCTAATCTTTTCGAAGAGCTTGACGAAGCCGCCGACACCATGTGTCTGGACGAGCTTATTGAAACGGTTGCCGAAAAATCGGGTTATATGCAGATGCTGAAGGCGCAGGGCGACGAGGGCACTCCGCGTATCGAAAATATCAACGAGCTGAAATCCAACGCAATGCTGCTGTTGGAGGAGAACCCCGAAGCCGCTCTGCCCGATTTCCTCGAGCAGGTCGCGCTGGTAGCCGATATCGACAATTACGACACCGAGGCGGATCGCGTTTCACTTATGACTATGCACAGCGCAAAGGGTCTCGAGTTCCCCGTGGTGTTTATGGTGGCAGCCGAGGACAACATTTTCCCGTCCGCGATGTGTCAGTACAATCCTACCGAAATGGAAGAAGAGCGCCGGCTTGCCTATGTCGCGATAACACGCGCAAAAAAGCGCCTTATTGTAACGCATTCGCAATACCGTATGCTGTTCGGCAAAACGAGCAACAATAAGCTCTCATCATTTATCCGCGAGATACCCGAGGAACTTTGCGAAAAGCACGGCGAGCGCCTGAAAACACACAGCTACTCCAAGCCCGAGCGCCACAGCTTCCTCAAGGAGGAAACAGCGAAGATGAAGGCGGCGATGCCGCGCGCCAACGACGAGGTATTCACAATCGGCGACAGAATAAAGCACAACATCTTTGGCGAGGGAACGGTTACTGCGGTAATGCAGACTGGCAACGACGCCATGATCACGATAGACTTTGACGCGCGCGGTCAGAAAAAAGTAATGAAAAACAATGCCAAGATGACCAAGGTTTGATATTTTCTTGACGATTTTCACAAAACGGAACGATTAAAATTTCGATTTTTTGGCGTAAAATATGCTAAAGTCTGGAAGAAATCTGCCGATAATTAGAGTAAGAGGTAAGAATTGTACGTTTACGGTTCTTCTCTTATTGAAAAGTGCCCCCAATAGGGAGCGCAATATGAAGACCGTACAGACGTTTCAAGAGTTTCTTGGACGACAGTCTTTCAATAGACAACGTTTGTACGGGAATGAATTATCAGCCGCAGGTCACACAAAAGGATCTGCGGCTTTTTTGGAGGGCTTATGACACTTATATTGGTTATGGACAACGATTGCGCTATCGGGAGAAGCGGCGGACTGCTCTGCCGCCTGCCCGAGGATATGAAGAATTTCCGTGCTGTGACGCTGAATTCGACCGTGATAATGGGAAGAAAAACATACAAGAGTTTCCCGAAACGTCCGCTGCCCGATCGTGAAAATCTTGTGCTTTCGCGGAGCGCAAAGGACTTAGAGGGCGCAAAGGTATTTTCCGATATCGAAAGCCTTATGCAATACGTCAAGACGGTGAAGAATAAGGTTTTCGTAATAGGCGGCGGCGAGATATACAGGCAGCTAGCTCCGTACTGCGACGAGGCGCTGATAACACGCCTGTACGAAAATATGGGCGGCGACGTGTTCTTCGAGGACATAGAGCACGATCCCGAGTGGGAGCTTGCGGAATCGAGCTTTGTTATCGAAACGGGCTGTAAAAATATACGGCTGCTAAGATTTGTAAAAAAAATAAACAACCGATAATAATCGAGTGAAATTTTACGAATTAAAAATTATTGTCAAACATAAAAAACTGCGCACAAACAACTGTCTGTGCGCAGTCTTATTTTTATTGACCAACAGCTATATCAAAGCTGAGGACCTGCGGGAACGAGCGCCTTGCCTGCGGGGTTGCCCTCATACTTGGCAAAGTTCTTGATAAATCTCTGCGCAAGGTCTTTTGCTTTCTCGTCCCAATCGGCAGCGTTTGCGTAGGTGTCGCGGGGATCGAGAATAGCGGTATCAACGCCCTTAAGCTCGGTGGGAACTTCAAAATTGAAGTACGGGATCTTCTTGGTGGGAGCGTTGTTGATGTCGCCGTTCAAGATAGCGTCAATAATGCCGCGGGTATCCTTGATGGAGATACGCTTGCCCGTGCCGTTCCAGCCGGTGTTTACAAGGTAAGCCTTAGCGCCGCTCTGCTGCATTCTCTTGACAAGCTCCTCTGCGTACTTGGTCGGGTGCAACTCGAGGAACGCCTGACCGAAGCAAGCGGAGAATGTGGGGGTAGGCTCGGTAATGCCGCGCTCAGTACCCGCGAGCTTAGCGGTAAAGCCCGACAGGAAGTAGTACTGCGTCTGCTCGGGAGTGAGAATGGAAACAGGGGGCAATACTCCGAACGCGTCCGCGGACAGGAAGATAACATCCTTAGCCGCGGGAGCGGAAGAAACGGGTCTGACGATATTCTTAATATGATCGATCGGATAAGATACGCGGGTATTTTCGGTAACGCTCTTGTCCTTGAAGTCGATCTTGCCGTTTGCGTCAAGAGTAACGTTCTCAAGGAGCGCGTTTCTCTTGATAGCGTTGTAAATATCTGGCTCGGATTCCTTATCGAGGTCGATTACCTTTGCGTAGCAGCCGCCCTCGAAGTTGAATACGCCGTTGTCGTCCCAGCCGTGCTCGTCGTCGCCGATAAGCAGACGCTTGGGGTCGGTCGAGAGCGTGGTCTTGCCCGTGCCGGACAGACCGAAGAAGATAGCGGTGTTCTTGCCGTCCATATCGGTGTTCGCGGAGCAGTGCATGGAGGCAATGCCCTTGAGCGGCAGATAGTAGTTCATCATCGAGAACATACCCTTCTTCATCTCGCCGCCGTACCATGTGTTGATAATTACCTGCTCGCGGGAAGTGATGTTGAACATAGCGACGGTCTCGGAGTTAAGACCGAGCTCCTTGTAGTTCTCTACCTTAGCCTTGGACGCGTTGTAAACAACGAAATCGGGCTCGAAGTTCTCAAGCTCCTCCGCGGTGGGTCTGATGAACATATTCTTAACAAAGTGAGCCTGCCAAGCCACCTCCATAATGAAGCGGATAGCCATTCTCGTGTCCTTGTTAGCGCCGCAGAAAGCGTCTACTACATACAGCTTCTTGCCGGAGAGCTCTTTCTTCGCGATCTCCTTACAAGTGTCCCAAGCCTCCTGAGTGGCGGGGTGGTTGTCGTTCTTATACTCGTCCGAGGTCCACCAAACGGTGTCCTTTGAATTCTCGTCCATAACGATAAACTTATCCTTAGGCGAACGTCCTGTGTAAACTCCCGTCATAACGTTTACCGCGCCCAGCTCGCTCTCCTGACCCTTATCGTAGCCTGTGAGAGAGGGATCAAGCTCCGCCTTATACAGCGCCTCGTAAGAGGGGTTGTAAACAATTTCGGTAGTGCCGGTAATACCGTACTTAGTCAAATCGATCTTGCTCATTGGAAATTACCTCGTTTCATAAAATTTTTACAAGGATCCCGCGCCGCGGCAAATCCCGTACGCGAAAACCTTTCACCAAATACTATTATACACGATAATTTTCAAGTTGTCAAGGAAATTTCTCATTTTTTGCAAAATTTTCACTTGAAATTATGGTAATAATATACAAACATTGATATGACCGCATATCAAAAACGGCATAGCAAAGACGGAGCTACGAAAATCGAAAGCTCCGCCTGTTTGGAAATTAGGAAGATTTATTTATTTTTTCTTGCGTGTCACAATAACGGCTCCCGCCGCGAGTACGGCTGTGCCAAATACCGCGGCTATGCCCGCCGTGCCGGTATCGACGTTGCTCGGCTGAGACGCGGTCGGCTCGGAACTGACGGGCTCGCTTGCGGCAGGCTCGGAAACAGGTTCGGAGCTAACAGGCTCGCTTTCGGGTTCGGAAGATGTCGGCTCGTTTGCGGGCTCGGAGCTTGTCGGCTCACTGTTGGACTCATTCGGAGCGGTTCCGTTCACTTTTTCAAACGTAACGGAAACCTCCTCCCAAGCATTGTCGTTTGTGGCAGGACTTCCATCGCTGAAAAGCCATTCCGTATCACCTGTTGGAGTAATACTAGTTCCATCCGATACCGTATCACAAAGACCAGCTGACACATAAAGAACGCCCCATTCGGAAAGCACCTCGGGAATAACTGCAATTTCTTTTTTATTGCAGTCAAACTCGATCTCAACACCCCATTCGTTGCCAAACTCTTCAAATTTCAGCAAACTGCACGGCAACTGAAGCTGCACACCAAAAACAGTAGCCACACAAGTTGCAGTACCCTCTCCGGGAATCATATAAACGGTAAAAAACAAAGTATTACCAGTATCAGGGTTCACATATAGTCTGCCTAGTACGCCAGTCGGGTGCGTTTCAGGATCGGGAGCGTTTGTAAACTGCTCGGGCAAACCGACGATGCGAAGATAATATTTTCCGTCGTCGCCGTTTACTCCGCTCACCTTATACTCCGCCGAAGCCGTCACCGCCATGCTTGTCATTACCGTCGCCGCTGCAAGGCAGGCAACGGTTTTCTTAAAAATGTTCATAATTTTTCTCCTTTGTTTTACATTTTTTGCCCCCAATCGGGCATAATTGTAAGTAGACCATATGGTCTATGTGTATTATAGCACAGACGGACGAACTTGTCAAGACCATTTGGTCTAATTATCTTAAAATATTTTAAGAGGTGAGAGCATGAACAGATTAAAGGAACTCCGCGAATTTCACGCGCTTACGCAGCAGCAATGCGCTAAAATCGCATATATAGCCAAGAAAACCTACGAACGCTACGAAAGCAACGAGCGTGTCATGCCGCTTGACACCGCGATTTATTACGCCAAATTCTACAAGGTAAGTCTTGACTACCTTTCGGGTCTCACGGACGAACCCTTTCCCCCGAATGGACGAAAAGCCGAACCGGCCGACGACACGGACAAAATAGACCCGCAGCTGCTGTTCGCGATAAAGCGCATTCCCGAAAGACAACAGAAGCTCCTGGCGGGATTTCTGAATTCCATTGTAAAATAAAAACACTCCGCGGTCCGCAGAGTGTTTTTGTATTTATCGGATAAAACATTATGCCCCCGCGTTTCCGCGGGGGCATAATGTTGGTTTGGTTGGTAATTATATGAAAAGGGTGGTTAGCAATTTTAATGCACATTCTGTGCTTGTGTTACATATTTTAACAGTTATGTATGATATTTGCACGTTGCTTTTGTGAAAGCTTAGTGAAATTTTTGCCCATGTGAGGTGTAAAAAAGTCGGACGTATGCGGACAGGTTCTCAAATATTTTGTCCGAACTTGCGCAGAATGTCGCGCATCAGGTTCTTGTCGACCGTCCACAGCTTTGTTCTGCCGCGGGGGAGATCGTCCACACGGTACTCGAACCGCATATATATCTCACTGTAATCCTCCTTATAATAAAAGATACACAGCAGATATTTTTCCTTGGTCGCGTAATAGTTGACCGGAACGTAGCCGAGCACCGACCGCGGATCGTTGTCCATTGACGCCTCGACCTGCTTTAACGGCACAGCCTCAAACTGTACTTTCTTGGTGAGCGGCAGACTCTCGGCGCGTTTATCCTCTTCGGATTTTATGTTTTTCTTGAATAGTCCGAACATAAAGAATTCCTTTCATGATCTTAATAAATTAGAATTCGGCGCTATGTGCTAACCTCTGTAAATTCTAATCTATACTGTCATCTCATTATTTATTATAACATAATCTCCGACATTTTGCAATATTCTTAGATATAAATATCCCAAAATTGCTCATATGGCACTGTATAAAATTGCCAATACAAATCAATAATATATATAAATATTTGTGCTAATATACGAAATTTTTCAAAAAAATTACAATACCCCTTGATTTTTTTTAAATATGGGTTAAAATATAATTAGCACTCGGGAAATAAGAGTGCTAATATAGGTTTTGCAAATTATTTCATTAGGAGGAAATATATATGACAATCAGACCTTTAGCAGACAGAGTAGTTATTAAGTCGGTTGAGGCGGAGGAGACCACCAAGAGCGGCATCATCCTTACTGCCGCGGCTCAGGAAAAGCCCTCTATCGCCGAGATCGTAGCGGTAGGACCGGGCGGTACCGTAGACGGCAAGGAAGTGGAAATGTTCGTCAAGGTTGGCGACAAAGTTCTTATCAGTAAGTATTCGGGTACCGAGGTCAAGGTTGACGGTGTAGAGTACTCTATCGTAAGACAGGACGATATTCTCGCCGTTGTCGAGGAGAGCGCCGTTAAGTCCGCTCCCAAGGCGGCAAAGACTGTCGAAAAGCCCGCCGCAAAAAGAGGCGGAAGAAAACCCGCTGCGGCTAAGGCGGAAACTGCGACTGCCGCAAAGAAACCCGGCAGAAAACCTGCGGCAAAGGCAACAGGCGCAAAGCGCGGTCCCAAGCCCAAGACAAACAAGTAATGATAAATTATTCACATAAACATTAGGAGGAGATAACTATGGCAAAGGATATTATTTACGGAGAAGAAGCAAGAAAGGCTCTGCAAAAGGGCATCGACACTCTTGCGGATACCGTTAAGATCACTCTCGGTCCAAAAGGCAGAAACGTTGTACTGTCCAAGAAGTACGGCGCTCCGCTGATCACCAACGACGGCGTTACCATAGCTAAGGAGATCGAGCTTGAGGACGCTTTCGAGAATATGGGCGCGGCTCTCGTCAAGGAAGTCGCTACCAAGACCAACGACGCTGCCGGAGACGGTACCACCACCGCTACCCTGCTCGCTCAGGCTCTTGTTCGCGAGGGTATGAAGAACATCGCTGCGGGAGCTAATCCCATGATCGTTAAGAAGGGCATGAAGAAGGCCGTCGAGGCGGCTGTTGAGGAGATCAGAAAGAACTCCAAGAAGGTCGCTGGTTCTGCCGATATCGCGCGTGTTGCTACCGTTTCGGCGGGTGACGAGTTCGTGGGAAAGCTTATTGCCGAGGCTATGGATAAGGTAACTGCCGACGGCGTTATCACTCTCGAGGAGAGCAAGACCGCCGAGACCTACTCCGAGGTAGTTGAGGGTATGCAGTTCGACCGCGGCTATATCTCGCCGTATATGGTAACGGATACCGATAAGATGGAAGCGGTTCTCGACAGTCCGTACATTCTTATCACCGACAAGAAGATCTCGTCCATTCAGGACATTCTGCCGTTGCTCGAGCAGATCGTTCAGTCGGGCAAGAAGCTGCTTATCATCGCGGAGGACGTTGACGGCGACGCGCTGACCAACCTTATCCTCAACAAGCTGCGCGGCGTGTTTACCTGCGTTGCGGTCAAGGCTCCCGGCTTTGGCGACAGACGCAAGGAAATGCTCAAGGATATCGCGATCCTCACCAACGGCGAAGTCATCACCGACGAGCTCGGTCTTGATATCAAGGACACTCAGATCAGCCAGCTCGGTACAGCTAAGCAGGTAAAGATCACCAAGGAGAACACCATTATCGTTGACGGCGCGGGCAAGACCGCGGACATCAAGTCTCGCGTAAACGAGATCAGAAACGCTATCGAGGCTACCACCTCCGAGTTCGACAAGGAGAAGCTCCAGGAGCGCCTTGCTAAGCTTTCGGGCGGCGTTGGCGTAATCAAGGTGGGCGCTGCTACCGAGGTCGAGATGAAGGAGAAGAAGCTCCGTATCGAGGACGCTCTCGCAGCTACTAAGGCGGCCGTTGAGGAGGGTATCGTTGCGGGCGGCGGTGTTGCGCTTATTGATGCTATGCCCGCTGTCGAAAAGGTAATGAACACTCTCGAGGGCGACGAAAAGACAGGCGCATCCATCGTGCTCCGCGCTCTTGAGGAGCCTATCCGCCAGATCGCGTTGAACGCGGGCGTTGAGGGCAGTGTTATCATTGACACTATCGTCAAGAAAAAGACCGTCGGCTACGGCTACGACGCTTACGGCGAGAGCTACGGCGACATGATCAAGAAGGGCATCGTCGACCCCGCGAAGGTAACCCGTTCCGCATTGCAGAACGCTTCCTCCGTTGCGGAAATGGTTCTCACTACCGAGAGCCTTGTTGCGGATAAGCCCGAGCCCGAGGCTCCCGCTGCTCCCGCCGCACCCGGAATGGGCGGAATGTACTAATCCGGCAATTTGCATTAACATTACAGGCTGCGTCAAAATCGCAGCCTGTTTTTTAATGAAGAATATATAATTATATATAAAGAAAACATTGAATTATTTTAAAAAAGCTATTGACTTTAACGCTGCGTAATGGTTTACAATATGGGAAAGGAGGTCGATATTATGAAAATGCAGATCGGCGAGATAGCGAAGAAAAGCGGCGTAACCGTGCGCACACTGCAATATTACGACAGCATAGGACTGCTGAAGCCCACAGAGGTGAGCGAAAGCGGGTATCGTTACTATGACGAGCATTCTCTCGAGGAGCTGAGGAGGATTCTGCACTACAAGGAGCTTGGATTTCCGCTGAGGGAGCTTTGCGCGACGGATATGCCGAGCGGCAAGCTGTTGGCGAGACGGCGCAGGCTTGAGGAGGAAAGGTCGCGTATCGAACGGCTTATCGGGCGCGTAGACGGGGAGCTTTCGCGGACTGCCGCCGTATCGCCTTGGTTTGACAAGATATGCCGCGACTATAATTACAGCGGGTTTTCCTATTACCGCGGCGCAGACGACGAGTATTTCGCCGCATGGGGACGCGCAGACTTTGAAAACAATATCGGTTTTACGCCGCGCTGCCGTTTCCCGCTGGGGTGGGTCACGACGCAGCTTACCGCATACTGTGTCTTGTTATTCGCGGAAAAGGCGCTGATCTCGCTTGACAGCGCGGTATCGGAGCATTTCCCCGAGATCGGCGGCTCGGGCGGAGTAACGGTACGTGATCTTCTGAATATGACCTCCGACGTTCAGACCGATAAGCTTTACGAGGAGTGGAACGAGCAATATACAGCGTTTTCGGACTTGCCGTGGGAAGCAGCGGAATACAGAACGCTTCAGCGCACTTATACGCCAAGTGATATTATTGATAAAATTACTTTCGGTAATAAAAGAGAATTCTGCGTCAATATGGCAAACTATGATATTTTGCGGCTAATTTTGGGAAAAACCGCAAATTTGCCGTTTGCGGATATTCTCGGGGAATATATCTGCAAGCCGCTCGGTATGTCCGATACAACGTTTTCGGGCAGTGCAGACGTGATCGCGTACACCAACGGAAATCCCATTGAGGGAGATTACCCAAATGAGATAATAACCACCTCCGAAGACTTGTCGAAATTCTACGCGGCGATTTTAGACGGGGCTCTGCTGCCGCTTGAAAATTATCTGCGTGAAATACCCGAAAACGGATTCGGCTGCGGCTGGTACCGTAATGACAATGTGTTTACCCACAACAGCGACTTCGGCGGCTTTGCTCTTGAGACCGGGCTTCGCCCCGAAAGTGGCGGAATGTGGATAAATCTCCGAAACAGACCGCCCGTTCCCGACAACGGAGAGCGTGTTATGTACTACGACGTGAAAAAATGCGAAGACGGTTATGTCAAGCTTGAAACGTGGGAGACCGACGGCGGCGCGGAATTCAGCGTGTACTCGGTAAAGGTGTTCGACAGCGCCGCGAATGAACTTGCCGCCCATAACGGCGAATCCCTTATCGCGATGAGGAACACGGGCGAAAAACGCCAAGCCGCCGAATTCGCCGATAAATATTTTTATGAGCTTAATTTGAAAGAAATACTCGGGGATAAATTCAAGTCCGACGAAACATATATTATTGAGGCGAGGGCGCGCTGCGGTACGATGCAAGCAGCTCAATTGGGCTGCGTTTACCAAAGCGGCGGCGAGTGGATAAGCGGCGATTATTGGGTATTCCGCGCGCCGTGGCAGGTTTACGACCTCTTTCTCGAACAGCTGAATTGTGCTGCGGAATTGAGTAATATTTCCAAATCCTTTTGAATAAAATGTTCAAAAAGGAGTGAAAATCATGGGAAAGATCAAATCCGTTCTGATCGGCGCGGCAGCGCTCTGCTGTCCGTTTCTGGCAGGGACAAGCTCCGCGGTCGGAGAGGCGGTGCGCTCTGCGGCTTACTATTCCACGGGAGCTTTCGCGGCTGCCGACATTGGGAATATTCATGGAGATAACGCGAATAAAGGCGATACGTCCGAGGATAATTCGGGGAGCACTGTCTCCAATCCTATAAGTACATCAACAAGTACCGACAACTCGTCAACTATTAGTTCCCCGCTCACCTCCGCGGTCACGAGCAGCGCGGAAAATAAGCCGCCCGCGGTCTCGGACGAGCCCATCGTTGACGAGCCGCCGCAAAAGCTCGGCAGGGTGATAACGCTCGGCCGTCCCGAAAGCACGGACGACACGGACTACTCGGCGTTCACGGACAACGACGGCGAGATATACCGTTATAATTTCGGGAAGTCCAAGTCGACCGAGTACATAACGCTCAGCAGCGGCGCGCAAGTGCGAAACTGCACGGAAATGAAGAACGCCGAGCTTTCCGCGGCGGCGGAGAACATACCGTCGTTCGGTGAGCTTGACAGCGAACAGCCCTCCGTACTCATCTATCACACTCACACAAGCGAGAGCTTTCTGCCTTACGGCGACAGCTTCGACGCGGACTATCCGCTGCGATCGGGCGATCCCGAAAAAAATATGACCGCGGTAGGCGACGCTATCTGCGAAAGCCTTTCAAAACGCGGAATAGGCGTTGTTCACGACTGTACGGTGTACGATTCACCTATGTTTACGGGGGCATATTACCGCTCGGCGGACGGTATGCTTGAAATTCTCGAAAAGTATCCGAGCATCAAGATAGTGCTGGATATCCACCGCGACGGTATCATCAACGCTGACGGCTCGCTGGACGCCCCCGTCGCCGAGATAGACGGGAAAAACGCCGCACAGTTTATGATAATCTCGGGCTGCGACGACGGAGAAATGGATATGCCCGACTATATGGAGAATTTCAAGCTCGCGTGCCTGCTTCAGAACTGCGCGGAGGAAGCGTATCCCGATCTGGCTCGTGCGGTGCTGTTCGACTACCGCAACTACAATCAGAGCTTGTCGACGGGGGCGCTGCTAATAGAGGTCGGCAGTCACGGAAACTCGCTTGACGAGGCATTGTATACGGGCGAGCTTCTCGGGAATATCATCGCGAACGCTTTGGAAAGCGGAGAGTAAAACGACGTTTTTTATTGACATTTTCGTAACGGTATTATAATACTAATTTATATTATGCTGCAAAGGAGATGTCATATGGGCGGAGGGGCAGCACATATAGGAATAAGGCGGTGCAGAGACACCGCCTTATCTTTGTTTTGTTATCATTTGGTTTGTGTTTTCAGCTTTTCCGCTCCCTTGCGTATCAGCTCGAACGGCAGGTCCTCGGTTTTTACATTGTGACGAAATCTCGGGTATACGAATTTGTATTTGATGATACCGTAGTTTGTTGTGATCTCCACGTTGTATCCGTTATCAAACCAAAGGAATTTCAGCTTGGAATAGGACACGCCTGCGACCTCGTTGTAGTAAATGTGTTCCTCGGGCATATTTTTCGCCGTAACGACGAACTCTCTGCCGTTGGCCTTGTAGCTGTATTCCCTGCCCTGCCGTATACACTTGATGATGACTATGGATATCACAAACGAAAGTATCGCGGAGACCACCGTTGCGACAGCCGAAATATCGCCGAGAAAAAGATTGATAAAGTTCAATGGCAGCAGAATTACTGCATACAGCGCCCAAAGTAACAGAGGCGCGGAGATCAGCCATAGCAATACGGTCTGCTTTTTGGGCAGCGCCACGCGGAACGTTCCGCGCCCTATAATATCGTTGATCGAGACCTCTCTACCTTCCTCGTTGATGTACGTCTCGGCAGGCGCGAGTACCTTGCCGTCCTTGCCGAGCGTCGGCATATCTGCGGCATAGCCGCCGACCGACGGAGATACCTTTTCCATTACCTTTGAAATGTCGTAGCCGCACTCTATGCCCTCGGGAATAACGGGGGCGTTGGACGCGCGGGCTTCCTGCTCGGCGCGGTATGCTCTGACGGCGCGGGCGGTGTTGCGTTCGGCCTTGCCAAGGCTTACGCCGGGCATTTCCGCGTCCTTTCCCAATAGTTCCGCCATTCGGTCATATACGTCCTTTTTACCCTCTTGAGCCTTGGCAACGTCCTCGGCGCGTATGGGATTGTTGTTTTCTCCCACGGCGTTCATGCCCGCAAGCCTTACGCGTTCATTATATTCGGCGTTGCGGAGTATTTCCGAGCGTTCCTGAATAATGTAAAACGGTGTGTTTTTTTCTGACAGAAAGCCGTCGAACGTTATTGCGTAGCTCTCGTCAGCGCCGTTTATTCTTATGGTGACATTATAGCCGCGGACCTTGCCGAAAGAAGTATGCGGGATAAAGTGAACAGTCTGTACCTCTTTATAATAAATCGTATGTGTATCGCCGCCTATCGTCAGCACCATTTTTTCGTCGTTGGCTGTATATTGGCACTTGTAGCCGCTTGTTACGGTGCGTATACCGAGAATTGCGACAAGTATGCAGACCACCCCGATTACTCCTATAATAATGATCCCTATCAGCGCAAGAAGAAGATTCCCGTTAGGTATTGACGGGAGTATCTCCCGATAGTATCCCATTACAACAAGTATGGAGATAGAGATAACGCTTATCGCCGCGGCGATTATCAATGCCGTGAAGATATGCGCACCTTTGTACGGCGCTCTGAATTCGCCGCTTTCACTGAAGCCGAAGCGTCCTCGGTCGTTGGGGTTTATATAGTTTCTGCCTGTCATTCAGGTGGTCTCCTTTCTATTTTTAATTAGGATAAATTAGAATTTGTGGCTAAAAGCACTTTTCCATCAAAAAAAATTTCCCTTTTCGCCAGTCAGCATAACCAACTTCCGAATACCCTAAAGAATTATATAGCCTTAATGCAAATGTATTATTAGAGAATACATCTAATCGAATAACATGAATGCCCATTTCCGTTAATTGCTTTTCAATATATAATAACGCAGATTTAGCAATTCCTCTGTTTTGAAAAGTCGGCTTCACACAAAGCCTATGTACGACATAAAATGGCTTATCTTTATATTTCCACTTGCCGTTTTCATATTCTTTATCACACTTTTGATTTAAGGTATATACAACCGCTATTTGACCATTCACTGACCCAACATAGAGTTGACTTTTATCAACATCTTCCTGAAAATCTTCTTTTGCAGGATACAAATCATCCCATTGAAAAATATTATATCGCTCCATAGCATCTATAGCAGTGTGAACTATACTGTATATTTCTTCAATATCATTTGGAGTTGCTTTTCTATATTTTAGTATCATTACTTTTTCCTCACAAATCCCAATTTTACATTATTATCAAACATAATTAGATCACCTATAATAAGTATACCACACGTTTTTTTTGCTGTCAATATATTAAACAAAAATTTCCCTATGAAAGAATAAAAATTGTATAATTTGAGCATTGAATAAATTCCACAAAAATAATATAATAAGTTTGGTAAATAAGACGAGAGGTGAATTGTTGTGGAAGCATATGAATGCTTTAAAGATTTAGCAATAATTATTATTGCCGCAAAGCTGCTGGGATTGGCAGCTAAGAAATTGAAAGCGCCGCAGGTCGTTGGACAGATAGCGGCAGGGCTGCTTATCGGTCCGAGCGTTCTGGGGCTGGTGGGACAATCGGATTTTATCGCTATGCTGGCTGAGATCGGTGTGGTTTTGCTGATGTTTTCGGCGGGATTGGAGACGAATTTGAAGGAACTCGTCAAATCGGGTCCCGTGGCGCTTTCTATCGCGTGTATGGGTGTGTTCGTGCCAATGGTTATGGGTTGGGCGCTGTACGGTTGCTTTTTCGGATTTGCGCCCATAGGTTCTGACGAATTCTTTCGCGGCTTGTTCATAGGTACGATAATGACGGCAACCTCCGTAAGCATAACCGTCCAGACGCTACGTGAGCTTGGTCATTTGAAAAGCAAGGTAGGAACTATTATCGTATCATCGGCGATCATTGACGATGTTATCGGTATTATCGTGCTGACATTCGTTGTGGGCTTCCGTTCCGCCGACGCAAAGCCGCTGGATGTTGTGATCAAGACAGCGTTGTTTATTGCGTTTAGCTTTGTGGTGGGATTTTTGATCTATCTGCTGTTCAAATTCCTTGACAAGCGCTTTTTCCACCACCGAATGATCCCGATATTCGGACTGGCGCTCTGCTTCTTTATGTCATACTGCGCGGAAAAGTTTTTCGGTATCGCGGACATCACGGGCGCATATGTGGCGGGAATAATCCTCTGTAACCTGCGTGATGCGGAGTATATCGCGGGAAAAATGGATATTTCGAGTTATATGCTGTTCGGTCCCGTGTTCTTCGCATCCATAGGACTTAAAACCAATTTTGACGGCTTCACGCTCAATTTGCTGTGGTTCTCGCTGGCGTTTGTCGCAGTAGCTATGATGTCTAAGGTCATAGGCTGCGGACTGACAGCCAAGCTTTGGAGATATAGTACCAAGGACGCGCTTAAGGTAGGTGTGGGTATGATGACCCGCGGAGAGGTCGCACTTATCGTCGCGCAAAAGGGGCTTGCCGTTGGAATGGTCTCACCCGAGTACTTTACATCGGTAATATTGCTGATACTATGCTCGTCAGTCGCCTCGCCAATACTGCTTAAGTTTCTGTACAGGGGAGAAGATAAATCCGATCATGTCCTGACGACGGGCGAAAAAATGGATATTGACGAAACTGAAGAAGTTTTTGCAGAATATTAAAATACTCATCAACCACTGAACGAATTCGGTGGCGAGGTTGTGTTTCTTTTAGAACTCGGCAACGCTGTTTTCCAACGCTTTTTTCTCGAACCTCTTATACTCATCCTCAATATCCACATTAGCGTCAGAGCTGAAAAAGTGGGTATTGATAAACTCTTTTATCATCGAGGCTTTGTTTCGCATCTGCTCGTTATCAGTGCGGTAATGATTCTGCGAAAGAAATCATAATACAGAAATTAACCTACATCGGTGAACTTTATCTACTCGCATAGAATAAATTACTGCTCCCATCAAGTATGGATATATCCAAACGACTGCATTCCGCACTTTGTTCATTCAAAATTAAGTTCTTTGGAACAGTTAAATTTTGTAAAATAACGCGCGGTTTCATCGGAATTAGAAAATTATTTATTGTGGTTAATCCAATCGCGAATAAAAGGTTTTAGGTCTGATGAACTTGAAGATGAGCGTTCGGAAAATCAATGTAAATATCGAAAAAAGAAGAAATGCTGTTGTTCAATTCACGCAGATCGTCGGTGATGTCCTCAGCCGACAAATCGTCTTTATCAAGTTTCATAAGATCAAATCGGGTGAGCTGTAGTAAATAATTTCCGAGGTCATCTTTTTTCCATAGCCGTATTCATTCACAAAATCCTCGTCAACACGACCAAGCGAGTATTCCATAAAACCAAGCCCGTCTTCAACAAAGCAATTGTATCCGTTCAGAATATTGTCCAAATTTATCACGGAACAACCAAAAAGCAGCTATTCAATCTCGACCTGACTATCGCTGAGGATAATTAGAGAAAACGGATAGAAAATCTCAATATCAACACCAATAAGCAAGCGGTTTGACGGGCTGTAGGAGCAAATATGGTAGATATTATTTAGTGGGTTAAAGCAGCGGTGCTGCAATCACGGTGGACGGCAGTACCTACTGCATTGTATCGTCTTATGAGGCTGCTTGGGCTGAAATCCGTTTGCCGCCGCAAACACAGAAAATATATAAGAACTGCGCCCGAGGTTACTGCCGAAAACATTTTGAGCAGGAAATTCTACGCGGATAATCCAAATGAAAAGTGGCTTACCGATGTGACGGAATTCAAGTATAACGACGGTGCGGAAATAAAAAAGCTGTATTTAAGCGCGATCCTTGATCTATATGACAGACGCATTGTAGCATTTAAAATAAGCGCAAGTAATAACAATCCGCTTGTATTTGACACCTTTGATGAAGCAATAGCCGCGAATCCCAACGCGCATCCGCTCCTGCACAGCGACAGAGGATGTCAATATACAAGTAAAAGGTTTCATATAAAGCTCGAGAACGTCGGGGTAATACAAAGCATGTCCCGTGTTGGTCGCTATATTGACAACGGTCCAATGGAAGGGTTTTGGGGCATCCTAAAATCCGAGATGTATTATCTTGGACATTCAATTCTGCTGACGAACAGATTTCGGCAATTGAAAATTACATAAGTTTTTATTAACACAAAGCGTTACCAAAAACGGCTCAGATGTATGACTCCAATGGAATTTCATACCGCATTTGCCGTCTAATCAAAACCACGCGTGGTTTGCACTGGCGCTTCAAGCGCCCAATACTGGCTTGCGCCTGGAGGCGCATTGAAAAGTCTGGCAACCGCATCTTATTCACAAGCAGCCGCTTAAGCGGCTGCTCCAGACTGTAGAAAAACCCCATTTCCGCAAAGGAAGTGGGGGTTAAAGTTAAGCAACAAAGGCAAATGGACGTGGAAACCGGCAAAAGATAAAATAAGTGCGAATATGCCATTGGTGGATGGCATATTTTTTGAGGTTCATGGCAGCAAACTTAAGCCTGACCCAGCCGAGATTGCGAGTCAAGCCTTTAAGATATGTAAACCGCATAGCGCATTTTTCCTTAGCGTCGGCGAACACTCGCTCAATTGTTTCCTTGCGATGTTCGTAAAGCTCACGCAATGGCGGGGTGTGTCTGTAATCCTCAACAATCTCAAGATAGTCTGTCCAAACGTGCTTTTCAACGGTTTTTACGCAATTTTTGTTTTCAGTGCATTTAAATCTTGACGGACAGTTTTGGCATGTATTAGGATCACTTTTGAACTGACGATAACCCTCGCGGGTAGTTGTGAAATATTTTAAAACGCTGTTTTCGGGGCAAAGAACGCAGTCGAAATACTCATCATAAATAAACTCATGAGGTCTGAAAAAGCCGGTCTTACCCATCGGGCGCTTGTACGGAAGCACTGGGAATCTGTTGTCATTAATCACTTGCTTAGCTATCCACGGCGTCTTGAAACCGGCGTCGATAACTATTTGTTTAATCTCAGGAAAAGTCTTGCCAAGCGGCTCTCCGCAGGTGACAATACGATTTATTTTCAGTGCGACCTCGCCCTTTTCCGCAAGCTCGCCGAGAATTTTCACTGCCGACGGATAGCCGATTATCATATTCGGCTTGAATTCTTTGATATGGCTCACCCATTCCGAGAGCGGAGTTTTTACGTCGAGGTGCATTTGCGCCGCGCCCACGCCGTCTATTCCGTCGCCGACCGCCATTGCGCCGCCGTAACGTCCGTCCGTCGCAGCGATATATGGCTATTCTCGGCTTTTCCGCGAGGAATTTCAGCAGCCGCGGCATACTCATTCCCCACAGCGCCACGCGGATTATTCCAATAAGCATAGAGTTCCAAGCGCGGTTGTCATAAACAAAATATCCGGGCTTTCCCGTGCTTCCGCTGGAATGCACCGCGTGATATTTTCCCTTAAACGCGCGGCGGTCTTTGTTGCCGTTTTCGTTAAATTTACGCAGTTGGTCTTGTGTCAGCCCCCGCACCGTTACTAACTCGTCAAAATTTTCAAGAAGCGATTGTTTGATGAAAGTTCCCGTCTTCAGCATTACCGAGGCGGCGCGTTCTTCGATTTTCTCCCACTCGGCAATGCCGTCGTGACCTCTTTACGGTGAACCTGTTTGAATTTTCTCATTGTATTTGTACCTCCCTACTGTTTTGATTACTGCTTTCTTGCGTTAAATTATTACATACAAGCCATTCCTTTCGCAGTTGAAATTTCCCTAAACATTTCAGTTTAATGTCTTTTGTAATCTCAGCATAGCAAATATTTTTGGAGAAGTCAAGAGGATTGCTGCCTGTGATTGTAACATTCTTTATGGCGATACCGCTTCACAAAAGACTTAAAGAAATGCAAAATTCAATGATCTCGTAACTTTTACAACTCATTAAAACAAAAGAGCCGATGAACTTCGGGATTCCTCACGTTTGTTCATCGGCTCAAGTCCATATTAGCTTTAACGCTAATATGAGCACATCATGGTTACAATCGCTGCATATATGTTTATGCCATAAAAATACCTCCATAGATTAGACTTTTTAACCATCTATTTTATGGGGATTATATCAAAAAGTACTAAATGGTTTTTTACCTATCGTTGTTATAAGGGTTGCCCAAGTAGCAATTATATGCAGCTAATAACAATAAAAATCTACATATAAGCATTTTTTACATTTATTATAGTTATTACTTATTAATTTGAGATAAGATTTCTTTACACTCTCCAAAAGAATGAATAGTATAATCCGGGCTATAACCATTTTCCTTCCACTCTTTTTTGTGTTGTTGTTCAAGCTGAAAATCTTGTTCAGTCCAATGTGATATAGCCACTAATTTGCTATATAAGTCTTGAATATCGTCTCTTTGGAAATCACACCATATGGATGTAATACCGGCTTGCTTTGCCATTAACATATCCTTAGACAGACTATCTCCAATATACACCGCCTCACATATTTCAACATTTTCCCTGCTGCAAATCTCTTTTAATAATGCTACATTAGGTTTCTTACCATGCACTATATGTGTTTTGGGAGATGATGGAATTGTGTCAGGGCGCTTATACAAACTATTAGACACATATACTTCCCTAAAGAAATTATCAATTCCTAATTTTTTTAATCAATAAAAACCGTTCTCTTCTGCTGATTCAGTATATGCAACAACCTTTATATTTTTATCATTAAAAAATTTTAAAGTGTCTTCAACTTCCGGATTTAATTTCAATAATTTTTTACGAGAAGAATTAAATTTATGAAAAGCAGAATTAAGCTCACTTTTTATTTGTTCATCAGTAAACCCACAATACTTCTTTTTTACAGATGGCAGATTTAAAGTTGCAAATGGATATTCAACACTTCCTACTTTTTGGTGAATTGTTTTATATTCTTTCAGCAACTCTTCAATAGGCACATCGATTAATAAAGATAACTCCTGCACCATATTATAAAAAGCGGGTATAAAAAAACCGATCCAGGAATATAACGTATCATCTAGATCCGTAATTACTAACTTTATCATCTATAATCCTCCATCCGGCTTTATATAGGAATATGTATTGTCTGAAGCGGTTTATCTTTTTCAGTATTGTCCGCGTAAATTCTGAAAAATTTCAATTCAATTTCATTGTTACAAAATTTTAAAGTAGCAATTTTATTTTCACAATCTTTAGCTCCCGTTCCGCCCATTCCAACAATATAAAAATTTTTAATTGTATTCTCGTTAATCTCGTCGTCTTTACTATCAAAATGTCCTACTTTTGAGACAAAAGATTGATGCTTATGTCCATGCAAAAGCAATTTAACATTATATTTTACTAACCACTGTGCAAGCCGTTCAGCATCGTAAACGACACTGCTTGGCTTTTTCACCTCTATCTGTTCAACTAAACAAGTCGGCATATAATGATGGTGCATTATGGCAATTCGTACAGAGTTTGTTTGAGAATTTTTTTCCCATTGCATACTTTTTGCAACATATTCCAACTGTTCACTTGATAAAAAACCATGACCGTTAAAATCCTCATATTGTTGTAAAATAAGGCTATTCAATGCCACTATCTCTACAGTTATTCCTGTTGACATCAACAATTTACGACCACATGCCATGTACTCATTAGGAAATAAATTATGAATTGAGCTGTAAAAGTCTTTATAATACTTAATGCTGTCGGGATTTTCTGAAACTTTCTTTGGGTAATCATCGCCAAGTTTTTCTTCTTTACGAACAAAATCATGATTTCCCGGACAAAATATTATATTTTCCGATATAAGTATTCTAGAAAGCTGACGATTTAAATCATAAATAAATTCTTTTGCTTTAGTGAAACCTTCTTCTTTGCAGCAAGATGTAATATCCCCGGTTATTATCAGTCCTCCCAAATTTTCAAAATCCGTACAAACATTTTGAATATGTTTAGTTAAAGTAATATCTGTTGATTCATCTGCTTTAACCTTAAAAACGTCATCTTTTCCAAAATGCAAGTCTGATAACCACAACAAAGTATCGCTGCCGACTTCGAAATATTTTTCGCTAAAATCATGTGGTTCCACAATATTAGAATTTATTAATTGAATTTCATAATCTGAATCTTTCTTCTCATCATAATCCCGTACAAACCATATTGTTCTGTTTTGCTGAATCATTTCATCAATGTTATAAACTCTTTTCCCATAGAATTTATCGTAATTAGAACTCTTTTCTGCAAACAGTGAATCCACTTTCACATATGTATAGTTCCTAATTTCGTTAATATAGCATTCTTCAATTTTATCAAATTTAAACCACGCATAATACTTTTGTTCAATAATAAGTAGGTGTATATTCCGATTCCGGCGATAACTGTTTTTCTTTGAAATATTCGATATTAAGGCATTTAGCCTTAAATAATTTCTTTTGACCCGAATCAACAAGATAAATATATTCAGGTTTATTTTTTAGTTCACCGTTTAAAACGGAAAATTCGTCAAAAGGAACTTTTTCATTTCCTTTATTCCACCACCCCCACCAAACATGACCTTTTTGCTAATCAAATCCTTATGTTTAGATATGGTACCATCATTTTCAGTAACCAAATCTCTAAATCGTAAAATAACGGTTTTAAATTCCATTCAAACTCTCCTTCATTTTAACACATATAAGTTAATTAAATAATGAAACAACTAAATTAACATCGCGAAAAATCTTTGAGCTGTAATACAACTACTCTTCGATATGCTCCTTTATCTGCTCATAAGTCGTATTCCTTTGCAAATTCGGAATACTCATGCTTTCCAATAAGAACTCCACTCCAATCTTTTTGAATCGATTTCTCCATTGGAAAGCAGGACATCCACCTCCGCCCGTTCTTTATAGCTTCCCAATTTTGCGGCTGATGTTCCTACCCTGTTTGCTCAGACATCATGTCGAAATACTCACTCGATTGTGCATACCGTTGAATGCAAACGGCAACGATTTTCGTGTTAAAAGTTCTTACAGCAGAAAGCTTATTCTTGTGACAGAGGAATTCAATTGTACAAAGCGAGTATAAAACACACCTCTGCAAACCCCATCAAGCATAAAGGGAAGACAAAGCACTCCTGACGAATGCCAAAATCCGAGATTCTCTCTTGTCAAATATATAATATGCTATAATACAACAAGAAGGATGTACTAGCAAAAAAGTCTTTCAGAAATTGCTGTTTTCGTCTAACTGCTTGTATATGTGCACGTACACATAAGTTTATTTTTGTTTTGTATTTTTTATTATACCATAAAAAGGTGATTTTTTCAAGGCAATCGACATTTTTTGTTGAATATAAACAAAAAATGCGGAACGTTTTGTTAAATATGAACATACTCGGAGATTTTATCATTCATACAATATTCTTTTGCCACCTTATCAAGTAACAATATTTATTGAATTATAGCTACTTTGACTAGTGTACCCTAGAGAAGAGCAAAACGCACGCCAACTGCTAAATATCATAACAAAAGCAAGGAAACAAAAGCGGCTAAGCCGAAAAAGGTTATAGCGAATCGAATGATATGGAAGCAAAGACCAAGCGGAGCGTTTGGCGGATTTTAAGGAACGGATAGACAGCTTGGTTTTGAATATGACTGCGGCAGCTACGACTGCAAGCAGTGCATGTGAACAACAGTGTTTAAATTTCGAGCGGCGTTGAGTCCGCGAACCCAAAGACGTTCCTGCCCTGCACTTTTGAAACGGGAATTGTGTAGCGTTCGACTTCGGTAGGTCTGAAAAACAAACTGTGTAAACAGGAATAAACCCCAAAAACAATGCAATACTAAAAACGCAGCTGAACGGGGCAACGCTGAGGAGCGACCCGACGCAGCTGCAAGATATACGGTGAAGAGCAGCGGGAGAAAACGCTACTTTTCTTACTTCACTGGTATCTTCAAGCAGATAAACCCCGGGGTTCGGGACGGAGATCCAATAGGCTTCATGCCGCGAATCTGTCCTCGAAATAAATCGATAACTGTGCATAAGCCAAGCCCCAATCGCGTACAGGCATAGTCCATTTTTTCAATATCTCGAACACGCTCAAATAGATGACCTTGCGGATAGAGTCGTCAGTAGGAAAAATTACCTTGGATTTAGTGAATTTCCGTACCATTCTATGGCGGCTTTCGCCGGTATTTGTCGTATATATTATCTTCCTGATTTCCTGCGGATATTCGAAAAATACCGTAAGTTACTTTAATATTGTTTTTTATCTCCCATATACACATTGCGGATTCATCGGCTTTTCTATATCACGCAGATTAGAGAATATCCATTCGCCGCACGAATTTTCTTTTCTTTGTCGAAGAAGCTCTGAAGTACTTGGCGGTGATAAAATTTCCCGCGAGCTTGTTTCGGTTTTGGTTTCCCCAATAAACATAACACCGTTTATTGTTTTTCCAACACTGCGCTTTTTTTTGCTGCGGTTCTCGTCAAAATCTTCCCATTTCAATACGCATATCTCGCCTTGCGAAGTCCTATTCTTATCGCGGGAAAGTCTTTTTCGTGCATCCGCTCGTAGCTTCTTGACAAGAAAACGCCGAGCAGCTTGGCGAGCGTTTCGGCGTTCAAGAACAGCGGTAGTTTCTCATAATTTGTTTATAATGCTTCCGCTATAAATTGACGACCTCAATATCTCCCACCTCTATCGGAAAGCCTTTCTTACCAAGGCTTTCCGTAATTATCTCGGCTATCGCGTCCTTTTTAAGATTAACGATATACGATACAAGCTCGTTTTTGGTATCCTGCGGAATGGTCGAGATCATTTTCAGCGGAAGCTCTCCGGGCATATCAATTATGCCCGCGATAATCTTAACGATCTTGTTGTCGCTTTTTTCCCTCAAAAGCGGAAGCGCGTTTTTTATTATCATATCGTAATCAATATCGTTGACCTTTACCTTTATTTCCATTTCTGCCTCCTTAATTGTCGAGTACCTCAAGAATAAGACCGCGGACGCTGTCCAACTGCTCCATATATTGTCCGACGAGCCGCTTTTCCTCCGACTTGCACATTTCGCTCTGTGTTTTTTTCATTATCGGATAAAGCGCCGCCGCGGGCAGAATGGCGGACGCCGCGCCGGCGAAAATTCCCGCGTGGAATACCCGCGAACTTACGCCCGCGCCTACCAACGCGCCAAGCACCGGCACTCCGATAACGCTGATATCGGATATCCGCTTTGCGGGCGGCGCTTCAATAAAATCTATGCTCTCGACAATTTTTGTTATCTGTTCCGCCTTTTTCGCGTCCCTTTTTCGCAAATCGCCGAGCCACTTTCCGCATGGATCGTATTTATCCGTCCACGCTGTCGCCGCGGTCGATACCGCCGTTCCTGCCGCGGCGGCGGTCAAAGACGCCTGTCTGCTTTTTTCAATAAGCTTACCGTAAGAAAGCTCCTCAAATCTTTTCCAGACCGCCTTAAAATCACCGTATACGTTCATAGCCTGTTCTCCTTTCCGAGATGTCTTAATATGTTTTCGGTTTCCTCGCTGAACGTCCGCAGTCTGCGAACGTCATCGTCTATTTCCTTAATGCGCCGTTCGGCGGCAAGACGCTCCGCGTTGTTCCGCTCCGTAAGCTCGCGCACCGCTTCCTTGTAGAAGTCAAGATATTCGCGCGCGGTATCGTCAATTGCCGAGCGGCAGGCGTTGGAGTGCTTTCTCATCGCGTTTGTCAGGTCGCTTTTGAGCTCCTCGAAAAAACGGGATTTTACCGCCGCATAATCCTGAGCCGTCCGCTCCCTGAGCTTTTTAAGCCGTTTGGGGCTGTTGGAGCCCTTTGCCGCCGCGAATGCTCCGACGACTATCCCGCCTATCAGCCCCGCCACCGTGCCTATGCCGGGAATAATGCTGCCTAAAATGGCTCCCGAAGCGGCACAGCCCCCCCAACCTACCATAAAATTTTTGGTGTCCTTTTCACCGTCAGCAAGAACGTTCTTTTTCAGCGTTTCGTTTGCGGTAAGGTCGGTGTTCCAGCTTTCGGCGACCTTGAATTTGCTTTCCGGCTTCTTTTTTTCCGCAAGCAGCGTGAGGGTAGGGTACTGCGCGGTGAGAGCGCTCTCGAATGCCGCCGTCAGCTCCGCGCTTATATTTTCCGCGTCCGCGAACGCCGCGGGGGGCGACCCGTCAACCGCGCCGAGCTCCGCAAGCGCCTTGTTTCCGACCTCGCTAAGCCGTTCGGGAAGATTTTTAAAGAAATTCACAACACCGTCGCCCGTGTTCAGGGAATCCAGCTCGCCGTCCAGCTCCCGCTCCATGCGCTCGCAGATATCGTCGAGCTTTGAGCAGTAGCTCCGCGAAACGTCGGCGAAACGCTCGTCGTACTCGACGCGCTTTGCGGCTATCTCTTTGCTCACAAATTCGTCGAGCCCGACCGTCGCCGCCTGCTCGAGAGCGCAGCGCCGCCGCTCCGCGTCCTCCGAAAGGCTCCGCATATTTTCCAGCAGCGCGTCGATCGTCTGTCGGGTCAGCGACAACACGCCGCGCTGCTGTATCGCGAATTTGTTTGCCGACAGCGTCTCGAGTATCTTTTCCTCCGTCGCCCGAGAAAGTTCCGCGTCGCCGCCGCCGTTCATCACATCAAGCGACGAATACGGCAGCGCGAGCGGAGCGTCGAGTTTAAAATCCGACGCGGTTTTTTGCGCTATAAAATCCATCAGCCTCCGACGCTCCGTATTTTTTACAAGGTCTAATTTTGTCGCGACAAATATGCAGCCCGGCAGCATATCGGAAAGATTGTCTTCGACAAACCGGCAAAGCGACGCCGGCAGCGGCGCAATGGCATTTGTAAGCACTATGCAGCCGTCCGCCTGCTCGTGAATAATGCGCCGCGTCGTTTCATCGTGCCACGCGTTGACGGACTGCGTCCCGGGCGTGTCGATAATGCATATCCCGCGTTTGAGAAACTCCGACGGCAGCCCTATCTCCGCGCGGCTTATCGGAGAATTATCGTCAACGCCGCGGTTGAGCCCGCGCACACGCTCGCGGAACCTTTCCGCGCTTTCGTACACGGTGCGCTCGCGTATGCCGTTTTCTATAACGGTTATTTCCCGCGCGTCGCTGTAATATATCATAACGGACAGCACGGTAGTGCCCTGTAAAACGTCCGTTTCGAGCAGCTCCTCGCGCAGCAGCGAGTTTATAAAGCTGCTTTTTCCGGAGGAAAATTCGCCGATAACAGCCATTTTCAGCCGCTTGTCATTTATTCTCGTTTCGATAAGGTCACATTCCGCGAGTATCCGCGCCGCGCTTTCCTCGGGAAGCTCGTATTTTTCCGCGGCGGCGCGGATAAATTCCAGCTTGGGTTCGACCGCGGCAAGCCCGCGCAGCTGCTCGAGAACGAATTCCGTTTCCATAGGCGCTCTCCTTATTGCAGCAGCTCGAACACAAAGCCCGTGAGCCGCTTTTCGATATCGCGCAGCTTCGCCTCGTTGTCGTCGAGCTCGCCGAGCAGCATTCTGATGTTGTCCTCGCCCTTTTCCTTTTCCTCGACCATTTTGTTCAGCTCGCCGTTCACCTGCTCTATCTCCGTGTTGAGCGAGTTTCCTACAAAGTCCCTGCACTCGCGTATTTTCGCCATCGCCTGCCCGACTATATCCTCGGTCAGCTTCTGCGACTGCTCGTTTATGGAATTACAGAAGGATTCGCATACCTTTTTCTTAGCCGTATTTACGGACTGCTTGCCGAGCTGAATAGTTGAGTTGAATATGGAAGCCGCAACAATTCCAACGATTACTATGGGATTTACCAAGCCGAAAAATCCCGCAACAAAAAACAATCCCATCTGTATTGCCATCTCTTTGACAAAATTCTTGCTAAGTCCATTCACCGCGCCCGAAAACACTCCTTGCGGACCCGCGATAAACCATCCTCCGCCTGCCGCCACAACCCGCTGCCACACGGGAACACTATCGTTTACCGCCTTGACCTTTTCGTTGTTGGTGATATTAAAGTTAATATTGTCAAGCTGCACATAAAAATCGCCGACGCACCCCTCCATAGAGCTTTTCAGTTCCTCTATCTTATCGGTGATAAGAGCGGTAAGCGTTTCCGCCGTCCAGCTTCTTATCTCCACGTCCAGCTTCTGGCTTAAATGCTCGGTCACTTCCTCGATTATCTTCTCCATGGATTGCTTCGGGTGTACGAGCGAGAATTTTGTCTGCGGCGTAAATTCCTCCGTCCACGCGTTTATACGCGCGGGCAAATCGTTGACATAATTTATAACGCACCGCCGCACGTCGGGCTGCATATTCGCGATATACGCCTCCGCCTTGCTGAGTATAAGCTCGCGCTGCTGTCTCAGCTTTTCGATATTAGGCTTTTCGGCTTCAAAGCGCTCCTTAAAGCTGTTCAGGTCCATTGACAGCACGCTTCTGCGGAGCGGGATAACTCCGCCCGTGATATCGTCGCGGATAATTCGCAGCAGCTCCTGCGAGGGCGTCGCTAGCTTTATCCTGCCGCGCTCTTTTGTAAGGTATTCCGCGAGCGCCTCCTCCACCTCCGGCATAGCCGAGCTTTTAAGCAGCTCGCCGTCGCCGTTGAGCTTGCCCGCCAGCGCGTTCGCCGCCGAGGTGTAAAAAATATGCTCCGTGCGGTTTTCGAGCATCTGCTCCGCGAGATTTTTTACCCGCAGCTTATCACTCTCCTTGGGCAGCATATCGTATCTGTTGACCACGCCGAAAATGCTCTTTTTATTGAAGCCGCTCTGCGCAAGCGTTGTATCTATGTACTCCATTTCCTCGTACGAGCCGAACGCCAGCGAATTGAACACGAATATTATCGCGTCGGCGTTCGCGAGATAACCCATTGTTATACGCGTCCTGACGGGGTTCTCGTTAAGCCCCGGGGAATCGATTATCTCAACGTTGTTTTTCAGCAGCTCCAGCGGCCAGAAAAGCTCCATTTTCTCATAGGCGCTTTGCTTGCCCGCTTCCTCCGCGCCCATTCCGAGCGGGATAGTGAGATAATCCTCTATCTCGTCGATGGGTATCTCCAGCGGGGGGATATTTTTCATGCCGTGCTTGTGCATATGCGCGAGCGCCTTTTCCGAAACCTCGGTGTACACCTCGGGCAGCGGGTCCATAAAATACAGCACCGCCTTAGGTTTTTCGCTGTACTTGACCTCGTTTATGATGGCGGTGCACGGCGTGACATAGGCGGGAAGCACCTCCGTGCCCAGCAGCGAATTTATAAACGTGCTTTTCCCGTTTTTGAAGCTGCCCATTACCATTATTTTGAACGTGTCCGAGGTCAGCTTTTCATGCAGCTTTTCAAGTGACCGCGCATAGTTTTCCACGTCGAGAGAGCCTATCGCCGACGCCGCGTCTGCCGTCAGTTCCGTGAGCTTCTGCCGCATTGCCTTAAATTCCTGAAGCTGAACATTTATATCCATTATTATTCCTCCGTTTTCAGCTTTTTTAGCTGTTCTATCCGATTGTTGTATACCGCGCCGATATCGTTCGCGCTTTTCGCGGCGGTCTGCCCGTCGATCTCGGCGGCCTGTTTCTCAAGGGTATCCTCATATGCCGCCCGCGCGGACGACACCGCGTTTTTGTACAGCTCCCTGAGATTATTTTCGACCTCGCCGAGCCGCCGGTTCAATTCCGCGGGAATAACGGAATTAAGCCTTGTTATGAGCGCTTTCCGCTGTTCGGATATCTTTTTCCCTAGAAAGAGCTCCGCAACAAGCCCCCCGCTTATGCTGATGGCGGGCGCGAGTGGTCCGAGCGCCGCCAAATAACCTACAATTGCAGCCGCGCCCGCGACCGCTCTTGCTCCGATGCGCACCTTTTTGATATCGCGCATGGATGTGCCCATGCTCTCGGACGGAACCGCGCCCATATCGGCGATAGTGGAATAACCGCTGCTTATCTCCGCGCCGAATTTCGCCTTTACCTGCCTGTTCAGCCAGTCGGTGTCGCTTATATAAGAGTTTTTAAGATTTATCTCCAGCGACCTCGTCAGCGTTTTCATCTCCTGCTTCATTCTGTAAGGGTAGACGTTTTCCAGCCAGTCCTTGGGGTCGTTCGTGTGCTCCGCCTCAAAGCGGAAGCGCTCGAGCAGCTCGTCGCGAGCCTCGGTTACCCTGTTGTACACCCATTCAAAGCGCTCGCTGCTCTTTTTCATCATTTCCGTTTCCAGAATATCCCACGTTTTTTTTGTCGCCTCGGCAGCGTCGCTTTTGCGCCGTTCCGCTTTGGCGGCGGTCTGTCTGCCGCGCTCCGTCAGCTCCGATAACAGCGCGGAATATATCGTCGCCATATCGCCGCGTATCTCGGAAAGGTCGCGCCGGATACACTGCGTTTTCCGTTCTGCGAGCTCGGCGCTCTGACTGCGGCTTATGATATATTCTCTCACGCGCATATCAATATCGCCCTCCGTCAGCAGCGCTATTTCTCCGTTTATATCTCCGAGCTTTTTCTCCGCATAGGAAAGTATCTGACCACGCTCCGTATCGTTCAGGCTGTCCATATGCATTACCGCCGCCGCGATAAACGGAACTCTGCCGTTTATATTCCGAAGCGCCAACATTTCTCTCTCGCCGAGAAGCTGGATCGCCGAAGTAAGCTCCGCAGCACAGTCGCAGGCGCTTATATCTCCGTCGAGGTCGGTGCGGACAAGCCCGATCCCGTTCTCGGAAAGAAATGTTCCCGAAACGCTTACCTCGACGGCGCGAGAAGCGTTCTTTGCGGCAAATACGGCGGCGCTTTTCCAGCCCTCCCCGGTGAGCGGAAACGACGCTTTTTTCTGCGGTATTCTGCCGTGCCGCAGAGTTATCCCGTCCTCGCCGTCTCTTATTACCGTCGGGATACCGCCGAACAGCCGCCTGTACTCCTCGTCGGAAAGGCTCTCGGGGAATATCTCCTTCCCTGCGATACCGTTGATACGGGCGTTCTTCCCGATCGCGCCATGACCGAACACCGCCGCCGTAAAGCCGCTGCTTATGCGCCGCTCCGCGTTGTCAAGAGCCGTGACGAGCTCTGCTCTGTTGAGCTCAACGCACATCTCCCTTAAGCAACGGAGCTGCTCCGAGAGCGCCGTATCATTTATCACGGCTGCGTCGGCGCATACACTTTTGTTTCCGGATCGCTCTGTCGGCGCGGTGGGCTTATCCTCGAAAAAAACGCTTCTTTTAACAAACACGCGCTCACTCCTCCGTAAAATATTCCTCAAAAAATCTCGGCGACATATCGCGGTAAAACGGCAGCAGCGACGGCTCCGCCAGCATAGCGTACAACCCCTTGAGCCTGTCCTCCGCCGTGAAAACTCCGTCCTCGCCTCCGATATAGGCTATCTGCTTGTCGAGAAGCGCGTACAGCTCGTCTTTCTTGTCGGCGTACTGCTTGTGGTTCAGATGCTTCACCGCGTCGTGGCGAAACGTTCCCGCGGGCGCGGAAAAATCCGTTTCGGCGTACTTCGTTTCAAGCGGCAGCGTCCTGAACGCCGCGAGCTTGCAGTTGGGATATCCCACCGAAATAATATACTGCGGCGCGGAAAGCTCCGTTTTATCGTCGGGCTTAGCCGCGCTCCTGAAATAGAACACGGACACCAGCAGCCGCTCGCCCGCTATCTCAAGCATGGGCAGTCCCGCGCCCATGCCCATGGGAACGACCGCCCTCACCGCCTCGCAGACGTTTATTTTATGTAAAACTTCCTTTATCGAAATATTCATTTAATACCCCTTTCACCTCGTTATACCGATTGCGGATAAACGCATACGTACGCGAAATCGCTGTCCTGCCAAGCGTCCACGAACTGATCCTTGGGGACCATTATCGCGTGTCCGTCGGGCGTTCCCGAGTCGTTGATTATGACCATAGGCTCGTCACCCGAGTAGTCTATCCCGATGACCTCCACCGCGTGGTTGGGGTCGTTCGGGGAATAGCAGGTGTCGTTGTCGCCGAGCCATATCTCGTTGCCGTCTACCGCGGCGACCACTCTGCCGCCGTTCTCAAGGCACTCGCGTATATCCTCCATGTCTCCGCGGTATTCAACGTCCGCGTCAAGACCGAGATAGTTCAGCACCTTGTCCATATCGTCCGTCGCGGTGCCGCCGTTATACCAGCCCTCCTCCGTCGCCGTTTCGATGAGCTCCCCGATATCCACCTCCTCGCCCGTGACGTTCTGATACGCCATTGCCTGCGCGTAGATGGCGCACGGTCCGCTGTCGCCCTGATATTCCCAGACGTGCTCGTCGTTCGCGGGGTCGCCGATAACGTTGTCCATATCTGTGCTGTCGGGGTCGAACTGCTCATACGCGGGCTCAAGCTCCGAATATACGTCGGCTGCATACTGCTCGTGGGAGAAGATATCGTGGAAGCCGCTTTCATCCGTGTCGTGTATTTCCATATGCTCTATGGCGCCGCTCGCGGCGTCGACCTGATATACGACCGTGGAATCCTTTATGCCGTCGCCCGTGGTGTCTATCGCCTCCGCGCCGACTATGGTATCGGGAATACCATCGCCGGTGGTATCGATCAGCGTCTGAACGCTGTCGATAAGTCCGTTGTCGTCCGTGTCAGCCATAACGGTCAGAGTGTCGGCAATACCGTCGCCGTTTGCGTCCTCGGCGACTATTATCCCGTCTATCGAGCCGTCGCCGTCAATATCTATCGCCTGCGGCTCAAATACCGTTCCCAATTCGTTTCCGTCCATAATTTACCTCCTTTGGCGTTTTACATTTTGTTTGGATCAATATAGCGATCGCTTCCGCGATTGTATATTCTGAATTTATCCTCGAAGCGTCCCTCGCCGTCGATAAAGGCGTACAATCTCAGTTCCTCGCCGCTTTCCATGCCGAAGCCGCTTTCGTCGCCGTAAAAGCGCCCGTCGGGATTTACCTCCCAAAGCATATAAAACCTTCCGCTCGGCGCGGTTTCAATGCTCGCGCGGAAGCATATCTGCGGAGATATATCCTCCAAGCCCTCGACCCCGGGGAAGCCGACGATAACTCCCGACCGGTCAACGATGGTGCGCCGTATGCACTTCGCGCGGTTGACAAAGATTATCGTGGAGTCCTCGTTCGGGTGCAAGCTTCCGAACACCACTCTTTGCGTAAAGTCAATATCCATTATCGTTTCCCCGTGCCTCCGCACCACTCGCATTTTCCATTTCCATTGCAGCTTGCGCAGTTCACATATGTTCCGGGCTCGCCCACATAGCTCGGAACATATATTCTGCGCATACCGCCGCAGACCTGACAGGTACCCGCGCCGTTGCAGTAGCCGCATTTGTCGCTTCCGTATTCAATGCCGCCGCCCGTACCGCCTACGGTGCCGCCACCGCCGCTGTAGGATGGGGAGGTATTTACGTCGACTGCCGCGGTGACTTTAAACGTATTGTTTCCGTAATCACCCATATCGACCCACGCCACACATACGAACTCTGTGACGCCGTTCGGGTCAAGCTTTTTGACCTCGAGCGTCACTCCGTCAAAATATTGCAGATCGTACATCGTGGACACGTTGGTTCCGCCGTTATAGACCGTGCCGTTTGTCGTCGGAAAATCCACAAGGCTTACAAGTCCGACCTTATTGTCATAGTCAAAGTCGCCGTTTGCGTCCTCAAGCTTGTCGCCCTCGCTTACCTTGTTCTTGTATATGACCATGCCGATGTGCTTTCCGTCAAAATTAGCTCTTATACCGAAGCAGTCGTCGTTGTTTTCGTAGCTTGCCGCGGCATTGTACTGAACGCCGTTCCACTCAACTATAGCCGTGCCGGGCTGAATCCCGTCGGTCTGCTCGCCGTATGAGCTTTCCTCGTATCGGTGATTACCGGCAGCCGCGTTTTCCTGATAATGATTGTCGGTGTCAGCACCGCCGAAATCGTTGTTACCGAAGTCATAATCGTTATTGCTGAAACCATAGTCTTTATTACCGTAATTGCTGTCGTTGCCGGTGTTGTTATCGCTGCTCGCATTTATCTCGGCAATAATGCTCCTCAGTTCGTCCTCGCTCACTCCGTTTTTGCAGCCTGCCGTCAAACCGACCGCAAACACCACTGCCGCCATTGCGGCAGCCTTTAATTTTTTTGAAACGCTCATACCATACCTCCTAAACTGTCGTTACATAAGCGTATAATAAACTTTCTGCATTCATTATACCATATAACAATTTGCTTTTGGTACGCAGTCTGCGTACAATTTCGGGACAAAAAAATCCCCGTCATTCAGACGGGAAAACAATTATATGATGTTTATAATCGTGCTTTTGCCGGCAAGCGCCGAGGAAATTTTGTCGTACTCCGCGGGGGAGCACTCGACGCGATATAACGTATCAAGCTCAGCGAGCGCGGAATAATCCTCTATATCGCAGTCGTAAAATATTATACATGAAAGGCTCCGCGATTTTGCCAGCGCGGAAATATCCGAGCCCTTCGCTCCGCCGACGTGCATATAATAAAGCCTCGGCAGCTTTTCTATGCCGTCAAACGACAGCACGGTCTTTTCGCCCAGCGGACCTATGAGAAGGTGCTGTAAATTTTTCAGCTTCGCGATACCCTCAAAATCTTCGACGTCGTCCGAGCACCACACAACGAGCTCCACAAGCCCCGTCAGTTCGCAGATGATATCCATAGTATCCTTGTCCGCGGGGAAAATTCTGAGGTCTCTAAGCCCGTCCATTTCCGCAAGCGGGGAAAAATCCGTCAGATAGTCGCACATGGTGATATTGAGCGACGAAAGCTCTGGCAGCTTAAGGATAACGTCGAAATTATTCACGCGCGTTTTTCCGATTTCGAGAGCGGACAGCTGTTTACATTCGAGAAGCGGCGTTATCACCGAAACGGGATTGTTGCCGATAAACAGCTCCGAGAGCGACGCGCACCGCGCAAGCGGGGTAATATCCGAAATATTGTTGCCGCGCAGCGCAAGACGTTCGATCTTACTGTCCGCGAGCGGCGACAGATCGGATATCTCATGGTTGCACAGCACGAGGGTATGCAGGTTCGGCATTGCCGCGATATCCTCAAGCGTGAAAATATCGCCGCTGTCGTTTATATCAACGCCGTTTACCGCCACTCCCTCACCGACGGCGGAAAGCTCCTCCCATTCGTCAAAGGGCGTTTCACCGATAAGCATAAGCTCGGTTATCCCGCTAAGGTCCTCGATGGTTATCAAGTCCTTGCCGAGCCGGCGGCATATCTCCGCTTCGATTGTTGGATCTGCGAATTTATACGCGCCGTTTTCCGCCGGCTCGGCGAGTGGCGGCGCGGATGAGATACCGCGCAGTACGTTCGGAATGATAATCATCACTGCCACGATAACGGCGAGGGCAGCCGCGCACAGCAATATCCGTTTGCGAAGCCTTGCCGACGGCTCCAGCGCCTCGAGAGCCCTTTGAAGCTCCGCCGCGTCGGAATATCTGGCGTCGGGAGAAAAGCTCGTGCATTTCCCGATTATCTTTTTTAGGCGCGGATTTGCCGCGCGCTTTTCGGGAGAATATTCACCCGTGGACAGAAAATTCAGCAGCACGCCTATCGAATAAACGTCCGAGCGCGCGTCCGTCTGGCGGTAGCCGAACTGCTCCGGCGGCGCCGAAACGGGCGTGCCGATAATCTGCGTGTCACAGCTTGACGACGCGTCATATTCCCTGCACGTTCCGAAGTCTATCAGACACAGCGAGCCGTCCTTTTTGCGCACGATATTCTGAGGCTTGATATCGCGGTGTATTATCTGCGGATCGTGCAGATGCATTCTTCCGATAACGCGGCAGAGCGCTATCCCGAGCGATATTATCTCTTCGGCGCCGAGAGCGCCGTTTTTCTTAACATACTCGTCGAGCGTTTCGCCCGGGATATACTCTCGCAGCAGCCAGCCGCTGTTTTCCGACAAACAGCAGTTATACACGGCGGGTATACCCTCCCCCGCCATCGCGGACATAACTGCGGCTTCCGTTTCGGGCAGCTTGGAACTGTCATATGCGATTTTAAGTACAGCCTTGCGGCGACATACCGTGTCGTAAACCAACAGAACTTTTCCGCTCTTGCCGGATTTAAGCTCGGACAAAACGGTATATTCGCCGCCGAGCTCGTCGGGCAGCGTTGTTTTTGTCTTGTTTTCAGTCATAGCAAGGTCTGCTGCTCCATCTGTGATAACAGCTCGTCCGCTTCGTACAGATCGAGCCCCCGCGAAAGCGCGTAAATTATGACCGCGTCACGCGGGTCGCGCGGATACAGTGTGCCGCGCTGCGCGAGCCGAAGCAGCTGCTGCGTTTCGTCTACGGACGCCCCCATCGCTATCGCGATCCTTAAAACGATATCCCTGCTCGGCTGACGTTCGCCCGAGCATATCTGATACGCGAACGAGCGGCTGAGCAAGGATTTCACTACAAGCCGACCCGCGTCCAAACCGTGCTGTTTCATAAGCTCATAAAGGTAATCCTTAAAAATCGGCGTTTTCATATGCGGGGTGAGATTATCCCATGTTTTCCCAAGGTCGGAAATGTTCTCGATCATCAAAAACAAATCGTTTGTGGACAGCTTTATTTCACGGAAGCCTCCCTTTCGTGAAATAAAGCTGTTGAAAAATATAATTTTATTATACACTAAACAAAGCCAAAAGTCAAGCGGTCGTATTTGAGGTGTTTTTCGGCGGAAAACCATATTTGCAATACGCCTAGCGAGTATTTCCAAATAACGCTCTCGTTTTTCCACTACAAAATGTCCTCCAATTCAAATTGGAGGGCTCGGATAGAAAGGCAAATATGGAAAGGCCTATGTGCTTGTTTAATATCTCATCATGCTTGCAAAAAAAGACCACATATCTGACCATACCGTACATTTTCTATGTTTAATACGGCTCAATTTTTGAAACACAAAGTGCTGACGGAACAAATTTTCCCGTCAGCACTGCGTTTGTTATCGTATACTCATTTTTATTCCATAGACGTGACACTCCTTAAAACAAAGAGTAATTATTCCTTTTTGCGATTTACTGCGGCAATCACTCCCGACAATATTGCAGCTAGCGGAATAAGCGAAACCGTTATACCAGTTTCGGGGTTGTCGCCGCTGTTTGGTGTGCTGCTTTCGCTTGGAACGTGACTGCTCTCGTAGCTGCTCGAGTCTTCATCGGAGGAATTATCGGACGTTTCAGATGTGTTGCTTGAGGTATAGTTGGGGGTATCACTTGATGAGTTGTCCGAATTGTCGCTCGTAGTAGGACGGGATGAGTTTGAATCATCTTCGCCCGGTTTTGTAGATGTGGATTTTTCCTGATAAGCCAACGCATAGATTGAAAACTTGTCGGTTTCAATTGTCACAGTATTCGAATCACTGTCCAGATCATTAAGAGCTGTTGCTGTGCCGCTGTGAACTCGAATAACGGAATACGCGATCTTTCCGCGCAGAGCGTCAGGAATTTCAAAGGTTACGGAAATAGGCTTGTTGGTTTGAGTTATCTTTACGCCCTCGCTGTCGCCGATAATCTTCAACAGATTAAGATCAAGATACTGTCCTAGCTTATAATTTTTCAGTTCGCCGATCTTGTTTTGAACTGCCGTTTTATCCTCGGTGGAAACCTCGTTCGTCGCATCGTTAACGGTCAGGATTATTTTAATGTCGATACCGTTGTTTATCATCTCTTGTTCTTCGGGGGTCAGAACGGCTGCAATCAGCTCTTCAAGCGGTGTAGCCAATGTTGTCTTGGGAACATTACCGCTCAACTGAACGTCCTTGATGATATTTCCTTTATCGGATATGTCGGGATCGCTTGTATCGCTTCCGCCCGTTGCGGGAATAATCTCTGTTTTAAATGTGCCGCAGGCTGTACACCCAAAGCGCTTTTCACCCGTTTTGTTTTCGGTGGGCTGCTTAATTACAGTTCCATTATCCCAAATGTGGGGCGCTTTGCCGCTTTTGACGTCGTGACCGCAAGTCGCCGCGTGCCAGTGATTGTTTTCGTCGCTTGTCCAGTCCTCAGAGTAAGTGTGCTCGTGTTCAAGCATATCTATATCTTCCGTTCTTTCGGCTTTGCATATCTCACAGGTGTAGGTCTTTACGCCCTTATCATTTTCAGTAGGCTGTTTGGTCACGTTGCCGTTATCCCAAGTGTGAGATGTTTTTTCACCGACTTCGCCGCACTTTTCGCACAACTGCCAATGCCCGTTTTCATCATATTTAAAATTCTCGTCATATTCGTGAACATGATAATTAAGGTACAGATATTTGCTGCTGTCGTCATACTTTACGGCATATTTATCATCGCAGGAAGTGATTTTACTCAAAGCATTTTCGTCCGTGCCGTTGGTCGTGATCCTTCTCGGGGTATCTTCGGAAATATCATCTACCACGCGAACAGCGGCGATATTTTGAAAATCGTCCTTTACTGTAAAAATATCGTCGGCGGTCACAAGATAAATATCACAGATGTTATTTTCAAATTTTGCATTGCCGCCAATCGTCACGTTACAGTTTTGCTGCACGGATATTCCGCAATAACCGCAATCTTTTATTGTACCGCCCGTTATTTCGCCACCCGTGCCAATTCCCATAAAACCGGAAACTGTACCTCCCGTCATTTTCAATGCGCCGCCGCTGATAGTCACCGCGTGATCGGAGCAGAGGGAACCGCCGCTTATGTTGACTTTTGGCGTGTTGTTTCCGTTGGAAAGGACGGCTGAGCCGTAGCTGAAGATACTGCCTCCGCTCATATTGAGAATGCAGTCGCTGTCAAAAAGTCGAACGCCCATTGCTTTTTCACAGGTCATTTTTCCATCAAATATGTTGACCATAACGCCGTACCAAGCGTCTATTATATATTTGTAATCGTCGGTCTCGGCTGTGCATATGAATTTTCCGTCATAAACCGAAATATTGCCCCTCTGTGCTGTAACGCAGGTCTTTTTTGAGGTAAACTCACCTCCGTAGATCGAAAGAGTGCCGCCATACATATAAACAGGCTCGTTAGAAATAAAATTTCCATCGTAGATGTTGACAACATCATTACTGTCGCCCATACATATGCTGCCCATCCGTCCTACAAAACTTCCGCCGTATATGTTGGCTTGTCCGCCCTCGCTTATCTGAACAACACCCTGTAAATTCAACGTATTTTCGATACTGCCGCCGCCTTTGCAATCGCAGATATTTAAAACAGCCCCGCTCACAGGGTGAAACACCGCTTTTTCAGTGACTATTTTATGACCGTTAAGGCACAAATTCAATTTTATGTTTTCCAAATTATAGATACGGGTTATGTCGTTATTACTCAAATCCCTCGTAAGATAATAGTTTTTATCCGAGGATATCATTACTTCTTTATTATCCGTAGGAAATTCCTCGTAAACTATATCGTTGTGATTACACCCCCCGTGCGCCAAGCCGCCGCAAGCTTTATGCGAATGAGTTCCCTCAGCCGCCGCGGTCAAACTTTTTGGCATATTGAACACAATCGTTGAGGTGAGCGTCACTGTAAGCGCCGCAACTAACGAAGTAATTTTCTTAATAATCTTATTCATATGATACATCCTTTCTGTATTTTAATACAGCAAAGTCCACCGTTGAGTTTCACTGCGGAGCGGCGGGCTGTTGTTATTCCCGAAAGGGTAGACTAAGCCTAATATATATGAGGTTTAACATAGTCGCACCATCCCTTTGCTTTTGTTTTTTTACTCTGTCCGCTTGACAGGAGGCATATCAGTATATTATTTGTATATCATAAATAAGGCGGTTTTGTCAAGATATATCACTTAAATGACGGAAAAATCACTTATTTGACATATGCCCCATTTGCAATATATCGATAAAAGTAGTATAATAAATAATTGCTTTTTTACGGAGGTATCTGCCGATGTACCGTATTTCCGTCTGTGACGACAAATGCGCCGAGCTTGAAAAAATATACGATATGAGCAACGACTATGCCGGATCAAATAACATACCCGCAAAAATCAGCTCCTTTTCCTCAGGAAAGTGTATTCTCGAGCAGGAGGAAAACGCCTCGGATATTTACATACTGGATATAATCATGCCCGATATGAACGGCATTGAACTGGTACAAGCCCTAAGACGGAAAAATCCCGAGGCGTATATAATCTTCCTCACTACCTCAAAGGATTACGCTCTGGAGTCCTACTCGGTAAAAGCGTTATCCTACCTTATAAAGCCTGCAAAAAAGGAAAAAATCACAGCAGAGCTTTCGGACTGCTTTTCCCATATAAGAAAGCCGCGGCAGCGTTTTGTTATAAAGTGCGCCTCGGGAACAACCTCGGTCTGCGCCGAGGATATTATTTATATTTAATACTACAATCATCGCATGATATATCGTTTTGTAGGAGGGGATACCTTTGAAAGCGTTTATTTCCGGGGAACGTTTGACAGCATGATAGCGGAGTACATTGAAAAGGTTCTTTTGTAAAGAGTTCAGCAAGCTATCTTGTCAATATGGAGCATATACGAACCGTAAACACCGTGGGCTTTTTCATATCCGACGGAACGATTCTGCTGGTTACAAGAAAATATGCCGAAGCAAGGAAAAATATATAGACTACGAACTGAACGGAGGCACGTACAATGACGACTTTTGAAAACGATATCGCTTATTATACGGCAAGAGCACTGGTCGTATTGGTCGGAACGCTTGCCATGATGTCCTCCTGCATGAAAATACAAAGCCAAGTAAAAACTATCGTTATTCTTCTTGCGTCATATCTGTTGTGGGTATGCTTTTATACGTTTACCGTAATGAAGCTTTTCGGTTTGGCCGTTACGCTGCGGCTGTGCGTTCCCGCGCTGTCTGTTCCCGCAATGCTTACCTTTATTTTATATCTAACTTTTCGCCGTGGCAGGCTATATTCAATTATACCATGCAGCTTAGCATATCAGTGATGCTCGCCGTTTCCCAGACTATCGTCGTAACCGTTTCCGGCGGGGGAAAAGCCGCGGATTTTTTCGGGTATTTTAGAGAAAAAATTTACCACGCTCATACTCGGTTTGGTTGTCATGCTAATTGTGACAGAACATAACGAACTCCCCAACTATGCATCCCCACAGGACGTATTTTGAATATCCCCCTCGTAACGATACCGTATGCATATTAAGGAGTATATAGGTATAAAAAAACTCCTTACCACCGCGCAGGCAGTAAGGAGCGTTTTCGTATTCAATTATTAGTCCAAGTGGCTCTTATACCACTCAATTACAGACTCTCTTTCCGAGTCAAAAAACTGTGTGCATACAAAGAGTGGTTCTCCCCCAAACTTGAGTGCCTTAGTGCGATATCTTCTATGCGAAGAATTACCCTTGTTATCATCCACGCTATTAGCCAATGCAGGATAGTGTGTAACAGGAAAAACTGTCTTTGTATATTCCTTTGTTTTAAGTTTTTCAATTTCAGCTGATGTGATTTTTCCATCAGCGATCAAGGTGTCCATAAAATTATAAAACAGTTTTGCCACAGCGCCGGTTTCCCAGGTAAGTTCGTCGGTAGTGCTAAAAGGCATCTCTGCTAACGAAAAACTAAAATCATCAGTATCAAACTGTAATTTTAGCAATAGATTCTTAATAAAAGAGATAATGTTATTGGCAGACAAATTACTTTCAAAGTAAATTCCGCTGTTCTCGATTTGCTTTCCTTTGCGCAACCCCCTTTCATCGTTGGTAATGTATACCCTCGATGCATTTGGAATAGAATAATCCTTTTGGGCAAGTTCTGCGAACACATCGGAGTTCAAGTCATACGCGGTAGATATAAATTTTGTCAGCAGATCCGCCCAGTTACTCACCTTGATGTATTCGCCAATAAACATAAATCCGTCCGGTTTTGTGTCAGTAAAGTCGGTATCGCTGTTAACTCCAAAACTCAAGCCGGATGTTTCAGGAACGGCAGAATGCATATCAACATATGCAAATGCTTCAATAAGCTTCTTGGAAAGGACCTTTGCGCGCTTTAGAATAGCGTTCTCATTCCATCTATCCGCTGACAAAACTTCTTTGTTGAGAATATTGGCTTTTGAATTCTCCCTGATTATTTTCTTTTTGTCATTAAAGGGCTTTGTGCCCAGTTCGCTGTTATGTCCTGTAATTGTAAGGTTTCCGAGAGTATGCAGATAACTTCCGTATATGCGGATGTATTCATCGCCCACTTCCTTTTTCCATACAGCCGAATTCTCTTTCTGCGGAAGGATGTGTTCAATCGTTAAATCGCTAACATCAATATGTTCCTTAGTGGAGTTTTCAATCACGGAAAGCACAAATTTGCATATCGGCTTGGTGTAAAGAGGCTTGTACGTAAGAGCATGGACAAATTCCTCATCTGTCGGCATACGATCATTGGCTCTTAAACCATTAAGAAAAGCAACAAATCTTTCATAATAATGATCGTATGTACCATCATACACTCTGTCATACATAGAACGCATGAACTTAGACAGATTCTTATTGATTTCGCAAGCAGTGATCCTAACGAAATAGGTCAGCAAATAATCAAGAACCTTGCACAGAGTTTCTTCAATTATATGACCGTCTTCGTAATCGTCAAAAATTCTAAACAAGAACGGTATCACTGTTGTTTGCTTAATGGCACACAGTGAATTTAGATATTTAGAGATCTTGTTATTATAGTGATTACTTTCTCCAATAAAAGCGCCATAGTATTTTGAGGTTCTTTTCAGTTTTATCAAAATATCTTCATGACTGAGACTCTCATCCTCACAATGCTCCTTAAATATACGATACGCATTCTTACTGTTTACGGACTTGGTCACCCGAGAATTCAAGAAGTTTATAACAAAATCGCCTAAATTGCGGTATCCAACGTTTTTCTCGATTTCCAACCAATACTCTTCATAAAAGTCATCCTGCTTATCATCATCCATAAGGAGGTAGTTGCGGATCAAGTCGGCTAGGCTGAGTTCTAACCCAGTGGAATTGATTGATTCAAAAATTTTCTGTGGTTCATCTCCCTGCAGCTTGTCTAAGATGATTTCAACTACTTCCAGTTTTTTGACTCCGGCAAGAATTTCACTTAAATCTGCACCCTCGTCAAGACTTGCCTGTATCATATATTTGAATGTAATATAGTTTTTGTAAACGTTAGAGTTTCTGTCCATTTCGTCTACTTTACCTTTGATGAGCAACATAAGCTGCTCATTATCGGTTTTAACCGGCTTTAACTTAACTTTGTGTATTTCATCACAGTTTCTGTTGAACATAACATCTACGATTTCGCTTTCTATGCGAACAGAAATACCTTTGGCAGCATCGTACAGTGCCTTCAACAGAATGTACATTGTTGTAATGCGCTGTTGACCGTCAATTATCAAAACTTCAGTAAGGCCGCTCCCACCGTTAACGTCGTCAATATAGACTACAGTTCCCATAAAATGCTGACAGTCTCTCTTGCTGGCAAGCATAATATCTTGATATAGTTTTTCACATTGAATATTTGTCCAATCATAGTTCCTTTGATATACCGGGACTTTAAAAACGCGCTTATTCTTTTCTAATACATCCGAAAAGAGCCACATTTTGTTAGCTTTCATCAGTTTCCCTCCTTGTAATTGTCATAATCCAACTTGCACTTCTGTAGCGATTTTGCTTTTCACGTAGGTCAATACAACATCGCAACCCGGGCTTGCCATCATCCGAACAAATGTTTTATTTACAATTTTCAAGATCGCACATATAAACGTTTGTAAAACCCGAACGTATTGCAGCGTCTATCATCAGTCCTCTGTTTTTTCTCTTTTCACAAAGATAAGCTCCAAATTCAAGATTCATCTGCATAACATCACCTTTTTCGCAGCAATCAAATCAATATTTTTGTTAACCTTTATTCATTATATATCATTTTTCAAAACTTGTCAATAAGATTTTTTACAAAAAATAAAGGTGAAAAATATGAACTGTGAGCACTCCACCGCGTCAACCAACAGTTTCAACTTGGACAAGGAGAACAAGCCGTTATTTAAATAGTATCTGTTTTGAACGCTACGCACCCCGACAATATCCACACCGAACTCCCTTAACTGCTCGATATCAGAGATGACCGTTTTTCTATGAGCAGATATACCATCCCCTCTAGTCGCTCTATTATCTGCCGAACGGTTATATCGTGTTCCTTGTCCGTTTCTTGCAGCAGCAGTCTGTATACGTAAAGTATTCTCGCCTTATTATCGCCCTTTGCCATAAAATTTCCCTCCTCGCTTGATCAGCCTATACATATTATAATATATTATAGCACATTTGTTCTCTCCTGTCTAGTTAGCGCAAACTAACCGCTGCCCAAAAAAGTAAATACCCACGGCATAAACCGTGGACGGTACATCTTTTACATTCTCGGAACAATCACGCCGAACACGGCTTTTCCGAAGTAAAAAACAAACAAAGGAGAGCCACTAAGGTGGTTCTCCTTTCAGACTGTAGAAAAAATCCAGTAAAAGCTGGGCTTTTTCTATTTAATGTGGTATAATATAGTAGGGTGATGAAAGTGTTGACGAAAAGTAACGAAAACCGAGTTCAAAGTGAAATAGTGTGTATAGAAGATCTAGTGCCGAAAGATCATTTACTGCGGAAAATAGATGCTGCTGTGGATTTTACAAAAATATATGAGATAGTAGAGGACTTGTACTGTCAAAACAACGGCAGACCAAGTACAGATCCTGTTGTGCTGTTTAAGGCGGCAATAATACAACATTTGTATGGCATATCATCGTTACGGAGAACAGCTGAGGAAATTAGCTTAAACATCGCATACAGATGGTTTCTTGGGTATTCGTTGATGGAAAGAACACCGCATTTCACAACACTGAGTAATAACTTCTGTCATCGATTTACGGAACGCGATACATTATGGAGATGCCGACTTGGCTAAAAGGAACGAGCCGATCGTGCGAAAACCGAACGACACCTGCCCGTGGAAACATTAAAAGGAGGCAAACTATGGGAAGCGAAAGCATATTGACATCAATAAAGAAGCTTCTCGGTATCGCTGAGGATTATGAGCAGTTTGACATCGATTTAGTAATGCACATCAACACTGTTTTAGCGACGCTGCATCAACTCGGTGTGAGACCCGATAACGGCTTTTTTATTGAAGACCGATTTGCAGATTGGACGGAATTTATGGGCGATGACCCTCGGCTAAATCTTGTGAAATCGTATGTTCATCTTAGAGTGAAACTGCTGTTTGACCCACCTCTAGGTTCGGCGGTTTTAGAGGCAATGGACAGAACCATTAAGGAATTGGAGTGGCGAATTACCGCTATAACAGGTCTCAAAGATACATCATCAAGCGACAAAGAGGAGAGCAACAACAATGAGCAACGGACTTAAACACCATGGTATCCTCGGTCAGAAGTGGGGCGTTCGGAGATTTCAAAATAAGGACGGTTCGCTTACACCGGCAGGAAGAAAGAGATATTCCGAGGGAGCGGCTGAGAAAACTGATGCCGAAAAACAGCAATACGTCAAAAATGCGGGTCTGGAAAAAGCATACCGAAGGGCTCTTGCTGAAAACTCAAGGACAAAGTTTGCAAAAGATATTGTCGATGAGTCTGCAAAAGTTGTCCGAACCGCCAAACAGATGAGTGACGAAACCATTCGTAATGGAGTGAAAAAGGACAAACTCAATTTACAAAACATGACCGACAAAGAAATGCGTGACAGAATAAACCGCGAACTTCTTGAGCGACAGTACAACAGTCTGTTCGCTCCTGATATTTCCACTGTTACAAAAGGGCAAAAAGCAGTTAATAAAACACTAACCATTGCGGGAGACGTTCTTGCCGCAACGGGATCGGCTTTAACTATCGCCCTTGCTATCAAGCAGCTCGTCAAAAAGTAATGATGTAGACTAAACGAAAGGACTGAACTATGGGTTTATCGAACACGGCCGTTCCGAGGTATTACGGCGCGTTTCGAGACGCCGTGCTTCGGGGCGACATTCCCGTATGCAAGGAAATCTCTATGGAGATGAACCGCATAGACGATTTGATTGCTAACCCCGGAATTTATTACGATGATGAAACCGTCGAAGGGTGGATACGCTTCTGCGAATCCGAAATGACACTAACGGACGGCTCGGATTTACATTTGCTGGACAGCTTTAAGCTTTGGGGAGAACAGCTTTTCGGTTGGTATTACTTTATTGAACGAAGCGTTTATAAACCAAATCCAAACGGACACGGCGGACGGTATGTTACTAAAACAATAAAGAAGTGGCTGATAAACAAGCAATACCTAATAGTTTCAAGAGGTGCTGCTAAGTCTATGTATATTTCGGGCGTTCAGAATTACTATCTGAATGTCGATACCTCAACAACACACCAAGTAACTACCGCTCCGACAATGAGACAAGCGGAGGAATTTTTTTCTCCGATACGAACCGCTATAACAAGGGCGAGAGGACCGCTGTTTCAATTTTTGACAGATGGATCGTTGCAAAATACAACGGGTTCCAAAGCGGGTCGCATAAAGTTAGCTTCAACAAAAAAGGGCATCGAGAACTTTTTGACAGGCTCGCTGCTTGAAATTCGACCGATGAGCATTGACAAGCTTCAAGGTTTAAACAGCCGAATTAACACCGTTGACGAATGGCTTTCGGGAGATATTCGGGAAGACGTAATCGGAACATTAGAACAGGGCGCGTCGAAGAACAAGGACTACATCATTATTGCGGTAAGTTCCGAGGGAACAGTTCGTAACGGCATCGGAGACTCCATTAAAATGGAGCTGATGCACATACTTAACGGAGAATACATAAATCCGCATGTTTCGATATTTTGGTATAAGCTTGACTCGATTGATGAGGTGGCTTATCCCGAAATGTGGATTAAAGCCAACCCAAATCTCGGTAAAACCGTTTCTTATGAAACGTATCAGCTAGATGTCGAAAGAGCGGAGAGGTCCCCCGCCGCAAGAAATGATATTCTGGCTAAGCGTTTCGGACTTCCTATGGAAGGCTACACATATTACTTTACGTATGAAGAAACGCTGGTTCACCGAAAACGTGACTTTTGGCAAATGCCCTGTTCACTTGGCGGCGACTTGTCTCAAGGAGACGATTTCTGTTCTTTTCTGTTCCTATTTCCGCTTAGTAACGGTTATTTCGGAATAAAAACGCGAAATTATATTTCCAGTTTAACTCTGATGAAATTGCCAACCGCAATGCGCGCAAAATATGACACGTTTATGGCGGAGGGCAGTTTGATTGTCTTCGATGGTGAGGTCCTTGATATGATGCAGGTGTATGAGGACTTGGACAACCACATCGTTTCATGTGGATATGACGTTCGGTCTTTTGGATATGACCCGTACAACGCCAGAGAATTTGTAGAGCGTTGGATAGCCGAAAACGGTCCTTTCGGGGTTGAAAAGGTCATACAGGGTGCAAAAACCGAGTCTGTTCCACTTGGAGAATTGAAAAAATTATCCGAGGAACGAATGCTGCTCTTTGACGAGGACATTATGTCTTTTGCTATGGGTAACTGCATTGTTATGGAAGACACAAACGGCAACAGAAAGCTGTTAAAAAAGCGATATGAAGCGAAAATCGACCACGTTGCCTCTATGATGGATGCATTTATCGCATTCAAGTTAAATCGTGAGGCGTTTGATTAGACATTATTTTTTCAAAACGCCCTTAATCACGGCGAGAGCAACGCCGCTGCCAGCCACTGCCAGCCCTGCGATTGCAACGCCAACTTTTTTGATGCCTGCGGCCCGTTTTCCTTTGCAATTTTCGCATAGCGGTTCAGAATAACCTTTTGGAAATATTTTTCCGCATTTTTCGCATTTCCTTTTGCTAAACATTTAACGTCAGCCCCTCATCAGCGCACGGTAAAGCTAGGATGCTTTCATTTATATTTGGTAATGTTTCTGACCAATAGTTATCTGGAGATGGATCAATAGAATCCAAGCGTTCTACGAAGTTCTCTGTGGATAAGTAAGATTGGTTTAGATATTCCGAATAATAAATAAGGCTTTGTCTGGCAGACTCATATTCTCCCATTTCCTGATATGCTAAAGCTTCGGTCATTGAAACTAAATTTATCGCAATTAGGCTTTCTCGAATTTGAGACATTTTAGTGTCGATTTTTTCGGGTTTAGCTCCTTTGAGCATTTTTCCCCAAAAATCTTTCGGCTGATTTTTTATAAATTCCAAATTAGCTGTTTGACTCTGCATAAGAGCATTTCTGCTATCTTCGGCTGAAAAGGCGATTTGCAGAAGAGCTTGCTTTTTTAATTCGAGATTTCTTATTTTTTGAGCCTGAAGGAATTTTTGTTGACAGCTATATGCTAACGCTAAGCGGTCAAGTTCCTGTCCTTGTAGGATTTCTTCAACACATATTTGAACCTCTTGGATTTGTTCAGCGATTTGCGCTAATTGCATTTGAATAGCAAAATTCACCATCTCGTTGTTAAGCTCTTTCGGCGGATTTTCGATATATTTCAATGGGACTTGAGTAACAATTTGTTTGTTTTTAGGGTTGATAAGCACAGCAAGTATGGATCCGTCTTTCTTGTGCATTAGCTTTAATGCCTCGTTAGCAATCTGTTTCTTTTACTCGTCTGTTAAAACGGCTTGCAAAGTTACTTCCGGTACAGTCTTTTTAAGGATTTTTAAAAACTGCGGAGCATTGTTTAGTATTGTTTCTATGATTTGAATTGATGATTTAGCCCCGTTTAAAAGTGACTGGGCAATTTTAGGCACTTCGTCGAAAAATTCTTCCCATTCATCGTTAGTTGACGCATAGGGTGTTGGAGCGTTCATTAAGCTCATCTCCTTTGCTAAATTATACCATACTTTTCTTGCATTGTCAAGCATTTTTTACACAATGTAAATAATTTTCGATGCAGAACCCGACTTTAATGACTTGATTTTTGGAAAGGAGCGTGACCGATGATAAACAATGAATTATATCATCATGGAATTCTTGGACAAAGGTGGGGTATTAGACGCTTTCGACGCAAGGACGGCTCTCTCACATCTGCTGGGAAAAAACGATATTACGAGGATTCAGGAAAACAAATAAAAGTAAATGCTGATGGCTCAAAAACCGTTCCCGTTGGCTTTACGTTTAATAGGGTGGGAAAATCAACACAAGATGTGAATATTTCCGGAGCTACATATGTGAGCTATGGGAAAGACGACGCTTCACGATATATAAAGTATATGGGTCCTACGCCGTTAAATAAATTGCTGAAGCTATCAGCGGAAGCAGTGCAGCACATCACGGTAAAACAAAACTTGAAAATGCCGTCCGATAAATCTTTTGCCGAAGAAATAGCTAAGTTCTTATTGTCAGACGAAAAGCGTATTAAAAAGTTTAACGAGTCTCCTTATTCAAGAATTGTTTCTGGAGAGGTGGGTAAGGACGTAACCATAGAAAACGTTAAGGGAGCACTGGCTAATCCCAAAGGTAAGGAAGGTCAAATACTGGCATACGGTATTAGCGGAATACTGGCAGACCCCCAATTTTCAAATGACGCAAAATCGCTATATAAAGAATTTCGACAGCAGGGTTACGATGTTTTGCCGGATTTGAGCGACCGTTTGAGTGGAACTTCAAAAACCGCTATGATTGTGATTAACCCTGACAAAATGGAAATCACATCAACAACGACCATAACCAAAGAGGTTCTTAAAGACGCAAGGATGTATGTAAAAAGCTTGGAAAAATTAAAAGTAAGCGAACTTATATCTTGATGCACAGAAATCACATATCTATTTATGAAAAGGGGCTGTAAAAAAACACCCCTTTTTAGTTTGGTAATGAGAGGAGAGCTTAAAATGCAAGAACTTTATCATCACGGCATCATCGGTCAGAAGTGGGGCGTTCGGAGATTTCAGAACAAAGACGGAACTTTAACCACTGCCGGTAAACAAAGGTACAAAAAATCAGATGGAACTTTTACACGAGAGGGAAAAAAGGCAGTGAAGACCTTTGAAAAGAATTACAAAAAAACTGGACAAAAGCCTACAACTCGGCTTCCGATGAAATGAATTCTCGGCTGCAAAATATTAACAAAAAATACAGCGGAAACCTCGTGTCTCCAAACGGAGAATACAATAAAAGAGGAAGGGCGTATCTGGCAGAAGTAGACAAAACGTGGAAAAACGTATACGCAAAAACCCTAATCGATTATTTCGTGAAAGACCCAATAAACAATGGGAAAGATTGGGTAAAAAATGCGTTGAGAATGGACATGTACGAGCCCCCAAAAAGGTAGGTGAAACAAAACGTGAACTCTAATTTCGGCGACCGCTTAAGGTGAGCGTGGGACGCTTTCCGAAACAAAGACCCCACATACCGAGGAAATGTCGGAGCGGGTTATATGTACCGACCCGACCGACCAAGGTTTAGCCGCGGCAACGAACGTTCTATCGTCACATCGGTGTTCAACCGAATAGCTTTGGATGCAGCCGCTATTGTAATACGGCATGTCAAGCTGGACAAAAACGGACGTTATATTTCGGACGTGAATTCCGAGTTGAACTCCTGTTTAACGGTTGAGGCAAACTCCGACCAAACAGGCAGAGCCTTTATCCAAGACGCTGTATCCTCATTGGGTTCATCGACCGAAGTAATGTTGACGTATTCGCCGATGATACCCAGCGCCTCATCGTAGCTGCCGCTGCTGAAGACCCTTGTCGACATCTTGGTCGCTTCGGCTGATAAGCCGTTTCTTTTCAAGGTTTTTGCCGCGATCCCGACGAGGTTATAGATGTTGCCATTTTGCCCGATCAGCGGGCAGTCGGGTTTGGTCTGCTTGCTTTCGTTGCGCATTGTGTTACCTCCGTATTTTATTTCAAGCCCGTAACGGCTTGATGAGCGATTATATTTCCGAATTACGCCGGAAAACAAAAAAGGGCGCCCGTAAATCGCTTTCCATAAATAGGAAAGCAACTTACAGGCGCCCATGTTTGTATATTAATAATATGTGCTAGTGTTGTCGCTTGCGACAACCCGTGCACGAATTTCAACAGCAAAAATTTTGTTGCGAAAAAGGTTCGAATCCCGCCTACATCTTTTTGGTAACAACCCTGCGTAACAAAAAAAGTCCATGATTCACTTCTTGATTGAGAAAAGCAATTCATAAGCCTTTTGTGCGACTTAAACAAAAACAACCCAAAAATTTTATAGGGGGGGGATGTTCGAATCCATTTTCGTGTCGAAAATATCTGTGTATCGTGAATCCTGTTTCTCGCAAGATTTAGTTTGTGACATTGTTACCAAAAAGATTTTCGCCAAGATCCGCGTTACACCCCACGTTGTTTTGAAAGTATTTCGCGAGGCAAAATCAAATTGCTGTTAGAACAATTCGAACTCTTTGCGTTGGACAAATAGATTTGGAGACTCGCGGAGATTTTGAAGTGTTGGCATCCATGGATATGTAATATGTCACGCTAAAAATAGGCACTATCTTAACACTCCTTTATATTATGTGGATAGAGATGTGCAAAACTCGGTTTCGCGAATGCAGCAACACAATATTTAGCGGTGCACCGCATAAAACAAGCCATATAAGGCGTTAACACTTTAAGGAATTTGCGTTTTGCTCATCTCTATTATGTGGATTTTCGACATCTCAAATGGGACTCTATGGGTTTGGATTCCGCCATTTTTTATGTTTATTATCCGATTTTAAGCTGTTATGGATTTGGTGTCTATTTTGAAATCCAGATGGAGCAACCGTAAAATCGCATGGGGAAATGGATTATGTCAAGGTTACAATCGTTGTTCGCACTTTGGAAGTTCAGATTTCGGTAGGTGATCTATTAAAGCCTTTCTGGATTTTTTTAATCTCTTTTGTTCGAAAAGTAACATGCATCAGTCCATCTAAATGCTCTGCCATTTGCTCAGCTTTTTTCAGCCAGAACTCTGCGTGCCGTTCCATCCGCCCACGGTTTCCCGGTGGTACAATACGGCAAGAAGCACAGCAGTAACGTGCAAACGCTTTATAGCACATATAACGGTCAGCGAGGTCTTCTGAATTGCGGTACTTTTTGAAAAAAATACCCAGTGCAGGTTTAACCTGTTCCATACGGTCTGTCTTCGTCCCAATTAAAATCTCCCATTCCAATGTGTCGACATACATCCCTGCCCTGCCCAGGTATTGTTCTTCCGCTTTGATGTGCTGGAGTGTATCCCATGCGTCATCAAGCTTATCCTCACAATAATATAACTCGAGTTCTGCCATAAGTTGCTTGCGCTTTGTATCAGCGAATTTAGTGCTTCCTTCTCTTCGCCAGCGGCGCAGGACAGCCCATGCGTCAGGAATCTGCCCATTCAGGCGATAAGCTGTCACTAAATCTCTGAAATAAACGTTGTCATTATAGCTAGGTGGCTTATCTATCCGGGAAGCAAATGCCTCCTGGGCTTTTGCCAGCGCCTCCGCAGCCTTATCACAGGATGAAAGGAAAGAATATTCAGCGTTCAGCACCATGCTCTTGGAGCCACCGATCTGCCGTGTGTCTTTATAAGGGCCAAGCCTATCCAAAATGGATTGGATTTCTACCTGTGGCAAATGTAAGCTCATGGAAACATTAAACAAATCCATAAGATTGTAGAACTGGGTGACGGCATCCAGACCTTTAAGCTGCTCTGCCTTTAAAAAACAGGCCAGGGACTTTTTTAATTGATCATCTTGTTGATAGCAGTGGCCTTCCCAATAGAGATTCTCACATTGCGCTGGCAAATCCCCTTTCTGCCTTGCCAATGATGCCGCCTGAGAAAAAAGAGTTGCGGCCTGTCCATAACGACATTGGCAGGATAACTGATATCCGTCGTTATGCAGTTCATCTACGCTCTTTTGTTTCCGCCTTCGCGCCTCCGCCTCATCCAACCGATTCCATCGTTCTGCATCACCCCTCATACCGGCGGCACTCCTCCATTACTTTTTTCAACTCATCCTGGAGTCCCAGCAAAATGTGCATATTGACACCGAGTGTAGAAAGTACATCCTCCTTTGCGGACACATAGCTGTCAACAGTCTTAAACTTATTGCAGATGTTGGCTCTCTGAGAGTCATTCAATTGTATTTCCGGCAGACTTGACAGCAGTGTATGCGACAGAAAGAGTTCTTTCCTACAGTGCATAAGTTCTTCAATACGAGCATTCTTAATCCGACCTCCTTCAATAAGATGGCTGGTAATCTCATTTACTAGTTCGTCTGGTGAAGCAGTCCTGCCGCTGTAAGAAAAGGTAAGCCAATCCCCAAAGTCAGCGGGTTTTCTTAGCGTGGAATGCGTATCCCAAAGTACGAAAACAGGTCGTTTATCCTCGCTCATTAAGATTCCGCCAACTTCCATCATGACGTTGGGATTCAAGTCACTGATTTCCGCTATAAAACACTGTGCAGAGGCAATATGCGATTTAACATTCTCAACCAAAGTGTCTGCACTGTATTTATCCCTGGCCAAGCAGACCTCAAAACAAAACGGTGCCCGTTCAAAGACCCGGCGAACAGCTAACTCTACAGATTTATACTCATCAGCAAAAGGTGTGATCATAAACATAAGGATATGTTTACTGCCGTTGACCATGCTGCTGGCGTTTATTACTTGCATGTCTTTTCTCAGTTTCAGGAGCTCATCGCGCAAGGCAAGGTTCTCATGTTGTGCTTCTATAAGCATCGTCATGATCTGGGCAACATTGTCATGTACAATACTCATATTGCGTTCGTCCAACCGGTGGGAATAAATCAAGGCATTATTGTAAAGCAGCGTCATCACAGTAGCAGTCACGATAGAATCCAGATTTGCCTTTGAAAGAAGCTGGATAAGGGTGTTCCGTCCATTCAAAGCCAACTGCATAGGACGATTATGAATACGTTCCTGTATGCTGCGGAATGCATCACCAAAACTCATACGTAAAGAAGGCATGTTCAAAAGATCCTGCAGTTCCCTGTCTGTCTTGGAGACTTCTGTTTCAATAATGACGGCTGGGACGGCTTTCGGGTCATAAAGTTTCGTGTTAAGCACGATATTTAACCCCAGGTCATGGTTAAGATGGTAACTCATCCGTTCCTCCAAACGGCGGAACGGCAGTCGGTTTTCAGCTGAAAGCTCCTCAAAAAAAATCCCTTTATCCAATACATTGAGTTTTTCCAGCATAACTTCCGGATGGTGCTCCCCGTATTTTTCCAGAATCTCTTCATCATAATTGCGTCCTGCGTTGATGACAACAAGCCCCTTTTCGTTTGCCATGCGGTAATACTGTGCCGCGCTGTCATAATGGGAAAAGTAGTAGATAGGATTCCTGCCTTCTATCATGGGGTTCATGGGGATATACCGCTGTAGTGATACATCTCCCTGGTTTGTCTCAAAAAGCAAAAGATCTGCAACCTGGCCAAAAAAGTCTTCATTAACCATAGCCATGCCTTTAAGATGGTCATGATGCCACTGGTTAATATAGGAAAACTTATCTGGACGGTTTACTGCAAGGTATTCCAGCCGTTCAATAATCTTTGCACCCAATTCAGCCTGGATAACTTTGAACGCCATGTTCTCCTGGTTGATATTGTCACGTCCGGCAGTAGGACTCAAGTCAGGGCTGTCCACAACACCGCGCACAAATTTTGCCCATGTAGGAAGCAAAGAGGTATCACCTTCCTTGACAAGCATTTTCCGCACAAAGATGTCCAGCGTGCCGGTAGAATTCAGACCGGCCAAATGCTGATTAGAAATATACAGAACCCCCTGTGCCCGATAGAACTTTCCCTCTGCCTGTTTGCTGATGTTGATAGGGAATACATCCATAGACATATCAGGGAAACGCCGGTTGACAAATGTGCTATAGGCATCAATTTCCTGCTCTGCAGTCTGATATTCCTTATCCCAGGGAGCGAAAATTGCATTAACAGGACCAGCGCCATTTATTTTGATAGGAACTGAGATGAAGTCGCAGTAGCGGCAAATGATTTCTTCCAGTTTATGCCGATCTAATAAATATGTGAAATCTGGGCGCACAAATACCGTGACAGCGGTGCCGACCTCTTTTCTGTCAATCAAAGAAAGCTCACACTCAGTTGAACCATAATTAACCCACTGGTACGCTGTATCCGAGTTGACCTTATGGGTCTGAACACACACCTTGTTTGCCACAAGAAAAGAGGACAGCATCCCAATTCCAAACTGACCAATCAGTTCCTCGGAAAAAATATCATCCAGTTCCCCTTTGGATATACCAGTGCCAGTAGAACCAATAACAGATAAGAAGTTTTCAATATCTGACGCATCCATCCCGATTCCATTGTCAGTAAAGGTAATGCTTTTTTCTGAACTGTCATAGGTGATGGAAATTTCCCCTTGATAAAAGGTTTCCTTCAAAGCTTCACGACGCACAATGCTGTCGTGTCCATTTTGGACTAATTCCCGGACAAAAATATCAGAAGTGCTGTAAAGTCCATCCGCAAGCAAACGGATAAGCCCTTCAAAATTTGTTTTCATAGTAAGTTTTCTAGTTTCCCTCATGACATTATTCTCCTTCTATAATATCTTTATCGGATAAACCCACGGCAAGCCAACCATGGTTTACACGAACTTTGATACTTGGACTATAATGGAAGCAATAATTGGACTGACGATTTCCTCTTTAGGACGCCACACCCGTTTGAAAGACTGTCATCCATGCTTTCATTACAGCGTTCGATTTTTCAGGTAAAGCCAATCATAAGCGCTCGTATCACTCGGTAAACAGAATAGGTAATGAGTAAAGTGTGGAATTACTCGATCACAAATTCTATAATAGGAGATTATATTTATGAACGCAATAGGTATTGATGTATCCAAAGGCAAAAGTATAGTTGCGATTGTGCAGCCCTTTGGCATTATCGTGCGAAACGAAAGTTGTTATGGGGGTACACTAGCACATATTATGATCCAATCGCCAACGCCCCCCACAACGCGGAAATATTTGTTTCCGTAGACACCCCTTTACTAATTGACGACTACGGTACAAACCGTGTTAGAAAAGTTAAGACCGATAAAAAGGACGCGTTTAAGATCGCAAATTACGCCCTTGATAAATGGACTCAACTTCGTGAGTACATACTCTCCAAGGGTACGCGCAAAACGCTCAAGGTTCTCAACAGGCAGTAATAAATACTTATCATGCAGAAGTATAATCTGATAGCTCTGCTTGATTCGTGTTTCCCGAACGCAAACACATTTTTTTCATCTCCTCACAGGGAAACCGACGGGCATGAAAAGTGGATCGATTTCGTGCTGCAATTCCCACATCTTAATGCGAATTCCAAGCTCTGCCCATCGGCTTTTAAAGCCAAATACCAAAGTTGGTGCAAGTCTAATCACTACAATTACAGCGAAGCAAAAGCGGCACAGATTCACGCTTATTCGAGAACGCAAGTAAGCTCACTGCCAATGATGTTGTATAATAAAACTTGACACAATCCATGTAATAGAATTATAATGAA